>NZ_PDWV01000100.1 GCF_010093385.1 Pseudoxanthomonas mexicana
ACTACATCGAGATGTTCTACAACCCGATCCGCCGGCATGGTTCCGCTCGCGGACTGTCACCGGTAGAGTTTGAAAGGCGCTACGCGCAGAGCGGCGACTGAGTGTCTACAGAGCTCTGGCCGGTCCAGCCTATGGTGACGCTGTCATTGCCAGACCCGCGCCCCAATGTCCTTTGGTCTGCAGAAAAACAGGCGGCACTTTCCCAACAATTCCTCGAACTGATGGCCATGCTCACAAACCGCGCGGTTGCACGTGTTGACCTGGTACTAGCCGCGCCGGCTTCCCTGGCCTTGCGCTTGGGGCGCGCTTATGACCTCAGAAATATGTCGAGCGTGTACTGTTACCAATACCAGAAGGACCACGTGCCGCCGTATCCATGGAGCGTCAATGCATCTCTGGGAGAACCTCTAAGTTTGAACTACACGCCCTCCAAGTAATCGCATCCACTTTCGGAGAAGAATCGTCCTGTGGTGGGAATGGATATCGGTCAGGGGAATCCCATGCTCTACGCTCCGACGTTCCAAGATTGTGCACTTGTAACTGATGACGCACTTCTGGCAGCGCAGGTATCCGCGCTCTTTACTCGTCAGGGACGCTATTTTCCGGTCATGGATGGGCCGCGGCTAGGACGTGAGGACGCGGAGAACGAAACGATACGTCGACGAAACGCGCTGGTTCTCGCTGGAATAGAACAAGTCCTGATCGGCGGCTTACCTGACGACGCGGCAGTAGCAATGGCGGTTGGCTGGCCGCGCTGTGCCCACCATGACGCATATCCGGATCTTAAGGCGATTGTTGGCGGGCGTAGTCGCTCAAGAGGAGCGCTGCACTGGGGAAAGGACAACTTGGGCGTAGGGGTGTACCAAGCGCGTCTTTCCTCATGCGAACTTGTAATCGACCTCGACGCCTCGCCGGAGATATCGTTGGTAAGCCGGGGCCAACATCTGCTTGTAGTGTTCGAACGGGGTGATGCATTGGCGGAAGTGATCGCCAGCAACATCGCTTTCGCGAGCAATGCTTCTTTCGCGACCATCCCAGAGTTGGCCGAGGAACTGCATGATCATTGGATCGAGGATATATACGATCTTGGCGAAGGCGGCGAGGTAAGTGCGCGCTTCAATGCCATTGTAGATCGTGCTCGACAGCACGTCGGGGCGCTGGAGCTGACGGGCTATCAGTCTATTCTTTTTGTTACGGCCGGATTTCCTTGGGGGGTGATCGCTCCGCATACGGCCGTTACCCACATGTACCGCTACCCCGACTTTGGACGGTCTACGATCGAGGGCATCTGGGCCTCCCAAGGGCGAGCGCGATCGACGCGTACTGCTCTGCTTGTCGACCCGGGAGCGGTCGAGAGCGCAGAGATGGTCGATGTAGCGCATGCCCTTTATGAACGGGGAGCGTTGGTGCGTACGATTAATGGGTCAGAGGCCACTCCAATGATGGTGCAGTTTCTTCTTGACCTCGTCCCGTATGACGTCATCGTGATATCCAGCCATTCCGGAGACGCTCAGGGACATCGGCTTACCTATGAGTTCCCGGACTTGGAAGGAAAGTGCCGAAGGCTGGTTGTGGATCGCGCCCTTAGCTTTAGTTACGACCGAGTCGAGGATATGTTTCGGGTAATGGAGTACTACCGCTTTCATTCATTGGACGGCGTAAGCTGGCGCGACAAAGCCGGCAAGGACGCGCTACCTGTAGGTAGCGCTATGTTGGCCTGGCGAGATCTCGGTGGACTTGAGGGGCGCAATGAATACTTGGTGGCCAGCGAGGAGGTCGGCCGCGTCCCCGGCTCAATGGGAATCCAGATGCATGGAGAAATCATGCTTTTCGCATCGCATGCATTCGCCATGGGATCGGCCCCCCTTTTCTTCAACAATTCTTGCTGGTCGTGGCACGAATTGAGTATGCGCGCTACATTCGCAGGTGCACGTGGTTACATTGGAAGCCTCTATCCTGTCGTGGATCCTGAGGCTCAGGAAGTTGCGCGAGCACTGTTCGCATCGCCTTCTGACGTTACGATTCCGGTAGCGTTGTGGCGAGCCCAGCAGCATGTTTACGGAAGCGCTTCACGTCGCCCCTATGTAATGGTCGGACTTCCGTATCTTTCGCTTCCGCGCAATGAGGCCGATTCTATCGCCTTTCTGCTTAAGGCTTATCGAGGGGGGCGCGCTGCATGGGCAGCCAAGGCTCAGGAGTCTGCGCACGAGGACGTGCGACGCAATGCAGCTCGATATGAGAGGTTTCTTCGTGAAGATGAGGCCCGGTTCCACCGGCAAGTCCGCGCTCTTGGCATGAGCGTCAGTACTGAATCGCAAATTGTCTCGTAAGCCCCATCTACTACCATTCCCTACCCTCGATAAATCAATCGAATCAACTGCTCCTGCCCTCCCCCTGTCCCTCACTTACCCCGCCCATTAGCCTGACGGTTTGCAACCTTCACAATATCGGATCTTCTAGAGCTTCACTAAGCTTCGCCCCTGCGAGCATATAGCGCGACAACAGTGGATCGCTAAAGAGTCCGTAGGGAAACCCGCTCCATCGCGAAAAGTTGGTGGCGAGATCGGCGCAGTTCACCAGTCGGCTAACCTTCTATAACCCCGGATTTTCGTCCCATCCAACATAGTGCCGTGTCAGCGACGGCTCAAGTTGGAACAACCTAAAGGTTGCTTCGCGAAACTTGAAGTCTAGGCTCAGGCCATCGAGATCGCTGGCAAAGTGCGCCGCCTGATTTTCATCGTGGCCAGTCACAAGGAACTCCCGAATCGAGAAGCCACCAGCTAGATTCAGATCGAGCATTCTGAGGTTTTCGACCCCATCAAAACAGAGTTCCACTACCTCATTCCATTGAGATAGCAGCACGGAAAGGATAAGTCTGGAGCTCGAGTCTAGCGGACACTCAACGGTCACTCCATAGACGAAGCCACCAAAAAGGTCCGGGGGAGACTCGCTCAACATTTTTCCCCCACAGCGAAGAGCCTGTCGAACGGGCCGGTTCTTTAGCAAGACATGATCAGTCATTTGTCAACATCCATCAAAATCTGGGTCAACACTACAAGCCCGCTCGATACTCAGATTGTCAAGTATCCCACCGACAACACCAGCGGCGCCTAAGCTCTTTCCGAGCGCCCTCAAGTATGTCAAGGAGCCCGTTCTTCCCATCCCCTTCTGGATCTCTGCCGTAAGCCGTGATCCCCGAATGCTTACTCCAGATCCTCGCGGTGCGAGCCAACCTCTTCCTCGCGCTTCTTGGGCAATCACAGATCGAATCTTATTGTCTGCTGTAGTGCTAATAGTAGGTGGGCTCGTATGGCCATGTTTGTTCAGCCAATTTCCATCTGGACCCACAACGCCAACCTCCTGTTGTTGCAGCAACTTTCTATTGTTGCTCTTCACAGCATCGTCAAAGTCTTGGCCACGCCTGTAGACGTGGAGTTCGTACATTTCCGAGTTTGGAACAGCGTCCAGCCTGCCCACATACTGAGGTCCGAGGTCTCGCTCTTTCTCTCCGAAGCTAGCGTCGTCGCCAAGACAGAACGGACAATCCCCGCCCGGCATGCCGTTCCAAGGGTTAGGGGGCTTGACAGTACAATCATCTCCGGTTAGCGGAGAACAGATCTTTCTTCCATCTGGATCCATGAATTTGTATGGATTCCCGTTTGCATAGCGGTATCGGTTGAACAGCCCTACTGGTGCACTTAGTGCGGTCACGGGGTCACTGCTCAAGAACAGCCCCGCCTGCGGATCGTAATAGCGCTGCTGCATGTAGGTCAGCCCGGTCGCCGAATCCTGCACATGACCGGTGAAGCCCGGACCGTCTGTCAGTGGCCGGTTGATCAGCTGGCCGTAGGGCTCGTACACGCTGCGCTCGATCACCGCGCCCGCGCTGTTGGTGACCGCCACCGGCGTGCCCAGCGCATCGGTGTGGATGTACTCCACCACCGTCTGTGCCTGCGCGACCGCCACGAGGGCCA
>NZ_PDWV01000101.1 GCF_010093385.1 Pseudoxanthomonas mexicana
GCGCGCGCACGATTCCAGACGCACGGTGCATTTCCGCCTGCCGCCCGAAGCCGCCCGCGATGGCTGATTGGGGTCCCCCGGCGTCTGCGGCGACAATGGCCGCATGACCATCACCACCGACACTCCGGTCCTCGACACCGTCGAACACGAAACCGGCGCATCGCCGCAATGGTCCGTGCTGTGGCTGCACGGGCTGGGCGCCGACGGCCATGACTTCGCACCCCTCGTCCCGGAACTGGTGCGGCCGGACTGGCCCGCGCTGCGGTTCGTGTTTCCGCACGCGCCCGTGCGCGCGGTGACGATCAACAACGGCGTGCGCATGCGCGCGTGGTACGACATCGTGGGCATGGACTTCCCCACCCGGGCGGACAGCGCCGGAATAGAGGAGTCGCTGGCGCAGGTGGATGCGCTGATCGCGCGCGAGCAGGCGCGCGGCATCGCGCCGGAGCGGCTGCTGCTGGCCGGATTCTCGCAGGGCGGCGCCATCACGCTGGCGGCCGGCCTGCGCCGGCAGGTCCCGCTCGCCGGCCTGATCGCGTTGTCGACCTACCTGCCGGGTGCGTCGCAGGCGGCGCGGTATCGGGTCGCGGCGGCGACGGCGCAGCCGGTGTTCATGGCCCACGGCACGGGCGATCCGGTGATTCCGCTGATCCATGCCGAGCAGAGTGCGCAAGCGCTCGGCGAACTGGGCTTCGATGTCGAATGGCACCGCTACCCCATGGCCCACCAGGTCTGTGCGGAAGAAATCCGTGACCTGGGTGACTGGATGGGCCGACGGTTTGCGTTGTAATGGCCGTGCGTCCCCGACGGGTGACGCAGGGCGCCGCCATGGGTAACCTAGGCCGCGGGGGATCACGCCAACGTTCATCGAGGACGCCTTTGCCGTGAAAGTGGTCATCGCCGACGACGAACCCCTTGCGCGCGAACGCCTGCGCGCGCTGCTTGCCGAACATCCCGGCATCGAGGTGGTCGCCGAGGCCGAGAACGGCCTGGATGCCCTGCAGGCCTGTTCGCAGCACCGCCCCGACATGGTGCTGCTGGACATCGCCATGCCCGGCGTGGATGGCCTGGAAGCCGCCCGCCACCTGGCGGCCTTCGATCCCCGGCCGGCGGTGGTGTTCTGCACGGCCTACGACGAGCACGCGCTGTCCGCCTTCGAGGCAGCCGCCATCGACTACCTGATGAAGCCGATCCGCTCCGAACGCCTTGCGGCGGCACTGGAGCGTGCGCGCACCTTCATCGCCGGGCGCGAGACGCACGCGCCGGCGACGTCGAACCAGCAGCCGCGCACGCACCTGTGCGCGCGCCTGCGCGGTAGCCTCCGCCTGATTCCGGTCGACGAAGTGCATTACCTGCAGGCCGAGGAGAAGTACGTGGTCGTGCACCATGCGCGCGGCGAGGACCTGATCGAGGAGTCGCTGAAGTCGCTGGAGGAGGAATTCGGCGGGCGCTTCGTCCGCATCCACCGCAACTGCCTGGTGGCGCGACACGAACTGGTCGAGATCAAGCGCGTCGGGGACGGCCATGTACAGGCCATCCTGCGCCACGGCAAGGCACCGCTGGAAGTCAGCCGGCGCTGCGTGGCCGGCCTGCGCGAGACGGTCAAGGCGCTCTGACCTGCGCAGTGGTCGTGGCATGCGGGATAATGCCCGCATGACCACGCTGCGCATCGCCACCCGCAAGAGCCCGCTCGCCCTCTGGCAGAGCGAACACGTCGCCGCGCGCCTGCGCGACGCGCATCCCGGCCTGGCCGTGGAACTGGTGCCGATGAGCACGCGCGGCGACGAAGTGCTGGACCGTTCGCTGGCCGCGATCGGCGGCAAGGGCCTGTTCCTCAAGGAACTGGAACTTGCCATGTTGCGCGGCGAGGCCGATTGCGCGGTGCATTCGCTGAAGGACGTGCCGATGGAGCTTGAGGGCCCGTTCGCGCTGCCGGCCATCCTGACCCGCGCCGATCCCGCCGACGCTTTCGTGTCCAACCACTACGACGGCATCGCCGCGCTGCCGCATGGCGCGCGGGTGGGCACGTCCTCGCTGCGCCGGCAGGCACAGCTGCGCGTACTGCGCCCGGACCTGCAGCTGCTGGACCTGCGCGGCAACGTCAATACGCGTCTGGGCAAGCTGGATGCGGGCGACTACGACGCCATCGTCCTGGCCTGCGCGGGCCTGCAGCGGCTGGGTTTCGCGGCCCGCATCCGCGCGCGCCTGGACGCCCCGGACTGGCTGCCGGCGCCGGCGCAGGGCGCGGTGGCGGTGGAATGCCGTGCGGAGGATCCCGCCATGCACGCATTGTTCGCGGCGCTGGACGATGCCGCCACCCGCACCTGCGTGGAGGCCGAGCGCGCGATGAACCGGGCGCTGCACGGCAGCTGCCACGTACCGGTGGCGGCGTTCGCGCAACGCGACGGTGATGCGCTGGTGCTGTCGGGCCTGGTGGGCTCGGCGGCGGAAGGGCAGGTGATCCGGGCCGATGGCAGGGGCCCGCTGGACGATCCCGAGGGTCTGGGCCGTTCGGTCGCCGCGCGCCTGCTGGAACAGGGCGCAGGCGCGTTCCTCGCCTGAGCCCTGCGCGATCGGTTTACTTGAAGCGGTAGACCACGTTCATCGTGGTCAGTGTGTCAGTGCGTTTCCGGTCCGGTGCCACGTCGCTGTTGTGGCGCGCCTGCCAGCCCGCCTTCAGGGCCAAGTGCGAGTTCATCGTCACCGACACGCCCAGATCGTTCTGGGCGAACGTGTTGTATTCGCCCGACTCGACCAGCAGCTTGTTGACGATCTCGGTGTTCTGGCTCAACGCGTAGCGCAGGTCGATCAGGCCGCGACCGATGAAGCTGGCTTCGTTGCGCTCGTCCAGCGTGTCGTAGGCGCGGCGATAGCCCGGCCCCACCTGCAGGTCCAGGTGCGCGCGCTCGTTCTCGATCACGCGGTTGCCATAGCTCAGGCTGAGCGACTGCTGGCGGCTGTAGGTGCCGAAATCGTCCTCCTCGTGGCGCAGCGAGGTGTTCAGCGTGCCGCGGTCGTCCATCAAATAGGCGCTGTTGGCGGTGACGGTGTAGCGGTTGGCGGTGGTGCGCGTGTCGCGCACCTGGCTGCCGTCTTCGTGGGTCCTTAGGTATTCCGAGCGCGAATGCAGGCCGAACAGGCTGGCGCTGTGCCGCCAGGCGCCGCCGTCGGTGTAGGTCAGGTCCAGGCGTCCGTTGAAACTTTCGGTGTTGCTGTTGCCGCTGGCCGCGGCGAAGCCCAGTTCGCCTCCGCCGGTGAATGTGGGGGCGGGCGGCGTGGGTTCGGGAGCGGGTTCCGGCACCGGGCGCACGGCCATGGCGACCACCGGCAACGCGGTACTGCTTTCCTTGCCGAAACCCTTGCCCGCGTGCGGGGCCTCCACCTTGTCGTTGCGCGGCAGCAGCACCTCGGTGGCCTGGGCGGGGC
>NZ_PDWV01000102.1 GCF_010093385.1 Pseudoxanthomonas mexicana
CATCATGACTTACAGAGTATGACGTCATGTTTACTGTAACCACCATATCCGTAACGTGTTGTATATGCACGCACAATCTCTTCGACATCGTTCTTAGCTATACTGGTTTAAGTGATAAGGCTAACAGCTCAACCCGAGATGTCAGCGCGTAGGATCGTGGGGAGTGTAAGTTGTATATAAGAGACAGGCTTCCCGGTGCTGGACCAGACCATGCTGGAGGAACTGCGCGAGATCGCGGGCGACGAGACCACGCGCATCATCACCATCTTCCTGGAGGATGCGCCGCGCCTGATCGGCACGCTGGAGAAGGCCGCGGCGGTACCGGACCTGGACGCCATGCGCGATGCCGCGCACACGCTGAAGTCGTCCAGCGCCAATGTCGGTGCGATGGCCCTGTCCGCCGCCGCCAAGCGGGTGGAACTGGGCGCGCGTGCACGCAAGCTGGAACGCCCGGCCGTCGCCGTGGCGCTGGTCATAGCCGAATACGCGCGCGCGCGCATGGCGCTGCAGGGCTATGCGGCGCAGCAGCTGGGCCGGCCGCTACTACCGGTGCCGCCGCAGGCGCGGCCGCCGTCACCGGCGCAGCCGGCGCCGGCAACGCCTCAGTCGTCGAGCTTGGTCAACAGGTAGTTCGGCTCGCCGATGCGGTCGATCACCGACAGCTGGGTTTCCAGCCAGTCGATGTGTTCCTCTTCCGAATCCAGGATGTCCACGAACAGCTGGCGGCTGACGTAGTCGGCCACCGATTCGCAATATGCGATCGCTTCGCGCAGCGGCGGCAGCGCCTCCTGTTCCAGCGCCAGGTCGCACTCGAGGATCTCGCGCGGCGTCTCGCCGATGCGCAGCTTGCCCAGCGCCTGGAAATTGGGCAGCCCATCGAGGAACAGGATGCGCTCCGACAGCTTGTCGGCATGCTTCATCTCGTCGATGGATTCCTTGTACTCGTGCTCGGCCAGTTCCTTGAAGCCCCAGTTCTTCAGCATCTTGGCGTGCAGGAAGTACTGATTGATCGCGGTCAGCTCGTTGTAGAGCGCCTTGTTGAGGTACTCGATGACCTTGGCGTCGCCTTTCATGGCCATGCTCCGTGGGCGGATGGACGGCACAGGTTAGCCCGCGCACGCCGCCGGTGCCGGAACGCGAATCGTGATCATCTTGGCGCGCAGGGACCCGCCGACGGCGGCGCGGCCGGCCGTGTCAGGCGGCGTTCGACAGGGTGAGGATCGGGAGCAGCGACTCGCGCGGGGCCGGTTGCGCCGCCTGCAGGATGTCCGCCGCCATCTCCAGGCAGCTGCCGCAGGTGGCGCCGGCGCCGGTCCGCATAGTGAGTTCGGCCACGGTGGCGCACCCGGCAGCGGCGGCTTCTCGGATCTGGCGGTCGGTCACGCCATTGCAGATGCAGACGTACACGGTGTCGGCGGCAGGACGGCGGGCACGGGATGGCCCGTGATCATTCCACCTTGAATGAGAATGATTGTCAATTCTTGGCGGGCTCGCCGGTCCCGCCCCGTTTACGTGCGGGCCGGTCGCGGCCACGACGGCGCGCCCCGTCCGGCACGCGGGGGGCGGCAGCGGGCAAGGCGGCAGGGATGGCCTGGGGGCCGGCCACGGAGCGGGCGAAGGTGGCGAGGTGGCCCAGGGCACGGGCATAGACGCGGCGCTTGAAGATCACCACGTGTTCAAGCGGGTACCAGAAGTCCACCCAGCGCCAGTGGTCGAACTCGGGGCTCTCGGTCAGGTCCAGCCGCAGGTGGGCTTCGTCGCCCACCAGGCGCAGCAGGAACCAGACCTGCTTCTGGCCGATGCAGACCTGGCGTTCGTGACGCCGGATGGCGCGGGGCGGCAGGCGATAGCGCAGCCAGCCGGGCGTGACGCCCAGAACTTCCACATGTTCGGGCAACAGGCCGGTTTCTTCGCGCAACTCGCGGTACATGGCCTCAACCGGGGTCTCGTCCGTGTTCATGCCGCCCTGCGGGAACTGCCAGCCATCCCGGCGCACGCGCCGTGCCCAGAACACCCGGCCATCGGGCCGCATCAACACGATGCCGACATTGGGTCGGTAGCCGTCCGGATCGATCACGATGCGGACTCCTGAAATCTACTGTCCCCGACTCTGCCACGCCCCGCCGCAGGCGACAAGCGCGACCGCCCGCCTTGACAGGCAGGGGGTCGAAATGAAGAATACGCGGTTCACGCGGCTATGTAGCTCAGCCGGTTAGAGCACAGCACTCATAATGCTGGGGTCGGTGGTTCGAGTCCACCCATAGCCACCAGATTCCCGAGCGGAATCAACGCGTTGAAGAGAACCCGCCGCGAGGCGGGTTTTTTGTTGGGCGTGATTTGGGCTTACGGGAGGGGTGGAGGCGGCTTCAGGGAGGCTTAAGGGGCGGGACGCAACCCCGAGCCAGCCAGCTATTTCACGAACAGCGCCGCGACTGCAGCGAGCGCCGTCAAAGTTGCCGCGTAAGCGGTGACGGACGTCCAAAAGGCCGTTCGACCGACAACCCTCCTGTCTGCCGCCTCCCACTGCATCTTTCGCTTCGCATCCTGCAGCGCAAGCCACTCCTTCACCACCCGCTGCTTCGCGGGCGAGTAGCCGCCCGTCGCACACTTTCGACGAACAAAGGCTTCGTCGGTAGCATCGAGCTCTGCCCAAAAGTCGTCCCTATTGAACCCAGCCATATGGCCACCTCCATCAATCGGCCAGATCAGGCCCTGCACCGATTTCCATCGCGCGCTGGAACAGACCGGTGTATTGGTTCTCGCTTACCCAACCTTTTGCGCGAAGCTGCTTCGCGATCGTGTACGGGTTGAGCAGCAGGATGAATTGCACTGGTCCTGCCGGGCCCGGGCGATAATCGATGAAGCCGAGTTCCTTCAGAACGCGCAGATGTTCGCGCCAGGTGGAAATGCTGCGCTCTCCAACGTATCCCGCCTCTGACGCCGCGATCATCTCGTTGTCGATCTTGACGAGTCCTTCGCCAAACACGCGACACCACAGCACCAAGTAGGCTCGGCCCGCCGGAATAGACTTCGACCCCACTCGCTTTGATGCGTCACCGATCATGTTCATCAGGATCGGCATTGTTCGCGGCATCGACGAGAAGCCCTTCTTTCGCTTATCACTGAGCAGCCAAAGCTGGTCGTCACCAACATCCGGCCACAGGTACTTCCGCATCGCGATTGCGTCCTCCTTCGCCTTACTCAGGCGCTTGGCGACTTGCACCTGATTGGGCGGCGCAGGCGGCTGGGGGACGACGAAGGGGGCCGGCAGCACTGCAGCCGTCGCGGAGGCGGCCGGGGCGACCGGGGCCGCT
The DNA here is from genome assembly GCF_010093385.1 of Pseudoxanthomonas mexicana. Lineage (GTDB taxonomy): Bacteria > Pseudomonadota > Gammaproteobacteria > Xanthomonadales > Xanthomonadaceae > Pseudoxanthomonas_A > Pseudoxanthomonas_A mexicana. The sequence goes on from NZ_PDWV01000102.1 coordinate 3,315, forward strand.
TCGGAGGTAGGGGTAGCCTCCACAACTGCGGCAGTTGGGCCACTGGGGGCAGGCGGACTCGTCTGCGGCAGCAGGGGGGCCAATGG
>NZ_PDWV01000103.1 GCF_010093385.1 Pseudoxanthomonas mexicana
GAAGCCAGCAACGACCCGACAGCCCCTGTCGGCGTACGCAAGTGAGGGGGGGCCGGGTCATGAACAAGCGCATGAAAATGAAACTGCTGGACTACACGTTGATCAGCCTGCTGGCCGGCACGGCGCCTGGCGGGTACCGGGCCGTGCGATGTCCTCCCGGTCATCGCTAATGCGAACTGGACTGGATAGCGCGATGGTAAGGAAGGTGATGCAAGCCTTCTTGTCATCGGCCCACCCGGGTGAGCAGCGACGTGCCGGTATATAGTCCGAACCTGAAGGTTCCCCACGTCACCTGCATCGCGATTCCGAAAATGACTGGTCGAGGGACCCATGACGCGTTCAAAGATAATCTTTATTTCGCTGGCAGCGATGCTCGGTATGGGCGTTGCGGACCAGGCGAAGGCGCAGTTCAAGGTTGACGCCACCTTCCGCAACAGCACCGAGCCGGGCTGGACCTTCTCGGGCAACGACAATGCCGGCAACAACGACAGCGGCATCCTGACCGGTGGCTACGGCCTGATCGCCGACGGCAACAACACCAATGACGCGGTGGGCAATGGCTGGCTGCGACTGTCGACGGACCTGGCCAGCCAGGTCGGCGGTGCACGCTATACCGGTGGCTCGTTCCCCTCCACTCAGGGCGTGATCGTCGAGTTCGATTACGTCATCTGGAGTGGCACGGGCGCTGACGGCATCAGCTTCTATCTGTACGACGCCAACGACACGATGGCCGGCGCCCTCCCCGGTGCCGGTCTGGGCTACTGCAACGGGGCTGGCGGCTACCTGGGCATCGGTTTGGACGAGTTCGGCAATTTCTCGGGACAATTGCCCAGCGTGTTTGGCGGTTGCTCAGCGCTCAGCGGAAGTCCCGGGTCGGCGGCCGACCGCGTGGTCGTCCGAGGCCCGCTCAGCGCCAACAACGTCTATGTGGGTGGCGCGGCAGCGCCCGGCGGCATCGACGTGCCCTTCACCGCTATCCGCCCGGCTGCGGACCGGGCGCGCGTGCTGCTGATACCCAATGGCACGGGCGGTTATCGCGTCACCGTGGGGCTCGGCCAGAATGGCGGTGCGATCGCCAACGTACTGAACAACCTCAACTTTCCCTATGCCGCGCCCGCGAACCTCCGCATGGGCTTCGGCGGCTCCACCGGCGGACTGAACAACATCCACGAGGTGCGGGGCGTGGTGACGTCCACGCCGGCGAACATCGTGGTGACCAAGACCGCTGCATCGGCGACCAATTACCTGCGCGGTCTGCCGATGACCTACACGGTGACCGTCACCAACGCCGACATCAATCCGGTGGACCCGGGCAACCAGGCTCCCACCATCGACGGGGCCAATGCGGCCGATATCGTCGACACCCTTCCTGCGCAGATCGCCAATGCGACATGGACGTGCACCGCGACGGCGGGATCCACCTGTCCCGCGGCGAGCGGCAGCGGCAATCTTTCCTTCGCTGGCGGCTACACGATGGCGCCGGGCGGCGTGCTGACCTTCACCATCACCGGTACCGTGGCCACTACGTCCACCTGCGGCGCGACGGTCAGCAACACGGCCAGCGCCAACTTCTCCGCCACGGACGGGTTCGCCGACATCGACCCGTCAAACAACAGCGCCAGCGCGACGTTCACGGTGCAGTGCCCGTCGTTGACCGTGAGCAAGGTGTCAGTGGATGGGGTCGGCACGTTCGGCTTCACCGGCACCAACGGCATCCAGTCGCACAGCATCACCACCAGCACGGCCGGCACGGCCGTAGCGGGCGCGACCCAGACCCTGACGGCGGCAGGCGTGGCGACGACCATCACCGAGGCTGTGCCGCCCGCTCCGTTCGAACTGCGCTCCGTCGCCTGCACGGGCCTGGGCACCGGCGGCACCGCAACGGTCGACCTCGCCACGAGATCGGTGACACTGGATGCGCAAGCCACCAGCACGGCCGGGCCGATTTCGTGCACCTTCACCAACGAGACCCGCAAGACGGACCTGAGCGTGGTGAAGACGGCTTCGCCAACCTCGGCGATAAGCGGCAGCATCGTGGACTTTTCCCTTACCGTGACGAACAACGGACCGCTCGACGCACCCAATGTGCTGCTCAGCGACACTCCCGGGGCCGGACTCGATTGCCTCTCGCCCAGCAGTACCGCGGCTTGCACCGCATCCGGGGGCGCAAGCTGTCCTTCGCCCACCGTTGCGGTGAGCACCTTGCTGGGGGGAGGCATCACCATTCCCACACTGCCGGTCGGGGGGCAGGTCGTGGTCACGCTGCGCTGCACGGTGACCGCAACCGGGCTGCCTTGACGGGACTTCGGCCGCTTGCTGGCGGCGCCCCCTCCCGGGAGGCGCTGGGCCATGGCGCGTCCCGGCAATGGCCCACGGCGCTGGCACGGATCGCGTAGCGGGATACGCCTGGGGCCAGGATGGGCCCCCTCCGACGACGGCTGGAACCCGTCAGCCGACGTCCCTGGCCTCTTCACCGTGCCATGCACATGACTGCGCGGCCGCTTGATATCTCCACCAGTGGCGGCCCATCCGTCGATCTCCCCTGAAGTGCCTGGACGGTGCGACCGCAGGGATCAACCGCATTTCGCAGGTTCGCCGATAGCAAGCCTCCCATCGTACCCATGCGCCTGGCGTCGGTAGACGGCACGTTCCTCCGTTAGCAGCATACCCTTGCAGCACCGGTGAACTCCCGACCCCGAGGCACGGTAGTCTGTAGCCTGCGCGTATCCGAACAACCGTCTTCAATGTCCGATCTTGAGGCCCGTGCGCTCGACCTGTTCGACGAGTACGTCGAATTGACGCCACGGCGACGTGCGGACGCCCTCGCCGCACTGCGGGTGCGGGAGCCTGCACTTCACGACGCCCTGAAACGGCTGCTGCAGGCTGATGCGGCCTCGTATCCGCTCGAGGGCGGCGCGCTCGATGCGCTGTATGCCGAGCACGCCAGAAGTGATGGCGACGGGATCGATCCCGCGTCCCTCGCCCGCGTAGGCACCATGCTGGGGCCCTGGCACATCGACCGCGTGCTCGCGCAGGGAGGCATGGGCACGGTCTACGAGGCCAGTCGCGCCGATGGCCAGTACGAGAAGAAGGTCGCACTGAAGTGCATCCGTGCGGAGATGTCGTCTCCTGTCCTGGTGGACGCGTTCATGCGCGAACGCAACCACCTGGCGAAGCTCGACCATCCCAACATCGCCCCCCTGCTGGATGGCGGCGTGGAAGGGGACGGACGTCCGTGGTTCGCGATGCGCCTGGTCCAGGGCGTTGGACCGGCCAGAGCTCTGTAGACACTCAGTCGCCGCTCTGCGCGTAGCGCCTTTCAAACTCTACCGGTGACAGTCCGCGAGCGGAACCATGCCGGCGGATCGGGTTGTAGAACATCTCGATGTAGT
>NZ_PDWV01000104.1 GCF_010093385.1 Pseudoxanthomonas mexicana
GGGGGGGGGGGCGCGCCGGCCTGCGCGCCGGCCGTTCCCGGAGGGGAGGCTGGGGTGTCCTGAGGGCTCAGCCGCCCATTCTAAACGGAGCCGCCGACCCGGCCGCCTGCGACAGACGGTCGCGCCCCCGGCCGTGTCGCCACGTCAGCCCACCCAGTCGATATACGGATCGTCGCCGGCCTCGGCCGGGCGGGGCCACATCATCCGCAGGCGGACGGGTTCGCCCGTGCTCCAGCAGAGCGTGCCGCCCTGGCCGAACTCCCGTGCCAGGGCGTCGGCCTGCGCCAGGGTGGCGTCCAGGACCAGACAACCGTACTCGACCATGCCGCCGCGGTTGTCGCAGCCCAGTGCCGGATGCAGCGACAGTCCCAGCGCCTGCACGCGCGCCTCCAGCCGGGCCTGGGCGGCATCGTTGTCGGCGCGCGGGGTTTCGCCCGGCGGCGGATTCCAGGCGGTGATGAACAGATAGCGGTCGGCCATGACCTGGCGCTCGATCTCCGGCGCGGTCAGGCCCGTACAGAACAGCCATTCCTTGCGGCCGAGGGTAACGAAGTAGTGCGCTGCGGCCCAGGCGGCGGCCAGCCGCGCGCGCTCGGATTCGGGCACGTCCCCGTTTGCGGCGCCGTCGGCAGGAACGCTGTGTTCGGCCATGGCCGCATCATCGCGCGTAACGCCGAGCGCGTACACTCCGTGCTCCCCTCCGCCGAGTACCTGAACCGGGATGTTCCAGCCGCAGACCAAGCTGCCCAAGGTGGGCACCACCATCTTCACCGTGATGTCGCAGCTCGCCGCCGAGCACGGCGCGGTCAACCTGGGGCAGGGCTTTCCGGATTTCGCGGTGCCGCAGCGCCTGGTGGACGAACTGGACCGCGCCATGCGCGCCGGCCACAACCAGTACGCGCCGATGACGGGCGTGGCGCCGCTGCGCCAGGCCATCGCCGAGAAGGTGCTGCGCTGCTATGGCCGCGAGGTGGACCCGGACACCGAGATCACCGTGACCAGCGGCGCCACCGAGGCGCTGTTCAACGCGATCCACGCGGTGGTGCGCCCGGGCGAAGAGGTCATCGTGCTGGACCCGGCCTACGACAGCTACGAACCGGCCATCGACCTGGCCGGCGCGCGCGCCGTGCACGTGCCGCTGGATCCGCAGACCTTCGCGGTGGACTGGGACCGCGTGCGCGCGGCCGTCACGCCGAAGACGCGCCTGCTGATCGTCAACAGCCCGCACAACCCCTCCGGCGCGATGTTCGACCAAGCCGACATCCGCGCGCTGGCCGCGCTGCTGGACGGCACCGGCATCTACCTGATCTCCGACGAGGTGTACGAGCACATCGTGTTCGACGGCCGCCGCCACGAATCCATCCTGCGCTATCCGGAACTGGCCGCGCGCGCGTTCGTGGTCTCCAGCTTCGGCAAGACCTACCACTGCACCGGCTGGAAGATCGGCTACGCCATCGCGCCGCCGGCACTGAGCGCGGAGTTCCGCAAGGTGCACCAGTACAACGTGTTCTGCACGTTCGCACCGGCCCAGCACGCCTTCGCCGCGATGATCCGGCAGGAACCGGAGCACTACGAACAGCTGGGCGCGTTCTATCAGGAGAAGCGCGACCGCTTCCGCGAACAGTTGCGGGGGACGAAGTTCAAGCCGCTGCCGGTGCCGGGCGGTTACTTCCAGCTGGTGGATTATTCCGCGGTCAGCCACCTGCCCGATGCCGAGTTCGTGAAGTGGCTGACCGTCGAGCACGGCGTGACCGCGATCCCGCTGTCGCCGTTCTACGAAACGCCGCCGGCCGGCCAGCGCCTGGCGCGGCTGTGTTTCGCCAAGAACGAGGCGACGCTGGATGCGGCGATCGCGCGGTTGAAAGCGCTGTAATGATTCGTCATTCCGGCGGCTTTCAACAGCCGAGTGGCTGTTCAAGCCGGAATCCATCTGGCTTTTGCTCCAAGTTCCGAGAAACGGCAAAGCCCATGGATCCCAGCGTTCGCTGGGATGACGTCGGAACCATTGTGCGGTCGTCGTCATGCTGATGGCGGCCTGGAGACAGAACCCATGCAGGACCTCCGCATTTCCCTCGTCCAGGGCGAGACGCGCTGGCACGACCCGGCGGGCAACCGCGACTACTACGGTGGCCTGATCGCGCCGCTGGCCGGGCAGACCGATCTGGTGATCCTGCCGGAGACGTTCACCAGCGGATTCAGCAACGAGGCCATCGACCAGGCCGAGGGCATGGACGGTGCCACGGTGGCGTGGATCCGCGAACAGGCGGCAACGCTGGGCGCGGCGGTGCCCGGCAGCGTGCAGCTGCGAACGGCGGAGGGCGTGTTCAACCGCCTGTTGTTCGCGACGCCCGATGGCGATCTGCAGTACTACGACAAGCGTCATCTGTTCCGTTACGCCAACGAGCACCAACGCTATGCTGCGGGCCGTGATCGGCTGACGGTGGAGTGGAAAGGCTGGCGCATCAATCCACTGGTCTGCTATGACCTGCGCTTTCCGGTGTTCGCGCGCAACCGCTATGACGTGGAGCGTGCGGGGCAACTCGATTTCGACCTGCAGCTGTTCGTCGCGAACTGGCCGGCGCCGCGCGCATATGCATGGAAGACGCTGCTGCGGGCGCGTGCGATTGAGAATCTCTGCTACGTGGCGGCGGTCAATCGCGCGGGCACGGATGGCAATGGGCACGTCTACAGCGGCGACAGTGCGGTGATCGATTTCCTGGGGCAGCCGGTGGTGGAGTTGCCGGCGGGCGAGGGGGTGGTGACGTCGACGATCTCGGCAAAAGCGCTGGTGGCGCATCGGGAAAAGTTCCCGGCGATGCTGGATGCGGATCGGTTCGAGTTGCGCTGAATCCCGCCTTTGAAGCCCCTCTTCCACCGGCGACCGAAGGAGGTCTCTGTGGGGG
>NZ_PDWV01000105.1 GCF_010093385.1 Pseudoxanthomonas mexicana
TGACCGACATCATGGCCGAGATCAGTGCCGCCTCGCAGGAGCAGTCGGCCGGCATCGAGCAGGTCAACCAGACCATCGTGCAGATGGACGAGACCACCCAGCAGAACGCCGCGCTGGTGGAGGAAGCATCGGCCGCCGCCCGTTCCATGGAGGAGCAGGCCCAGGCCCTGAGCGAGGCCGTCGCCACCTTCAGGCTGGGCGAGCATGGACACGTGGCCCGGCTGGTCCAGGAGCGCGTGACCCGCATCGCGTCGGCGGCCTCGCCCCGCGCCGTGTCCGAACCCCGTCCCTACTGACCCTAAAGAAACCCTGCCCGGGGCCGATCTAGGCCTTGACCGGTTCCGCCCCGGGAACCCCCTGCCCCTTTCCGGCTGCCACAGGAGCCCGATCAATGAGCGACAACAAGACCCAGGCCGCAGCGAGTGCGGACGAGTTCCTCAGCTTCACCCTGGGAGAAGAGCACTACGGCGTGGACATCCTCAAGGTCCAGGAAATCCGCGGCTACGACTCGGTCACCCGCCTGCCCGACGCCCCCGACTACATCAAGGGCGTGATCAACCTGCGCGGCACCATCGTGCCGGTCATCGACCTGCGCCTGAAGCTGCGCCTGAAGGAGGCGCGTTACGACGCCTTCACCGTGATGATCGTGCTGAATGTGGAGGACCGCGTGGTCGGCATCGTGGTGGACAGCGTGTCCGACGTGATCGCGCTCAATGCCGAACAGATCCGGCCCACGCCCGAATTCGGCGCCAGCGTCGATACCCGCTTCATCTCGGGCATCGGCACCGTGGACGACCGCATGCTGATCCTGCTGGACATCGAGACGTTGATCGACAGCGCCGACTTCGGCCAGCCGCTGCCGGAGCAGGTCGCGGCCTGACGTACCTCCGCGAACGGCATCCAGAGACCGTCGGCCGCAAGGCCGGCGGTCTTGTCGTTTCGGCGCCGGCAACGCGCACCTACGCCTTTGGTCGCGCACATGCGAGACGCACTGAAATTTCGGCTACACAGGCCGATATCGATCGGGAGGGCCATCGGCTCCCGCCTCCCGAACGCCCACGTACCGCGCCTGCCGCCAGAGATCTCCGCATGAACGTCAATGCCCGCCTCGCCCAGTCCCTGTCCCACCTCCCTCTCAAGCGCAAGTTCCTGATCCAGACGGCCCTGGTCGCCCTGGGCACCATCGCACTGGCCGTCATCGCCGCACGCATGCAGTACCTGGACCTGACCGGCACGCGCCAGGAAGGACTGAAAGCGCAGACCGAGATGGCGTTGGGCGTGATCGAGGGTTACGCCGACCAGGCGAAGCGCGGCGCGCTGGACGAGGACGAGGCCAAGGCGCGCGCGCTGGCCACGCTTTCCACGATGCAGGCCAACAAGGGCGTGGACTACTTCTTCGTGACCGACGAAGTCCCGACCATGCTGATGCACCCCACCCGCCCCGACCTGATCGGCAAGCCGCTGGACGATGTGCTGAGCCCGGACGGCAAGCGCATCTTCCCCGAATTCGTACGCGTGGCGCAGGCCGGCGGCGGCCATGTCGATTACAGCTGGGCCAAGGCCGGCGAGGAAGACCCGGTGCCGAAGACCTCGTATGCGGTGCTGTACCAGCCGTGGGGCTGGGTGATCGGCACCGGTGTCTACGTCGACGATACCCAGGCCCAGGCGCTGCAGTTCACCTTCATCATGACCGTGGCCGGCGGCCTGCTGGTGCTGGTGAGCATGGCGATCGGCTGGGTGATCGGCCAGTCGGTGCTGGAACCGGTCTCGCGCGCGCTGGCCGCCATCAAGGGCGTTTCGCGCGGCGACCTGAGCGTGCGCACCGGCCACCATGGCCGGGACGAGGTCGGCCAGATGCTGAAGGCCACCGACGAGATGGTGCACATGCTGGAGCGCTTCTCGCACGAGACGCGCGACATGATCCGCCTGCATGCCGCCGAGGACATCAGCCACCGCATGCCGGAGGACTTCCCCGGCGTGTACGGCGAACTGGCCGGCGGCATCAACACCATGATGTTCGAACACCTGGATGCCTTCCGCGATGCGGTCGGCATCCTGGAACGCTATGCCAGCGGCGACCTGAGCCAGGACGCACGCCGCCTGCCCGGCACGCGCGCCTTCCTGCATGAAGCGATGGACGCGGCGAAGACGAGCCTGCTGGCGATCAACGGCGAGATCAGGCGCCTGGCCGCCGCCGCCGCTGCCGGCGACTTCACCGCACGCGGCGACGAGGCCGGCTTCCGCCACGATTTCCTGCACATGGTGCAGGGCCTCAACGCGATGATGGCCACGAGCGACCGCAACCTGGCCGAACTGTCCGCCCTGCTGCGCGCCATCGCCGATGGCGACCTGACCGCGCGCATGGAAGGCGACTTCCACGGTGTGTTCGCCACCATGCGCGACGATGCCAATGCGACGGTGGCCCAGCTGACCGACATTGTCGGCCGCATCCAGGACGCCTCCACCTCCATCAACACCGCCGCCGGCGAGATCGCATCGGGCAACAGCGACCTGTCGCGCCGTACCGAGCAGCAGGCCGCCAACCTGGAAGAAACCGCCGCCTCCATGGAGGAACTGACCTCCACCGTGCGCCAGAACGCCGAGTCGGCCCGCCAGGCCAACCAGCTGGCACAGGGTGCGGCTTCGGTCGCTTCGCAGGGCGGCGAGGTCGTCGGCAAGGTAGTCACCACCATGGCCG
>NZ_PDWV01000106.1 GCF_010093385.1 Pseudoxanthomonas mexicana
CACACTCGAGAGCAGCGCCCGCCGCCGGGCGCGTCCCCCGCGCACCGGCGGCGGCCGCGGCCGCGCCCGGAGCGCCCAACGCGGGTGGAAGGCGAGGGGAATGCCAAAGAAAAAAGCATCGGCAAGTTCGCCCGGGGGGCGCGCGACCAGACGGCCGCCGACGAAGACCGCGGTGGGGGGGGCCGCAAGCCGGGGGGCGCGGGCGGCGCCGGTGGCCGCGACGGTACCCGCCGCGACGACCGGCACCGCCGGCGCCACCGGGCTTGCGGCCACCCCCACGGCGTTCTTCGTCGGCGGCCTTCTGTTCGCGCGCCTCGCGGAAGATCTGGCCGATGCTTTCTTCTTCGTCATCGCCCTCGCCTGCCACCGGCTTCGGACGCTCCGGACGCGGCAGCGCCGTCAGCAGTTCCGCGGTGACCGGCTCGGACGGGATCTTCTGCTCGATATAGGCCTCGATGTCGGGCAGCGACATCGCATAGCGCTCGCACGCGAAGCTGATCGCATCGCCCTCGGCGCCCCGGCGCGCGGTGCGGCCGATGCGGTGAACATAGTCCTCGGCATCGAACGGCAGGTCGAAGTTGAACACGTGCGACACGCCGTCGATGTGCAGGCCGCGCGCGGCCACGTCGGTGGCCACCAGCAGTTCCAGCTGGCCGGCCTGGAACTTCTTCAGCAACGACTCGCGCTTCTTCTGCGGCACGTCGCCGGACAGCACGCCGACGCGGTAGCCGGCGCGCTCCAGCGCGCGCGCCACGCGCTCGACGAACGCCTTGGTATTGACGAACACCATGGTGCGCGCGCCCTCGCTGCGCGACAGCAGGCCGATCAGCAGCGGGATCTTCTCCTCGTCGGCCGGGTAGTACAGCTTCTGCCGCACCTTGGCCGCGGTGATGAACTCGGTCTCGACGACGAGCTTCTCCGGCTCGTTCATGTGCTCGTAGGCCAGTTCCAGCACGCGGTGCGAGAGGGTGGCCGAGAACAGCAGCGTCTGCCGGGTGGTGCGCTCGGGCATGCGCCGCAGCAGGAAACGGATGTCCTTGATGAAGCCCAGGTCGAACATGCGGTCGGCTTCGTCCAGCACGCACACCTCGCAGGCGTGCAGGCTGACCACCTTGTGCTGTTTGACGTAGTCGATCAGCCGGCCGGGCGTGGCGATGATGACGTCCACGCCCTTCTGCAGCAGTTCGCGCTGCTTGTCGTAGTCCACGCCGCCATAGACCAGGGCGAAGCGCAGGCCCAGGTCGGCGCCGAACTTCACCGCGTCCTTGTGGATCTGGATGGCCAGTTCGCGCGTGGGCGCCAGGATCAGCGCGCGCGGATCCTCGGGCTTGCGCTCGGCCAGCGCCGGGCGTCTCAGCAGGCGGTTCATCACCGCCACCAGGAACGCCAGCGTCTTGCCGGTGCCGGTCTGCGCCTGGCCGGCGACATCGCGCCCCGCCAGGGCGACCGGCAACGTCATCGCCTGGATCGGCGTGCAGCGGGAGAAACCTGCGCCTTCCAGCCCGGCGAGCAGCGCCGGATGCAGGTCGAACGAGGAGAACGTGATGTCGGTTAACGGTTTGTCGCTCATGCCTTCTTCTTTTGCGTCGCTGTGTTCCGCGCGCGTGTCGTGTGAATGCGGTGGGTGTGCTTGCATCGGCCGAACCGGCGTCGCACACTGCGCCCCCTGTGCCGGGTTGCGCGACCACCTGGGTAACCTTGAAAAGGTCGCGGAACGCCCCAGTTTACCCCAATCGTGGAGGCCGTCCCGGCCCGAACCCGTCCGCGCCCGTCCGCGGACCCCGCAGGAGATCCCCGTGAGCGACAAAGTGACCCACGTCGGCGATGCCGATTTCGACGCCGCCGTGCTGCAGTCCGGCGAGCCGGTGCTGGTGGACTTCTGGGCCGAATGGTGCGGCCCCTGCAAGATGATTTCGCCGGTCCTGGACGAACTGGCCGAGACCTACGGCGGCAAGCTGAAGGTCGCCAAGGTCAACGTGGACGAGAACCGCGCCACCGCCATCAAGTACCACGTGCGGTCCATCCCGATGCTGCTGCTGTTCAAGGACGGCCAGATCCAGGCCACCCAGATCGGTGCCGTCGGCAAGGGCCAGCTGACCCAGATGATCGACAAGGCCCTGGGCTCCCAGGCCGCCTGAACCGCTGGCGCCCCGCATGGCGGGGCGCGCTGGCTGAATCCGCTTGAACCCGCCGTGGCGGCCCGGCTTGCCGCCACCCAGGCCCGGTGATAGTGTCGAACCCGAATTCCGGCGCAGGGGATGCGCCGCACCCATCTGAAGCCCCCGTCTCCTTTTACTCACCCGCCGCCGCAACGCCGGCGCTCGCCACCTAGCGAGGATTCGCAACTTGTCCGACAGCAGCAACGAAACCGGCGCCCCCGCCGAGAAGCGCGTGCGCAAGACCCGCGCCCCCAAGACTCCCGCCGCCGATACCGCCGCCCCCGCCGAGCGCGCGGCCGATCCCGCGCCGCAGCTTCCGCTGCCGCCGGTCGCCGAACGCGCCTCGGGGGCCGCGGCGCGTTCGGCGACCGGCGGCAGCGGAAGCTGCGGCGCGGGAGCGGCCGCGCGCTCGGCGGGGGCGGGGGGATGGGGGGTGGGGGGGTTGGGGGGGCGGGGGCTGCGGGAGCGCGTCTCGGCGGGGGGGCGGGGGTCGCGGCGGCG
>NZ_PDWV01000107.1 GCF_010093385.1 Pseudoxanthomonas mexicana
GCCGGGCGTACCCTCGGCGGCTGCGCTAGACTCGCCCGAATTCCCATTGTCGCATCCCCTGTGGCCCGCAACGACTACGACGACGAAGCGCTGGACGAAGACGACATCGACGACGGTGACGAGGGCCGACCGGTCTGGCGGCAGCGCCTGTTCGGCTGGGGACTGGCGGCCGTGGGGCTGGGCCTGGGGTTCCTGATCCCCTACACGCTGTACCTGAACCATCAGGTCACGGAGCGTTTCGGCGAACTGCGCTGGCAGATCCCCACCCGCGTGTACGCGCGCCCGCTGCAGCTCGCGCCCGGGCTGGCCATGGATGCGCAGACGCTGAAGACCGAACTCGATGCCGCCTCCTACCGCGACGACGGTGCCGGCCAGAGTCCGGGCACGTATGCGCGCGAAGGCGGCCGCTTCACCATCTCCAGCCGCGGCTACATCGACGTGGACGGCCGCGTGGCGCCGCGCCGCATCCAGGTGACCCTGTCCGGCGGGCGCGTGGCGAGCGTCCGGGATGTCGCCCGCAAGCAGTCGTTGAAGGCCGCGCGGCTGGACCCGGCGCGCATCGCCACGCTGTACGGGCAGAAGCAGGAAGAACGCCGCCTGGTGCGCCTGGAGGAAGTGCCCGAGTTGCTGGTCACCGGCCTGCAGGCGGTGGAGGACCGCGACTTCAAGGACCACCACGGCGTGGACCTCTCCGGCATGGTGCGCGCGGCATGGCTGCTGGTGAAATCCGGCGGCGACACCCGCCAGGGCGCCAGCACGCTGACCCAGCAGCTGGCCCGCAGCGGTCTGCTCGGCATCGGCAAGGAGCAGACGCCGACCCGCAAGTTCAACGAGATCCTGTTCGCGCTGATCCTGGAGGCGCGCTACGACAAGCGCACCATCCTGGAGGCCTACTTCAACCAGGTCTACCTGGGCCAGCGCGGCAGCCAGGCCATCCATGGCGTGGCGGCGGGCTCGGAATTCTGGTTCGGCCGCGACCTCGACAGCCTGACCACCGAGCAGGTCGCCCTGCTGATCGGCATGGTCAAGGGACCGTCGTACTACGACCCGCGCCGCAATCCGGAACGGGCGAAGGAGCGTCGCGACTATGCGCTGCGGAAGCTGCACGAGACCGGCCTGATCGACGACGCGGAATACAAGCGCGCGCTGGCGGCCCCGCTGGGCGTGACGAAGACGCCGGGCATGGCCGCGGCGAACCGCTTCCCGGCCTACGTGGATCTGGTGCGTCGCCAGCTGGCGCGGGACTACCCCGAGAGCGCGCTGCAGGGCGCCGGGCTGACGGTCCTGACCGGCATGTCGCCCTCGGCGCAGGCGTATGCCGAAGCGTCGGTCACGCGCACCATCAAGGCGCTGGAGAACAAGCGCCGGCCTCCGCTGCAGGCCGGCATGGTGGTGACCGACGTGCACGACGGCGACGTGCTGGCCGTGGTCGGCAGCCGCAACGTGTCGGAGGTGGGCTTCAACCGCGCGGTGGAAGCGCAGCGGCCGGTCGGCTCGCTGCTCAAGCCGTTCGTCTACCTGCTGGCGCTGGCGCAGCCCGACCAGTACTCGCTGGCGTCGTGGGTCGACGATTCGCCGGTGACCGTGCAGCTGGGCAAGAACAAGCGCTGGACGCCGGCCAATGCCGACCGGCGCAGCCACGGCACCGTGCGCCTGGTCGATGCGCTGGCCCGCTCGTACAACCAGGCCACGGTGCGCGTGGGCATGCAGGTCGAACCGGACCGGCTGGCGCAGCTGATCCGCGTGCTGGCCGGCATCCAGGCCGAACCCAACCCGGCGCTGATCTTGGGTGCGACCGACCAGAGCCCGTACGCGATGGCGCAGCTGTACCAGTTCCTCGCCTCCGGTGGCGAGATCCAGCCGCTGCATGCCGTGCGCGGCGTACTCGACCCCGATGGCAGGCTGCTCAAGCGCTACGACAAGACGCCGGCACCGGCGCAGGAGGGCGATTCGATCGCCGCCAACCTGATCACGGTCGCCCTGCAGCAGGTAGTGTCCAGTGGCACCGGCCGCCAGCTGATCGGCGACGGACTGGGACGCCTGCAGTCGGCCGGCAAGACCGGCACCAGCAACGACGGGCGCGACAGCTGGTACGCGGGCTATACCGGCGACCATCTGGCCGTGGTCTGGATGGGCAACGACCAGAACGAGCAGACCGGACTCTACGGCGGTACCGGCGCCATGCGCGTCTGGTCGGGGCTGTTCGCGCGCCTGCCCAGTGCGCCGTTGAAAGTGTCCGGCAAGGGCCTGGACTGGCAGTGGGTGGTGGGTTCCAACAGCACCGACGCCGGCTGTCCCGGTGCGCGTCAGTTGCCCTTCGTCTCCGGCCACGCCCCGGCCTACGCTGCCTGCGTGGTCGAGCAGCCACTGATCGAGGGCGAGGAAGCCGACAGCGGTGGCGGCTGGCGCAGCTGGTTCGGCCTGGACCGCAAGGAAGAGCCCGCACCGCCCCCTGAAGAGACTACCCCGCCACGCCCGTGATCATGAAGTTCCCCTTTCCCCTGTTCCTGCTGGCATTGGCTGGATGTGCGTCCTCGCC
>NZ_PDWV01000108.1 GCF_010093385.1 Pseudoxanthomonas mexicana
GGGCCTGACCTTCGGTGCGGTGACCAATGCCGGTGCGTACACCTGCAACAGCACCAACCCGCTGGTGTGCACGCTGCCGGTGGGCACCGTGCCGGGCACCTACACGGTGACCTACACGGCCACGGTCAACGACCAGGCCGTGGGCACGGTGGACAACGCCGTGGTCGGTACCGGTGATGATGCACCCACCTGTGCCGGCAGCTGCAGCACGCAGACGCCGGTTGCCGCGCCCCGCGTGGTGGTCTCCAAGTCCTCCGACCCGGGCACCGGTACCCAGGTGCAGGTGGGCCAGACGGTGCGCTACACGCTCACGGTGGAGGTCAGTGCATCGGCCCTGCGCGAGGCCTTGGTCCTGGTCGATACACCCGATCGCGGCCTGACCCTGGGCGCGCTGCCCGCCGGCTGCACCTTCGACGGCACACGGCTGACCTGCCAGCTGCCGGCCGGTACGCCTGCCGGCGTGCACACGCTGACCTACGAGGCGGTCGTGAACCCGAACGCCGGCCCGGTGGTGGGCAACCAGGTAAGCGCCACCGGTGGGGGCGGCGAGCTGCCGACCTGCACCACCTGCAGCACGGAGCATGAACTGGAAGCACCGCAGATCCGCCTGAGCAAGACGGCAGGCAGCCGCGAGGTCCGCATCGGCGATCTGGTGCGCTACACCCTGACGGTGGAGAACGTGGGCCGCGTGAACGTGGTCAACGGCAGCGTGGTGGACACGCCGGCGGCGGGCTTCAGCTACGTGGAAGGCTCCCTGCTGGCCAACGATGCCGATGCCATGGCCACGGTGTCCGGCGGCAACCCCTTGCGCTTCAGCGGGGTGGATGTGGCGGCAGGCGAGACTGCGACCCTGGTCTACGTGATGCGCGTGGGCGCCGGCGTACGTCCGGGCACCCACGTCAACCAGGCCCAGGTGCGCTCGGCCACCGACGATCCGGTGTCCAACGTGGCCACGGCCGAGGTCGTGCTGACCGCCGATCCGCTGCTGGACGACAGCCTGGTGTTCGGCACGGTGTTCAACGACCGTGACGGCGACGGCTGGCAGGACAGTGCCGCGCTCAGTGGGGTGAAGGTGCAGGGCGGCTTCGCGCCGACGGCCTACATCGCCAACTCCACCACGGTGGATCGTGGTGCAGGTCCCCAGCCGGAGCCCGATGCGAGCTCGCCGCTGCTGCACGGCATCGCCGTGGGCGCGATCAGTGGCCGTCAGTCGGTGGCCGATCCGGTCCAGGACCATGAGGTGGTGATCCGCCAGCGTCTGAACGAGCTGAGCTTCACCGACGACTTCGTGCTGACCAGCAACCAAGGGGTCACGGTGCGCATGGATGCGGCAGGCAATACCCGTGTCGAGCAGTCCGGTGAAGCGGCCAAGGGCCTGACCGCGGCAACGCCCACGGTCGAGCGCCGGGTGGCCCAGTCCGAGGGCGGCTATGTGGTGGATTACGTCATCCGCAACACCGGTATCGATGAGCGCGGCATCCCCGGCGTGCGCATCGCCTCGGTGGAAGGCCTGCTGATCGAGACCGACCAGTACGGGCGCTACCACCTGGCAGGTGTATCGGGCGGTCCGTGGGAGCGCGGTCGCAACTTCATCCTGAAGGTCGACCCGTCCACGCTGCCGGCCGGTGCGCAGTTCACCACCGACAATCCGCTGCTGCGTCGGGTCACCCCCGGCGTGCCGGTCCGCTTCGACTGGGGCGTCAAGCTTCCCGAGCAGGTGATCGAGGGCGGCACCGAGCAGGTGGAACTGGAGATGGGCGAGGTCTTCTTCGCCCCCGGCAGCGCGGAGGTGCGCGAGAAGTACCTGCCGGTGATCGAGGCCATGGCGGCCAAGGTGCGCCAGTACCAGGGCGGGGAAGTGGTCATCCAGGCCAACGGCGACAGCCAGGGCCTGGCCTTCGAGCGCGCGAACGCGGTCAAGGCCGCCTTGCTGGACAAGCTCGATGCCGCCTCTGCCCAGGGCCTGGTGGTCAGCGCCCGCGGCACCGTCGACGATCCGTCTTCGATGATCGTGGGCGTGGACGAAGGCGGCGCGCTGCTGGGCACGGTGCTGTTCGATACCGACAAGTCCAACATCCGGCCCGAGTTCGCGCCGCTGCTGGACAAGGTGGCCGCGGCGCTGGAGAAGATGGGCGGCGGCAGCATCGCCATCGTCGGCCATACCGACGTGCGGGCCTCGCACGCCTACAACCTCGCCCTGGGCATGCGTCGTGCCAAGGCGGTCTATGAAGCGCTGGCCCAACGCCTGAGTCCGCAGGTGCGTGCCAACGTTCGCGTCGAAGCCAGCAACGACCCGACAGCCCCTGTCGGCGTACGCAAGTGAGGGGGGGCCGGGTCATGAACAAGCGCATGAAAATGAAACTGCTGGACTACACGTTGATCAGCCTGCTGGCCGGCACGGCGCC
>NZ_PDWV01000109.1 GCF_010093385.1 Pseudoxanthomonas mexicana
ACTACATCGAGATGTTCTACAACCCGATCCGCCGGCATGGTTCCGCTCGCGGACTGTCACCGGTAGAGTTTGAAAGGCGCTACGCGCAGAGCGGCGACTGAGTGTCTACAGAGCTCTGGCCGGTCCAGTGCAAGGTGACCGTGTGGCCGGTCGACAACTGGTAGATGAGCCTTCCGTCATAACCTGGCAGCTTTCGTTCTGGGGTCATGTAAAGATCCGGGGCGCCGAACTGAGCGATGAACCCGGAGATGGTTCTCGGCGGTCGCGCAGGGGACAAAACGTCCCGTAGCTGCAGTTTGGATGGCGAAGCAGACGCTGGGATCCAGGCCGCGGGAAGAGGTTTAGTCAGATACTCGGTCGACGCATCTTGCTTGTCCTGAGCATGGGCGTGTGACAAAAGCAGAAGCGAGAGAACACAGGCAATGGGAAGTCTCATATGTTCAACCCTGGGCCTAACACCGGAATTAAGCCGACCCGCGAAGCGGGTTCGGCTTGAATGAATTGTTAGGCCCCGCCCGTGACGGGACCGAATGCATCTGGGTTGGTCGCTACGTAGTTGTACAGCAAGTCGGTCAGATCGTCTGGGTATGCATAGAACTCAGAGTCGAGGTCGTCCAACAGGCCAGGAGCCGCGGAGACGGCACGACGGACAATGTCCGCGCAGCTCACCGCGCCGATTGTCTGCAGCGCTTCTGGTGCGAATGCGACCAAGGCAGGATCTTCGTTCTCGAGGAAACTCTCGAAGCCACCACTATTGACTTGGCTCTCAAGCGCCCAGACAGCAGAGAAAACCTGCTGCTGCACAGTTTGGGCGGCGAAATCGACACGACCGTAAGCTGTGCGTTCACTTTCGGAGAGTTCGATAAGGAAGTCGTTCTTGTCCATGCTACGCAGTTCCTTGCGGGGCCTAACACCTGAGTTAAGCCGACCCGCGAAGCGGGTTCGGCTTGAACGAACTGTTATGCGCGCCAAGGTAAACCCGAAGCCGGCGGCTCGCAACGGGTCGGGGAAGCCAGGGAGCACGGACAAAGCTTCCGCCAGCACGGAGCAGGTCGAGGCCAGCAAAGGCCGAAGCCGACAGCGCCGCCAATCCGAAAGTCATGAAGCCATCCTTGTGCCGAGCGGCGCGAACGAGGTGCGTCCGAAGCCGATTTAAGCGAAGCCGGAGAGCACGAATGGGTCGGACAGATCAGCGACCGATCAACGCCGAAGCCGATGGCATGGCGGCATCCAGCACATCACCGAAGCCGACAACACCAACACACCTACCCACGCATAACACCAGAATTAAGCCGACCCGCGAAGCGGGTTCGGCTTGAATGAATTGTTAGGCCGCATTGTTGCCATGTCACTTGCGAACCCGAAGGTAAAAAAGGAAGACAATAAAGGCAAGCCCTGTTGCTACCCAAAGCATACCGAATATCAGGTTGTACAAGGGCTGGCCAAGAAACGTCAGAAAGGCTTGATCCAAGCCGCAATTGCGACGACATGGGCCGATGCCTGCCGGATGCAAGAAGAGCATGATTGAGCCATAGCCGACCGCGATCAGTCCCGCAAAAGAACCGAACACAACTACGAATAGCGAGGGTCGCTTGATCGTTGAGTTCGCAGACCTCTTTCTCATGCGGCCTAACACCTGAGTTAAGCCGACCCGCGAAGCGGGTTCGGCTTGGACGAACTGTTATGCGCGCCAAGGTAAACCCGAAGCCAGCAGCTCGCAACGGGGTGGGCAGAGTGGGGAGCACGGACAAAGC
>NZ_PDWV01000010.1 GCF_010093385.1 Pseudoxanthomonas mexicana
AGTGTGTACATCCTCGGCCGGCAATGCGGGATGCCCCCGTTCCGCCCCCACTTGCGAGTTGTTCCACCTGATGGATGCCTGGCCCCGTTGCCTCGAACGCCTGGAAGCCGAATTGCCGGCCGAGGATGTACACACTTGGCTGAAGCCGCTGCAGGCCGAGCAGCGCAGCGACGCGATGGTGCTGTACGCACCCAATGCGTTCATCGTCGAACAGGTGCGCGAGCGCTACCTGGGCCGCATCCGCGAGCTGCTGGATTACTTCGCCGGCCACGATGACGTGTCCCTCGAAATCGGGTCGCGCAGCAGGGCGGCGGAGCCTTCGACCAGCGCCACGGCCCCTGCGGGCGCGGGCACGGCCGCACCTGCGGAGCCGTTCGCCGGCAACATGGACCTGCACTACACCTTCGACAACTTCGTCGAGGGTCGCAGCAACCAGCTCGGCCGCGCCGCGGCGTGGCAGGCCGCGCAGAAACCCGGCGACCGTGCGCACAACCCGCTGCTGCTGTATGGCGGCACCGGCCTGGGCAAGACGCACCTGATGTTCGCCGCCGGCAACGAGATGCGCCGGCAGAACCCGAATGCCCGCGTGCTGTACCTGCGCAGCGAGCAGTTCTTCAGCGCCATGACCAAGGCGCTGATCGAAAAGTCGATGGACCAGTTCAAGCGCCGCTTCCAGCAGGTGGACGCGCTGCTGATCGACGACATCCAGTTCTTCGCCGGCAAGGACCGCACGCAGGAAGAGTTCTTCCACACCTTCAATGCGCTGTTCGACGGCCGCCAGCAGATCATCCTGACCTGCGACCGCTATCCGCGCGAAGTGGAAGGCCTGGAACCGCGCCTGAAGTCGCGACTGGCGTGGGGCCTGAGTGTGGCGATCGACCCGCCGGACTTCGAGACGCGTGCGGCGATCGTCCTGGCCAAGGCACGCGAGCGCGGCGCACAGATTCCCGACGACGTGGCCTTCCTGCTGGCCAAGAAGATGCGCAGCAACGTGCGCGATCTGGAGGGTGCGCTCAATACGCTGGCGGCCCGCGCCAACTTCACCGGGCGCGCCATCACCACCGAGTTCGCCCAGGAAACCCTGCGCGACCTGCTACGCGCGCAGCAGCAGGCCATCAGCATCCCCAATATTCAGAAGACCGTGGCAGACTACTACGGTCTGCAAGTCAAGGACCTGCTGTCCAAGCGGCGCACGCGCTCGTTGGCGCGCCCGCGGCAGGTGGCGATGGCCTTGGCCAAGGAACTGACCGAACACAGCCTGCCGGAAATCGGCGACGCGTTCGCCGGTCGCGACCACACGACCGTGCTGCACGCCTGCCGACAGATCCGCACCCTGATGGAGGCGGACGGCAAGCTGCGTGAGGACTGGGACAAGCTGATCCGGAAACTCAGCGAGTAAGCGTGGGTCGTCCTGAGGCGACCTTCGCGTTCACGCGGTATCCGGGCCAGCGCTTCACGTTATACGGCAAGTGAGGGGGTGCTCCGTGCGCGCGGGTCGAGTGGTCGTCCACGTCGCCTGACGTGTCGTTTTCCTCTTCGAGATTGTTGCCTCAGTCCGCCACCGTACCCGTGGCGACACTGTAGGCAAGCCGGTGAACCGCGGCAACGCATAACATCGGGGACAAGCAGGCCTGCCTTCTGTGGATAAGATGTGCGTGGATTCGGGCCGGAAAGTTGTCCACAGGTTTCTGCATAGGCACACCCGACCCTGTCCACCGGGTTGAAGAAAGAATAAATCAAACAAATTCATAAGGTTATGTGGGTTTTCCCGGATTTCGGGGCCTACCATCACCACCAGCTTTTAAGCTTTTAGTCTTCAAAATCCAAAGCGAAGGGGCTCCAACACTCATGCGTTTCAGTCTGCAGCGCGAAGCTTTCCTCAAGCCCTTGGCCCAGGTGGTCAACGTGGTCGAACGCCGGCAGACGCTGCCGGTACTGGCGAACTTCCTGGTTCAGGTACAGAACGGCCAGCTGTCGCTGACCGGTACCGATCTGGAAGTGGAGATGATTTCGCGCAGCGCCGTCGACGACGCGCAGGATGGCGAAACCACGATTCCCGCGCGCAAGCTGTTCGACATCATTCGCGCCCTTCCCGATGGCAGCAAGGTGACCGTCAGCCAGTCCGGGGACAAGGTCACCGTGCAGGCGGGCCGCAGCCGGTTCACCCTGGCGACGCTGCCGGCCAACGATTTCCCCTCGGTGGATGAGGTCGAGGCGACCGAGCGGATCGAGGTGCCGGAAGCGACGCTGAAGGAACTGATCGAACGCACCTCGTTCGCCATGGCCCAGCAGGACGTGCGCTACTACCTCAACGGCCTGCTCTTCGACCTGAGCGAACGGACGCTGCGCTGTGTGGCGACCGATGGTCACCGGCTGGCCATGTGCGAGTCGCAGCTGGAAGGCGCGCCGGTGGGCAAGCGCCAGATCATCGTCCCGCGCAAGGGCGTGACCGAGCTGCAGCGCCTGCTGGAAGGCGGTGATCGCAGCCTCGAGCTGGAAGTCGGCCGCAGCCACATTCGCGTGAAGCGCGACGATGTGACCTTCACCTCCAAGCTGATCGACGGCCGCTTCCCCGATTACGCCGCGGTGATCCCGATCGGGGCGGACCGCGAGGTGTTGCTGGACCGGGAGGTATTGCGGGCTGCCCTGCAGCGCGCCGCCATCCTGTCCAACGAAAAGTACCGGGGCGTTCGCGTCGAGGTGTCGCCCGGGCAGCTGAAGATCAGCGCTCACAATCCCGAGCAGGAAGAAGCGCAGGAAGAAATCGAGGCCGACACCAAGGTGGATGGCCTGGCTATCGGCTTCAACGTCAACTACCTGTTGGATGCCCTGTCGGCTCTGCGCGACGAACATGTCGTGCTGCAGCTGCGGGACGCCAATTCCTCTGCCCTGGTCCGCGAGGCCAGCAGCGAGAAGTCACGCCATGTGGTGATGCCGCTGCGCCTCTGACGGTCCTGTTCCACGTGAAACACATCAGATCGCCCGGCCTTGTGCCGGGCGATCCGGTTTAGGGGCGCAAGAGGCGATCCGTTTGCGGCGCATCCGGGATTTCGCCCGGAGTGAGGCGTCGTGTCTGGCCTCCGTCCGCGTTCCCTGCCCCTCGCGGCCGTCCCGGCCCCGCACGCTACAATCCATCATGCCCGCACGTTTCCCCTCCCTGACCACACATATTTCGCGCCTACGCGGTGAGGGCCGGGTGGCCGCGCATGACGGGGCGGGTCTGTGCAGGTAATCCGACTGGAGGCCAGCGGCCTCAGGCGTTTCGAGCGCGTGGCGCTGGCACCGGAACCCGGACTCAACCTGATCACCGGCGACAACGGTGCGGGCAAGACCAGCCTGCTGGAGGCATTGCACCTGATGGCGTACGGCCGCAGCTTTCGCGGCCGGGTGCGCGATGGTCTCGTCAGGACGCAGTCCGAGGCCGTGGAAGTCTTCGTGGAATGGTGCGAAGGCGGCCAACTCCGGCCTCGCCGTGGCGGCCTCCGGCATACGGGACAGGCCTGGACCGGGCGGCTGGATGGCGAGAAGGTGGCCCAGCTTGGCGATCTTTGCGCAGCCCTGGCGGTCGT
Source organism: Pseudoxanthomonas mexicana (assembly GCF_010093385.1). Taxonomy (GTDB): domain Bacteria; phylum Pseudomonadota; class Gammaproteobacteria; order Xanthomonadales; family Xanthomonadaceae; genus Pseudoxanthomonas_A; species Pseudoxanthomonas_A mexicana. Next base: position 3,570 of record NZ_PDWV01000010.1, read on the forward strand.
GAGCTTCGAGCCCGGCAGCCATGCCCTGGTGACGGGCGGCGGGGAACCGCGCCGCCGCTTCGTGGATTGGGGCTTGTTCCACGGGGAACAGGGGCGGGAGGCGGGCTTCCTGCCTCTCTGGCGACGCTATGCGCGTGCCTTGAAGCAACGCAATGCCCTGTTGAAGGCCGGCATCGGCGGCGGGCAACTCGATGCCTGGGACCACGAACTGGCTGACGCCGGTGAACCGCTTACCGACCATCGCCAGCGCTACCTGGATGCCCTGCAGCAGGACCTCACCGCTGTCGTGTCCGATCTGGCGCCCTCATTGGGTGCGGCTACCCTGGCCTTCCAGCCGGGCTGGCGGCGCCATGAACTGGCGCTGGGGGACGCCCTGCTGCTGGCCCGTGACCGTGACCGTGCGGCCGGCTACACCACGGTCGGTCCGCACCGGGCCGATTGGCGGATCGACTATTCCGCCCTGCCCCAACGTGAAACGCTGTCGCGTGGCCAGGCGAAGCTGACGGCGCTGGCTTGCCTGCTGGCGCAGGCCCAGGATTTCGCCCGTCGGCGCGGCGAGTGGCCGATCGTGGCCCTGGATGACCTGGCCTCGGAGCTGGACCGCCACCACCAGCGGCGCACCCTGGAGCGCCTGCTGGCGAGCGGGGCCCAGGTTTTCATCACCGGGACGGAACCGCCGGCAGGGCTGGCCGGCACCGGCGTCGCACCAACGCTGTTTCACGTGGAACACGGCGCTGTGCAGCGTCTCGGATAACCCGGTCGCCGGGGCTAAGTGCGCACCAGTGCTATAATTCCGCTTTGATCCCTTGGCCTGCGTAGCGCGCCCACCGACCCGGTGACGCGACGCCCGCCTTGCAGCCGACACGAAGCGAATGACCGACGAAACGACCTCTTCTGCACCGAACGGCAATACGTACGACGCCAACAGCATCACCGCACTGGAAGGTCTGGAAGCGGTCCGCAAGCGCCCCGGCATGTACATCGGCGACGTGCACGACGGCACGGGCCTGCACCACATGGTGTTCGAAGTCGTCGACACCTCCATCGACGAAGCCCTGGCGGGCCATGCCGACCACGTCGCCGTGACGATCCACGCCGATGGCTCGGTGTCGGTATCCGACAATGGCCGCGGCATTCCGGTCGGCAAGCATGCGCAGATGAGCGCCAAGCTGGGGCGCGAGGTGTCTGCGGCCGAAGTCGTCATGACGGTCCTGCATGCCGGCGGCAAGTTCGACGACAACAGTTACAAGGTTTCCGGCGGCCTGCACGGCGTCGGCGTCAGCGTGGTCAACGCGCTCTCCGAGAAGCTGCAGCTGGACATCTTCCAGGGCGGGTTCCACTACCGACAGGAATACAGCAACGGCGCCGCGCTGGGGCCGTTGAGCCAGGTCGAAAGCACCACCAAGCGCGGTACCACCCTGCGCTTCTGGCCATCGGTGACGGCGTTCCACGGCAACGTCGAATTCCATTACGACATCCTGGCCCGCCGCCTGCGCGAACTGTCGTTCCTCAATTCCGGCGTCAAGATCGTGCTGGTCGACGAGCGTGGCGAGGGTCGTCATGACGATTTCCACTACGAAGGCGGCATCCGCAGCTTCGTGGAGCATCTGGCGCACCTGAAGACGCCGCTGCACCCCAACGTCATCGCGGTCAGTGGTGAGCAGAACGGCATCACGGTGGAAGTCGCCCTGCAGTGGACCGACGCCTACCAGGAAACGATGTTCTGCTTCACCAACAACATCCCGCAGAAGGATGGCGGTACCCACCTGATCGGCTTCCGTGCCGCGCTGACGCGCACGCTGACCAATTACATCGAACAGAACGGGATCGCCAAGCAGGCCAAAGTCAATCTGTCCGGCGACGACATGCGCGAAGGCATGATCGCCGTGTTGTCGGTGAAGGTCCCGGATCCGAGCTTCTCGTCGCAGACCAAGGAGAAATTGGTCAGTTCCGACGTGAGGCCGGTCGTTGAAAGCACGTTCGGCGCACGTTTGGAGGAGTTCCTGCAGGAACACCCGCACGAGGCCCGCGCCATCGCCGGCAAGATCGTCGACGCCGCCCGCGCCCGCGAGGCGGCGCGCAAGGCGCGCGACCTGACCCGCCGCAAGGGCGCGCTGGATATCGCCGGCCTGCCCGGCAAGCTGGCCGACTGCCAGGAGAAGGATCCGGCGCTGTCCGAGCTCTTCATCGTCGAGGGTGACTCGGCCGGTGGTTCCGCCAAGCAGGGTCGCAACCGCAAGAATCAGGCGGTGCTGCCGCTGCGCGGCAAGATCCTCAACGTGGAGCGCGCGCGCTTCGACCGCATGCTGGCCAGTGCCGAAGTCGGCACGCTGATCACCGCGCTCGGCACCGGCATCGGCAAGGACGAGTACAACCCGGACAAGCTGCGCTACCACCGCATCATCATCATGACCGACGCCGACGTCGACGGGTCGCACATCCGCACGCTGCTGCTGACGTTCTTCTACCGGCAGATGCCGGAGTTGATCGAGCGTGGTCACGTCTACATCGGCCTGCCGCCGCTGTACAAGCTCAAGCAGGGCAAGCAGGAGCTGTACCTGAAGGACGACGCGGCTTTGAACGTCTACCTGGCGAACAACGCGGTGGAAGGCGCGTCTCTGATTCCCGCCGACGGCGAGCCGCCGATCTCAGGCGAAGCGCTGGAGAAACTGCTGCTCGTCTTCACGACCGCGCGCGACGCTATCGCACGCAACGCGCACCGCTACGATCCGGTGCTGCTGGAGTCGTTGATCGATTTCACTCCGCTCGATGCCGAACACCTGCAGCAGAACATCGACGAGCGGCATGAACTCGATGCTCTCGAAGCCAAGCTCAACCGCGGCAGCCTGGGCAGTGCGCGCTATTCGCTGACGCTGCAGTCGGCCACCGAGCAGCGCCCCGCCGCACTGCTCGCCACGCGCCGCCACATGGGCGAGGAGCTGGTGCAGGTGCTGTCGCTGTCGGCGTTCGAGAGCGGCGAACTGCGTCCGCTGCGCGAAGCCGCTGCGCTGCTGCACGGTCTGGTGCGCGAAGGTGCGCAGGTCCTGCGCGGCAACAAGGCGCAGCCGGTGGCCACCTTCGCCGAGGCGCAGGCCTGGCTGATGGAAGAAGCCAAGAAGGGGCGCAGCATCCAGCGCTTCAAGGGCCTGGGCGAAATGAATCCCGAGCAGCTGTGGGATACCACGGTGAACCCGGACACACGCCGCCTGCTGCAGGTCCGCATCGAGGACGCGGTAGCCGCCGACCAGATCTTCAGCACCCTGATGGGCGATGTGGTCGAGCCGCGACGCGAGTTCATCGAGGACAACGCGCTGAAAGTGTCCAACCTCGACGTCTGACGCCGCCATGAGCCAGGTCCGCACACCGGAGGCCGCGACGGTGCCGTTGCCGCTGCGCAGCGTACTGCCGGCGTTCGGCCTGGACGTCGGCATCGCCATGGCGCTGGCCGTTTCCATCATGATGGCGGGCCTGTTCGGATGGGCGGCATGGCGTGGCATCCAGCTGGCGCAAGCCGCGGAGGGCGCGCCGGGTGCGACCGCGCTGCAGTCCACGCTGGGCGCGCCGCCGGTACTGTTCCTGATCGTGATGACGTTGCTCAGCACGGGGGGCACTGCCCTGGTGCTGTACCTGTGGCGCCGCCGCGCGACAGCGGCCGAACGGCGAGGATCCGCTGAGCGGCTGCGCCGGCCTGCCACCTGGCTTTGGGCGGCAGGTGCGGGACTGGCGACCTTCCTCTTCAGTTCGCTCATGAGCGCCGGCGGTCGCGCGCTCGGACTGGACCTGCAGGCCAGCAACCTGGACCTGATCCGCGAAGGCTTCGCGCGATTCCCCGTGTTCCTGGCGCTGTTCGCCGTGGTGCTGGCGCCGCTGTACGAAGAGCTGCTGTTCCGGCGCGTCCTGTTCGGACGGCTATGGCATGCGGGATGGCCGGTACTGGGCATGGCGCTGAGCAGCGTGATCTTCGCGCTGGTCCACGAAATGCCGGGGCTCAACGGCAAGCCGGCCGGCAGCACGGCCTTCCTGATCCTCGTCTACGCCGGCATGGGGGCGATCTTCGCCTGGGTGTACCGCCGCACGGGAACCCTCTGGGCACCGATTGCGGCCCACATCCTGAACAATGCGATAGCGCTGGCTGTCCTGCAGGTTTACGGCAGTGCGCCGGTCTAATGTGATTGACGAAAGTTTAAGACACGCTTGCCCAGACTCTGGCCCCACGCAATATCGCAGGGGGCGAGCATGAAACACCGGATTCTCGGAACGGCCATGGCGCTGGCGCTGACCGCATGCGCCACCACCACCTCGCCCACCGGCCGCACGCAGATGGTCGGCGGCGTCTCCCAGGCGCAACTGGACCAGCTGGGCGCGCAGGCGTTCGCCGAAACCAAGGCGAAGGAAACCCTCAACCGCGATGCACGCCAGAACGGCTACGTCACCTGCGTAGTGAACGCGCTGGTGCGCCAGCTGCCGCCCGAACAGCGCCGCGTCGCCTGGGAAACCGCCGTCTTCGCCGACAACGAGCCCAATGCGTTCGCGTTGCCGGGCGGCAAGGTCGGTGTCAACACGGGGATCTTCACGGTCGCCACGAACCAGGACCAGCTGGCCGCCGTCCTGGGCCATGAAATCGGCCACGTGATCGCACGGCATCACGAAGAACGCATCACCCGCCAGATGGGTGCGCAGGCAGGTCTTGGCGTACTGGGTGCGCTGGCCGGTGCGCGCTATGGCGAAGGTGCGGCCAACACGGTCAACCAGCTGGGCGGAATGACCGCGCAGGCCGCCTTCCTGCTGCCGGGCTCGCGTACGCAGGAAAGCGAGGCCGATGTCGTCGGCCAGCGGCTGATGGCGCAGGCGGGCTTCGATCCCCGCCAGGCCGTCGGACTCTGGCAGAACATGATGGCCGCCAGCGCGAATCGGCCGCCGCAGTGGTTGTCCACGCATCCGGATCCCGCCAACCGGATCCGCGAGCTGCAACGCGATGCTCCCTCCCTCGTGCCCACGTACGAGGCGGCCAGGAAGGCCGGAAACGTGCCGAAATGCGGCTGACACACGGCTCGGTATTGCTGCTAAGCAGCACTCGAAACGGTATCCGCCCATCCTCGGTTTCTGTTAGCTTTGCCGGCCCCGCACGTCGGCGGGATGCCTTGTCATCTCCCGCATGGCCCATGAGGTTTAGACATGAAGCTCCGTAATTCCAAGACCACCCTGCTCAGCCTGGCCCTGGTGGCCGCGTTCTGCGGTGGCGCTGTCCTCGATGCGAACGCGGCCCGCCGCGGCGAGCAGAAGAAGGAGGAAGTCCTGTTCCCGGACACGACGCGGCAGGAACCCGAGGCCAAGGGCTCACCCAAGGTACTGACCAAGCTCAACAAGCTGATCGAGGCCTACAACAAGGCGCTCGACCAGGAAGACGAAGCCAAGGCCACCGCCGGCTACACCACCGCCCGCACGCTGGCGGACGAGATCATCGCCAACGGTTCGGCGAACGCTTACGACAAGGCGCTCGCGGCCCAGATCGCCTCGCAGGCCGCGCTGAACACCGACGATGAAGCCGCTGCCGAGGGCTACCTCAAGCAGGCCATCGATGCCAACGCCCTGGGCAACAACCAGCACTTCCAGCTGATGCTGCAGCTGGCCCAGCTGCAGCTGCAGAAGGACGACTACACCAATGGTTTCGCCACGCTGGACAAGTACCTGGCCGAATCCAAGAGCAAGCGCCCGGCCGATTTCGCCTTCAAGGGCCAGTACCTCTACCAGGCCGACCGTTTCGCCGAGTGCATCCCGCCGTTGAAGCAGGCCATCGAGACCTCGACCAATCCGGAAGACAAGGTCGACAACTGGACGCAGATCCTCATGGTCTGCTACCAGGAAGCCGGACAGCTGGCCGAAGCGGTCAAGGTGGCCGAACAGCTCGCCGCCAAGTCGCCCAACGACAAGCGCGCGCAGATGAACCTTGCCAGCATCTATCTGAATTCCGAGCAGGAGGCCAAGGCGGCCGCCGTGCTGGAGAAGCTGCGCGCCGCCGGCCTGATGACGGAAGAGAAGGACTACCGCCAGCTCTACCTGACCTACGCCAACATGGAAGGCAAGGAGAAGGACGTCATCTCCGTGGTCAACGAGGGTCTGCAGAAGGGCGTCGTGAAGCCGGACTACCAGACCTACTTGGCCCTGGCGCAGGCGTACTACTACTCAGAACAGATTCCGCAGGCGATCGAGGCTTGGCAGAAGGCGGCGCCGCTGTCCAAGGACGGCGAAACCTACCTCAACCTCGCCCGCGTCCTGTGGCAGGAAGGCCGCATCCCGGAAGCCAAGGTGGCCGCCCGCGCCGCGCTGGACAAGGGTCTGAAGAAGCCCGACGACGCCAAGAAGATCATCGCGCTGCCGTAACGCGATTCCGTGACACCGAAGGCCAAAAATCCGTACGGATGATGGCACCGGAGCGTCGGATTGGTATAAGCTGAGGGTTCCGCCGGTGAAAACCTCACCGGCAGGGCCCAGAATCAACGAGGCGTCTAGGCGCCCGTATCAACCTTGAGTTAATTGGCGCATGGCTGAACAACTGGTCATCAACAGGTACCGGGAAGAAGAAGAGGACACCAGCCTCAACTGGCCCCGTATCATCGGTATTGCCTTCGTGATCGCGTTGCATGCAGCCGCCCTGCTTGCGCTGTTGATCCCGGCCGTCGCTCCCCCGGCGGAAAAGGAGCAGGAGCGCCGCACTTCGGTCGTCATCGTCGATGCGCCGCCGCCGCCGGTCAAGACCCTGGCGCCGCCCAAGACCACGCCGCTGCCGCCGCCGCCGGAAGCACCGCCGGTCGACGTCGCCGAACCGCGTCCCACCGACATCGTGACGCCGCCCTCGCCCCCGGCTCCGCCGGCGCCGATCGCCGACGTCGCCGCCACGGTGGACATCTCGTCGAAGAACATGAACCCGCCGCGTTACCCGCCCGCCGCTGCGCGCGCCGGTATCGAAGGCACGGTCATCCTGATCATCGACGTGGATGCCAACGGCAACGTGACCAACGTGGCGGTGGAAAAGTCCAGCCGCAACCGCGATCTGGACCGCGCCGCGATGGAAGCCGCCCGCAAGTGGCGCTTCAATCCGTCGGTGGTCAACGGGCAGAAGGCCGCAGGCCGTGTCCGCGTGCCGGTCGATTTCAACATGGGGTGAGTGCGGCTTCCGCCCTCTTCCCGTTTAGTTCGTAACCCGCAACACTCTCAATCAACACTTATATAAAGGTAAGCGTCATGCTGCAGGAAACCCTTTTCGCCGCCGCCGCCGGGGGCACCAACGCCGCGAATGCCCTGTCGCAGATGGGCTTCGAGCACATGATCAGCGAAATGATCAACAAGCCCGGCGAATTCATCGTCTCCTGGGTCGTGCTGTTGACCCTGGTGATCATGTCCGCGATGTCCTGGTACTGGACCGTCATCAACGTGCTGCGCAGCACCCGCCTGAAGGGCCAGGCCGACCGCGTGACCAGCGCCTTCTGGGAAACCCCGAACGCGCAGGACGCCATCCGCCTGATGGAAGAACAGCCGAAGAACGAGCCGTTCTCCAAGATCGCCCTCGACGCCGCCCAGGCCGCCGCGCACCACCAGCGCGCCGAAGGTTCGGGCCAGGGCATGGGTGAAACCCTGAGCCGCTCGGAGTTCGTGGACCGCGCACTGCGCCAGGCCGTGACCCGCGAGAGCACCAACCTGCAGGGCGGCATGACGCTGCTGGCCACCGTCGGTGCGACCGCGCCGTTCGTGGGTCTGCTGGGTACGGTGTGGGGCATCTACGGCGCCCTGATCCGCATCGGTGCGACCGGCCAGGCCTCGATCGACGCCGTTGCCGGCCCGGTGGGTGAAGCGCTGATCATGACCGCCATCGGTCTGTTCGTCGCCATCCCGGCCGTGTTCGCCTACAACTTCTTCAGCAAGACGAACGCGGCCGTCATCGCCAAGTTCGATACGTTCGCGCACGACCTGCACGACTTCTTCGCCACCGGCTCGCGCGTTCGCTGAGCCGGCGGTACAAGCAGTCAACGCAACGTTTAGACGGAGCCCGTCATGGCTTTCAGTAGTGGTAATAGCGGTGGCCCGATGGCCGAGATCAACGTCACGCCCCTCGTGGACGTGATGTTGGTGCTGCTGATCATCTTCATCATCACGGCGCCGCTGATGTCGCACAAGGTGAAGATCGAACTGCCCGAGGCGAACCTGGTCCAGGACAAGGACAAGGAAGCGCCCAAGACCCCGCCGATCACCATCTCCGTGAAGGAGAATGGCGACCTGTTCTGGGGCGACGAGCCGGTCAGCAAGGAAATCCTGGAATCGCGCCTGTCCAGTGCGGCCCAGCTGCAACCGCAGCCGAAGCTGAACCTGCGCGGCGACAAGACGACCAAGATGGGCACCATCGCCGAGGTCACCAAGATTGCCCAGAGCCAGGGCATGCTGGACATCGGCTACGTGGCCACGAAAGAGAAGGGGCAGTAAGCCATGGCATTCAGCAGTGGTGGAAGCAAGGGTCCCATGGCCGACATCAACGTCACGCCCCTGGTGGACGTGATGCTGGTGCTCCTGATCATCTTCATCGTGACCGCTCCGATCATGACGTACCCGATCGAAGTGGCCCTGCCGCAGCGCGTGATCAACCCGCCGCCGCAGGTGCGCGAGCCGCCGCCGCCGATCGACCTGCGGATCAACGCGGACGGTACCGTGTACTGGAACAACAGCCCCGTGAACGTGGCCGACCTCCAGCGGAAGATGGAAGACGAAGTGCAGCGCGATCCGACCAACCAGCCGGAGCTGCGCATCGAAGCGAACTCGGAAGCGCATTACGAAGTGATGGCCAAGGTCCTGGCCGCCGCCAAGAACGCGCAGATGATGAAGATCGGTTTCGTGCAGTAACCCTGACGCGCAACTTACCTTTGAACGCCGCCCACCCGGGCGGCGTTTTTTATTGGGCAGCCCCACCCTCTTGCGGGGGCGCGGGGACGGGCGTAGCGTCGGGGGTACGGTCCGACAGAGGAGGTGTGCCATGGCGTTCTCCGCTCCCGCAAGCCGTCGTGAACTGGCCGAGATCAACATCACGCCCCTGGTGGACGTGATGCTGGTCCTGCTGGTGATCTTCATGGTCACCGCGCCGCTGCTGTCCCGCCCCATCGACGCGCAGCTGCCACAACCCGTCCCGGATGCACAGCGCGTACCTCCGAACGACCTGGTCCTCAAGCTCGGGCTGGCCGGCGACTACACGCTGGACGACCGCCCCGTCTCGCTGGCCGAACTGCGCGTTCGTCTGGAAGACGCACGCATCGCCGATCCGGAGACGGTCCTGCAGGTGGAGGCCTCCGCCGGCGCCGACTACCAGCAACTGGTCAGCGCACTGGCACAGGCGCACGCCAGCGGCATCGGGCACATCGTGATGAGGGACTGACCGGCACCGGCCGCGGGAGATACTCAGCCGCGGCCACCGCCCGCCTGCGTCCCGCGCAGGATCTGCAGGTAGGCCTTCACGGTCGCATCGAGTCCGGCGTACAGGGCTTCGCCGATCAGGGCGTGGCCGATGGACACTTCGAGTACCCCCGGGACGTTGGCCACGAACATGCCCAGGTTGTCCTGGCTGAGGTCGTGCCCCGCGTTGACGCCCAATCCCAGGGCTTGCACCTGGCGTGCGGTCGCGGCACAGCGGGCCAGCTCGGTGGCCGCGTCACCGCGGGCGGCGGCTTCGGCAAAGGGGCCGGTATAAAGCTCGATCCGGTCCGCGCCCATCCGTGCCGCCTGCTCCAGGCCTTCGCAGCCGGCGTCGACGAACAGGCTGACCCGGCAGCCCATGGCCTTCAGCTGGGCCACGAGCGGCTGTAGGCGCGCGCCGTCGCGCGCGAAATCGAAACCATGGTCCGATGTGATCTGCCCGTCGCCATCCGGTACCAGGGTCGCCTGCGCAGGGCGTACTGCCTCGCACAGTGCAAGGAAGCCGGGATACCCCGCACGCGGCGGCGCGAAGGGGTTGCCCTCCACGTTCAATTCCACGCCGCGCTCGCGCGTCAGTGCCGACAGCGCATGCACGTCGGCGCTGCGGATGTGCCGTTGGTCCGGACGCGGATGAACGGTGATGCCATGTGCGCCGGCCGCCAGGCAGGCCCGCGCCGCGCGCACGACATCCGGCTCGTTGCCGCCACGGGAATTGCGCAGTACCGCGATCTTGTTGACGTTGACGCTGAGCTGGGTCATGACGCGGGAGGCTCGGCGGGAGGCGCCGCGCTCGCGCGCCGTGCCTCGGCGATCTCGCGCAGCCGGCGCAGTTCCGCCGGGTCGATCATCATCGAAGGATCCTGGCTGCCCTCGCCGGCGCGACGCGCATACCAGCCCATGATCCACACCACGAACAACACCAGCGACGCCAGCAGGGCGACCACCATCACCGGCGTCGAGGTGACCGTGAAACCGACATACAGCGCGCCCACCGCCATCAACAGGAAGAGCCAGTGCATCATCCACCCCCGGGTTGCTGGCGGCATCTTAACGCCTCGGCCGCAGGCCAAAAACCGCCGTGCTTCACAGCAACGGCGACAGCAGGCGGGCCAATGCCTCGGGCAGGCGGTGCCGCCACAGCGAGCGGTCGCGCTGCACCTCCACCGGCTCGCACGCGGCGATCTCGCCCTCCAGCCATTGCGCCAGCGTGCCCGCCACCCCGCGGTCGCGGAACATCATGGAGATCTCGAAGTTGAGGCGGAAGCTGCGGTGGTCGAAGTTGGCGCTGCCGATGATGGCCAGCCCGTCGTCGCAGAGCATCGCCTTGCTGTGCATCATGCGCGGGCCGTACTCGTACACTTTCACGCCCGCGGCGATGAGCTCGTCGAAATACGAACGCGCCGCCAGCGTCACCAGGCGCGAATCGCTCACCTTCGGGACCACCAGGCGCACGTCCAGTCCGCCCAGTGCCGCCGACGTCAGCGCCATGCGTGCGGCTTCGCCCGGCACGAAATAGGGCGTGACCAGCCATACGCGCTGTTTCGCCTCGTGGATGGCCGCCACCTTCATCCGGTGGATCGGCTCCCACGCCGAATCCGGCCCCGACACCAATGCCTGGGCGGCGATGCCTCCGCGGATGTTGGCGTCGGCCGCACTCCACAGCCGTGTGCCCTGGAAGTCCTTGCGCTGCTGCCCGGTGGCGTACACCCAGTCCTCCACGAACACCTGCTGGATGCTGCGGACGATCTCGCCCTCCAGCCGCAGGTGCAGGTCGCGGTAGGCGTCCCCGCGCAGGGACTCGTCCTCGTCGTCGGTCACGTTGATGCCGCCGGTGAAGGCGATGCGGCCGTCGACCACGACGATCTTCCGGTGCGTGCGCAGGTTGAGCCAGGGCCGGGTGAAGGGCCGGAACCGGGTCGGATGGAACCAGGCGTACTCGCCGCCGGCATCCACCAGCGGCCGCAGGGCGCGTTTCTTCAACCGGTTGGAGCCCACCGCGTCGAGCAGCAGGCGCACCTTCACGCCTTCACGCGCCTTCGCCGTCAGCGCCTCCAGCACGCGCTGGCCCGTCCTGTCCCCGTTGAAGATGTAGTACTCCAGGTGGATGTGGTTCTCGGCCGCCGCGATCGCGTCCAGGATGGCCTGATACGTCGCACAGCCGTCCACCAGCTGCTGCACCGACGTCGCCGACGAGGGCGGCAGACCGGTGATCTTCTGCGCGAGCATCGGCAGCTCGGCACTGTTGCCATCGGTGGGTGCAAACACCTCGTAGCGGTCCAGGCCCGCTCGAGCGCGCGTGCGGCGCAGCTGGTGACGTTTGATGCGCTGGGGGCCGAGCAGGAAGTAGATCAGGTAGCCGATGTACGGCAGCAGGGCCAGCGACAGCAGCCAGCTGAGGGTGGCCACCGGCTCCCGCTTCTGCAGGACGATCCAGGCGCACAGCGGCACCAGGTAGAGCAGCCACGCGCCGGTGATCCACCACTGCAGGTGCGGCAGCGAACCGAGGACGTCGCGGAGGGTACCGAGGGCATCGTGCATACGCCGATTCTATGCGGTCGCCGGGCTTGCGACGCGGGCGGCGTAAGCTGCGCCGATGACGACGCGCACTCGACCGGGCATCAAGGGACGCGGTTCCACCGGCTACCTGCCGGGCCGCTTCGCCGTGACCAAGGCGGACGCGGTCGACGATGGCTGGCACGACGCCGACACCGAGGGCGACCCGTCATCGTCTCCCCATACCGTGCTGCACGAGGAAGTCGCGCGCAGCGTCATCACCCGCAACTCGTCGCCCGACATCCCGTTCGAGCAGTCGCTCAACCCCTACCGGGGCTGCGAGCACGGGTGCAGCTACTGCTTCGCGCGTCCGTCGCATGCCTATCTCGACCTGTCGCCCGGCCTGGATTTCGAAACCCGGATCTTCGCCAAGACCAACGCGCCCCAGATCCTGCGCCAGGAGCTGTCGAAGCGGGGCTACCGGCCCAGCCCGATCTCGCTGGGCATCAATACCGATGCCTACCAGCCGACCGAACGCAAGCTGCAACTGACCCGCCGCATCCTGGAAGTGCTGGCGGAGACGAAGCATCCGGTTTCGCTGATCACCAAGAATGCGTTGATCGAACGCGACCTGGACCTGTTGGCGCCGATGGCACGGGAGAACCTCGTGCATGTCTACCTGTCGATCACCACGCTCGACAACGGCCTGTCCTCGCGGCTGGAGCCGCGTGCGTCCGCGCCGCACAGCCGCTTGAAGACGGTGGCGCGGCTCAGCGAGGCGGGCGTGCCGGTGGGTGTGATGTTCGCCCCGGTGATTCCCTGGGTGAACGACCACGAACTGGAAGCAGTGCTCGAAGCATCGCGCGATGCCGGCGCCACGGCGGCGGGCTACGTGCTGCTGCGCCTGCCGCACGAAGTCGCGCCGCTGTTCCGCGACTGGCTGCAGACCCACCTGCCCGATCGTGCCGCGCACGTGATGAGCACCGTGCAGCAGCTGCGCGGCGGCCGGGATTACGACAGCCGCTTCGGCACCCGCCTGCGCGGCGAGGGCGTGTACGCCGACCTGCTGGCGCGGCGGTTCGCGCTGGCGTTGAAGCGCTTCGGCTTCGAAGGACGGCGCCATCCTCCGTTCGACTGCACCCGCTTCGCGCCGCCGCGTGCGCCATCGCCGCAGGGCGAACTGTTCTGACGCACGGCACGGATCGGCTGCGACGATCGGTCACGCGGCGGCCCGCCGACGGGCAGGGACAATCCACTCTCCCCGTCCTGCGCCTCCTGCCGATGATCCAGTCGCTCTACCTTGCCGGTCCCGACATCTTCCGTCCCGATGCCGCCGCCCGCGGCGAGCAGCTCAAGGCGTTGTGCGCGCGCCATGGTTTCGAGGGCCTGTTTCCCCTGGATGCCCAGGTGGCCGGCCACGCCACCGGCGATCCGCTGGAGACCGCGCGCTGGATCTACCGTGCCGACATCGGCCTGCTCGACGCGGCCGATGCAGTGCTGGCGAACCTGGATTTCTTCCGCGGTGCCGAACCGGACAGTGGCACCTGCTTCGAAGTGGGTTACGCGATCGCCCGCGGCAAGCCGGTCTACGGGTACGTGCCCGAAGGCGGCAGCCTGGCCGAACGCATCCGCCGGCGCTGCCCGGAATACCTGGGCGAAGACGCCGGCAACGACATGCAGGGCTGGCAGCTGGAGGAGTTCGGCCTGCCGCTCAACCTGATGCTCGCCGTGCCCTGCGTGATGGTGGTGGGCGATGCCGAAGCGGCATTGCAGCGCCTGCGTCGCGACCTCGACGCTCGGCACAGGGTCGCCTGAGCCGCGTCAGCGGCCGCCGTACAGCCGTTCGGCACGCTGGAACAGGATCCAGCTGGTCGCGATGTACTTGTCGCCGCCCACGGGGCGGTTGCCGCGGTGCGTGTGGGTGAACGCGGTCGGGGCGATCAGCAGGCTGCCGGTGCGTGGTGCGATCTTGCGCTGCTGGTGGAAGAATTCGGTTTCGCCCGCCTCGAAGCCATCGTTGAGGTAGAGCGTCCACAACACGTGGCGGTGCAGCGGCTCCGCATCGGCGCCCTTGGGGAACAGCTCGCAATGCCAGTAGGGATAACCGCCTTCGCCGGCCGGATAACGCTGCAGGTTGATCCGGCCCGGCACGAACACCGCCATGATCAGTCGCATCAGTGCATCGTCGTCCATGCCGGCGACGTCCTCGTAACCGAGGCGGCGCAACTGCCCGTCCTCGCCCGGCTGCTGCAGCATCAGCGGTGCGATCAGGCTGAAGGGATAGGTGCGCAGGTACTGCTTCAGCCCGGCGAGCACGGCTAGGTTGAGGCGCTGTTCCACGTCGCGCCAGTCGGCCTGCCCGCTGATGCTGATGTCGCGGCTGTGCTTGAGCTCCGGATGGTGGCCACCCCCGACCTGTCCCGGCCGGTCCTGCCGGCTGGCGTCGAAGCGCGCCACGATGGCGCGGCAGGTCGCCGCGTCCAGCGCGTCGTGGTAGACCTCGATGAAGTCGGCAGGATGCGGATGCGGTGTCATGGCCGGATTCTAGCCGCCCGTGTCGCGGTCAGGCGGCGGCGGTGTCGTGGGCCCGGTGATAACCGACGGCCGCCTCGACTTCCTTCTTCGATCCGAGGAACACCGGCACGCGCTGGTGCAGCTGGGTCGGGCGCAGCGACAGGATGTCCTCGCGCCCGGTGCTGGCGGCGCCGCCGGCCTGCTCCACCAGCATGGCCATCGGATTGGCCTCATACATCAGGCGCAGTTTGCCGGCCTTGCCCGGGTCCTTGCGGTCCCAGGGATAGATGAAGATGCCGCCGCGGGTCAGGATGCGGTGCACGTCGGCCACCATGCTGGCGATCCAGCGCATGTTGAAGTCCTTGCCGCGCGGACCTTCGCGACCGGCGAGCAGGTCGGTGACATAGGCCTGCATCGGCGCTTCCCAGTGGCGCTGGTTCGACATGTTGATGGCGAATTCCTTCGTTTCCTCGGGAATGCGCATGTCGCGCTGGGTCATCACGAACGCACCCTGCTCGCGGTCCAGGGTGAAGGCGTGCGTGCCGTTGCCGGTGGTCAGCACCAGCATCGTGCTCGGGCCGTAGATGCAGTAGCCGGCGGCCACCTGTTCCCGACCCGGCTGCAGGAAATGCGCGTCGCCCGGCGTGGTCACGCCGTCCGGGCAGCGCAGCACCGAGAAGATGGTACCGACCGAGACGTTGACGTCGATGTTCGAGCTGCCGTCCAGCGGGTCGAACAGCAGCAGGAAGCCTCCGCGCGGGTAGGCGTCCGGGATCGGCTGGCTGTGGTCCATTTCCTCCGAGGCGCACGCGGCCAGGTGGCCGCCCCAGGCATTGGCCTCCAGCAGGATGTCGTTGCTCAGCACGTCGAGCTTCTTCTGCGCCTCGCCCTGCACGTTGCCGGTGCCGGCATCGCCCAGCACGCCGCCCAGCGCGCCCTTGCTGACCGCGATGGAGATGCTGGTGCAGGCGCGGGCCACCACCGCGATCAGCTGGCGCAGGTCGGCGCTGATGCGGCCCGCGCGCTGTTCTTCGATCAGGTAACGGCTCAGCGAGACGGCGGACGGAGCGGAAGCGGGCATGATGGAGTCCACGGCGAAGGTGCGCGCATTGTCCGGGTTGAAGAGACCAATGCAAGACCATTCGCTATGCTCACGGTCGGCGACAGGAACGGCGCGATGGACGAAACAACTCCGGAAACCTGGCTGGCGCTGTCCTCGGCGCTGGGCCTGGGCCTGCTGATCGGGCTGGTGCGCGAGCGCCGCCCGGGGCGCGCGCATGCCATCGCCGGCCTGCGCACGCATGCGCTGGTGGCCCTGGCCGCCGCGGTCGCCATGTCGCTCGGTGTCCCCGTCCTGCTGGTGGCGCTGGCGCTGACCGGCCTGCTCGCCGCCATGGGCTACCGCGCCACGTCGGCGGACGACCCGGGCCTGACCAGCGAAGTGACGCTGGTGCTGACTTTCCTGCTGGGCGCGATGGCCATGCGCACGCCCGCACTGGCCACGGGGCTGGCGGTGGTGGTAGCGGTGCTGCTGTACGCCAAGGAGCCGCTGCACGAGCTGACCCGCGAGACCTTCAGCGAGCGCGAGGTGTTCGATGGCCTGCTGCTGCTGGCATCCGCCCTGGTCATCCTGCCGATCCTGCCGGACCGACCCATCGGCCCCTACCAGGCGATCAACCTGGCCACCATCTGGAAGCTGGTGGTGCTGGTGATGGCGGTGAGCGCACTGGGCCACGTGGTCCTGCGCGTGATCGGCAATCGCTGGGGCCTGGCGGCGGCGGGCTTCTTCGCCGGCTACGTGTCGTCCACCGCGGCGACCATCGGCTTCGGCCAGCGGGCGAAGGAAACCCCGTCGCTGCTGCGCTCCGCGGTGGCTGCCGCGCTGCTGTCCAACCTCGCGTCGCTGAGCCTGTGCGTGCCCATCCTGTGGGCCGTGTCGCCGCCGCTGGTGCGCGGCCTGCTGCCGGAGCTGGGCGTCATCGGCGCGGTCCTGCTGGCCGGCGGCCTGCTGGGCCTGCATCGCGGCGAGGACGATGCGGTGAAACCGCCGACGTCGGAGAGCCGCATGTTTCGCTTCGGGCAGGCGCTGGGCTTCGCGTTGCTGGTCGCGGCATTGACCTTCGTCGCCGCCGCACTGGCCGCCTGGATCGGCCCGCGCGGTGCGATGGCTGCCGCCGCGCTGTCGGCCGTGGCCGAACTGCACGCGGCCGTGGCCACGCTGGCCAACCAGTTCGCACGGGGCGGCCTGGAAGCCACCGAGGCGCGCGGGTGGATGCTGGCGCTGCTGGCCGCCAGCCTGATCGCGAAGTCGGTGATCGCCTGGGTCAGCGGCGGGGCGGCCTATGGCTGGCGGGTGTCGGCGGGGCTGATGGCGGCGCTGGCGGCGGGGGCGGCGATGGTGGTGGCGTTCTGAAGCGGCTCTTCTGTAGGAGCGACGTGAGTCGCGACCACGGAATCAACATGCCCTTGCGCCTGAAGACTCACGCAGATGGATCACTCGCGTGGCACGGAGTACGTACGGGCGAAGCATGCGGTCGCGACTCACGTCGCTCCTACAGAGGGACCCAGACTCAGATGATCCGCAGCGTGATCGCCTTCAACACGGCGCGGGTGCGGTCGCGGGTGCCCAGCTTGTCGAGGATGGTGGACACGTAGTTCTTCACCGTGCCCTCGGCGAGGAACAGCGTGCGCGCGATTTCCTTGTTGGAATAGCCGCCGGCCAGCAGGCGCAGGATCGCGACCTCGCGCTCGCTGAAGGTGTCGCTGGGTGGGACCTCGTCGCGGAAGCGGAAGCGCGCGCGCACCGGATCGGTGCTGACCGGCTGCAGCAGCGTCTCGCCGCCCGCCACGCGGCGGATGGCATCGTGCAGGTCCTCCGGTGCGGCGTCCTTCAGCAGGAAGCCCTGTGCACCGGCATCGGTCGCGCGCAGCAGCAGGTCGCTGTCGTCGAAGGTGGTGAGCAGCAGCACCGGCGTGCGGTCGCCGCGTTCGCGCAGCTTGATCAAGGCCTCGATCCCGTCCACGCCCGGCATGCGGATGTCGCTCAGCACCACGTCGACGGGCTGCATTTCCAGCTTCGCCAGCAGGTCGGCGCCGTCGTCGGCTTCGAACACCACCTCCACCTGCTGCGCCTTCAGCAGGGCGCGCAGCCCGGCGCGCACCAGGGCCTGATCGTCGGCCAGGGCAACACGCACTGTCATGCCGGCAGCCTCACGTCCAGGCGCAGGCCACCGCTCGCGCTGCTCCCCAACTGCATCTCGCCGCCGAGTGCGGCGACACGCTCGCGGATCCCCGACAGACCGTTGCCCTCGTGGATGCGGCCCTTGAGCCTGCCGTCGTCTTCGATGTGCAGGTGCATGCCCGCGTCCTCGTTCTTGAGTGAAACCGTCAGCGTGTCCGCGTTCGCGTGGCGGGCGGCATTGGTCAGGCACTCCTGCACGATGCGCAGCAGCGATTCGGCCACCGCGGGGTCGTCGACCTTCACGCCGTCGGCGATGGCCAGCCGCAGCGCGGGTCTGGGCAGTGGGGCCGCCAGCGCACGGATCGCCGTCTGCAGGTCCAGCCCGCGCGCATCGCGCAGGGCCTGCACCACGCTGCGGATGTCGTCCAGCAGTTCGGCGGACAACTGCTGCGCGATGCGGACCTCGTCGCGCGCGGCGAACACAGGGTCGCCGGCGAGCGCGCGCAGGTTGAGCTTCATCGCGGTGAGTTTGTGGCCGGCGACATCATGCAGCTCACGCGCCACGCGCAGGCGTTCGGCATCGCGCGCGCTGTCGGCCAGCAGGGCACGCG
This sequence comes from Pseudoxanthomonas mexicana, assembly GCF_010093385.1. Classification (GTDB taxonomy): domain Bacteria; phylum Pseudomonadota; class Gammaproteobacteria; order Xanthomonadales; family Xanthomonadaceae; genus Pseudoxanthomonas_A; species Pseudoxanthomonas_A mexicana. The sequence goes on from NZ_PDWV01000010.1 coordinate 21,822, forward strand.
TGGCCAGCAGGTCCGCATTCACCAACGCCAACTGGTCGCGGGAATCCTCTGCGCGGCGGGCGTAATACACGCACAGGCCGGCGAGCGCCTGGAAGCCGATGTTGATCAGCGTCATCGTCAGGGGCGCGCCGAACCGGTGATGCACCATCAGCAGGTAGAACGCCACGTTCAACACCAGCGCGGCGCCCACGACCCCACGTGGCGACAGCACGTTCACCGCGCACGCCACCCAGACCACCAGCAGCACCTGCGCGGTACCCACGCGCGGCGTCAGCCAGGCCAGCAGCAGCGCCAGGCAGGCCATCGCCACCAGGGCGATCCGACGCGGCCATTCCCAGGTGTCCGGTGCCAGGGCGAACAGGAGGAATCCCAGCGCGTAAGCCGCCAGCGCGGCGGCCGCGGCTGGCAGCACCTCCGCCGGCAGGAAGCGCAGGCCCAACGACACGGCCGCCAGCGTGAACACGCCGGCCAGGGTCATGGGTTCGCGAAATCGGGTCAGGGCGGTCCACATGCGCCCATGCTGTCGCCTGCCTCGCGCCGGGGCAATGGCCCCGGCGCAAGTGGTGACTTCCGGCAGGTCAGCGTCGATCCGTCAGAACGCGTCGCCCGGCACGCGCACCGCGCCTTCCATCAGCACGCGCGCGCTGCGGCTCATCACCGCCTTCGTCACCACCCAGGCGCCGTCCACCTGCTTGACGTCGGCACCGACGCGCAGCGTGCCCGACGGATGGCCGAACACCAGCACCTCGCGCGTGCCGCCGCCGGCCGCCGCATTCACCACCGTGCCCGGCACGGCGGCCGCGGTGGCGATGGCGACCGAGGCCGTGCCCATCATCGCGTGGTGCAGCTTGCCCATGGACATGGCGCGCGCCAGGAGGTCAATGTCGGCGGCCTTCACCGGCTTGCCGCTGGACGACACGTAGTCCTTCGGCGGTGCGACGAAGGCGACCTTCGGCGTCAGCGGGCGCTTCGCCGCGGCCGCGACATCGGCGACCAGCCCCATGCGCACCGCGCCCTGCGCGCGGATCGCCTCGAGCTTCGCCAGGGCGACCTTGTCCTCGTTGATCGCACCCTGCAGTTCGGTGCCGTCGTAGCCCAGTGCGGCGGCTTCGACGAACACCATCGGCACGCCGGCGTTGATCATGGTGGCCTTGAACATGCCCACGCCGGGCACGTCCAGGTCGTCGACGAGGTGGCCGGTGGGAAACATCGCGCCACCGCCGTCGCCATCGCCCTCATCCGCGGGGTCGATGAACTCCAATTGCACTTCCGCGGCCGGGAACGTCACACCATCCAGCTCGAAGTCGCCCGTTTCCTGCACCTCGCCATCCGTCACCTGCACATGCGCCACGATGGTCTTCTGGATGTTGGCCTGCCAGATCCGCACGGTGCACAGGCCGTCGCGCGGCACGCGTGCCGGGTCGATCATTCCGTTCGCGATGGCGAAGGGTCCCACCGCCGACGACAGGTTGCCGCAGTTGCCGCTCCAGTCGATGAAGGCGCCTTCGATCGGGACCTGTCCGTACAGGTAATCCACGTCATGCCCGGGCTGCGTGCTCGGCGAAATGATCACCACCTTGCTGGTGCTCGACGTGGCCCCGCCCATGCCGTCGGTGTGCTTGCCATACGGATCGGGCGAACCGATCACGCGGCACAGCAACGCGTCACGCGCCGGTCCCGGCACCTGCGCCCGTTCGGGCAGGTCCTGCAGGCGGAAGAACACGCCTTTCGACGTGCCGCCGCGCATGTAGGTGGCGGGGATGCGGATCTGGGGAACGTGGGCCATGGAAAGGGTATCCGTTATGGTGACGGCTCACGCGCCGTCGGGAATCTCGGGTTCGACCAGCTTCGCCAGCATCTCCAGCGATTCCTGCCAGCCCTGGTAGCAAAAATCGACCGGAATCGCGGCGGGAATGCCTTCCTGCACGACGTTGAGCTCGGTGCCAATGACGCTCTTCTTCAGCGTCACCGTGACCTGCATCTGGCCCGGCAGGCCGGGGTTGTCGAACTGGTCGGTGTAGCGCAGCAGTTCGCCCTCGACCAGTTCCACATAGGTGCCACCGAAGGAATGACTGGACCCGGTGCCGAAGTTGGTGAACGACATCGTGTAGCCACCTCCCACGCGGGCGTCCATCGCATGGACCCTGCCGGTGAAACCGTGCGGCGGCAGCCACTTCACCATCGCGTCCGGATCGAGGAAGGCGCGGTAGACGCGCGACGGCGGCGCGCGCAGTACGCGGTGCAGGCGGACGGTACCGGGGGTGGCGTTGTCGGACATGATCGGACTCCTGTGCGGTGGGTGTACCCATACGACGAACGGGTCAGGCCGCTTTCGACGCGTCCAGGAAATCCTGGGCGAACCGCTGCAGCACCCCACCCGCCTCGTAGATCGAGACTTCCTCGTCCGAGTCCAGTCGGCAGGTCACCGGCACCCGCACGGTCTCGCCGTTCGCGCGGTGGATCACCAGCGTCAACGTCGCGCGCGGCCGGCGCTCGCCCACCACATCGAACGTTTCAGTGCCGTCGATGCCCCAGGTCTTGCGCGTCTGGCCCGGTTGGAACTCCAGCGGTAGCACGCCCATGCCGATCAGGTTGGTGCGGTGGATGCGCTCGAAGCCCTCGGCCACGATCGCTTCCACGCCAGCCAGACGCACGCCTTTCGCCGCCCAGTCGCGCGAGCTGCCCTGGCCGTAGTCGGCGCCGGCAATGATGACCAGCGGCTGCTTGCGGCCCATGTAGGTCTCGATGGCTTCCCACATGCGCACCACCTGCCCGTCCGGTTCGATGCGTGCCAGCGAGCCCTTCTTTACCTCGCCATCGACCACCGCCATCTCGTTGACCAGCTGCGGATTGGCGAAGGTCGCGCGCTGCGCGGTGAGGTGGTCGCCGCGGTGGGTGGCGTAGGAATTGAAGTCCTCTTCCGGCAGGCCCATCTTCGCCAGGTACTCGCCCGCCGCACTCGAGGCGAGGATCGCGTTCGACGGCGACAGGTGGTCGGTGGTGATGTTGTCGCCCAGCACCGCCAGTGGGCGCATGCCGCGCAGCGTGCGTTCGCCGGCCAAAGCGCCTTCCCAGTAGGGCGGACGACGGATGTAGGTGCTCTGCGGGCGCCAGGCGTAGAGCGGCTCGACGCGGCCGCCGTGCTCGACGCGCACGTTGAACATCGGCTCGTAGACCTTGCGGAACTGGTCAGGCTTCACGCTGGCCTTCACCACCGCGTCGATCTCCGCATCGCTGGGCCAGATGTCCTTCAACGTAATCGGGTTGCCGTCGGCGTCGAAGCCCAGCGCGTCCTTCTCGATGTCGAAGCGCACCGTGCCGGCGATGGCATAGGCGATCACCAGCGGCGGCGAGGCGAGGAAGGCCTGCTTGGCGTAGGGATGGATGCGCCCGTCGAAATTGCGGTTGCCCGACAGCACGGCGGTGGCGTAGAGGTCGCGGTCGATGATTTCCTGCTGGATCTTCGGATCCAGCGCGCCGCTCATGCCATTGCAGGTGGTGCAGGCGAAGGCGACGATGCCGAAGCCGAGTTTCTCGAGGTCGGGCAGCAGGCCGGATTCCTCCAGGTAAAGCTGCACGGCCTTGGAGCCGGGTGCCAGCGAACTCTTCACCCAGGGCTTGCGCACCAGTCCCTTCGCGTTGGCATTGCGCGCCAGCAGCGCCGCCGCGATGACGTTGCGCGGATTGGAGGTATTGGTGCACGAGGTGATGGCGGCGATGATGACCGCGCCATCGGGCATCAGGCCCTGCGCCTCCTCTGCCCTGCCCGCCTGCAGCTTGCCCTCGTCGGCGATGCCGCGCTCGGCCAGCGCGCTGGTCGGCAGGCGCCTGTGCGGATTGGACGGGCCGGCCATGTTGCGCACGACGGTGGACAGGTCGAAGTGCAGCGTGCGTTCGTACTGCGCGGTCTTCAGGTCGTCGGCCCACAGGCCTGCCGTCTTCGCGTAGGTCTCGACCAGCGCCACCTGTTCGTCGCTGCGGCCGGTCAGGCGCAGGTAGTCCAGCGTGTTGTCGTCGATGAAGAACATCGCGGCGGTCGCGCCGTACTCGGGCGCCATGTTGGAAATCGTCGCGCGGTCGCCGATGGTCAGCGCCGCGGCGCCTTCGCCCCGGAACTCCAGGTAGGCGCCGACGACCTTTTCCTTGCGCAGGAATTCGGTCAGCGCCAGCACCACGTCGGTCGCGGTGATGCCGGGCGCCGGCCTGCCCTGCAGTTCGACGCCGACGATGTCCGGCGTGCGCATCCACGAGGCGCGGCCGAGCATGACGTTCTCCGCCTCCAGTCCGCCCACGCCGACGGCGATCACGCCCAGCGCATCGACGTGCGGGGTGTGGCTGTCGGTGCCCACGCAGGTGTCGGGAAACGCGACGCCGTCCTGGACATAGACGACCGGCGACATCTTCTCCAGGTTGATCTGGTGCATGATCCCGTTGCCGGGCGGGATCACGTCGACGTTCTTGAACGCCTGCTTCGTCCAGTCGATGAAGTGGAAGCGGTCCTCGTTGCGGCGGTCCTCGATGGACCGGTTCTTCGCGAACGCATCCGGATCGTAGCCGCCGCATTCCACCGCCAGCGAGTGGTCGACGATCAGCTGCACCGGCACCACCGGGTTCACCTGCGCCGGGTCGCCGCCCATGTCGGCGATCGCATCGCGCAGCCCGGCCAGGTCCACCAGTGCGGTCTGGCCCAGGATGTCATGGCAGACCACGCGCACGGGAAACCACGGGAAATCCAGGTCGCGACGGCGTTCGACCAGCTGCCGCAGGTAGTCGTCGCGGCGTGCGGGATCGGCACGGCGCACGATGTTCTCGGCATGCACGCGCGCGGTGTACGGCAGCGTGGCCCAGGCGCCGGGCTGCAGGGCATCGACCGCGGCGCGCGCGTCGAAATAGTCGAGCGCGGTGCCCGGGAGCGAGGTGCGGAATTCGGTATTCATGGCGTGCCGTCTGCTGTGAACGAAGCGCGCGCGGCGCAGGCCGGGCGCGTTTCCCTATGCTACCGGAGGGGCACGTTATCGACGGGAGACGACGGCCTGTCGTCGGAAAGAAACCGGCGATGCGTTGACGGACATCATCAACCTGCGCCGGCCGTTGCGCTCACGGGCTGGCGAACCGCACGCGCGCTTCGCGAAGCACTGGCCTGCCCTCGGCGGTTGCCGTTGCCCGTGCGGCCGCACCGTCTACGGCATGGGCCGTGATGTCGCGGATACCGTGGCGTGCCAACGCATCGGCGACCACCTGGGCGCGTGCCTGGGCCAGTTCCGTATCGTTGCCGGCATACCCATCCACCTGCACGCGTTCCACGCCCCATCGCTGCAGCGCCCACGCCATGGTCTCCAGGCGGGATGCCTGGTCTTCCGTCAGTGTGGCATCGTCGTCGCCGAACGCGATCGCCGGCAAGGCCTGCATGGCCGGTACCACCTGCACCTTCAACCCCTCTCCGTTCGTGGAGAGCGACTGTTCGAGCCGGCGGGCCGCGGCGATGTCCAGGCCGGATCGGCCATTGAGCCGCCACCGAGCCTGCTGGCCGCCTTCCAGCATGTCCAGCTGGCCGAAGTGCGCCAGCACACGCTGGTGCAGGGCTTCCGCGGCCCGGGTGCCGGCGGACCGCGCCTGCGCATCCCGCTCGGCCACGTTCTGCAGGCGCAGCACGCTCTCGCGCAGCTGCGCCAGCGATGCCTGTTCGCTGGCCTGTGCCTGTTCGTCCGCTGTCAGCAGTTCGCGCAGCGACACCACCACCGGCCGCGACAGCGCCGACTCCAGCCGGTGCTCGATCTCGCGATCCAGCTGTGGCTTGTGCCGGGGAAGCAGCATCACCGCATCGATGTTCAGCGTGTTGCCGTTGCGGTCCACGCGCAGGGAGGTGACCTGCCCGCCATTGCTGCGCGCGGTTTCGTCCATCACGTTGCGGATGGTGCGGTCGGCCAAGCCGCGCGCCGCGATATCGCGCAGGGCCAGCCCCAGCGGGATCGACAGCAGCAGGAACGTGCCGACAATCATGGTGGCCTGCCAGGCGGTCTGCTTGGGCGTATCGTCCCCGCCGAACTGGTACCAGCGGGCCATGATGGTGACCGACAGTGCGATCGCCAGCAGGTTGGTCATGAACAGGAACAGCGCACCGCCGGCGATGCCCGCGTTCAACGTCGCAATGCCGAAGCCCACCACGGCCAGCGGCGGCATCAAGGCCGTCGCGATGGCGACGCCGACGATGGTCTCGCCCTTGCGGGTAATGGTGGCGTAGGCGCCGGCCAGGCCGGAGAACACGGCCACCAGAAGGTCGAACAGCGTGGGTTCGGTGCGGGCCAGGATTTCCGGCGTCGCTTCCTGCAGGGGGGAAACCAGGACGATCGCGGTGGCGGTGGTCAGTGCCACCGCGGTACCGACCGCCAGTGTCTTGAGCGACTCGCGCAGGCTGCGGAAGTCGAAGGTGGCCAGGGACATGCCCAGTTCGACGATCGGACCCATCAGCGGGGAGATCAGCATCGCGCCGATGATGACCGCGACCGAATTCTGCAGCAGGCCCAGCGTGGCGATGCCGCAGGCCATCACGGTCATGAAGGCATAGCGCGGCCCCAGCTGTCCACCCTCGTCGACGTTGCGCAACACCGCGGCCCGATCGACCTGCAGGTGTTCGCGCCGCCATTGGCGCAGCCAGCGCCACAACGCTTCGGCAGAGGCCATCGTGAGAACTCCGTCACGGAACCGGCGCGCATCATACCAATGGCGGCGGAGCGGCACGGCGCCCCGAGGCGGCCCGCTTACCTCATCCGAAGACCAGCGTGCCCTTCATCATGTTCCAGTGACCCGGAAACGAGCAGAAGAACGTGTACGCCCCACCCTTGCGCAACCGCGAGGTGGGGAACACCACCTCGGTGGACTGGCCGCCGCCGATCACCGGCGTATGCGCGATCACCCGCGCATCGTTGCGCGGCAGGTAGTCGTCGGAGAGCTTCATGCGGCCACCCGCCAGGCCCACGTCGCGGTGGTGGCGCGTCTCGGTCAGCACCCAGTTGTGCCCCATCGCCTGGGCCGGCATGCGGCCCACGTGCTTCAGCGTGACCCGCAGCTGGGCGCAGTCGCCGGGCACGCGGAGGGTCTTCAGGTTGAAGGTCATCATGTCCGTGGCTTCCACCGTGATCGCGCAGTTGCGGGCGAAGGCGGCGCTGGAGGCGCACCCCAGCGCGCAGAGGACGATCAGCGGTAACAGGCGTTGCAGCATGGGGCATCCGGACCGGAGGGGATGCCCGCGATTGTACGGTGCGGGTCAGACGTCGCCGCCGTCCGCCCAGCCCTCGCCCGTGCCGCGGTGGAACACGCGGTCGCCGTCGCGCACATCGCCGGCCGGGATCGCGTCCTGCGCCTCCAGCCGCGCGTAGATTGGGGTGAAGTCCGGCGCGGTGGCGTCCATCAGCTGCTCGAAGCTGTCGATGACGAAGTAGGTCTTCTGGAACGTATCGATGCGGTAGCGCGTGCGCATGATCCGCTCCAGGTCGAAGCCGATGCGGTTGGGCGCGTCCGATTCCAGCGAATACAGCGACTCGCCCTTCGACGACACGATGCCCGCGCCGTAGATGCGCAGGCCGTCCTTCGTGTCGATCAGGCCGAACTCCACCGTGTACCAGTAAAGCCGTGTCAGGTGCTGCAGCGCATCCGGGCCGATCCCATGCGCCTTCACGCCGCCCTTGCCGTACGCCTCCATGTAGTCGGCGAACACGGGGTTCATGAGTAGCGGCACATGGCCGAACAGGTCGTGGAACAGGTCGGGTTCGGCGATGTAGTCGATCTGGTCCGGGCGGCGGATCCACCAGGTCACCGGGAAGCGGCGGTTGGCCAGATGGTCGAAGAACTCCAGCTCCGGCAGCAGGCCTTCCACGCCAACCAGCTGCCAGCCGGTAGTGGCACGCAGGACGTCGTTCAATTCATCGAAGCGCGGGATGCGGTCCGGCGTCATGCCCATGGCGTCCTGGGCCTGCAGGAACTCGTCGCACGCGCGTCCTACCAGCAGCGCCCGCTGGCGCTCGTACAGCGCGCCCCAGGTGGCATGGTCGTCGGCGGGATAGTCCGCCGGCTGGTCCACGACGGCGGTCGTGTAGACCGGCACGTAGCCCTTGTCGGTCTGCTGGTGCTCGACGCGGCGCGGCTCGTTCATGGCGATTCCCTTCGATAGGCGGGTGATGGGACGATGCTAGCGGCAGAGCCGCGCAACAGGCTTGCAAAGTTGCGCTAGATCCGACCCGCGGCGCAATCATCCAGCGTGAACAGGCTATTCTTTGCATCAAATGACCGAATCACCCGTTCTCGACCGTACCGACCTGCGCCTGCTGGCCCTGCTGCAGCGCAACGGCCGGGCGACCAATGCCGACATCGCCGCCCAAGTGAACCTGTCGCCCTCGGCCTGCCTGCGCCGCATCCAGCGGCTGGAGGCCACCGGGGTGATCGCCGGCTACGCGGCCCGCGTCGACCCCAAGGCAGTGGGGCTGGGCCTGCAGGCGTTCGTACGCGTACAGCTGGAACGGCATGACCCGGCCAGCGTCCAGCAGTTCGGCGACCGCGTGCAGGCCTGGGACGAGGTGGTCGCCTGCTATGCGCTGACCGGCGACATGGATTACCTGCTGCACGTGGTGGTGCAGGACCTGGAGCACTTCTCCCGCTTCCTGCTCGACAACCTGCTCAACGCCAGTGGCGTGGCCGACGTGAACTCCAGCTTCGTCCTGCGCGCGGTGAAGACCGACGGCGGGCTGCCGCTGCCCGGCGCCTGACGAGGACATCGCCTGTCCGCGACGCGTGCTACAACGCGCGCAGTTTCCATGAGGACATGCCATGTACGGACTGATCGGCAAGATGCGCGCCACGCCCGGCCAGCGCGACGCGTTGCTCGCGATCCTGCTGGAAGGCACCGAGGCCATGCCCGGCTGCCTGAGTTACGTCATCGCGCAGGATCCCGCCGAGGCGGACGCGATCTGGATTACCGAAGTCTGGACCGATGCGGCCAGCCACACCGCCTCGCTCTCGCTGCCGGCGGTGCAGCAGGCGATCGCGAAGGCGCGGCCGCTGATCGCGGGATTCGACCACCACATCGAAACGGTGCCGGTGTGTGGGCAGGGGTTGCTGTCTCCGCGGTGAGCCATGGAGCACCGATGTGGGAGCGACGTCAGTCGCGATGATGTGCCGCTGATCTGTCATCGCGACTGACGTCGCTCCCACGATCCACTCGAACCGACGCGTTCGATCTAGACTGCCGCATGGACCTGTTCTCCCACTCCTGGCAACGCGCCTGGGCCGGCATCGGCGCGGCAGGCGAGGGCGGTGCGCTGTTCGCGCGGCTGATGGCGGCCTACGCCGAACCGCAGCGCCACTACCACACGCAGCAACACCTCGGCGAATGTCTGTCGGCATTCGACGGCGCGTGTGCGTTGGCCGAGCACCCCGCCGAAGTCGAAATCGCGCTGTGGTTCCATGACGCGGTCTACGACATCAAGGGCCACCACAACGAGCAACGCAGCGCGGACTGGGCACGCGATGCGCTTCGCGATGCGGGCGTCGACACCGGATCGGCGCAGCGCGTGCATGACCTGGTGATGGCGACAAGGCATACCGCGGTGCCGTCGGGACAGGACGAACGGCTGCTGGTCGACATCGACCTGTCCATCCTGGGTGCAGAGCGGGCTCGCTTCGGCGAGTACGAGCAGCAGATCCGCAGGGAATATGCGTACGTGCCCGGCTTCCTGTTCCGCCGCAAGCGCCGCGAGATCCTCAAGGGTTTCCTCGACCGGCCCGCGATCTACAGCACGCCGCATTTCCACGACAGGCTGGAGGCGAGGGCGCGCGACAACCTGCGCCGCGTTACCGAAGCGTAGCGCCGGGCTTACCCGGCTCCACCACGATGTCAGGCATCGCGAAGTACTGGGGACAGGCGCAGCGGAGCGAGCGCCGCGCTACTGTTTCACGGGCTGACCGGCGGCGTCGCATTTCACGTCACGGCCGAACAGGCGGCCCAGTCGCGAGGGCTCTTCCAGGCAGCGCGGGTCGGGCTTCGGCGGCGCGTGGCGCGCCGCGTGTGCGGCGTTGCGGGTGCGCTGCAGTTCGGCGAGCTTGGCCTTGATCTGCGGCATCGCCGCCAGCGCGGCACGTTCGCCTTCCAGGATGGCGGTGTTCTTCTGTTCGAAATCGGCCGGGCCGATGTCGTTGACCTTGGGCCGGATGACGATGTCGGCGCGCGCCAGTTCCTGTTCGCCCAGGCGCTGGCCCATGATGCTGATGGACTGGTTGACGATGCCCAGCATGCTGCCGGGCTTGGTGCCCGGCGCCTTGGTGGAGATGTCCACGGCGATGACGAAGTCCGCGCCCAGCTGGCGCGCCGCGTCCACAGGCACCGGACTGACCACGCCGCCGTCGACGTAGCTGGCCTTGCCGATCACCACCGGTTCGAACACGCCCGGGATACTGCTGGACGCGCGCACCGCCTGGCCCGTGTTGCCGCGCACGAACACCGTCCGCTCGCCGTTCTCCAGCTGCGTGGATACGGCCGCGAAGGGCTTCTTCAACTGCTGGATGGTGCGCTTGCCGACCAGATCGTTGACGTAATCCTGCAGCTTCTGGCCCTGCACCAGTCCGCCGGAGAACAGGCGCACGTCGCGGATCTTCGCTTCGTCCAGCGCGAACGCCTGGGTCTGCATCCGGAAGGGGTCCATGCCGCTGGCGTACAGCGCGCCGACCACGCTGCCGGCGCTGGTGCCGGACACGACCTGCGGCTCGATGCCGTTTGCCTCGAGCATCTTGATCACGCCGATGTGGGCGAACCCCTTCGCCGCGCCGCCGCCCAGCGCGATGCCCACCTTCACTTTCGGCGCGGCGGGCGTCGGCTTCACCGCCGCCGGCGGTGGCGTGGGCTTGACGTTGTCGCCGCCGCACGCGGCAAGCAGGGTGACGCAGGCGGCGAGCAGCAGGGGACGCGGGATCAGGTGCATGGGGCGGGGCAGGATGGGGGGCGATCAGCGGCGGAGCATAGCGTGCGCCGCCGCAATGGACGCCAACCGCCTCGCGTCCTCAGAAGCTGTTGTCGCCGTCCAGGATGCGGCCCAGGCCGCCCAGCACCGAACCCTCGCCGCGGGCCTGGCCGCCGCCCTGCGGCGCGGCCTGCAGCATGCGGCCGGCCAGGCGCGAGAACGGCAGCGACTGCAGCCACACCTTGCCGGGGCCGGTCAGCGTGGCCAGGAACACGCCTTCGCCGCCGAAGAACATGCTCTTGATGCCGCTGACCGGGCGCACCTCCATGTTGACGCTGGCGTGGTAGGCCACCACGCAGCCGGTATCCACATCGATGCGCTCGCCGGCCTTGAGTTCGCGCTCGACCACGCAGCCGCCGGCATGCACGAACACCCAGCCGTCGCCTTCCAGCTTCTGCATGATGAAACCCTCGCCGCCGAACAGGCCGGTCAGGATCTTGCGCTGCAGGTGGATGCCCACGGTCACGCCCCGTGCGCCGGCCAGGAAGCTGTCCTTCTGGCAGATCAGGCGTCCGCCGTGTTCGTCCAGCTTCATCGCCAGCACGGTACCGGGGTAAGGCGCGGCGAAGGCGACCTTGGCCTTGCCCTGGCCGGTATGCGTGTACATGGTGGTGAACAGGCTTTCGCCGGTCAGCACGCGCTTGCCGGCCGAGAACAGCTTGTCCATCAGGCCGCCGCCCTGGCCGCTGTGCGAGCCGTCGCCGAACACCGTATCCATCTGCACGGCGCTGTCCTTGAACATCAGCGCGCCGGCTTCGGCGATGGCGCTCTCGCCGGGGTCCAGTTCCACTTCGACGAACTGCATTTCGTGGCCGACGATGCGGAAATCGATCTCGTCCGCGCCGCGGCGGCCACCGGCGCCCGGCAGCGGCGGCAGGTGCGGTGGGGGTGTGGCGGCGCCGGCCAGTTCGGGCAACTCGCGCACGGGCTTCCATTCGCGCATGCCCTCGCGCCAGGCCAGCGCGCCCGGGGTCCGCTGGGCGAAGGCCTGCGCGGCGGCCTCATCCAGGGGGCCATGGCGCTGGTTGTCGGCAGGGGTATGGAAGAACCATTGGCTCATGGCGGCGATCCGGCGGCGGGGAAGGGCGCCGAGTCTAGCCCGCGGACCGGGCGCGCCGTCACCTGCCAGCCGTCACACCGGCAGGCTGAACGTACGGGCGCCGGCGCGGGCGTACGGCAACGGCGATTACCTTCGCCGGAATGGGACTTCCGGCCATTGCCCCCCTTGTTGCTGTAATGCAACATTCGCGTGCTAGCGCCCCGGCGCGCCCCGCCACCACCCACCCGGAAGCCCACCGCCATGTCCCGACTCTGCCCGGCCGTCGTCCGGCCGCATCGCCTTGCCTTTGCCATCGCCGCCCTGCTGCCGTTCGGCACCGCCTTCGCCCAGGATGCCGCCACGACGACGGCGGAAAAGGAAGCCGCCACCCTCGACACCGTGGAAGTCACGGCGCAGCGCAAGGTGGAGAACATCCAGGATGTGCCGGTCTCGATTTCCAGCGTCAGCGCCGAGAAGCTGGACGTACTGGGTTCGGGCGGCAACGACGTGCGCTTCCTCTCCGGCCGCGTGCCGAGCCTGAACATCGAATCCTCCTATGGCCGCGCCTTCCCGCGTTTCTACATCCGCGGCCTGGGCAATACCGACTTCGACCTCAACGCGTCGCAGCCGGTCTCGCTGATCTACGACGAAGTCGTGCAGGAAAGCCCGCTGCTGAAGGGCTTCCCGGTGTTCGACCTGGAACGCATCGAAGTGCTGCGCGGCCCGCAGGGCACCCTGTTCGGCCGCAACACGCCGGCGGGCGTGGTGAAGTTCGAATCGGCCAAGCCGACCCGTGAACTGAGCGGCTACGCCCAGCTCGCTTACGGCACCGACAACATGTGGAACTTCGAGGGCGCGGTCGGCGGCCCGCTGAGCGAGCGCTGGTCGGCCCGCGTGTCCGCGCTGTACCAGCGCAAGGACGACTGGGTGACCAACACCTACGCCGCCGGCACCAGCGACGGCTTCGAGGGCTACGACGAGTCCGCCGCCCGCGTGCAGTTCCTTTACGAAGGCGAGGCGTTCGAGGGACTGTTCAACCTGCACAAGCGCCACCTCAACGGCACCGCGCGCCTGTTCCGCGCCAACATCATCGATCCGGGCAGCAACAACTTCGTGCCGGGCTTCGACAAGGACGAGGTGTCGGTCGACGGCCAGAACTTCTCCTGGCTGGACACCTGGGGCGGCAGCGCGCGCCTGCGCTGGGATTTCGGCGATCTCAGCCTGTACTCGATCACCGGCTACGAGACCGCCGAGTCGCTCAACCGCGGCGACATCGACGGTGGCTACGGTGCCGTGTTCCTGCCGGATTCCGGCCCGGGCGTGATCCCGTTCGCGTCCGAGTCGGCCGACGGCCTGCCCGACCACAAGCAGATCACCCAGGAGTTCCGCCTGGAGTCCGACTACGCCGGCAAGTTCAACTGGCAGGCGGGCGTGTTCTATTTCAAGGAAGACATCACCATCGACAGCTTCAACTACGACTCGCTGGCGCCGGGCAACCCGCGCGCCGGCCATGCCGTGCAGGAGCAGGAGAACACCGCATGGGCCGCGTTCGCGTCGGGCGAGTACGACGTGACCGAACAGCTCAAGCTGCGCGGCGGCGTGCGCTATACGCAGGACAAGAAGGACTTCAGCGCCAGCGTGCTGGAAGCCGCGCCGTTCGGTGCCCCGGTCGGTGGCCCGTACCGCGTCAGCACCGACGTCAACGACGTCAGCTGGGACCTGAGCGCCGTGTACGCGCTCAATGACGACGTGAACTTCTACGGCCGCGTGGCCAAGGGTTTCCGCGCGCCGTCGGTGCAGGGTCGCCTGCTGTTCGCCGCACCGACCGCACCCAACGGCGGCGTGTCCACGGCCGACTCGGAAGAAGTCATCTCCTACGAGATCGGCGTGAAGGCCGACCTGTGGGACAAGCGTGCGCGCCTGGGTTTCAACGTGTTCCGCTACAACGTGGACAACCAGCAGATCATCGCCGTCGGCGGCGGCTCCAACATCGCGACCCTGCTCAACGCCGACAAGAGCGTGGGCCAGGGTTTCGAGCTGGACCTGGAGGCCTACCTGACCGACAGCCTGCTGGTCACCCTGGGCAGCAGCTACAACGACACCGAGATCAAGGACGCCAACCTGACCGTGCCGGGATGCGGCGGCGGCTGCACCGTGACCGATCCGCTCACGCCGACGGGCTACTCGATCGACGGCAATCCGCTGCCGCAGGCGCCGAAGTGGGTGCACAACCTGACCGCGCGCTACGGCATCGGCATGGGCGAAGGCGCCGAGCTGTACATCTACACCGACTGGGCCTACCGCAGCGAAGTGAACTTCTTCCTGTACGAGTCGCTGGAGTTCCGCGGCAAGTCGTCGCTGGAAGGCGGCCTGCGCATCGGCTACGCGTGGAACTACGGCGACTACGAAGTGGCGCTGTTCGGCCGCAACATCACCGACCAGACGCGCATCGTCGGCGGCATCGACTTCAACAACCTGACCGGCTTCATCAACGAGCCGCGCACGGTGGGCGTGGAATTCAGCGCGAAGTTCTGATGCACAGGGCGTCCTTCGTGGGAGCGACGTGAGTCGCGAAAGGACGCCGAATCCTTGTCCGGAAGAAGGAAAGGCAGACCGGAACGGTCTGCCTTTTTCTTTTCTGCCGTCGACAACGCAGCTTGGGATCGCGACTCACATCGCTCCCATAGGCAGCGTCAGGACGTCGGCGGCTCCCGGGGCGGGAAACGCAGCACCACCCCACGCGGCTCCTCTTCCGGATGCTCCGGGCGCACCCACAGCAGCGGCACCTCGCGGGGAGCCGGCAGTTCGAGCTCGTCGTCGCCACGCGCGGCGGCTTCCTCTTCCTCGATCTCCCAGCTGTATTTCTTCTTCGGCAGTTCGGGGTCCAGGCGCCGGAACAGGAACGCGGCGACCAGGCCCGCCACTGCGCCGCCCATGTGCGCCTGCCACGACACGCCGGCCTCGCGCGGCAGCACGGTCAGCACCATGCCGCCGTAGAACAGGAACGCGATCATGCCGGCGGCGATCGCGGCGCGGTCGCGACGCAGCAGGCCCAGCATGAAGACCATGAACATCAGCCCGTGGGTCAGGCCGCTGGCACCCAGCGTATGCGTGCCGGGATCGGCCAGCAGCCACGGCCCCAGCCCGGCCCCCAGCCACACCAGTGGGATCGCCCACAGCGTGGCCCGCGGATAGACCGCACCGGCCAGCGTGCCGAGGATCAGCAGTGCCGACGCGTTGGCGGCGATGTGCTCCAGCGAGCCGTGCAGCAGCGGTGCGGTGAGGATGCCGAGCAGGCCGTCCGCCGACAGCGGCGCGATGGTGAAGGGCCGCACGTCGAAGCTGCCCTGCGCCGAATACACCATCGCCAGCAGCAGCACGAAGGCCAGGCTCAGATTGAGGGCGCGGAACAGGCGGCGGCGGTCGTGGAGTCGTTGGGTTTCCGGATCGAAGGCCGGATCGTCGGGATGCAGGTCCATGGTCCAGTTCTGGCGACGGGGCAGACGAATGCAAGGCCCGCCCACCCTGGACAGACCATCCCGCGCACGGGATGGTCTGCCGGGATCGCCGTCAGGCCGCCGTGTCGGCCTTCTGCGGCCGCGCCAGGCTCAGCGCCACGGTCACGGCCAGGATCATCGCCACCGTGCCCAGCGACCACAGCACCGGGATCTTGTACACATCCACCAGCAGCATCTTGCTGCCGATGAAGGCCAGCACCACGGCCAGGCCGTAGGGCAGCAGGTGGAAGCGGTCCGCCATGCCGGCCAGCAGGAAGAACATGGCGCGCAGGCCCAGCACCGCGAACACGTTAGAGGTCAGCACGATGAACGGGTCCGAGGTGATGGCGAAGATCGCCGGGATGCTGTCCACGGCGAAGATCACGTCGGTCACCGCGATCATCACCAGCACCACGAACAGCGGCGTGTAACGACGGCGCTTGCCGCGGCCCAGCCACAGCGCCGCCCCGTAATAGCGGTTGATCAACGGCAGGTGGCCGGTGATCCAGCGCAGCACCGGATTCTTGTCCAGGTCGGGCTCCTTGCCGGCGGCGAACCACATCTTGATGCCGGTCAGCAGCAGGAACGCACCGAACAGGTACAGCAGCCAGTGGAACTTGGCCAGCAGCGCGGCGCCCACGAAGATCAGGATCGCGCGCAGGACGATGGCGCCCAGGATGCCAATCACCAGCACGCGCTGGCGCTGCTCTTCGGGTACGGCGAAGTAGGTGAACAGCATCAGGAACACGAAGATGTTGTCGACCGCCAGCGCCTTCTCGACCAGGTAGCCGGTCAGGAATTCCAGGCCCACGCGGTTGGCTTCGGCCGCACCCGAGGTCTGGCCGACATACCACCACAGGGCGCCGTTGAAGATCATCGCCAGGGCGATCCAGCCCAGGCTCCACCAGGCCGCTTCCTTGAACGTCACCTTGTGCGCGCCGCCGTGGCGCATCAGCACCAGGTCGACCAGCAGCGCGATCACCACCAGGCCGCCGAAGCCGGCCCACAACCAGGGGTTGCCAATCGTTTCCATCGAGATTCCCGAAAAAAGTGGAGGACGGCCGCAGGCGCGGACAACTCGGAACCGGGAAACGGGGGATCCGGGGGTGCCTTCGCCATCGCGGCGAAGGTCTCGCTCACAGCCCGGTGGGCTGCCGTGGGACCGGAGCATCGCTGCTCGAAATGACGGCCGACACGTTGGGAGCTACTCCCCTTCTGGCGCGGATTGTCCGGATGGCGCCCGGCCAGGTCAACGGGGCAGGTAAAATGCCGTTCATGAATACGCCCAACCCGACCGTACGCCTGAAGAACGCCTGGCGTTCCAGCCACCCGTGGATCTTCCAGAAGCTGGTCGAGAAGCCCGCCGCCAAGCCCAAGTCCGGCACCCTCGTCGAGGTGGTCGGCGTGGACGGGGAGTGGATCGGCCGCGGCTTCTACAACGGCCATTCGCGCATCGCCGTGCGCATCCTCGAAACCCACCCCGACATTCCGGTGGATGCCGGCTGGTTCTCGCGCAAGATCGCCGATGCGGTCTCCCTGCGCCGGGACGTACTGAAGCTGGATGCCGTCAGCGATGCCTGGCGCGTGGTGCACAGCGAGGGCGACGGGCTGTCCGGCCTGGTGGTGGACCGTTACGGCGACCTGATCGTGGTGGAGTTCTTCGCCGCCGGCATGTTCCGCCACCGCGAATGGATCTACGAGGCCCTGCGCGATCAGTTCCCCGGCTGCCGCTTCCACAGCTTCGCCGACGAACACGTGCAGAAGCAGGAGAGCTTCGACTTCCACGGCAACACCACCACCGAAGCGGCCGTCATCACCGAGTACGGCGTGAAGTTCCGCGCCGATCCCGCCGGCGCGCACAAGACCGGCTTCTTCGCCGACCAGCGCGAGAACCGCGAATGGCTCAGCCGCCAGGTGGACGGCAAGACCGTGCTGGACTTGTGCTGCAACACCGGCGGCTTCGCGGTGTACGCGGCGGCTCGCGGCGCCAGTGAGGTCGTCGGCGTGGACATCGACCAGGACGTCATCCAGATCGCCAAGGGCAACGCCCGGCTCAACAACGTGCGGCCCAAGTTCGTGCAGGCCGACATCTTCCCGTACCTGCGCGACGCGGCGAACCGCGGCGAACAGTACGACGTGGTGATCCTGGACCCGGCCAAGATGACGCGCGACCGCGAGCAGGTGATCGCCGCGCTGAAGAAGTACCTGGACATGAACAAGCTGGCGCTCGGCGTGGTGAAGCCCGGCGGCCTGTTCGCGACGTTCTCGTGCACCGGCCTGGTCAGCGAGGAGCAGTTCCTCGACATGCTGCGCCGCGCCGCGTATTTCTCAGGCCGCACGATCCAGATCCTGAAGGTCGCCGGCGCCGGCCCCGACCATCCCTTCATGGCGCACGTGCAGGAATCGCGCTACCTGAAAGCGGTGTTCTGCCGGGTGGTCGACTGAGCATGCACGGTGCGCGGATCGTTCCGATCCTGCTCGCCGCACTGGCAGCCGGCTGCGCGTCCACACCGGCCGTACCGTGGCAGTCGCTGGCCGATGTCGCGCAGTGGCGCAGCGTCGGTGAGTCCGCACTGGATCCGCGCTGGCAGGCCAGCGATGGCGAACTCGCGCTGACGGCTGCGGGGGGTGGCGACATCATCAGTGTCGCTGCTTATGACGACTTCGAACTCGAATTCGAATGGCGCCTGCCTGCGGGCGGCAACAGCGGTGTGTTCTATCGCGCCGTCGATGCCTCGCCCGTGTGGGCACGTGCGGCCGAGTACCAGCTGCTGGACGACCGCGAAGCCGAAGACCGCATCGTGCCGAGCCATCGCGCCGGTGCGGTGTACGACCTGATCGCGCCGGGACAGGACGCGCTTCGTCCCATCGATGCATATAACCACGCGCGCATCGTCGCCTGCGGACCGCACGCGGAGCACTGGCTCAATGGCGTGCGCGTGGCGACCTACGACCTCGACAGCGATGACTGGAAACGTCGCGTCGCCGCCAGCAAGTTCGCCGGGCAGGCGGACTTCGCGACGGCGCGCCGCGGCCATCTCGCGCTGCAGGACCATGGCAACGCCGTGTACCTGCGTGGCATGCGGATCCGCGCGCTGCGGAAGGATTGCAAGCCGGCTTCACTGTAGGAGCGACGTCAGTCGCGACCGCGCGCTGACAGATGTCGATGGCGCCGGATGATGCATCCCGGCGAATCTGCGCTTGTTGATGGTGCCGCTGCTGTCCGGCCGTCCGGTCGCGACTGACGTCGCTCCTACAGAAAGAACAAAAAAAGGCGGGCTGAAGCCCGCCTCTTCATGCGCCATGCGCGGCGATCAGCCCTCCGGCGACAGCTCGATGCAGTCGAACTGCACGTCCGGGTTCACGTCGGCGTCGTAGTCCACGTCGTCGCGCTCGAAGCCGAACAGTTTCAGGAACTCGTGCTTGTAGTTCGCGTAGTCGGTCAGCTGGAAGAGGTTCTCGCTGGTCACCTGCGGCCACAGCGCCTTGGCCTGCGTCTGTACCTCGGGCTTCAGCTCCCAATCGTCCAGGCGCAGGCGGTTCTCGTCGTCGGTCGCGGCCGGAGCGCCGTCGGTGCGGTACATGCGGTCGCGGAACAGGCGGTCCAGCTGCTCGATGGTGCCTTCATGCAGGCCCAGTTCCTTCATCACCTTGAACACGATGCTGATGTACAGCGGCATCACCGGGATGGCCGAACTGGCCTGCGTCACCACCGATTTCAGCACCGCCACATTCGCGGTGCCGCCTGTCTTCTGCAGGCGCGCGTCCAGGCGCTGCGCGGTCTGGTCCAGGTCCACCTTGGCGCGCCCCAGCGCGCCGTGCCAGTAGATCGGCCAGGTGATGTCGGTGCCGATGTAGCTGAACGCCACCGTGCGCGCACCGTCGGCCAGCACGCCGGCCTGGTCCAGCGCATCGATCCACAGCTCCCAGTCCTGCCCGCCCATCACGGTGACGGTGTCTTCGATCTCCTGCTCGGTCGCCGGCTCGATGGTGGCCTGGACGATGGCGTCCTTGTTGGTGTCGATCGCGGTGGAGGTGTACGGCGCGCCGATCGGCTTCAGCGCCGAGCGCTTCACTTCGCCCGTGGTGGGCAGCTTGCGTACCGGCGAGGCCAGCGAATAGACCACCAGGTCCACCTGGCCGCCCATTTCCGTCTTGATCAGCTCGATCACCTTGGCGCGCGCCTCGTCGGAGAACGCATCGCCGTTGATCGACTTGCTGTACAGGCCGGCTTCCTTCGCGAACTTGTCGAACGCGGCCGAGTTGTACCAGCCCGCGGTGCCGGCCTTCTTCTCGCTGCCGGGCTTCTCGAAGAACACGCCCAGCGTGTCCGCGCCGAAACCGAACGCCGCGCTGATCCGCGCCGCCAGGCCGTAGCCGCTGGATGCACCGATCACCAGCACCTTCTTCGGTCCGTCGTTGCGCACGCCCTGCGCGCGCGTGGCGGCGATCTGGTCACGCACGTTGAGCTCGCAGCCGAGCGGATGGGTGGTGGTGCAGATGAAGCCGCGGACTTTGGGATGGATGATCAACGTCGTAACCCGGGGGATGGTGTGCCTGCGCGGCATCTTAGTGCCGCAGGCGCCGGGAATGAAGCGCTGTGCATGCACACGCCGGCGTATGGGATGGCGCCATGGCCGGCGCGTGGACAAAGAAAAGGCGGGCCGAAGCCCGCCTTGTCGTCATGCATGCCGAGCTGCCATCACGCATCGCCGCCTTTCGCCAGCACGCTGTTGCGCCGGCTGTAGGCCAGGTAGACGACGAAGCCGACAGCGTTCCACACCAGGAACCACAGCTGCGTCCTCTGCGGCAGGCTCCAGAACAGGTACAGACAGCCGAGGATGGCGACGGGGCCGACGATCCATGCCAGCGGCGTGCGGAACACGCGCGGGCGCTCCGGTTCGCGGCTGCGCAGCACCAGCAGGCAGACGCCGACCGCGACGAAGGCGGCCAGCGTGCCCGCATTCGCCAGGGCGGCAATCTCGTCCAGCCGCGCCACGCCGGCCAGCGCCGCCACCAGGATGGCGGTGAACACGGTGATGGCCACCGGGGGGCCGGTGCGCGCGTTGACCTTCGAAAGGCCGCGCGGCAGCAGGCCGTCGCGCGACATCACGAAGAAGATGCGGCTTTGTCCGTAGAAGAACGCCAGCAGCACGGTGGGCAGGGCGATGATCGCCACGATGCCGATCACCAGCGCGGCGGTGCCGTGGCCCAGTTCGCGCATGATCAGCGCCAGCGGTTCGGCGCTCTTGCCGAACACCGTGTAGCTCATCGCGCCCACCGCGGCCAGCGCCACCAGCAGGTAGATCAGCGTGCAGCCGATCATCGAGCCGATGAAGCCGATCGACAGGTCGCGGCCGGGGTTCTTGGTCTCCTCCGCCGCGGTGGAGATCGCGTCGAAGCCGTAGAAGGCGAAGAAGATGATCGCCGCGGCCGCCATCACGCCGCGCTCGACGCCGGCCGCATCCAGCGATTTCGGGAAGCCGAACGGCATGAACGGCTGCAGGTTGTCCGGATTGAACGCCGGCAGCGCGACGGCGATGAACACCGCCAGGGCGATCAGCTTGAACACCCCCAGGATCGCGTTGAGCGTGGCGCTCCCGCGCGTGCCGGCCATCAGCAGACCGGCGACCATGAACGTGATGACGATGGCCGGGAGATTGATGACGCCGCCGGCGTGCGGACCTGCGGCAAGGGCGGCGGGCAGGGGACGTTCCAGCCGAAGTTCTGCTGCACCCATTGCAGGAACCCGACGAAGTAGCCGGACCAGCCCACGGCCACGGTGCTGACCACCAGTGAATACTCCAGGATCAGGCTCCAACCGACGATCCAGGCGATGGACTCGCCCAGCACGCCGTAGCTGTAGGTGTAGGCGCTGCCGGCGGCCGGCATCATCGTCGAAAGTTCCGCATAGGCCAGTGCTGCGCAGGCGCAGACAACGCCGGCGATGACGAAGGACAGCAGCACGGCGGGACCGGCCTTGTCCGCGCCCACGCCGATCAGCGTGTAGATGCCCGTGCCCACGATGGCGCCGATGCCCAGCGCGACCAGGTGCGGCCAGCTCAGCGTGGGCACCAGCCGGCGCCCTTCTTCATGCTGGGTGATCCGGTCGATGGATTTGCGCCGTAGCCAGGTCATGGGAACTCCTCGAATGCGTCAATGGGGCGGCATGCCGGCGACAGGTCGGCATGGAAAGGTGAGGGGGCATGACCCGCGGGCGCTCCCCGCCCCGGGGGGCCGCCAGCAGCCTATGCGCGCGCGGCGCGGCTGGCAATCGGCGGTGCACCACGTCGCACGACGCGGGGTGCTTCAGAGATACGAGGGTCGCGCCGGGTCGAACACCAGCGGGTAGCGGTGCACGTCCAGCAGGTCGAGGAATACGTCCAGGCCCTCGTCCGAACGCACCAGGTCATATTCGGCATCGGATACCAGGTGCACCGCCAGTGGCTCCACGCCCTGGCCATGCAGGTGCAGGTTGTCGAACAGGTGGCGGTCGGCCGCCACGACCGGCGGCAGCAGCAGGAAAGTGGAGAACGGCGAGCCCGCCAGCGGAGGGTCCGGCAGCGGCACGGAGTGGCCGTAGCCCAGCCAGCTGCCTTCGGCGAACGGCAGCTTGGCCAGCCAGCGCAGCCGTTCGATGAAGGCTGGATGCGGTGCGCGCACGTACCACAGCAGCTCCCGCGCAGCGGACTCGTCGCCGTCGTAACCCTCGGGCATCGCCATCAGCCGGTCGCTCATGCCGCTGGTGACCAGGACGCAGCCCTCGTCCCGCCCCGAGGCGCGATCCGCGGCGAAATCGCGGGCGTACACGTGCACGTCCACTCGATGGCGCCGGTCGCCGTCGCGGTCGATGCGCTCGGGTTCGCCCAATGCCGCCAGCAGGGCGGCGTCGCGCGCGGCCGCCAGCGCAGGCGCGGGATCGGGCGCGGCGCCCATCAGTGTGCGGAGACGTTGCAGCATGCCGGCCTTCCCCAAGCGGTCAGTGCGCCGCGACTGTGCGTTGCCGCCCCCCGGGGGTCAAGCCGCGCATCCGCGTCCCGTGACGTGGCGCGCGCTTCCCGTGCGAGGCGGTTCGCGCTGCGCCCGGCTCAGGCGCTGAGACGCCAGCGGCTACACTGTCGGCATGGATTCCCAGACCCTGCTCGTCCTGCTGTTGATTCTCGTCGCCATCGCCGTCGTGCTGCTGGCGGTGCTGGTGCTGCGCCGCCCCGAAGCCCGGATCGGCGACCTGCTGGAGCGCGCGCTGCGCGATGAACAGCGCGAGGGGCGCAGCGAGCTGCGTGAGCAGCTGGAGGGCCTGTCGCGCGCGCAGGAAGTCCGCATCGACGGCTTCGCGCGCAGCCTGGCCGACCTGAGCACCCGCACCGACCAGCGCCTGGACGTGCTGCGCGACACGCTCAGCGAAGACGCGCGCAAGGGCCGGTTGGAATCCGCGGAATCGCAGCAGCGCTTCGCCGATGCGCTCGGCCAACGCCTCAACGAGCTCACCCAGCGCAACGAGCAGCGCATCGGCGAGATGCGCGCCACGCTGGAAGGCCGCCTGAAGGAACTGCAGGCCGACAACGCGCAGAAGCTGGAGCAGATGCGCGCGACGGTGGACGAGAAGCTGCACACCACGCTGGAAACCCGCCTGACCGAGAGTTTCGGCAACGTCACGCGCATGCTCGCGCAGGTGCACCAGGGCCTGGGCGACATGAACAAGCTGGCAGCCGATGTCGGGGGCCTGCAGCGCGTGTTGACCAACGTGAAGAGCCGGGGCGTATTCGGTGAAGTGCAGTTGGCGGGATTGCTGGAGCAGGTGTTCGCACCCGACCAGTACGCCGGCAACGTGGCCACGGTGCCGGGCAGTGGCGAGCGTGTGGAGTTTGCGGTGCGCTTCCCCGGCTCCTCCAACGATGCCGTGGTATGGCTGCCGATCGATGCCAAGTTCCCGCGTGAGGACTACGAACGCCTGCTCGACGCGCAGGAGCGTGCGGACGCCGAGTCGGTCAAGCAGGCGGGCGATGCATTGGAGCGCGCCGTGCGCAAGCAGGCCCAGGAGATCCGCAAGTACATCGCAGTGCCGCACACCACCGAATTCGCGATCATGTTCCTGCCGACCGAGGGCCTGTATGCCGAAGTGCTCCGCCGGCCCGGGTTGTTCGAAGCGATCCAGCGCGACCAGCGCATCACCATTGCCGGGCCGACCACTCTGCTGGCGCTGCTGACCAGCCTGCAGGTCGGATTCCGCACGGTGGCGATCGAGAAGCGATCGGCGGAGGTGTGGAACATCCTGGCGAACGCCAAGCGCGAGTTCGGCAAGTTCGGCGACGTGATGGATTCGGTGAAGACCAAGCGCGAGCAGGCCAGCAAGCAGATCGACCAGACCGGCGTGCGCACGCGCGCCATCGAGCGCAGCCTGCGCGAGGTCGAATCGCTGCCCAGCGGCGGCGAACCCACAAAGCTGTTGGGCGGCGACGAGGCGGAGTGAGCTCGCTTCCGCAGAAAAACGAAACGGCGCCCTGGGGCGCCGTTTCGCTGTCCGGACCGGGAAGTAATCCTCAACCGCCGCCATTGATCTCCGGCATCGGCATGGCGTCGACCGGCACGGTGGGGTCGGTCTCGTCCTGCATGTACTCCGGCAACTCGCCTTCGGACGGTTGCTGCGGGGTGCGGTGGCTTTCGATCTGGTAGTTGCGGCGCTGCAGCCACGAGTCGCGGACCAGCGCGTAGTCGTCCACCGCGCCCTCGCGCAGGCTGTCCAGCGAGAGCAGCTGCGCGCGCGTGTCCACCAGGTTCAGGCCCTGCAGGAAAATGCGGGTCTTGTCGTCCTCGATCTGGCGCACCGGACTGAGCGGCATGTCGCCGGCCATCCCCAGCACATCGCGGACCGTGCGCGGGCCGAAGAATGGCAGTTCGATGTAGCGCGAACGGCGCCAACCCCACGTGCCCAGCGTCTGCCCGAAATCCTCGCTGCGGCGCTTCATCTTCAGGTCGCTGGCCGGGTCGAACAGGCCGCCGATGCCCAGCGTGGAATTCACCACGAAGCGCCCGAACGTCTGTGTGGCATCGCGCGGGCGGCCCTGCAGCAGCTGGTTCACCATGGTCAGCGGCTGGCGCAGGTTGTCGAAGAAGTTGCCCACGCCCAGCCGAACCGGGCGCGGCACCGCCGCCACGTAGGCACGGGCGAGCGGGCGGGCGACGGTGCGGTCGACGGCGTTGTTGAAGCGGGGGACCTGGCGATTGAACTTCTCCCACGGGTCGTACGCGACCGGCGCCTGCACCGGCGCGGGCAGGGTGGGATCGGCGACCGGGTCGTAGGTGGCGCTCTGGCCGTAGATGGCGGCGAAATCGTCCTCGCCTTCAGACGCCGTGGCGTTGTCCGCCATCGGTGCGGGTGCATCGATACTGGCGGGGTCGATCGGCGGCTCGGGGGGCAACGGAGCCGCCGCCGTGGCGGTGCTGTCGATCACCGTGGCCTCAGCCGGCGCGGCCGCCGACGGCTTGGGTGCCGACGCGCAGGCGCTCGCCAGGGCGGCCAGCAGGACCACGGTACTGAGGCGGAACAGATTCATCCTGATTCCTGGAAACTGCGGGTGGGGGTTACGCCGGGAAATCCAGCTCCGGCGTGAGGCGGTACGCGGCCTGCAGATCGGCCAGGCCGGCGGGCTGGCCTTCGACGCGGGGTACCGCGCCGGCGGCGCGCGCGCGCGCGGCCAGTTCCGCCAACAGTGCCAGTCCGGCGCTGGCGACGGTAGTGACGTTGGTCAGGACGAAGCGTTGCACGCCTGCCAGCTGCGCCGCGGCCTGCACCCACAGCGCCGCGGCCGCGGCGCGGTCCAGCGCGCCGGCGAACACCAGCGCGTCGCCGTCCCGCCTGATGTGGGCGTCACTTGCCGCTGGCACTGCCATTGACCTGCAGCTTGCCGGACTTCAGGTCCGAGGCCACCTGCGCGATGGACTTCTGGCGCAGCGGGGTGTCGAACTGGGTCTTGAAGGTCTGCACGAAGGACACGCCTTCCGGCAGCACGTCGAACACCTTCCACTGGCCCCCGACGTTGCGCGCATAGAACGTGATCGGGGTGACCGTCTGGTCGGGCTGCACGAACTCGGTCTCGACCTTCACGCCCTTGCCGCCCGGCAACGGCGACTCGGACTTCACCCGCACCTTCAGCCGTGCGTTGAAGTCGGCCAGCCGCGCACCGTAGGCCGACAGCAGGCGCTCGGTCAGGGCCTGGCCGAACAGCTTCACGTCGGCGTCGGAGGCGCCACGGCCATGCACGCCCAGCACCAGACGGGCCGAATAGTCGCCATCGAACAGCGTGTTGAACTCGCTGGTGACGTACTGGCGCAGCGCGGCCGGGTTCGCCTTGAACTCGGCGCGGCGCTGGTCGAGCGTGGCCAGGATGCGCGTGCTGCTGCCCAGTACCACCTGGCTGGCGCTGTTCTCCTTCGCGGCGGCGGCCGGGACGGCGCCCTGCGCGGACACGGTGGCCGGCGCGGCCGCCAGCAGGGCCGCCGACAGGGCGATGGACAGAAGGGAATGCTTGGTCAGGGTCTTCATGGCGTGGGTTCTTCCGTAACGGGGGGCGCGGTCTCGCCGCTGGCCGGGGTTTCCCCGGAGCCTGCGCCGGCATTGTTGGCGCCGCCGCTGAACATGTACTTGCCGGCCAGCTGCAGCAGGTCCACCGCAGGCTGGGTGAAAGCGATCTCGTCGCCGTCCTTCAGCGGCTCGGGATCGCCGCCAGGCGACAGGCCGATGTAGTTCTCGCCCAGCAGGCCGCTGGTGAAGATGCCCGCCGCGGTATCGGCCGGCAGGTCCTTGTAGCGGCTGTCGATGGACAGGGTGACGATGGAGTCGAACTTGACCTGATCCAGCTGAATGTCGGCCACCTGGCCGATCACCACGCCGCCGATCTTCACCGGCGCCTGCTTTCGCAGCTGGCCCAGGTTGGAGAAGCGCGCGGTCAGCTCGTAGCTGCCGCCGCCCACGCCGAAACGCTTGTTGGTGGAAGCCAGTGCCAGCACCAGCAGCGAGGCCAGGGCCAGCAGCAGGAAGGCGCCGACGGCGAATTCGAGTCGGGGTCCACGGATGGACATGGGTCAGCTCCTGAACAGCAATGCAGACATGACGAAATTGAACATCAGCACCAGCAGCGAGGCGTTCACCACCGCACGGGTGGTGGCCACGGAGGTGCCCTCGATGGTCGGCTCGGCGTGGAAGCCCACGTAGGCGGCCACCAGCGCGGCGGTGCCGCCGAACACGGCGGACTTCAGCAGCGCCACGCCGAAGTCGTCCCAGAAATCTACGCTGTTCTGCAGCGCCGACCAGAACGTGCCGTTGTCCAGGCCGAGCACGTGCACGGCCTCGAAGTAGCTGGCGCTGATCGCCAGCGAGCAGAAGAAGCCGGTCAGCAGCGGCACCGTCAGCACCGCCGCCCAGAAGCGCGGCGCCACGGCCTTGGCCACCGGGTCGATCGCCATCAGTTCCAGCGCCTTGATCTGGTCGGTGGCGCGCATCAGGCCCAGTTCGGCGGCGATGGAGCTGCCGGCGCGGCCGATGAACAGCAACGCGGTCAGCACCGGGCCCAGTTCGCGGTACAGCGACAGGCCCAGCAGCGTGGACAGCGCGTCGCTGGCGCCGAACGTGGTCAGCGTGCGATAGCCCTGCAGCGTCAGCACCAGGCCCACGAACGCGCCGCCGACGGCGATGATCGGCAGGGAACGGCCGCCGATCTTGTAGATCTCGCGGGTCAGTTCGGCCAGGAAGTCGCGGGTCGGCGTGGACGCGCGGAACACCGACAGCGAGAACAGGCCGGCGCGGCCCAGCGACCGGATGGCGGCGGCGAAGGCCATCAGGCGGCCTCCCCGCGCTTGACCGTGTCGAACGCGATCGGACCGTCCGGCTCGCCACGCAGGAACTGCTTCACCAGCGGGTCCGACGTGGCGTCGAGTTCGGCGGGGGTGCCCGAGAACACCAGGCCACCATTGGCGATCACCACCGCCTGGTCGGCGATCGGCAGGGTCTCGTGCACGTGGTGGCTGACGATGATGCTGGTCAGGCCCAACGTGTCGTTGAGGCGCTGGATCAGGCTCATGATCACGCCCGAGGCGATGGGGTCCAGGCCGGTCAGCGGCTCGTCGTAGAGCATCAGCGGCGGGTCCAGCGCCAGCGCGCGCGCCAGCGCCACACGGCGCGCCATGCCGCCGGACAACTCGCGCGGGTAGGCGTCGGCGGCGGCACGCAGGCCGACCGCGTTCAACTTCAGGTCCACCAGCCGGCGGATCAGTGCCTCGGGCAGCTTGGTATGCGTGCGCAGCGGCAGCGCCACGTTCTCCGCCGTGGTCAGGTCCGTCAGCAGGCCGTTGCCCTGCAGCAGCACGCCGATGCCCTTGCGCATCTCCAGCAGCGCGCGACTGCCGTGCGGCACGGGCTGGCCGAACACCTCCACCGTACCCGCGGCAGGCGGCAGCTCACCGGTCAGCGCGGCCAGCAGCGTCGATTTGCCGCTGCCGGACGGGCCAAGGACGGCAGTAATGCTGCCGCGCGGCACCGTCAGGTCGATGCCGCGCAGGATGGTGCGGCCGCCGCGGTCAAGGCGGAGGCCGGACAGGTGCACGGCAGGGGCGTCGGCAGGCGTCATGGGCGTCGTCGGCGAGCGGGTCCGTGGACCGGGGTCAACGGGTTAACGGAAAAACAACGGCGTAGCTTCGCGGCCAGCGGCTGAACATAAACCGTACCGCGCAGTTTGATTATTGTGGCACCCGGGCAGCGCCCGCGCGCACGGCCGTGCGGGATGCTGTGGCCCAAACCGTCCGGTCTCCGGTGCTGCGACCGCCATCCGGCACAATGACGGTGACGATGACCGCCGACGCCGCGCCCGACTTCCGCCTGTATCCCTCCAACGCACTGGAGTTGCTGGCGGCGTTGCTGGCCGAGGAGCTGCGCAATCCGGTGCCGGGCCAGTCGCCGCTTGCGCCGGATGTCGTGCTGATCCCTCAAGTGGCGATGCGACGTTGGCTGCAGGCCACGCTGGCGACCCGGTACGGTGTGGCCGCCAACCTGGAATTTCTCACCCCCGGCGAGTTCGTCGCCCGCGCGCTGGACGCCAATCTCGGTCCGAGCACCGATGACCTGGACATGGCGGCCCTGCAGTGGCGCCTGTACGGCGCGCTGGGCGATCCGACGCTGCGCGGCACGCCCGCGATGGCATCGATGGATGCCTGGCTGGGCGATGGCGACCCGCTGAAGCCCTGGGCGCTGGCCGGCGAACTGGCCGGCGTGTACGAGAAGTACCAGGCCTGGCGCCGCGACTGGCTGCTGCGCTGGGAAGCGGGCGCCGACCCGGACGACGCCCAGGCGCGACTGTGGCGCGCGGTCGCCGCCGGGCGCGACTACCGTGCACGCCGCATCCATGACTACCTCGCGCGCTTCGGCCGCGACGACGGCCCGCTCCCGCAGGGCCTGCCGAAGCGCCTCCTGGTGTTCGCCACCCTCAACATCTCGCCCGACGTGCTCCGCGTGCTGGCCACCCAGGCGCGCGTGGGCACGCTGCATTTCTACCTGCCCACGCCGGCGCGCGGCTACTGGGGAGACCTGCAGACGCTGCGCGAGCGCCGCCGCAGTGGCGACAGCGCGCTGTTCGCCGACGACGTGCAGGAGAACCCGTTGCTGCAGGCCTGGGGCGCCGCCGGCCGCGACTTCATGGCGCTGCTGGGGGACTACGAAGTGGTGCACCCGCGCGCCGAGATCGACGTCTACGCCGATCCGCTGTCCACGCAGGGCCCCGACACGCTGCTGCGGCGCCTGCAGTCGGACCTGTTCCACCGTCGCGCGCCGGCCGTGCCGCCGCCGCGCACCGTGCTCGACCTGGCCGATGCCAGCCTGCAGGTCCACGCCTGTCACACCCGCCTGCGCGAGCTGCAGGTGCTGCACGACCAGCTGCGCGCCCTGCTGGACGACCCGCGCTTCGATCCGCCGCTGCAGCCGCGCGAGATCGCGGTGCTGGCGCCGGACATCGATCCGTACGTGCCCTACCTGGATGCGGTGTTCGGCGGCACCGGCCACGACGATGCGCTGCCCTGGGCGCTGGCCGATACCAGCCCGCTGGCGAGCGAACCGTTGGCCGAGGTGTTCCTGCGCCTGCTGGACCTGCCGGTGTCGCGCTTCGGCCTGGATGAGGTGCTCGACCTGCTGGCCAGCGCGCCCATGGCCGAAGCCTCCGGGCTGGACAGCGACGCCATCGACCGCCTGCATGCTGGCTGCGCCAGGCAGGCGCGCGTTGGGGCCTGGATGCCGCGCACCGCGTCGCCTCGGACGCGCCGGCCGACGACGCCTACACCTGGCAGTTCGCGCTGGACCGTCTGCTGCTGGGCCACGCGAGCGGCAGCGAAGACGAGATCGCCGGTGTCGCGCCCTGGCCGGAGCTGGAAGGCAGCGGCCTGGACGCGCTCGATACGCTGGTGCGCCTGCTGCGCGAACTTGCCCGCCAGCGGCGCGTGCTCGGCGAAGCACAGACGCCTGCGCGATGGCGCGAGCGCCTGCTGCCCCTGCTCGACGCGTTGTTGCCGGACCGGCCGGCCGCCCCACGCGCGCACCGCGCGCTGGACCGCCTGCGCACCCTCATCGACCGCTTCGCCCGCGACGCGGAGACCGCCGGCTATGGCGGTACCGTGCCGCCGGAGGTGGTGCGTGCGCACTTCGCCGACCTGCTGTCCCAGGCGGACACGCGCGCACCGCTGCTGACCGGCGGCATCAGCGTGGGCCGCATGGTACCGATGCGCCTGCTGCCATTCCGGGTCATCTGCCTGCTGGGCATGAACGACGGCGACTTCCCCCGGCGTGATCCCGCCGCCGGCCTCAACAAGCTGACCGCCGAACTGCATGCGGGACGGCGCCTGCCCGGCGACCGTTCGACGCGGGAGGACGACCGTTTCCTGTTCCTGCAGCTGTTCGCCGCCGCGCAGGAGGTGTTCTACCTCAGCCACCTCGGCAACGACCCGCGCGACGGCAGCGTGCGCGAGCCGTCGGTGCTGGTCAGCGAACTGCTCGACGTCGCCGCGCGCTACCACGCCGATCCCGGCGCGAGGACGCGACTGGTCGTGCGCCACACGCTGCAGCCGTTCGCGCCGGAGGCATTCGGCAGCGGCGATGAACCGCGCCGCTTCAGCTACCGTGCGCGCTGGCGCGAGGCTAGCCAGCGTCTGGGCGAAGCACGACACGCCCTGGCGCCCTGGCTGTTGCAGCCGCTGCCGCCGGAGGACGCGGGCACGACCGACCTGTCGCTCGATGCGCTGCGGCGCTTCTTCGCAGATCCCCAGGGACGCTTCCTGCAACAGCGCCTGGGTCTGCGCCTGCCCGAGCCGGTCGACCAGGGCGAGGATGTCGAGCCGCTGGTCGTCCCCGGTCGCGGGCTTGAACGCGCGCGGCTGCAACAGGCGTTGATCGACGCGATGGATGCCGGCCAGGAAGCCGGCCTGCGCGAGCGCCTGCGTGCACGCGCGCTGCTGCCATCGGGTGCGCTCGGCACCCGCCAGTTCGAGGCCATGCTGGCGCAGGCGTCTCCGTTCGCGCGGGCGCGTCGCGCGTGGCTGGCGGGCGAGACGGCGGCCTCTGCGGCCTATGCCATCGAGCTCGATGGCCGCCGCCTGCACGGCCGCGTCGCCGACGTGACCGCGCGCGGGCTGGTGCGCCTGCGCGCGGACGCACTCAACGGCAGCGCAGCGCTGCGCTGGGGATTGGACTGGCTGCTGGCCAATGCGGCGGGTGCGCGCCTGCCACTGGTGCAGTTCCACGACGGCGACCACCCGGGGCCGCACCTGACCGAGGCGCTGGCGCCGGAGCAGGCGCGCACGGCATTGCGCTGCCTGCTGGCTCTGCACGCGCGAGGCCTGCAGGCGCCACTGCTGTTCGCCCCCTCCACCGGCTGGGATATCTGGAACGCCGAGCCCGGAAAGCGCCGCGCCGCCGGCTGGAAGCGCTGGCACGGCGATGGCAACGGCGGTTGGGCGGAAGGCGAGGGCGAGGCGATCCGGCTCGCCCTGCGCGGTCGCGATCCCTTTGCGCGCGACGACGACTATGCCGAACTCGAGCGCACCAGCCTGGACGTCTACGACCTGCTTCGCCACGGCCGTACGCGCCACGCCGGAGGTGCGGCATGAGTGCCCCCGACCTGGCGGAGGAGCCTTATCTGGCGCGCGCCCTGGACGGCGTGCAACTGATCGAGGCCAGTGCCGGTACCGGCAAGACCTACACGCTGGCGACGCTGTTCACCCGCCTGATCGTCGAACAGCGGCTGCGCATGGGCCAGGTGCTGGCGGTGACCTATACCGAAGCCGCCACCCAGGAGCTGCGCAAGCGCATCCGGGAGCGGCTGGCGCTGGCGACGAACGTGATCGGCATGCCGGTGCGAGACGACGAGGACCATGAGATCGCGCTGACGCGCTTCATCCTGGACCGCCATCTCGCCGGCGGCACCGAGACGCCGGCGCAGCTGGCGCGCCGCCTGCGCACCGCGGTGGAGGAAACCGACCTCGCCGCCATCTTCACCATCCACGGCTTCTGCGCTCGCGTGCTGCGCGAACATGCGCTGGAAGCGGGGCAGGGCCTGGCCGCCGTCGAACTGCTCGGCAACGCGCGCGACCTGTATGCCGAGGTCGCCGCCGACCTCTGGCGCGTGCATGCCGCCGATCCGGAGACCGCCGACGCGCTCATCGGCGTGTGGAAGGATCCCGACACCCTGGCCGAAGACCTGCCCGCACTGTGCAAGCCATTGCCGTTGTATCCGGTGGCGCCGGCGGAAGGGGACGAGGAACGGCAGGTCGCCGTCGATGCGACGCGGGCGGGACGTGCCGCGCACCTGGTCGAGGCGATCGGCCTGTACCTGGCGGAGGCGCGCGCCGTGATCGCGACGGCGTTCGACGCCAAGGTGTTCGATGGCCGCCGCGCGCGCCGACCGAGCTTCGACAAGGCGTTCCACGAACTGCAGGCCGGTGCCGTCCTCGCCGATTGGCCGCGCACCGACAAGACGCACCTGCAGAAGCTGCTGCCGGATGCCCTGCTGGGCTACTGCAAGGAAGGGCAGGAGGCGCGCGTGCCGGTATCGCCGCTGTTCGACGCCTTGCGCGACTGGTGCGAGGCCGACGATGCCTGGCAGCAGATGCAACTCGCCCGGCGTGCCGCCCTGCTCCACCGCCTGCGCGACGAAGCGCGCCAGCGCCTGCAGCTGCTCAAGCGCACGCGGCGCGTGCAGACCTACGACGACCTGATCGACCGCGTCGCCGACGCCCTGGCTGGCGGTCCGGACACGCTGACGCTGGTGTCCCGCCTGCGCGCGCAGTACCGGATCGCACTGGTCGACGAGTTCCAGGACACGGACGAGCGCCAGTGGCAGATCTTCGCCCGCGTGTTCGGCGATTCCGACGCCGTCCGTGCGATCGGCGACGTGCCCGCCCTGTTCCTGATCGGAGATCCGAAGCAGGCCATCTACGGCTTCCGGGGCGGTGATGTCGCCACGTACCTGTCCGCCAAGCACCATCCCGCCACCGTCCACGCCGATCCGCTGACCCACAACTTCCGCTCGCGACCTGCCGTGCTGCGCGCGGTGCAGGCGCTGTACACCGGCGCGGCGGCGGCGGGCCAGGAGGCCTTCGCGCATCCCGGCATCCACTTCGAGGCGGTCGAGCCCGGGGGGGCGCAGCGCGACGACCATTACCTGCGCGATGGCACGCCCGCACCGGCACTGACGCTGCGGCTGCTGCGCGGTGATGCTGGACCCCTCGACGCCGACGCCTCGCGGGAAGCCGCCGTCGCCGCCTGCGTGGCGGACATCCACGCCGTCCTCTCCGCGGCCCGCGAGGATCGCGCCCTGATCAGGGGTCGGCGCGTGCAGCCCGGCGACATCGCCGTGCTGGTGCGCAACCACAAGGACGCCACGCGTGTGCAGCACGCCCTGGCGCGCGCCGGCGTGCCGGCGGTCGCTGCGGGCAGGCAGAGCCTGTTCGAGACCGCCGAGGCCGGCGAGCTGCGCACCCTGCTGCTCGCTCTGCTGCACCCCTCCGACAGCGGCCGGCTGCGTGCGGCACTGTCCACGGTGCTGTTCGGCCAGGACGCCGCCGCCATCGCCGCCCTGGAAGACGGAGGCGATGCGCAGCGCGACCACCAGGCGAAGCTGCTGCACTGGCGCGAACGCTGGCAGCGCAGCGGCCCGTTCGCACTGGTGTCCGAACTGTGCGCCGAACAGGCCACGCGGCTGCTCGGCCTGCTGGACGGCGAGCGGCGGCTGACGAACTACCTGCAACTGGGCGAGCACCTGCAGGAGGCCGCCTCCCGCACGCTGGGCCTGCAGGGTCTGCTCGACTGGCTGCAGATGCGCATCGCCCGTGCCGATCCCGGCGATGAAGCGCAGCTGCTGCGGCTGGAAAGCGATGCGCTGCGTGTGCAGATCGTCACTCTGCACAAGAGCAAGGGCCTGGAATATCCGCTGGTCTACCTGCCGTTCGCCGGGCTGGGCACCCACCGTCCCGACACCAGCCGTCACCGCATCGTGCACGACGACGATGGCCGCCGCGTGCTGCAGTGGAAGATCGACAAGGAGGATGCCGCATGGAAAGCGGCCGGTGAGGCGGCCAGGCGCGATGCCATCGCCGAGGATGCGCGGCTGCTCTATGTCGGCCTGACCCGCGCGGCGCATGCGCTGTGGATCGCGGCGGGCGATGTGAAGGATTTCGACAGGAGCCGCCTTGCGCCATTGCTTGCCGGCATCGCCGGCCTGCGTGCGCAGGCCGACGTGCGCATCGTCGACGGCCCTGCCGAGCCGCCGCCGCCGCGCTTGGCGCAGGACGGTGCGACCGTCGTCGCGCCGGCCCGCCCCGCCCGCGGCCGCGCTGCCGCCGACTGGTGGGTCTACAGCTTCACCCAGCTCGCGCATGCCGAAGGCGCCGATCCGCTGGCTGCCGCCACCCAGGCCGATCCCGGTGGTGAAGACGAAGCGCCCGCGTCCGATGCCGACGTACTGCCCGATGCGGCCGTCACGCCTTTGGTGCAGGCCGATCCGCGTTTCGCCGGCAGCCGTTTCGGCGTGGTGATGCACGCCGCACTGGAGAACGCGGACTTCGCTGCATGGCGCGACTGGCAGCCGGGCGATCCCGCGCCCGACGGCCAGGCCGATGTCATCGTGCGGGCCCTGCGCGAAGGCGGCTACGCCGAGGCCGACGTCGACGACGGCCTCGCGGTGCTGGTGCCGCTGGTGGGACAGACGCTGTGCACCACGCTGCCGGAAGGCGTGCGCCTGGCCGACGTGCCGGCGGCGTCGCGCCGCGCGGAAATCGAGTTCCACTTCGCCATGCAGCCCACCGCCGTGCCGGCGCTGCTGGCGCTGCTGCATCGGCACGGCCTGCTGCGCCATCGCAGCGCGTTCGGCACGCGCGCGCGGCTGGAGGGCCTGATGACCGGCCTGATCGACCTCACCTACGGCCACGACAGCCGCTGGTACGTGCTCGACTACAAGTCGAACCAGCTGCCCGCCTACGATGCGGCGGCGATGCAGCAGGCGATGGCGCACAGCGAGTATGACCTGCAGGCGCTGATCTACACGCTGGCGCTGCACCGCTGGCTGCGCTTCCGCCTGGGCGATGCCTATGACTACGCACGCGACTTCGGCGGTATCCGCTACCTGTTCTGCCGCGGCCTGGATCTGACCCAGCCACGGTCGCCCGGGGTGCATGCGCAGCGCTTTGCGCCCGAGCTGGTGCAGGCGCTGGACGCGCTGTTCGCCGGCCATGCGACGGAGGCCGGTGCATGAGCCTGCTCGACGCGCTCCACAAGGGCGGCCACCTGCGCACGCTGGATCATGCGCTGGCGCAGAGCCTGCGCCGGCTGGACCGCGACACGCCCGATGCCGTGCTCGCCGCGGCGGCGCTGGCGTCGCTGGCGGTGGCCAAGGGTCATGCCGGCGTGCGTCTCGGTGCGGCGGATGGGCTGGTCGAGGCCGAGATCGCCTGGCCCGATGCCGCCGCGTGGACACGACAGCTCGCGGCCTCGCGCTGGGTCGACACGCCGGACGATGCATCTGCTGTTGCCGATCCGCATGCGCCGCTGGTGCTGGAAGGCGGCCTGCTCTATCTGCGTCGCTATCGCGAGTACGAACGCGCGCTGGCGTTGGGCCTGCAGCGTATCGCCACGCAGCCGGTGCCGGAAGCAGGCATCGAGCCGCCCGCCCTGCTGTTCGCCCGCCTGTTCCCGCAAGCGACTCACGACGACCGCCAGGCGCGCGCCGCCGCGCTCGCCCTGCGCCATGCGCTGTTGCTGGTCACCGGCGGCCCGGGCACCGGCAAGACCACCACCACCGCGCGCCTGCTGGTGCTGCTGGTCGCGCAGGCGTTGCACGCAGGTCGCGCGTCGCCACGCATCGCGCTGGCCGCGCCCACCGGCCGTGCCGCCGAGCGCATGGCCGAGAGCGTGCGCCAGGCGGTACAGGCGTTGGCCGCATCGGGCGTGGACGCGGATCTGCTCGCCGCACTGCCCACCAGCGGCACCACCCTGCATCGCCTGCTCGGCACGATTCCGGATTCCCCACGCTTCCGCCACGACGGCGACAACCCGCTGCCGTTCGATGTCGTGGTCGTCGACGAGGCGTCGATGATCGACCTGCCGCTGATGGCCAAACTGGTCGATGCGGTCGCCAGCGGCACGCGGCTGGTGCTGCTCGGCGACCCCGACCAGCTGCCCTCGGTGGAAGCCGGCGACGTGCTGGCCGCCATCCTCGGTGCCGCGGGCGAAGGCGACGCCATGGGGCGCGGGGATGCCGACGTGCTGCGGCCCCTGCTCGGCGATGCCGACAACACGTCCGTCCTTGCGCAGGAAGGGGGCGAAGCACGCTTCCCCGGCATCCGCGTGCACCTGCAGCGCGGATGGCGCCAGAGCGAAGCGCTGGATCTCGCGCCGCTGGCGGCCGCCGTGCGCGAAGGCGACGCCGACGCCGCGCTGGCGCAGTTGCGCGCCGGCACATTGTCCAACGTGCATTTCCACGAAGGACTGGCCGACCCGCTGGAGCCGCAGCGCGATGCCCTGTTGGCGCATTTCCGCGCGCTGGGCCACGCCGCGACGCCTGCCGACGCGCTGGCGCAGTCCACGCGACTGCGCTTGCTGACGGCGGTGCGCGAAGGTCCGCAGGGTGCGCGCACGCTGAATGCGCGGATCGAACGGTTGCTCGCCGAAGGCGGCGGATCGGGACGCGCCCCACAAGGCCACTTCCAGGGCCAGCTGCTGATCGTCCCCGAGAACAGCTCCCGCCACCGCCTGTTCAATGGCGACATCGGCGTCTGCCTGCGCGATGCGGCGGGTACGTTGGTGGCGTGGTTTCCCGGTGACGACGCGGGCCACCCACGCGCCTTCCATCCGGCGGCCCTGCCCGCGCACGAATCCGCCTTCGCCATGACCGTGCACAAGGCGCAGGGCTCGGAGTTCGACACGGTGTGGTTGCTGCTGCCCGCACGCGGCAACCGCGTACTGTCGCGCGAGCTGGTCTACACCGGCATCACCCGCGCACGCCGCGCGTTGCACGTGGCCGGCAGCGAAGCGGTGATCCGCGAAGCGCTGGCGCGGCATGCGGGCCGGTGGTCGGGCCTGGGGTGGCGGTTGGGCGCACGCTGAACACGCTCCCACCCTGCATGCATCGGCTCGCCCGTTCCCCAGGTTGTTTGCGATAACCCCCCCAACGGCGTATACCTGTTCCTGCTGACGGGCAGTCCCTTTCGTCGCATCCTGCTGCTGGCTATCTCCTCTCGGCCCCTTCCGCGCGATCTGCGCGTGCCGACGAGGTATGTGTGGCGAACCATCAGACCCAGGTGTTCATTCTCCATCTGGGATCCCAGCAATCCATCGGGCCGGGCGATCTACGCGTAATGTGGGCCACGGCCTGCGAATCGCCCGACATCGCCGTATCGCGACGCCCGCCAGGCCACGGCAACAGCACGGGCCGGCCCTGCTTCAGCCTGTGGGCGGGCCGCGAGTTCCATCGCGCACCGGCTGAACGGCGCATGCGCGCGCTGCTCGAAGCACGCGGCTTCCTCTTCACGCTTACACATACCGCCCTGTAGGAGGGTGCATGACCTTTGATGTCGGGATCGGCAAGTGCCGGTCGGTGCAATCGGATTCGGTGGACGTGTGGGTGGACGGTTCCATCGTCCGGCGCCTAGCCCCGGAAACCAAATGGCAGCGCGACGGCATCAGCGTGCTGCAGGTGCCGTCGAAGCTGTGCAGCACGCGCCACCGCGTCGCGGTCGGCGAAGAAGTGTTCCTCGACACGGGCCTCATCAACGCCAACAGCGCCGGCAAGCTGGATGTCGACGGCAGTGGCGAATTCGCCCGGGCGCGACTGTCCATGCTGGTGCCCGTCATCGACCCCGCGCCCACGCCGCCCCCGCCTTCGCGCAAGGCGAGCTGGCGCTGACATCGCCCCCATCGTTGAGGCGCGGTCAGCCGCGTCCGTCTGCCCCATCGCGGATCGCAAAGATTCGCCGCAGGGCACGCTTCGTGAGACAGGGGCGGACGTACTTCCTTGGTGATCGTGCCGCGCTGCCGCGGCTCTCAAGGATAAGGATGTCGATTCGCCATTGCCGGCTTCGTCGTCCATACGATCCCCGCCTCAAGGAGCGCGCATGAAATATCTCGGCCTTGCCCATTTCTCCCCGGAGAAACTCGCGGCGATGGCGCCGGACCAAGTCGAGCGCCTGGTGAGCCAGTGTCCTGCGCTGGACGAGCAGATGCGTGCCACCGGCAAGGTGCTGCTGGCCGCATCGCTGGGCGATGTGGCCGGCTGGACCACGCTGCGCCCCCGCAATGGCCGGACGCAGGTCAGCGACGGTCCTTACACGGAGTCGAAGGAAGTGGTGGGCGGCCTGTTCATCATTGAGGCCAACGACCACGACGAGGCGCTGCGCCTCGCCTCCATGCATCCTGCCGCCACCCTGGGCGAAGAGGGGGGCTGGGCGGTGGAGCTGATCCCTATCGAATTCTTCATGACGCGCTGAGGCGGGGCGGCGTGCAAGGCGCGCGGCCACTCTCACGGCAGGGGGTGCATGACTTCGTCGGCCCCGTCCGCGTTTCGTCCCCCGCAGGACCTGTTCCGTCGGCTGCGATTGCCCTCCCCCGAAGCACCCATGCACCCTCGACGCGGTCCTGTTCTTTGCCGGAGTCCGCATGAACCGTTTCCGCCTCATCCCGTGGGTGCTGGCCGGCCTGGGGCCCGGTGCACTGACAATGCCCGCGCTGGCATTTGTCGAGTCTGCGGCGGGTTCACCCGAGGCGTGCTTTACCGCGCCGGATGCGCAGGCGCGGCGAGACCGGGTCGCCCAGGGTCTGCTGCCGCGCGTGATGTTCAGCGGTGAAACGGCGCCGGCATCCGTGCAGGCGCGCATGGCCACGCATCGTGTACCGGCGCTCTCCGTGGCGGTGATCCGGGCCGGTACGCTGGACTGGAGCGCCGCCTGGGGCCGACAGCAGGCCGCCGGCGCAGCCGCCACCTGCCGCAGCCTGTTCCAGGCCGGGTCGCTGGCCAAGCCCGCCACGGTCCTGGCCGCATGGCGCATGCAGCAGGCGGGCGCGATCGATCTGGATGCCGATGTCGATGCGTATCTGGCGCCGTGGAAACTGCCGGCCGGTCGCCAGGATGCCGAACATCCGGTAACGCTGCGCCACCTGTTCGCCCACACCGCGGGCATCACCCCCGGCGGGTACGAGGGATACCCGCGCAACGCCGTCCTGCCCACCGACCTGCAGACCGCGCCGGGCCTGCCGCCGTCCAACGCGCGCAAGGCGGAAGTGCTGGCGGTGCCGGGCACGACCTTGCGCTATTCCGGCCCCGGTTACACCGTCGCCGAGATCGCCCTGCAGCAACACCTCAAGCGACCGTTCGAGTCGTTGATGCGCACCTGGCTGACCGGGCCCGTCGGCATGCGCCATGCCGATTTCAGCCAACCGGCGCCGAGAGAAGGGGAAGAACACGTCGCGCTTGGCCACCAGGCCGATGGCCAGCCGGTACCCGGGGGCTGGCACGCCCATCCCGAACAGGCGGCGGCGGGCCTATGGGCCACGCCAGCCGATCTGGCCGTCCTGCTGATCGAACTGCGCAAGGGTTGGCTTGGCACCAGCACCGTGTTCGCCCAGGCCAGCGTCCACGACCTGCTGGCCCGGCCTTTCGAGGAACATGCCTATGGTTTTCGTCTGATCGGCGATGGCGAGCAGGTGTTCCTGACCCACTACGGCGGCACGGTCGGCTACCGCGCCGGCATGACGCTCAATCTGCGCAGTGGCGACGGGGCGGTGTTCATGGCCAATGCGGACAGCGGCATGGACCTGGGGATGGAGTTCTTCGCCGCCGTGTCGGATACCTACGGGTGGTCGAGCTTCGGGCCGACACGGGTGGAAAGGGCGGCAACGCCGCCGGCCGATGTCCTGCAGTCGCTCACAGGCCGTTATGGCTTCGAGGATGGCCCGGTGGTGGAGGTGGTGACGGAGGCCGGGGTGCTGACACTGGCATTCCCCAACGGCGACCGCTATCCGCTCAGCCCC
This sequence comes from Pseudoxanthomonas mexicana, assembly GCF_010093385.1. GTDB lineage: Bacteria > Pseudomonadota > Gammaproteobacteria > Xanthomonadales > Xanthomonadaceae > Pseudoxanthomonas_A > Pseudoxanthomonas_A mexicana. The sequence continues at coordinate 61,914 of NZ_PDWV01000010.1, forward strand.
ATCAAGGGCCTGCCCCGCGCCTTCATCCATGCCGACACCGGCGTGCGCGCAAGTTTCGACGGCGAAGGCGAAGCGACGACGATCCAGTTGTACGGCGACACCGGCAGGCGAGTGCGTTAGGGAACGTGGCGCCGGGCAACCCGGTGTGCCGGTCGCGTGGAGCTTCACCGTGTCGAAGATACGGACGCGTCCTTCGTTCGCGCGCACCATCCATGGATCATCCCCGCCTGGTGGAAGCGCAATGGCGGCGCGAAGCCGCCGGCTTCCGCCAGCGCGGCCACGCGATCCGGAGGAAGAATCGCGACATCGCGGGCGTAGTTCGCGCGGATCTGTTCAAGGGCGGCGGCGTCGAGACCGGCGCCGGACATGGTCTCCATCCACAGGCGCAGCATCGCCGGGTAGTCGGGCGCCTCCGTATCCCAGGCCAGGTCGGCCCACACCAGCGTGCCGCCAGGCCGGAGCCGGTGCGCGATGGAGGCGAAGAAGGCGGTGCGCGCGTCCGGATCGAGCAGGAACTGGGAGACCAGCAGGCAGGTGGCCCCGTCGAACGCGGCCTCCTCCGGCAGCGTCTCGACCACGCCGGCATGGAAACTGCAGCGATCGGCGAAGCCCTCGCGCAACGCGCGTTCGCGGCAGGCGGCGATCATCTGCGTGGATGGATCCAGGGCGAGGAAGGTCCAGCGCGGGAAGCGCCGCGCCAGGTGACCGATCTCGGCGCCGGTCCCCCGCGCCGACGCACAGCACATGGGCGTCGTCCGGCAAGGTGGCGAACACGGTGTCGATCAGGAACAGCAGGCTGTCGCGGATCGGGGCCATGCGCACCCAGCGTGCGTCGTAGCCGGCGGCCTGCTGGTCGAAGAGGGCGTCGAGTTCGTGCTGCTGCATGGCGGTTTCCGCGGGGGCCTCATTCCACCCTACACGGGTCGTCAAGTCCCCCGCGGTGCGGCGTCGCCATCAGGGTCCGACGCTGCGCCGACGGTCACCACACCAGGTCGTCGGGCACCTTGAATTGCGCGTAGTACGCATCGTCTTCGGACGTGGCCGCTGCGGGTTCATTGGCCTGGCCATGGTCCAGCACGATCATCGCGGCATCGCGTTCGCGCACCTTGTCGGCCGCCACGCGTGGCAGCAGTTCGTAGCGGTCGTCGATGCGCGCGATGACCAGCGCCCCGGTGGACAGCTTCTTCTTCAGATCGTCGTTGACCAGCAGGGTGCGGATGGCGCCGTCGGCGGTGAAGCGGTACTCCACTTCGCCGCTGCGCGGCACCTTGCGGTCCTGGACGATCTGGCGCGCCTGCGCGTGCAGTTCCGCCGCGCGTGCCTGTGCCTTGCGTTCGGCCTCCAGGGCACGGTCGCGTTCGACCTTCTCCGCGCGTGCCCGCTCGGCGTCGCGCTGGATCTCGCTGGGCGCCGGCGCCCCCTTGCCGTGGCGGACCTTGTGCTGCTCGCGCGCGACCTCGGCCAGCTTGGACTTCTTCACCAGTCCGGCCTTGAGCAGCTGTTCCTGCAGCGGGTTTCCCTTCGCCATTGCGGGGTTCCTTGGGGATTTGGCGGCATGATACCCGTCCCGCAGCGCCCCCTTCCCCTTCCGATGCAACCGCTCGTCTACCTCACCGGCTACCCGCAGGACCTGCAGGCCCGCGTGCGTGCGCTGATCGAACAGGGCCGGCTCGGTACGATGCTGGCGGACAAGTACCCGCAGGCGCACGCGGTGCGCAACGACGGCCAGCTGTACGACTACGTGCAGGCACTGAAGGAACGGCACCTGCGGCGCTCGCTACCGCTGGGCAAGGTGGCGTACGACAGCACGCTGCAGGTGATGAAGCACGCACTGGGGACCCACACCGCCATCTCGCGCGTGCACGGCGGTCGCTTGAAGGCCAGCCGCGAGATCCGCATCGCCACCGTGTTCCGCGACGCACCGGCGGAGTTCTTGAAGATGATCGTGGTGCACGAACTCGCGCACCTGAAGGAAGCCGAACACAACAAGGCCTTCTACGCCCTGTGCACGCACATGGAACCGGACTATCACCAGCTGGAGTTCGATCTGCGGCTGTACCTGACCCACCAGGAAAGCGTCGGCACGCCTGCGCGTTGACGGGGCCTGCACGCGCGGGCGCAGATGCTGCAGTCCCCGGGCAACGCGAGGCAGACACATGAAATGCAGGCACCTGCGCATGGGCATCGGCTTCCTTCCGCTCTTCCAGGCCCATGGCGTGCAGGCTGCTCAGATGGTGATTCCGCCCGGCGGCCGCGAAGGGGGACCCGACAACCGTCATCGGGGCGCGGACCAGTGGCTGTTCGTGGCATCCGGCCGCGGCATGGCCATCGTGGAAGGCGCGCGGCGCGCGCTGCGGCCCGGCAGCCTGTTGCTGATCGAACGGGGCGAGCGGCACGAGATCCGCGCGACGGGCGACGCGCCCTTGAAGACGGTGAACTTCTATTCACCGCCCGCCTATACCGCCACGGGCGGCGAGCGTCCGGCGGGCCGATCCTGATGCAGGCGAGGGGATGACATGGACAGTGTTTTGCGCAGCCTGTTCGAGCTTGGCATGCCGTGGTGGGAGTTCGTGCTGCGGGCGACCGCGGTCTACGTGGTGGTGCTGGTGATGGTGCGGCTGAGCGGCAAGCGCACGGTGGGCCAGTTCACCCCGTTCGACCTGCTGGTGGTGGTGCTGCTCGGCACCGCCGTGCAGAACTCGCTGATCGGGGAAGACACCTCGCTGCTCGGTGGACTGATCCTGGCGGCGACGCTGCTGTCCCTCAACTGGACCGTCGGCAAGCTGTCCTCGCGCTCGCAGCGCTTCCATCAGATGGTGGAGGGCAAGCCGGTGATCCTGGTGCATCGCGGCCATCTGTTCCGTGACGAGCTGGCGCGGCAGTCGATGAGTGAGGAGGACTTCGCCATCGCGCGTCGCTCCGCCGGCTACGCCACGGTGGGGGAGATCGCGCTGGCGGTGCTGGAGTCGTCCGGCGAGATCACCTTCGTCCGCCGCAAGGAACGCGATGCCTCCGACGGTCAGTGAACCAGCCGCGCGGCGACGCTCTCCAGATCGTAGGCGAAGCCACCGTCGGAGCGCTGGACGATGTCGGCGCCCGCGGCCGCCTGCAGGAACGCGGTGGTGATCTGGTAGCCGCCGGCTTGGGCCGGCGCGATGTGGCCGGCGATGCGGCTGTCGTGTTCGGCCTGGCCCAGCAGCTCGCCGAAGGCGACGACGCGCATGACCAGCGAGGTCTCCTCCTGCGGGCTCAGGCCGTGCCCGCTGATCTGCCGGGTGATGGCGCTCATGCCCAGGCAGGGCAGGTCGTCGCCGTCGTATTCGTCGACGGGCATGGCTCCGGTCATCACGGCCTGGAACACATCGATGCCGAAGGTCAGCAGCGCCGGATCGACCGGGACCGCCTCGTCGAGGCGGCCCCCGGGACCTGCGGCAACATCGCGCGACATGGAGCGCCCGCGGCTCAATGTTTGCGCCCGAGCATCTGCTCGCGGCTCTGCTCGGCACGCGACGCGCCGATGGCGGTCTCGACGTTCTTGACCTCTTCCGGCGGCGGCAGCACGGCCGGCATGCCCAGCGACTGGATCCACAATTCCCGGCCCCATCCCATGGTGTGGTACAGGTGGTGGTCCTCGTCGCTTTCCACCGCCTTGTAGGCCGGCTCCAGCACCTTGGCCAGGGCACCGCCCTGTTCCACGACCTTGCCGATCAGTTCCCAGTTCTGGTGATCCTTGGTTTCGGCCAGCACCACGCACTCGGCGGCCACCAGCTGGGCGGCTTCCGGGGTGTCGTGCTTGATCGCCATCTCGATGGCCTTGACCAGCGAAGCGCCCAGATGCGCCACCACCTCGCGACCCGGCGACGCGGCTTCGGTATCCAGCTCCAGCTGCTCGAACGCGCGCGTGAGCACCTGCTCGTGCGTACGCGTCTCCTCCAGATATTCGCTCCATTCCTTCTTCAGGTCGTCGTTGACGGCGGCCTTGAGGGCGGCAGTGTAGATCTGGATGCCACCGCGCTCGGTTTCCAGCGCCTGCAGCAACAGTTCATGGACCTGGTCGGTGTTGACACTGGCGGAACGCGCCATGGCTAGACTCCGTGAGGGTTGGAAGGAGCCCCTGTTTTAGGCGCCTGTACGCAAACACGAGGTGAGGGCGACGCATGCACGACGTTCACAAGTTCGAACGCGCGCCGGAACGTAGGAAGCGCAGATGAGCGACACCGCGTTGCTGGTGCTGGACATGGTGAACCGGTTCGACTTCGAAGGCGGCGACCGTCTGGCGAAGGCGGCGCGAGCCATCGTGCCGCGCATCGAGACGCTGCGTGCGCGTTTCGACGCGGCGGGCGCGCCCACGATCTACGTGAACGACAATTTCTCGCACTGGCAGGGACAGTTCGGCGACCTGGTGGCCGCCTGCCGCGACGCCGGAGGTGCGTCCGCTTCGATCGTGCAGCGCCTGGCCCCGCGCCCGCACGACTATCACGTGCTCAAGCCGAAGCACTCCGGCTTCCTCGCTACGCCGCTGGCCATCCTGCTGGCCAAGCTGGGCGCGCGCCGGCTGGTCCTGACCGGCCTGTCCGCCGATTCCTGCGTACTGGCCACCGCGCAGGGCGCCAACATGCGCGAGTACGCGGTCTGGGTGCCACAGGATGCCGTGGCCGCGATCACCCCCGCACGACGCCGCCACGCCCTGCAGGTGATGGCCGTGGGCCTGGGGGCGCGGGTGGACGCGGTACGCGCGGTGACCGGCCTGTTCCCCGACCCCGCGTGACGGCCCGCGTCCATGCGCGTCCACGCGACCGGTACCATGCGCCCATGACGACCTCCGCCGCGATCCGCTTCTCCGCCACCCTGCAACGTCCGGCCGAGCCGAAAGCGGCGACATGGACCTTCCTGGTGCTGCCCGCCACGGCCAGCGCGAAGTTGCCCACCCGCAGCCTGGTGACGGTGGAAGGCACGCTGGCGGGCCAGCACTTCCAGGCCACGCTGCAGCCGGACGGAGCAGGCAGTCATTGGCTGAAAGGGGAGAAGGCGCTGCGGGCATCCGCGGGTGTCGCCGCCGGCGACCGGGTCGATCTGGTGATCGCGCCGGTGAAGGAAGAACCCGAGCCGGTGGTGCCGGCCGATGTCCGCAAGGCGCTGGCGGCTGCGCCCGAAGCGAAGGCGGTATGGAACAGCCTGACCGCGGTGGCACGCCGCGACTGGATCCACTGGATCACGTCGGGCAAGAAGGCTGAGACGCGCGTCAAGCGCATCGCCACCGCCTGCGACATGCTGGCGTCCGGCAAGCGGCGTGCGTGCTGCTTCGATCGTTCGGGGATGTACAGCAGAGGCAACATGGGTGCCCCTGTCGCGGCGGAGTAGCGAATCTGCCTGCGGCGCTGCATCCGGCGCGTCGCCTCGCCCGTACCAGCGCAGGCATCGATCACCAGGCCGGTTCGGGTCGCGGGAGGTCCGATGGGTTATCCTCCACGCCCCCGCAGGAGTCCATGCGATGAGCCATTCCGACGACAATCCCGGCAAGGTGACCCAGGCCCAGGCCGAAGACGCCGTGCGCGTACTGCTGGAGTGGGCGGGCGAGGATCCTACGCGCGAAGGCCTGCTGGACACGCCCAAGCGGGTGGCCAAGGCCTACCGCGACTGGTTCAGCGGCTACCAGATGGACCCGCGCGAGTACCTGGCGCGCACCTTCGAGGAAGTCGCCGGCTACGACGAGATGATCGTGCTGCGCGACATCGAGTTCGAAAGCCATTGCGAGCACCACATGGCGCCGATCATCGGCCGCGCGCACGTGGGCTACCTGCCCGACGGCAAGGTGGTGGGCATCAGCAAGCTGGCGCGCGTGGTGGACGTGTACGCGCGCCGTTTCCAGGTGCAGGAGAAGATGACCGCGCAGATCGCGCAGTGCATCCAGGACGTGCTGCAGCCCCGCGGCGTGGCCGTGGTGGTCGATGGCGCGCACGAATGCATGACCACCCGCGGCGTGCACAAGCGCGGCGTCAGCATGGTGACCAGCAAGATGCTGGGGACCTTCCGCGACGACGCGCGCACCCGCGCCGAGTTCCTGCGCTTCATCGAGACGGGCCACGGCAAGCGTTGAGTGCGTGCCGCTGTTGTAGGAGCGACATAAGTCGCGACCGCATGACGTCACTGCCCATTGGCTTGCTCATCTCCAGGATTCCGCTGTCCCGTTGCCTGAGGGTGCCCGGTCGCGACTCACGTCGCTCCTACAGTGAAGCGATGCCATGAACCCCTGCCCCTGCGGCACTGGCCGCGATCTCGCCGTCTGCTGCGGCCGCTATCACGCCGGTGAAGCCGCCCCCGACGCCGAAGCGCTGATGCGCTCGCGCTATAGCGCCTTCGTCACCGGCAACGCGGACTACCTGCGCGCGACCTGGCATCCCGACACCCGGCCGGACGAACTCGGCCTGGATGCCCCCGGCGCACAGAAGACCATGTGGCTCGGGCTGACGGTGAAATCGCACCGCGTCACCGGGCCGGAGACGGCCGAGGTCGAGTTCGTCGCCCGCTACCGCGTCGGTGGCGGCAGCGCGGTGCGCCTGCACGAGCGCAGCCGCTTCGTCCGCGTCGACGGACGGTGGCTGTACGTGGATGGCGAGCATCGCTGACATTGTTTCCCTCTCCCCGCCGCGCGGGGAGAAGGTGGCCGGAGGCCGGATGAGGGGAACGCGCGGGGGTTGAAGCGCCGATATCGTCTGGAGAGCTCGCCTCTTTTTGGAGCGTGAGCCATTGAGACATCGTGTCTCCGTTCGCCCGTCACCCGCCTTCGGCACCCTCTCCCGCTCTCGCAGGGAGAGGGAGAAGCCCATCTCAACCCTTCGGCTTCTCCAGGTAATCCAGCGTCACCTGCAGCAATGCGCGCAGCCCCACGTCGAGCGAGGCCTCGTCCAGCATGAACTCGGGCGAGTGGTTGCTGGGCGCGGTGACCGGGTCGATGCCCTTGGCCGTGCTACCGACAAAGAAGAACATCGACGGCACTTCGCGCGCGTAGAACGAGAAGTCCTCCGCGCCCATCTGCAAGGGCGGGGTGATCACGTTGTCCGCACCCACCGCCGCCTGCAGGCTGGGCAGCATGCGCGCGGTGAGGTCCGGATCGTTGACGGTGACCGGATTGCCGTCGTTGTCGGGCACGCTGGCCTCCACCTTCGCGCCGTGCGCGGCGCTCACATGGGTGGCCACGTTCTTGAGGTCGGCGAAGATCTTCTGCCGCATGCCCTCGTCGAAGGTGCGGATGGTGCCCACCACCTCCACGTCGTCGGGAATGATGTTGTAGCGGATGCCGCCCTTGATCGCGCCGAAGCTGACCACGGCAGGCAGCCGGGAGATGTCGGTGCGACGGCTGACGATGGTCTGGGTGGTGCCGATCACGTCGGCCATCGCCACGATCGGGTCCACGCCGCCCCACGGCCGCGAGCCGTGCGTCTGCCGGCCCACGACCTTCAGCGTGAAGCTGTCCGAGGCCGCCATCAGCGGCCCCTGGCGCACGCCGATTTGGCCGACCGGGATCGACGAGAACACGTGCAGGCCGAACACCGCCTCCGGCTTGAAGTCCCGGAACACGCCGTCCTTCAGCATCAGCGCTGCGCCCCCTTCCTCGCCGGCCGGCGCGCCTTCCTCGGCGGGCTGGAAGACCAGCAGTACCTCACCCGGCAGCGTGTCCTGCATGCCGACCAGCGCCTTCGCCACGCCCAGCAGGATGCCGGTATGCGCGTCATGGCCGCAGGCGTGCATCACGCCGACGGTTTCGCCGCGATACGTCGATGTGGCTTTCGACGCGAACGGCAGGCTGCTGCGCTCGGTGACCGGCAGCGCGTCCATGTCGGCACGCAACGCGATGCGCGGGCCGGGTCTGCCGCCCTTGATCACCGCGGTGACGCCGTGATGCGCGATGCCCGTACGCGGTTGCAGGCCCAGCTTGCGCAGCTCCTCGGCCACGCGCTTTGACGTCTGTTCCTCGCGGTTGGACAGCTCCGGGTACTGGTGGAAATGCCGCCGCCAGTCGATAACCTGCTGCTGCATCGCCTTGCCGGCGGCGATGACGTCAGGCCGCTGCGTGGGTGGGGCGTCCTGCGCGGCGGTCGTGGGGGCAAGCGAGGCGATGGCCAGCGCGATGACGGAAAGCAGCAGAGGGTTGGGCATGGCGATGTCCGGCAAGGAGTCGAGGGATCAGACAGTAGTCCGTTAATTCTTCGGTGTCGCGTACATGTCCTGCATGTTCGCGGTGTACTCGGCCAACGACGGCATGCCCAGGGCGGCGCGGCGCGCCTCCACGTGCTCCGGATCTTCGATGGGCCGGGGCTGTGGCACGCCTTCCACGCTGTGGAACTGGGTGCCGTAAAGCTGAGGCTTGCCTTGGGCGATCCGAACGCGGTCGGTCAGATAGGCCAAGTGGATGCCCGAGGCCTGTCCCCGTTCAACCGCATCCTGCAGCATCCCCAGGACCTGCTCCTGGAAGGCGGGTTCGTGATCAGCATGCTGGGCGAGCAGGAAGAATCCCATGCTGCCGCTCCGGCCCACCTTGTCGTAGCCGGGCCATCCGTGCGCGTCCAGATAGGACTTCAGCCACGCAGTGTTGTCGCGATCCACGTCGCCCATCGCGGCGGCGAGCGCCGGATCCGCGGGCGCCAGCATCGCCTGGTTGCGCGCATCCTGGTCCCTGTCGATCCGCCGTTGCAACTCCTCCAGGAGGGCATCGTCGCGGCGGGACATCTCGGCTGTCATGTCGCGGCGATGGCGCGCAAGCAAGGCTGTCCATCGCGGATCATCGTGCAGGGACACCAGATCGGCGTCATCGGCGATATGGCTGCGCAGCTGATCCGAGGGCGTGGCGGCCAATCGGGCCAAGGCCGCTTCCTTGTCGCCCGCCAGGGCCAGGCAGCACGCCGCATCGTAGGCGGCGCCGCGCACCGGCGGCGGGCGATCCGCTTGTTGACCATACAGGCGCGCGCAGGCGGGATAGTCCTTGGCCTTGTAGGCGCCGACGGCACTGCGATACTCGGCCGCCTGCGCAACGCCTGCAGCGCAAAGGCATATGCATGCGGTCAGGACCCTTGGCGTGTGCACCGTCATCATCCTTGGCGATGGAGGAAGCCCTAGAATACACACGCATCCGCACTGCCGTGTCGTCACGGGCGATGCCATCCTCAACCTCCACCACCCCATGCCCGACCTCGCCCTGCAGGTGCTCCTGCTGCTGTTCCTCGCCGCGATGCTGGCGGGCTTCATCGATGCCATCGCCGGCGGCGGGGGGATGATCACGATCCCCGCCATGCTGCTGGCCGGCATCCCGCCGCTGCAGGTGCTGGGCACCAACAAGCTGCAGTCGCTGTTCGGCTCGGGGTCGGCCAGCTGGGCCTATGCGCGCCACGGGCACGTCGACCTCAAGGGCCAGCTGCCGATGGTGCTGACCGCCGCGCTGGGCGCGACAGGCGGTGCGCTGCTGGCCACGGTCATTCCGGTGGACTGGCTGAAGTGGGCACTGCCGTTCCTGCTGGTCGGCATCGCCGTGTACTTCGGGCTGAAGCCCGACATCGGCCATGTGGATCGCCACCAGCGCATGCGCCCGCAGGTGTTCGCGCTGACCTTTGTGCCGGCGATCGGTTTCTACGACGGCGTGTTCGGCCCGGGCACCGGCTCGTTCCTGATGCTGGGGTTCGTCGCGCTGGCGGGCTTCGGCATCCTCAAGGCGACCGCGCACACCAAGTTCCTCAACTTCGGCTCGAACGTCGGCGCGTTCGCCGTGTTCCTCGTCCATGGTGCCGTGCTGTGGAAAGTCGGCCTGCTGATGGGAGCGGGCCAGTTCCTCGGCGCGCAGCTCGGTTCACGCTTCGCGATGAAGCAGGGTGCGCGCATCATCAAGCCGCTGCTGGTCACCGTATCGATCGCGCTGGCGATCCGCCTGCTCGCCGACCCGCAGCACCCGGTGCGGGTGTGGGTGGCGTCCTTCTGATCCTTTTTTTTAGGAGCGACGTGAGTCGCGACCGCGGGAATCGATCCGCCGGGATGGGTCATGCATCGCATGATGGATGCAAGCCTGGCGTTGCAGGGAGTGCGGTCGCGACTCACGTCGCTCCTACATCAGGCAACGGCCTATCGGAATACCACCGTCCGGTGTCCGTTGAGCAGGATGCGGTGTTCCACGTGGCGGCGCACCGCGCGGGCCAGCACCAGCGATTCGATGTCGCTGCCCATGCGTACCAGCTCCTTCGGCGTCATCGCGTGGTCCACGCGGGCGACGTCCTGTTCGATGATCGGACCTTCGTCGAGGTCGCGCGTCACGTAGTGCGCGGTGGCGCCGATGATCTTGACCCCACGCGCATGCGCCTGGTGGTACGGTCTGGCGCCCTTGAAGCTCGGCAGGAAGCTGTGGTGGATGTTGATGGCGCGGCCGGCCAGCGCATCGCACAGCGCGGGCGAGAGGATCTGCATGTAGCGCGCCAGCACCACCAGGTCGATCCGCTCGCGTTCGACCAGATCGATGATGCGCTGCTCCTGCTCGTCGCGATGGTCGGCAGTGACCGGCAGGTGGTGGAAGGCCACGCCGTACGACTGCGCCAACGGCGCGAAGTCGGCATGGTTGGAGACCACGCAGGCGATCTCCACCGGCAACTGCCGGCTGTGCACGCGGAACAGCAGGTCGTTGAGGCAATGTCCCTGCTTGCTCACCAGTACCATCAGCCGTGCCTTGCGGCGCGCATCGTGCAGCTGCCAGTCCATCGCGAACGCGTCGGCGAGCGGCTGGAAGCGCGCATGCAGCGATTCGACCGAAACGTCTTCGGGCAGGTCGAAGTGCACGCGCAGGAAGAAGCGGCCGGACTCCTCGTCGCCGAACTGCTGGGCGTCCAGGATGTTGCAGCCGGCGTCGAACAGCAGCCCGGTGACGCGGTAGACGATGCCGGTGGTGTCCGGGCACGAGAGCGTGAGGATGTGGTCGCGGCGCATAGGAGCGGGCTTACTCGCAGCGGGCCGCGGTGATGCGGTTGTCGGCGTCGATGTACACGCGCAGGCGGTCGGTGCGCGCATCGTGCTTGACCACGGTGCCGGGGCCGATGGGATTGACCAGGCCGGCGCCGCTCTCGCTGGACAGGCGGCGCATGTTGGCTTCGTCCGCCGGCTGGCCCACGGCCCAACCCAGCGCGGCGTCGCTGCAGCGGCCGCTGCCGGCCACCTGCGGGCCGGGCGTGCTGACGCAGGCGGAGAGCGCCAGCATGCCCAGGACCAGGAGCGGCGCGCGGATGGACGAACGGTGCGACAGCAGGGGGATGGCCATGGCAGCATCTCGGGGGACGGGATCGCTGTTTAACATACCCGCCGGCATAAAGGGCGGGCGCACCCGCCGCGCACCCGACATCAACCCTGCCACGGAGGTCGTCATGGATCGTCGCTTCGTCTTGCCGCTCGCGCTTGCCGCCACCCTGCTGTCCTCGCTCGCCGCCGCGCCTCCCGCCGACGCCTGTACCCGCCTGGTCTACCTGGGTGCCCACGACGACGTGATCACCGCCCGTTCGATGGACTGGAAGACCGACGTGGCGACGAACCTGTGGATCTTCCCGCGTGGCATGGCGCGCAACGGACAGGCCGGACCGAACTCGGTGACGTGGACGTCGAAGTACGGCAGCGTGATCGCCAGCGGCTACGAGGTCTCCACCACCGACGGCATGAACGAAGCGGGCCTGGTCGCCAACGTGCTGTGGCTGGTGGAATCCGAATACCCCGCCTACGACGGGCGCGGCCCGGGCCTGAGCATCGCGGCCTGGGCGCAGTACGTGCTGGACAACTACGGCACGGTGAAGGAGGCCGTCGAGGCCCTGCGTGCGCAGCCTTTCACCGTGGTGACCGACAAGGTGCCGGGCGAGGACCGCCTGGCCACGCTGCACCTGTCGATGTCCGACGCCAGTGGCGACAGCGCCATCATCGAGTACATCGGCGGCAAGCAGGTGATCCACCATAGCCGCGACTACCAGGTGATGACCAACTCGCCGGTGTTCGACCAGCAGCTCGCGCTCAATACCTACTGGAAGCAGATCGGCGGCACGGTGATGCTGCCGGGCACCAACCGCGCGGCGGACCGCTTCGCGCGCGCCTCGTTCTACGTCAACGCGATCCCCAAGAGCGAGGACCCGGTGAAGGCGCTGGCCAGCGTCTTCAGCGTGATCCGCAACGCGTCGGTGCCGTTCGGCATCAACACACCGGAGGAACCCAACATCTCCTCCACCCGCTGGCGCACGGTCGCGGACCACAAGCGCAAGCTCTATTTCTTCGAGTCCGCGCTGACGCCGAACACGTTCTGGGTGGACCTCAAGGACATCGATTTCTCGAAGGAGACCGGCAGGGTGCTGCGGCTGGACCTGGGCCCCGACCAGCGCAACGTATTCGCCGGCAACACCGTGAAGGACTTCCGACCGGCGGAGCCGTTCGTGTTCCAGGGCCTATAGGTCGAAGGCCAGCAGGTCGTGCCCGGTGGCCGCGCGCACCACGCGGCGGTACAGCACGTTGCCGCTGCCTCCGTTGGTCAGTGCGACCAGCGCGCGCTGGCCGCGGGCGTCGCCCAGGGCGAAGTTATTGAAGATGCCGCCGTTGCTGCCCGAGTGGTAGAATACCGGGCCGCGCGGGGTGGCTTCCAGATTCCAGCCCAGGCCCTTGTCGGTCCAACGGCCGGGCACGTCGATCTGCTTCGTCAGCATCGTCGTGCGCGTGGCCTCGCTGATCTGCCAGGATGCGCGCGGCGTGCGCACCATCAGTGCCATGAAGCGCGCGTAGTCGGAAGGCGTGGTGCGCAGACTGGCGGCCGCGTTGGCCAGTATGTCCCCGGGCCAGTTCACCACGCCTTTCGGCGTGATGGCCTGCACCTCGGGCAGTGCGCGCTGGGCGTCTTCGTACCGCCATGCCGACAGCGGCTTGCCCCAGCGGTCTGCGACGGTCTGCGCCGCGTTCCATGTCTCGCGCAGCATCTGCGGCGGCATGCCGGCTTCTTCGTCCTCGACTGCGCGATGGCCGTAGACCGAGCGCGCGGCGAGATCCTTGCTCCACGTATAGCTGCTGTCGCGCATGCCGGCCGGACCGAACAGCAGGCGCTGCATCGATTCGTCCAGGCTCTCACCGGTGAGCCTCTCCACGACCAACTGCAGCCAGAAGATCGCTTCGCCCGAATAGTCGATGCGCGTGCCGGGCTTCGCGGCCGGGACGAGCTTCTCGTGGGCCGGATCCTTGCGCCAGTTCGGCATGCCGGTGGAATGGCGCAGCACGTCCCGCGCGGTGACCAGGTCCACCCACGGATGGTCGGCCAGGTAGTCCACCCGCCGATAGCGCACCAGCGGCGCGTCCAGGTCGATCACGCCCTGGTCTGCCAGCTGCAGCACCAGGTAGGCGAACACCGGCTTGCTCAGCGAGGCATCCTCGAACAGCGTGTCGTCCGCCACCGGCGCCCGGGTCTCCGCGTTCGTCACGCCCAGGTTGCGCGCCCATACCACCTCGCCCCGCTCCACGACGGCCATGCCGATGGCCGGCACGCGCAGGGCCTGCATCAGGCGCGGCAGGTCGGCCAGGAAGGTGTCGGGCGGGATCCAGCCAGCGCCATCGTCGCAGGCGGCGGAAGCGGAGTGTGGCCAGGCCATGGCAGCGAGCGGCGTAATGGCGAGGGCGGTCAGCCAGCAGCGGCGCTGGGGGGAAAAAGGAGGAATCGTCGTCATGCTTACCTGTCCACGCGCTGGGGCTCCCAGTCAGGAGACGGACAGAAGGGCAAGAGCCCGCACTCCAGGTGCGCGGCCTGATGTCCTCGTCAGCGCTTGGCCGAGCCCTCCTCCAAGGGCTGCTTCAAAAGTTCCAGAACGCGGGTCCATCGTTGGTCACGCGCATAACGCAAGAAGCCTTTGCCTTGGTCGTCCATATGCCAATCCGAGCCCGACGCGAGCAGCAGCAGGGCGACGTCCTCGTCCTGGGCGCCTCCCAATGCCGGCAGGTCGTATTCGCCCTTGGTCGAGGGATCCAAGCCTTGTGCGAGCACGAAACGGACGAACGCGATGTCGCTTGCCTCCACCGCGATGTGCAGCAGCGAATCGCCGTTCGCCGCACGGGCATCCAGGGGGGCACCCTTGTCGGCCAGCCATTTTGCAATGGCCAGGCCTTCCCACTCGTCATCACCGTAAGGTTTATCCAGCAGCATGACGACCGAGGTGGCCACGATGCGTCGTGCGTCGTCGTCATCTTCATCCTGATACATAAGTGAGGGCCTGATCGAATCGCTCGCGTTCCAGATCGCCCGCACGGACGCCCGCCTGCCGCCTTGGATGGCGGCCCGGAATGCGCGATCCAGCTTCCCGCGATCAAGGCGTCCACCCTCGCGCAGCACGCCCTTCGCCATCAAGGGCTGGACCAGGGCCACGCGTCCGAGCCGCAGCGCGGACACGAACACCTCCATCTCGTCGAGCGCGTGCTCTGGCGTGGGCCTCAACGCCGTCTGGCCGCCGCGCAAGGGGGAACCCAGTTCAATGGCGCGCAGCATGGCGTGCTCGTCAAAACCCTTACGATTGCCAATGGCCCGGACCAACAGATCCGCCCCGGCCTGGGATCGGAAATCGAAGCCTGCCTGTTGCAGATGTTCCATGGCGAATGCCGAAAGCTCGGTCCATTCCCGTGCACGGGAAACCTTGTCCACGGCGTCCTCCACGCGCTGCACGGCCCGAGGCATGCCGACCATGCGACCCACGTAGTCGGTAATGACATGGCGTTGGCCGCCAAGTTCGATACTCAGGCAGTAGGTCGGATTGTCGGTGATCCCCGCCATGTATTCTGCATCCGTCGACCAAAGATCTTCCTGGCGAACCTGGTCGAGCAATGCACGGACGTCGTCGACGGGGATGCGGTACTCGTGCCGACCCTCCACATCGACATGCCCTTCGCCCGTATAGACGACGCGGCCATCTCCGTGGATTTCTACCGAATAGATCGGGCACCATCCGAAACACCCACTGCGCGACAACATGATGCGAAAGCTGTCCAACGGGGCTTCAGGCAGGGGTCGATGCACTGAAGGCGCCCGTTCCTCCCATACCTCCTCCCTGACGATAGCTGGCACCCGCTTGCCCTCCCGCGAGAACGGTGCGTAACGCCGTTGCGCGATGTCTGCCAGCAAGGCCTGACGTTGTGGAGTGGTCGCTATCGGGGTCCCGAAATCATCCGTGGTTTCGTGGCACACGATGCGGCCTTCAGCATCCACTCGCAGCAGCAATCTGTAGCCCCACGTTTTGGGGTACTCGTTTGCTGCATATGTCGGCGTGGGAAAGTCGAAACGTCGGTGACGCTGAACTTCTTCGTACGTCGGCCTTACTCCGGCCAGTTGCGCGGGCTGACAGGCTGGCAGTGATGCTGTTGCCGTAGCGTGGGGCGCCTCTTCGCCAGAACAGCCCACGATCAACAGCACGCCAAAACTAACCCCTACGCAAAACCACTTCATGTGCTATTCCTTGACGTGGGTGGCAGCATACTCGCCACGTGACGGGCCTTCGTTGTGCGTGAACGAAGCGTGCCATCACGTCTCCGGGACGAACGCCAGTATCCCCATTCCAACATCAGCGCGCCGACCGCGAGCCCAACAAGCGAATCCAACCGTCAATCCTGCGCGATCGCCGGCGGCAACGGCGGCGCCGGCGTCGGCCGGCCGAGCGGGTCGAGCGCGATCATCACGAAATGCCCGCGCGTGCACAGCTTGCGCTCGCCGGTCAGCAGGTTCTCGGTGATGACTTCCACGTCGACGTTCATCGAACTGCGGCCCACCTTCACCACGCGCGCCACCACTTCGACAAGATCGCCCTTGTGGATGGGCTGGTTGAAATCCACCTGCTCCGAGCGCGCGGTGACCACGGTGGTGCGAGCATAGCGGGAGGCGACGATGAAGGCGGACATGTCCATCCACGCCAGCGCCTGCCCGCCGAACAGCGTGCCCAGGTGGTTGGTGTGGTCGGGGAAGACCATGTGCAGCAGGCGCGCCTCGGTCGGGCGCGCTTCGGCGTTGGCCAGTTCGGTCATGGTGGTGCTCCGGTTAGCGTGCTCCCGGCGTGAGCATAGCGCGCCGGATGTTGTGCTGGTGTAGGAGCGACGTGAGTCGCGACCGCATGAACGAATGCCCGGAATACCCGATGGGTCACCTGTGACGTAGTGCTTGGTGCCGACATTCGAGGGGTGGCGCAGCGACATGAGGTTCCATTGCCGCGGTCGCGACTGACGTCGCTCCTACAGAGAGCGCATGCTAGAACGCGTGGTCGAAGCCGACTTCGCCCTGCACGCCCAGCTGGTAGGCCGAGACCCGGCGCTCGAAGAAGTTGGTCAGCTCCTGCACGTCCTGCAGCTCCATGAAGGGCAGCGGGTTGCGCACGTCGTAGCGCTTGGGCATGCCGAGCTTGGCGAAGTGCTGGTCCGCGCAGTGCTGCAGGTACTGGCGCATGTCGCGCGTGGAGATCCCCGCCACGCCGCCGGACAGCACGTCCTCGGCGAACTGAACCTCGCACTCGATGGCTTCTTCCAGCATGTCGTAGACCTGCTGCTGCATGACGTCGTCGAACAGGTCCGGCTCTTCCTCGCGCACCGTGCGCACGCACTCGAACGCGAACTCCATGTGGCAGCTCTCGTCGCGGAACACCCAGTTGGTGCCGCTGGCCAGGCCCGGGAGCAGTCCGCGCGAGCGGAAGTAGTACACGTAGGCGAACGCGGCGAAGAAGAACAGGCCCTCGATGCAGGCGGCGAAGCAGATCTGGTTGAGCAGGAATTGTCGGCGGTGGTCGCGCGTCTCGATCCGCTTCAGGTCCTGAATACTGTCGATCCACTTGAAGCAGAAGTCGGCCTTCTTCTTGATCGCCGGGATGTTCTCCACCGCCGCGAACGCCTTGAAGCGCTCCGCCGGGTCGGGCAGGTAGTTGTCCAGCAGCGTCAGGTAGAACTGCACGTGCAGCGCTTCTTCGTAGAGTTGCCGCGACAGGTACATGCGCGCCTCGGGCGCGTTGAGGTGCTGGTACAGGTTCAGCACCAGGTTGTTCGACACGATGGAATCGCCGGTGGCGAAGAACGCGACCAGCCGGTGGATCAGGTGGCGGTCGGCCGGCGTCATCTTCGCATGCAGGTCGGTGATGTCGATCTGGAAGTTGATCTCCTCCACCGTCCATGTGTTCTTGATCGCGTCGCGGTACATGTCATAGAACTGCGGATAGCGCATCGGGCGCAGCGTCAGTTCGAAACCGGGGTCTAGCAGCATCTGCTTGGGTTGGGCGGACATGGTGTTTCCTGTGCGGCACGCCGTCGGCGACGGCGCGCCATGAGTGAGGGAGTGGCGCATCCGTGCGCCCGGCACGTCCCTGTGCCGTGATCCGTCGGGGATACCGACGTGGGAGAGGCCTTACTGGCAGGCCTCGCAGGCTTCCGGGTTCTCCAGCGAGCAGGCGATGGCTTCGGTCGACGTGTATTCGCGCTTGGGCGAGGCTGCGGCCGTGCTGACCGTGGTCTTCGCGATCTTCGTCGCCGGGCGCGAGCGCAGGTAGTAGGTGGTCTTGATGCCCCGCTTCCAGGCGTACATGTACATGGACGACATCGCACCGATGTTCGGGCTTTCCATGAACAGGTTGAGCGAGGCCGACTGGTCGATGAAGGCGCCACGGTCGGCGGCCATGTCGATCAGCGAGCGCATCGGCAGTTCCCACGCCGTGCGGTAGACCTGCTGCAGCGTGTACGGGATCTGGGGGATGCCCTGGATGGAGCCTTCCGCCAGTTTGATCGCGTCGCGGATTTCGGGCGTCCACAGGCCGAGCTTCTTCAGCTCGTCCACCAGGTAGCGGTTGACCTGCAGGAAGTCGCCCGACAGCGTCTCGCGCTTGAACAGGTTGGACACCTGCGGTTCCACGCACTCGTAGCAGCCGGCGATCGAGGCGATGGTGGCAGTCGGTGCGATGGCGATCAGCAGCGAGTTGCGCAGGCCGTGTTCCCTGATCCGCGCGCGCAACGCGTCCCAGCGCTCGGTATCCTCCGGCGTGATGTTCCAGGCGTCGAACTGCAGTTCGCCGTTGGCGGCGCGGGTGTCGGCGAAGGACGGGTGCCGGCCGCGTTCCTGCGCCAGTTCCACCGAGGTATCCAGCGCGTGGAAGTAGATGGTCTCGGCGATCTTCGCCGACAGCGTGCGTGCCTCGGTGCTGTCGAACGGCAGGCGGAGCTTGAAGAACCCGTCCTGCAGGCCCATGCAGCCCAGGCCGACCGGGCGCCAGCGCAGGTTGCCGCGGCGGGCGGTTTCGATGGGATAGAAGTTCAGGTCGATCACGCGGTCCAGCTGGCGCACGGCCAGGCGGACGGTTTCGGCGAGCTTGTCGAAATCGAAGTATCCGTCCTCGTCGAAATGGCGGGCCAGGTTGATCGAGCCCAGGTTGCACACCGCCGTTTCCTCGGCCGAGGTGACCTCGAGGATCTCGGTGCACAGGTTGGACAGGTGGATGACATTGCCCGCGCGCAGCGTCTGGTTGCTGGCCGCGTTGCACTTGTCCTTGAACGTCATCCAGCCGTTGCCGGTCTCGGCCAGCGTGCGCATCATCCGGCCGTACAGCTTGCGGGCCGGGATGGTCTTGACGGCCTTGCCCTGCAGTTCCGCCTGCGTGTACGCCAGCTCGAACGCGGCACCGTACAGGTCGGTCAGTTCCGGCACCACGCGCGGATCGAACAGCGACCAGTCCTGGTCGGCCTCGACGCGCTTCATGAACAGGTCCGGCACCCAGTTGGCCAGGTTGAGGTTGTGCGTGCGGCGCGCTTCGTCGCCGGTGTTGTCGCGCAGCTCCAGGAAGTCCTCGATGTCGGCATGCCAGGTTTCCAGGTACACGCAGGCCGCGCCCTTGCGCTTGCCGCCCTGGTTGACCGCCGCGACCGAGGAATCCAGCGTCTTCAGCCACGGCACGATGCCGTTGCTGTGGCCGTTGGTGGACTTGATCAGCGAGCCGCGCGAACGCACGCGGGTGTAGCTCACGCCGATGCCGCCGCTGAACTTGCTCAGCTGGGCGATGTCGCCGTACTTGGCATAGATGGATTCCAGCGTGTCCTGCGGCGAGTCCAGCAGGAAGCACGACGACAACTGCTCGTGCGTGGTGCCGCTGTTGAACAGCGTCGGCGAGCTGGGCAGGTAGTCCAGGTGGCCCATGCGGCGGTACAGCGCCAGCGCTTCCGGCACGTCTTCGCTCAGCGCGCAGGCGATGCGCAGGAAGAACTGCTGCGGCGTCTCGATCACCTTGCGGGTGTGCGGATGGCGCAGCAGGTAGCGGTCGTACAGCGTGCGCAGACCGAAGTAGTCGAAGTGCAGGTCGAGCGAGGCATCCAGCGCATCGTTGAGCTTGCGCGCATTGGTCTGCACGAAGTTCAGCAGGCGGTCGTTGATCAGGCCGACCTCGTGGCCGCGGGTGACCGACTGCGAGAACGCGTGGATCTCCTGGCCGGTGACCTCCTTGGTGATGTAGGCGGCCAGCAGGCGCGCGGCCAGGCGGCTGTACTCGGGTTCTTCACCGGTCAGCAGCGCGGCGGTGCGGATGGAGAGCTCGTCCAGTTCGCGCGTGCTGGCGCCGTCGTACAGGCCGGAGATGGTGCGGGTGGCCACGCGCATCGGGTCGATGGCGTGCAGGCCTTCGCAGTTGCGCTGCACCGCGCGCACGATCTTGTTGAGGTCCACCGGCTCGCGGCTGCCGTTGCGCTTGGTCACGCTCATCGCGGTGGCGGTGGGCGGCGGCGTCAGCGAGAACGCGTCTTTCTGGGACGGAGCGGTGCCGGCGTCGGCGACGGCGCTGTCGATCTGGGTCACGAGAATCCTCCATGCGTGGTGCACGCGGCGGCCCGTCCCTCGCGGGGCTGCGCAAGGCCGGATGGAGGTCAACAGTGGGGAAGCGGCGTCGCAGGAGACGCGACCGCGCAGACGGACTGCGGGCGCCCTGCTTCGCCAGCCCTCTCCCCCCGGAGATTCCGCGGCCGGCACCGCGCGGTGTGCATCGCGCGGCTGTCGGCAGGTCTTCGGACTCATGGGCGCGAAGGGCGAGCCTTCTTCCTACATCCGCCGCTTCCCAAGGCATGGCGCCTCAGTGCTGGTGGCGGGTTCGTTCCCAATTACCGCTGCGGGGCAGTGCCGGAGTGGCGCGAACGCGTCACCGGCTTCCCGTTTTAATCCCGTGGCTTGCGACCACCGGAACCGACGGCCACAACATAGTGGGGCAAGCAGGAAGCGTCAACACGAAATGTTGTGTGGAACAGCGGCAGTCGGTGCCATGCGGGTTTCACGGTTTGGATCCTTCTCCCCGCTGGGCGGGGAGAAGGTGCCCGAAGAGCCTGCCCCGTACTGGATACGGGGGCGGATGAGGGGCAGGCGCGGTGACGATGCGTGCGTGAAGCGCTTTGGTATCAAGAATGCTGTTCCGATCCGACGCATTGGGTGCCCGGACTCCGTTCGCCCTCACCCGCCTTCGGCACCCTCTCCCCGCTGCGCAGGGAGAGGGGAAGGAGCATCAGGCCCGCAGCGCCGCGATCGATGCGTCCTGCGCCTGCTGATACAGGGCGAACGGGTCGTGGATCTTCGCGCCGAGGGCGGCCTCGAATGCGTCCTGATTGGCATGCGCGTCATACGCGCGCTGTTCGCCGCCGCCCAGGTTGGACTGGAAGATGCCCGCTGCGCTGACCGGCAGGAAGTCCTCGTAGACGATGGGGTCCACGACGGCGTAGCCGGCGTCGACCATCGCGTCGGGCGTCATCGCCGCACGGTCGGCGGCCGGCATGGCGGCGCCGGCATCGGTCAGCCGGTAGCGGAAGTAGCCCAGGCCTTCGCGGCGCAGCGTGGTCTCGTCATCCGGGAATCCCGCGAACGCCGCCGCCAGCCGCTGCGGATAGTCGGCCGACGTGTTGCCGGCACCGCCGGCCTGACGCACCTGCGCGAGCAGGCGGTCATAGAGTTCGCGCCCGGCCGGCGTCAGCGCCAGGCCGCGCTGCTCGATCTCGCCGAAGCGCGCGCTGTGGCTGCCGGGTACCAGCGTGCCGGTCGCGTCAGGGAAGGCGACTTCCTCTTCCAGCGCCTTGAAGCTGGTCTGGCGCAGGAGGATGGGCACGGCGCGGCGCGGCGGGCCCTCGATCAGCGCCTTGGCCTGGAGGCCGCGTTCGAGCATCGCGGCCTGCGCGGCGTCGATGTCCAGCGTGCGCGGGGTGAGGTGATTGATGTGCGGGCCGCGGAAGCTGACCACGTCGGCCACCAGACGGTGCAGGCCGTGCAGCGCGCGGTAGGTCTCCAGCGTGACGGTCGCATCGCCGTGCCAGCGGAAGGTTTCCAGCACTTCGGCGACGAAGCGCTGCGCATCGGCCTCGCCCAGTCCGCCGTCCCGTTCGGCCTGCGCCAGCAGCGCGCGCGCGTCAGCGGTGAAGATGTCGCGCTTGGCCAGGATCGCCTCGGCCTTGGCACGCAGCGCCGCGTCGGCAATCAGCTCCAGCCGCAGCAGCGAGGTGAAGATGCGGAACGGATTCGCCGCCAGCGCCTCTTCGGTCAGCGGCCGGAACGCGGTGGCATGCACCGGCACGCCGGCCACCGTCAGGTCGTAGTAGCCGACCGGATGCATGCCCATCACCGCGAACACGCGGCCCAGCATCGCCAGTTCCGCCGGCGTGCCCACGCGGATCGCGCCATGGCGCTCCAGGTCCAGGCGCTCGGTCTCGCCGGTACGCTGCAGGCGCTCGGCCAGGGCCGCGTCGCGCTGCAGCGTGGCGTTGTTGATGTCGCCGACCAGCGTGATCAGGTCGCCGTACAGCGGCACCTCGGCGCGGTACATGTCGGACATGGCTTGGGCGAACAGGCCGCGGATGCGGTCGGGCGAAACGAAGGTGGTCATGGGGC
>NZ_PDWV01000110.1 GCF_010093385.1 Pseudoxanthomonas mexicana
CACCTACACCTGCCTGGGCTGCCATGGCATCGAGGGTTACAAGAACGCCTATCCCAGCTTCAAGGTGCCGAAGATCGGCGGGCAGTCGGCCGACTACCTGGCCAACGCGCTGACCGAGTACCGCAACGGCAACCGCAAGCACCCCACCATGCAGGCCCAGGCGCAGAGCTTCTCCGAGCAGGACATCGCCGACATCGCCGCCTTCCTTTCCACCGTCAAGTAAGCCCACCATGCCCAACGCCAAGCACGCCCAGCGTCTAGCCATCGCCCTGTTCGCTGCCTTCGCCCTGGTGGCCTGCTCGAAGGAAAACACTGAAGCCGCCGCCCAGGATCCGGGCCACGCCAGCGGCGAGCACGGCGCCAGTTCGTCGGCCGGCCTGCCCAAGGGTCATATCGCCAAGGGCGAGGAACTGGCCAAGGCCAAGGGCCAGGCCACCGGCCAGAGCTGCGTGGACTGCCATGGCGCCGAGGGCAATGCTCCCATCGACGACACCTACCCCAAGCTGGGTGGGCAGTACGCGGACTATCTGGCACACGCGCTGCAGGCCTATCGCGGCGGCGACCGCCAGCACGCGCTGATGAGCCCGCAGGCCGCCGGCCTGAGCGACCAGGACATCTCCGACCTGGCCGCCTATTTCGGTTCGCGGCCCTCGCAGCTGCGCGACCTGCACAACGTCAACAAGTAAGACGTCCCTCGTCGGGAACGCGAAAACGGAGCCGCGAGGCTCCGTTTTCGTATCCGACTGCAGCAATGTCTTACATGGGAGCGACGCGAGTTGCGATGGGAGACCGCGGTGGTTCACCGCGGCTCACGTCGCTCGCACACCACGCATTTTTTGCCCTCCCGCCCTCAGCTGTCGGTCGGGATCGGCGTGCGCTTGACCGGGATGTCCGGCGGCGGGCGCGCCTTCGGCGGCTCCGGGAACAGGCTGCCCAGGCCGCAGCCGCCCCCCAGCTGCAACACCGAAATCGTGCACTTCAGTTTCATGTTCGTGCCGGGGATGGCGATCTCCATCTCGCGCACGTTGCGCCGCACCCACTCGGCCAGCAGCGATTCGCTGGGCACCCAGTACTTGTCGAAGCTGGTCGGCTCGTAGTCGTAAGGCGGCCGCTGCAGCCAGGTGCCCGCCTCTGCCAGCTGTTCCCGGGTCCACTGGTCGTTCTGCCCGCCCGGCGCGCCACGTGGGGGCTCGGATTGGCCCGTGACGCCGGGAACCCGCAGGCTGCCGTCGGCGTTGTACAGACCCGGCTTGTCGCGTCCGTCCGCCGCACTGTCGCCCGCCACGTTGCGCCGCGCATTGCCCCATTCGTCGGTGCGTGCGGGGGTGTCCCAGCCGCCTGCGCGCGCCGCGGGCGCGGCAGGGGATGCGGTGGAGGACGTTGCCGACGCCGTACCGCGGGGGGCGGACGATGTCGAGGTTCCTGCCGGTGCACGTGGCTGCGCTGACGCAGCCGCGTCGGCCGCCGTGGGCGCTGCGGGAGCGGAACGCGGGGCCGTGGAAGGCCCGGGGGCAGGTTCGCGGATCTGCGCCTGCTGGACGCCACGCTCGCGCGCCGTGATATCGCGCGGCGCGACCTCGGCCGCGCGACGCGGAAGGTCGCGGACCTCCGGCGCCTGCAGCGGCGCCGGGATTTCCCGCTCCCGCAC
>NZ_PDWV01000111.1 GCF_010093385.1 Pseudoxanthomonas mexicana
TGGACCGGCCAGAGCTCTGTAGACACTCAGTCGCCGCTCTGCGCGTAGCGCCTTTCAAACTCTACCGGTGACAGTCCGCGAGCGGAACCATGCCGGCGGATCGGGTTGTAGAACATCTCGATGTAGTCGAACACGTCCGAAGCCGCCATGGCGCGCGTCGGGTAGATCTGCCGCTTGATTCGCTCCTTCTTCAAGACGCTGAAGAAACTCTCGGCCACGGCATTGTCGTGGCAGTTCCCGCGTCGGCTCATGCTCGGCACCATCCGGTGCGCTTTCAGGAACGACTGCCAATCGCTGCTGGTGAACTGGCAACCCTGGTCGGAGTGCACCATCACGCCAGGACCGGGCTTACGCCGCCACGCCGCCGCCACCAGCGCCTGAAGCACTAGGTCGCTGGTCATCGTCGGCGCCGTGGCCCAGCCGACAACCTGCCGCGAGTACAGATCCATCACCGCCGCCAGGAACAGCCAGCCCTCGTAGGTCCGGATGTAGGTGATGTCCGTGACCCAGACCTTGTTCGGGGCCTCTGGCGTGAAGTCCCGGTTGAGCACGTTGGCCACCACGCCCACCGGGCCGCCGCGATGACGCGGCTTGCGGCCGTAGCCGACGTGGGCACGCAGGCCTTCTGCCTTCATCAGCCTGAGGACGCGGTGCCGGCTGCAGCGCTCGCCGGCCTCGCGCAGGTCCAGGGTGATCTTGCGGTAGCCATACACCGTGCCGCTGGCCAGCCAGTGGTGCTTGATCAGCCCCAGCAGACGCTGATCTTCGCGCTCACGAGCGCTGGCGCCCTGGCGCAGCCAGGCGTAGTAGCCGCTGCGATGCACGCCCAGCACCCGGCACATCGCCACCAGACGGAACTCCCGGACGTGCGCACGCATGAACGCGTACTTCGCCCTTACCCCTTGGCAAAGTACGCGGCGGCTTTTTTTAGGATGTCGCGCTCCTCGGTCACCCGCCGCAGCTCGGCCTTGAGCCGGCGGATCTCGGCCGAGTCGCTCGGCGCAACCGTGGCTCCAGGGGCCGGCATCGTCTTCTTGGTCGCCTGCACCCAGCCATACAACGTGTGCTTGGGAATCCCGATCCGGGAGGCGACCTCCACCACCGTGAAGCCACGCTCGATCACCTGCTTCACCGCTTCGGCCCGGAACTCATCTGTGTACTGCTTGCTGTTGCCCATAAACACCTCGGTCATTGCCATCAATTATGGCAACCGGATGTCTACGAAAGGCTGGCCGGTCCA
>NZ_PDWV01000112.1 GCF_010093385.1 Pseudoxanthomonas mexicana
TGTGATCTCTCGGTAGGTTGTTCATCCGGGGCATCTCTGGAAGATGGGGGTTGCGAAGCCAACCCAGCCCCCAGGAGCCCCGGATGAACCTGCATAAACATGCCCGTTTGAGCCCGCGCGGTCGAGCCCTGCTCGTGGACCGCATCCTTGTTCAGGGCCTTCGCGTCGAAGAAGCAGCGCATGCGGCCGGTGTCAGCGTCCGCACGGCCTACAAGTGGCTCAGACGGTTCAAGGAGGAAGGTCCGCAAGGCTTGGTCGACCGGTCCTCTCGGCCACGTTCCTGCCCGCATGCCACGCCACAGGAGATTGTGCAGCACGTCATCGAGCGGCGCCGCTCACGGCAGACGTATCGGCAGATCGCCGGGCAACTGCCTGTTGCCCCGAGCACCATCGCCCGGCTGCTGCGTCGCGCCGGCCTGCACCGCTTGGCCGAACTGCAGCCGGCAGCGCCGGAGAACCGCTACGAATACGCCTTGCCCGGCCAGCTGCTGCATCTGGACATCAAGAAGCTTGCTCGTTTCCGACAGCCGGGGCATCGGGTCACCGGCAATCGCCAAGTCAACTCCGATGGCATCGGCTGGGAATACGTCCATCTGGCCATCGATGACCACTCCCGCGTGGCGTTCGGCTCCATCGAGCCGGACGAGCGCGGTAGTAGCGCGTGCAGGGCGCTGTTGCGGACGGTGCGCTACTACCGACGCTTGGGCGTGCAATTCGAGCGCGTCCTGACCGACAACGGCGCCTGCTACAGATCGCGTAGCTTCCGGCGTCTGGTCCGTCGGTTGGGCATGCGCCACCTGCGCACGCGCCCCTACACCCCACGCACCAACGGCAAGGCTGAGCGGCTGGTGCAGACCAGCCTGCGCGAATGGGCCTACGCCCGCTCATACGCCAACTCCGAACAGCGAGCCCACGCGCTGCAGGGCTGGCTTCATCACTACAACTGGCATCGACCACATGCCAGCCTTGGCTACAGGCCACCCATCACCCGAATCCCACTGAACAACGTGGTGGGTTTACACA
>NZ_PDWV01000113.1 GCF_010093385.1 Pseudoxanthomonas mexicana
CCACCGCACCCAAAAGAACCCCGCCCCGGGCCCGACGCCACCCGACGCGGCGAGCCCGGGCACGCGGAGCCCACCGCAGCCCCCCGGCCTTCCCCACCGCCACCGCCACCGCCGGAGCCGACGCCATGACCCTGAAGAACACCGACGATCGCTGGGGTTCGGTCAGCCAGCTGTTCCATTGGGTCATCGTTGCGCTGATCCTGGTGATGGCGTACATCGGCCTGACCATGGGCGACCTGCCGAACGGGCCGCGCAAGATCAACATCTACGCCCTGCACAAGTCGATCGGCCTGACCATCCTGGCGCTGGTCGTGCTGCGTGCGCTGTGGCGCGTGTACGCCGGCGCGCCGGCGCCTGTGCCAGGAACGCCCACCTGGCAGCAGCGCATCGCATCGGTGACGCATTTCCTGCTGTATGCACTGCTGTTCGCCATCCCGCTGTCGGGCTGGGTGCTGAACTCGTCCGCCGGCTATCCCCTGCAGTGGTTCAAGCTGTTCAACCTGCCGGCCATCACCGGCCGCAGCGACGGCGTGCATGAAGCGGCGGAAGGCGCGCACGAACTGCTGTTCTGGGTGCTGGTGGCGCTGGTGGTCGCCCACGCCGGTGCGGCGCTGTACCACCACCTGTTCCAGGGCGACACGACGCTCACGCGCATGCTGCCGGGACGCCGCAAGGCGCCCACACCGGCGCCCGTCGCAGCGCCCGCCTCCTCTTCCCCCACCCCCCCCCCCGCCTCAAGGAGCGCGCATGCAATATCTCGGCCTTGCCCATTGCTCCCCGGAGAAACTCGCGGCGATGGCGCCGGACCAAGTCGAGCGCCTGGTGAGCCAGTGTCCTGCGCTGGACGAGCAGATGCGTGCCACCGGCAAGGTGCTGCTGGCCGCATCGCTGGGCGATGTG
>NZ_PDWV01000114.1 GCF_010093385.1 Pseudoxanthomonas mexicana
TCCGAACAGCGAGCCCACGCGCTGCAGGGCTGGCTTCATCACTACAACTGGCATCGACCACATGCCAGCCTTGGCTACAGGCCACCCATCACCCGAATCCCACTGAACAACGTGGTGGGTTTACACAGCTAGGCGTCGACAGGATGTTCAGGTGGCCGTACGGCCGGATGTCCGACGCCGGCGGCGGATCAGGCCGAAAGGTTCGACTTCTTGGGCAGCTGCGCCTTCAGGAATGCCATCTGGTCCGCCAGGATGTTGCGGTTGGACAGGATCAGGTGCTCGATCCAGCTGGGCCGGTACGGCACGGCCAGCAGCGGCATGTGGGCCTGCTGCGGCGTGCGGTTGCTCTTGCGTGAATTGCAGTGGAAGCAGGCCGTCACCACGTTCTCCCAGACGTCCTTGCCGCCCTTGGACAGCGGCAGGACGTGGTCGCGGGTGAGGTGGGGACGGGAGAATTCGTGGCCGCAGTACAGGCACAGGTGCGCGTCGCGGGCGAACAGGGCCGTATTGGTCAGCGTGGGCGTCGGCGACAGCGCATGCGCACGGGCATGACCGCGGGACGCCACGATGGGATGCAGCTCGATCAGGCTCTGCTCGCCGGTCAGGCGGCTGACGCCTCCATGCACGTGCAGGCAGGGATCGCCGAGCGTCCACGCCACGGCACCGCGCGCATACAGGCAGGTCGCGTCCTGCCAGTTGATCCAGTCGAGCACGCGGCCGTGGGCATCCAGCGACAGCAGGCGCAGGGCGGCGGGGTGCGGGCGGGGAGACGAC
>NZ_PDWV01000115.1 GCF_010093385.1 Pseudoxanthomonas mexicana
TGCAGGTCGTAGCTGGCGCGCAGCAGCGTGTCGATCGCCGCCATGCCGCGTTGTGGCGCAAC
The DNA here is from genome assembly GCF_010093385.1 of Pseudoxanthomonas mexicana. Classification (GTDB taxonomy): domain Bacteria; phylum Pseudomonadota; class Gammaproteobacteria; order Xanthomonadales; family Xanthomonadaceae; genus Pseudoxanthomonas_A; species Pseudoxanthomonas_A mexicana. The sequence continues at coordinate 63 of NZ_PDWV01000115.1, forward strand.
CCAGCGGCTGTCGCCGCCGGCGGCGAACAGGCCCACGCCGTCGCCCTGCCGCAGCGCCAGGTACGACACCACCAGCGACGCATTGAGCACGTGGTCGAAATGGCCCAGCGCGTCCTCGCGCGCCATCATCCGGCGGCCGGTGTCGATCAGCATCACCAGCTGCTGGTTCTTCTCGTCCTGGTACTCGCGCGAGATCAGCTTGCGCGAGCGCGCGGTGGCCTTCCAGTCGATCTGTCGCAGGCTGTCGCCGATGCGGTACTCGCGCATCTGGTGGAAGTCGGTACCCTCGCCGCGCCGGCGCTTCAGGTGCGCACCCACCAGGCGCGAAGCCTGTTCGGCACTGAACAGCGCGAAACGCGCCAGCGGCGCGAAGTTGGGGTACACGCGCACCCGCTGCGGCACGCCGGCCACGCGCGACTGCCGCCACAGCGCCAGCGTCGAGCGCAACCGCAGCTGCACGCCGTCGAAGCGGGCATC
>NZ_PDWV01000011.1 GCF_010093385.1 Pseudoxanthomonas mexicana
AGATGGGTATAAGAGACAGGAATCTACCCGTCAGGATGTCGTGCTTCATGACCACCCGTCTCGCCATCGCGCTCGCCGCGACCCTCGGACTTGCCATGCCCGCCTACAGCCAGGCCGCCACGCCGGCCACCCAGGCCGCCCAGGCCGCCAACCCCTTCTTCGCCGAAAGCCCGCTGCCGCTGCATTACCCTCAGTTCGACAAGATCAAGGACAGCGACTTCGCACCCGCCTTCGACGCCGGCATGGCCGAGCAGCTGAAGGAGATGGACGCCATCGCCAACAACCCGGCCGCGCCCACGTTCGAGAACACCATCATCGCGATGGAAAAGAGCGGCCAGGTGCTGGACCGCGCCACCACCGTGTTCTTCAACCTGGTCGGCACGGACACCAATGATGCGCGCAACAAGCTGCGCGCGGACTACTCGGCGAAGTTCGCCGCCCACGGCGATGCCATCAGCCTGAACCCCAAGCTGTTCGCCCGCATCAAGGCGCTGTACGACCAGCGCAACGACCTGGGCCTGGACGCGGAGGGCGTGCGCCTGATCGAGCGCTATCACACCAGCTTCGTGCGCTCCGGCGCCAACCTCAACGACGCCGACAAGGCGACGCTGAAGAAAATGAACGGTGAGCTGGCGTCGCTGGGCACCACCTTCAGCGACAACGTGCTGAAGGAAGTGAACGCCTCGGCGGTCGTCGTCGACGACGTGAAGCAGCTCGACGGCCTGACCGAAGCGCAGATCGCCACCGCCGCCGAAGTCGCGAAGAAGCGCGGCCTGGAAGGCAAGTACGTGCTGACCCTGCTCAACACTACCGGCCAGCCGCCGGAGTCGCAGCTGACCAACCGCGCCCTGCGCCAGCGTCTGCACGAGGCCTCGGTCGCGCGCGGCAGCCGCGGCGGCGAGTTCGACACCACCGCGCTGGTCTCGCGCATCATGAAGCTGCGTGCCGATCGCGCGAAGCTGCTGGGCTATCCCAACCACGCCGCGTACGGCCTGGAAGACCAGACCGCACGCACGCCGGAAGCCGTCAACGCGATGCTGGGCAAGCTGGCACCGGCCGCCGTGGCCAACGCCAAGCGCGAAGCCGCCGACCTGCAGGCGATGATCGACCAGGAACAGAAGGCCAAGGGCCAGCCGACCTTCGCCCTCGAGCCGTGGGACTGGGCGTTCTATACCGAAAAGGTCCGCGCCGCGAAGTACGACTTCGACGAATCCCAGCTCAAGCCGTACTTCGAGATGAAGAACGTGCTGGAGAACGGCGTGTTCTTCGCCGCCAACCAGCTGTACGGCCTGACGTTCAAGGAGCGCACCGACCTGCCGAAGTACCACGCCGACACGTGGACCTACGACGTGTTCAACGCCGACGGTTCGCAGCTGGCGATCTTCATCTTCGACCCCTATGCGCGCGACTCCAAGCGCGGCGGTGCGTGGATGAACTCCTACGTGTCGCAGTCCGGCCTGACCGGCGACAAGCCGGTGGTCGCCAACCACCTGAACGTGCCCAAGCCGCCGGCCGGCGAACCCACGCTGATGACGTGGGACGAAGTGACCACCACGTTCCACGAGTTCGGCCACGCGCTGCATGGCATGTTCTCCGACGTGAAGTACCCGTACTTCAGCGGCACCAGCGTGCCGCGCGACTTCGTCGAGTACCCGTCCCAGGTCAACGAGATGTGGGCCGACTGGCCGTCGGTCCTGGCCAACTACGCCAAGCACCACAAGACCGGCGAAGCGATGCCGCAGGCGCTGCTGGACAAGGTGATCGCCGCGTCCAAGTTCAACCAGGGCTTCGCCACCACCGAGTACCTGGGCGCCGCGATGCTGGACCAGCGCTGGCACCAGATCACCGCCGACCAGGTACCGGATGCGGCGGGCGTGATGAAGTTCGAAGCCGATGCGCTGGCCGCGGACGGCATCAACTACAAGCCGGTGCCGCCGCGCTACAAGACGCCCTACTTCAGCCACATCATGGGCGGCTATTCGGCCGGCTACTACGCCTACATCTGGTCGGAAGTGCTGGACGCCAACAGCGTGGAATGGTTCAAGAACAACGGCGGCCTGAAGCGCGAGAATGGCGACCATTTCCGCAAGACCCTGCTGTCGCAGGGCGGCAGCCAGGATGCGATGAAGCTGTTCCGCGACTTCGCCGGCCACGATCCGAAGATCGAGCCGCTGCTGGAGAAGCGTGGCCTGACCGCGCCGGAAGCGGCAACCGCACCCCGACAGGCGCGCTGAGTTCCACGAAGTCGCCATTTACCGGTTGCCCACCACGCCACCTTCGGGTGGCGTGGTGCTTTCAGGGATCGGATGGCGTCAGCGCCGTTGCGGACGAGCGGGTTTTCCACAGCGGATGTGGATGACGCGTGCACGAATCTGTGGATAACCGCGTGTCCGCCTTGAACGGCGGGCCTGTCAAGATCCATGGCGAAATTTTCGCCACCCTCCGAGAAGCCGCGGAAACGGGGCCACGTGTCGCCTTACGCGTTTCCGAACGCCTTGCCCAGCGCGGCGTAGGCCTTGCGCTGCTCGTCGGTGTCCGCGCGCGGCGCGGTGACTTCCAGCTCGACGATCTGGTCGCCGGGCGGCGTGCCGGGCAGGCCGCGTCCGCGCAGGCGGAGCTTGCGGCCGGTATCCGAGTCCGGCGGGATCTTCAGGTCCACCGCACCGCCCAGGGTGGGCACGCTGAGCGTGGCACCCAAGGCCGCCTGCCAGGGCGTCAGCGACAGCACGTGGATGATGTTGCGGCCATCCACTTCGAACTGCGGATGCGGCGCGTACTCCACCTCCAGCAGCAGGTTGCCACCCTGGCTGCCCTGCCCGGCCAGACGGATCACCTGCCCGGGCTTGACGCCGGTCGGCACCCGCACGTCGAGCTGGCGCCCATTGACGTTCACCCGCACGCTGCCGCCGTCGTGCACCGCCTGCAGCGGTACCGCCAGCTTGGCGCGCGAGTCGCGCGGTCCCTGCGGTCCCCGTTGCGAAGGTGCCTCCGCCCGGCCGCGCCGGCCGAACAGGCCCTCGAAGAAGTCGCTGAATCCGCCGCTGCCGCCACCGGCACCGCCGAAGATCTCTTCGAAATCGAACTCCTGCGCGCCGGGACCACCGCGCCCGAAATCGGGCGGCGGACGGAACTCCTCGCCCGGCCGGTAGCCGCGCGCCCGCAGCTGGTCGTAGGCCGCACGCTTCTGCGGGTCGCGCAGGGCCTCGTAGGCCTCGTTGACCGCCTTGAACTGCTCTTCGGCGCCGGGCTCCTTGCTGCCATCCGGGTGGTACTTGCGGGCCAGGCGGCGATAGGCCGTCTTGATCTCGGCATCGCCCGCGGAAGGCTCCACGCCCAGCACCGCGTAATAGTCTTTGAACTGCATGGGATCTCCGCACGATCACGCGGACACCCTGCAGGCAGGGCGTCCGGAAAGAAAAGGCCCGCGACGCGGGCGCCACGGGCCGATTCTATCGCTCCGCCCGCCAGCCCGCCGTGTCGGCGACGGGCCGCGGCAGTCACTGCACCTGGATGCGGCGCGGCGTCGTCTCGGGCTTCTTGGGGATGTCGATCTGCAGCACACCGTGCCTGCCGGTGGCGGGGATGCCGTCGGGATTGGCGCTGTCGGGCAGCGAGAAGCGGCGGGAGAAGGTGCCGTAGACGCGCTCGACGCGGGAGCAGCGGGTGCCCTCGTCCTTCTTCTCCGCCGCACGTTCGCCGCGCAGGGTCAGGATGCCCTTGTCCATGTGGATCTCGATGTCCTTCGGGTCCACGCCCGGAATGTCGGCCAGGATCACGAAACGGTCGTTGTCCTCGCGGATATCCACGCGCGGCGCCCACTGGCTGGTCACCACGTTGGACTGGTCGGCGTCGGCCTCGCCCAGGAAACGGTCGAAGACCTGCTTGATCTCGTCCTGCAGGCCACGGGCGTTGCCCCACGGGTTGTACTGCACGATGCTCATGTCGGTATCTCCTCTTGGAAATGGCGCCGGGCGTACCGTCGCCGATGAGCGGAACATAGGCTCGCCCGCACGTCTTTCAAGATCGTCACGGGCCGGCCACGGGGACGCGCTACACTGCATTCAGTTTCCGTCCACACAAGGCACCCCCATGAGCATCCAGGTTGGCGAACGCATTCCCGAGGTGACCCTCAAGCGCATCCGCGAGGGGGTCGAGACGGTGGACACCACCACGCTGTTCGATGGCCGCAAGGCGGTGCTGTTCGCCGTCCCCGGTGCCTTCACCCCCACCTGCTCGGAAAAGCACCTGCCCAGTTACGTGCAGCACTTCGACGACTTCCGCAGCCGCGGCATCGAGGTGTTCTGCGTGTCGGTCAACGATCCGTTCGTGATGCAGGCCTGGGGCAAGACCCAGCATGTGCCGGATGGCCTGCAGATGCTGGCCGACGGCAACGCCGACCTCGCCAAGGCCCTCGGCCTGGAAATGGACGCCAGCGCCTATGGCATGGGCATCCGCGCCAAGCGCTTCGCGCTGTACGTGGAAGACGGCGTGGTCAAGAACGTTTTCGTGGAAGCGCCCGGCGAGTACAAGGTTTCCGGTGCGGAGCACGTGCTGGAACAGATCGGCTGAGTCAACGCGCCTCTCACCGCGTGTCCTGTAGGAGCGCCCTCGGGCGCGATGCCTTTCGCCAATGCTGCGGAAAAGCATCGCGGGCACGGCCCGCGCCTACAAGATTGCGTGCTTTCTGCCGCCCTACCGCAACACGTTGAACCGCACCCGCGTCCATGCGCCGCTGTCGGCCAGCGCGGTGAGCTGGTGTGTGCCGGTCTCGGTGAAATCCTGCTGGAACGCCTGCGCACCCCGCGTCTCCGCGATCCAGCGGCCATCCAGCAACCACTGCACGCGCGCATCGGTGCCCAGTGCGCGCAACTGCAGTCGGACGCCATGCTCGCTGCCGGGCGCGCGGGCCAGCGTGGCAAGATCGTTGAGCCCCTCGATACGCAGTTCCTCGACCGCATCGCGACCGTCGGGCTGGCAGTCCGGGGACAAGGGCGGCAGCCGCGACGCCGCCCGCTCGCGCGCGGGCAGCCACGGCGACGCCAATGCCGGCCAGCGCGAGATCTCCGTACTGCGCACGTCATGCGGGCGCGCGCACTCGCCGGAAAGACGCAGACCGGTCCGCGCATCCACCTCGAACCGCTCGCGGCCGGCGCTCCACAGGCGTGCGTCGCGTTCTGCGAATGTAGGCGGCACATTGCCACCCAGTGTCCACGCATCGCGCCTGCGCTGGCAGAGTTGCGGCGCTTCCGCTTCCGCCTGGGTGCCCAGCGGCCAGCAGATGGCGTGCTCGGCCACCTCGGCGGGAGGAGGGGTCGGACCCGAATCGCCCTGCCCGCGCGGCAGGCTGTCGATCACTTCGAACATCAACGGCAGCGCCGTCACCGCGCCGTACTGCCCCGGCAAGGGCGTGCCGTCGGGCCTGCCCACCCACACGCCTACCGTGTAGCGCCGCGTCGCGCCCAGAGCCCAGGCATCGCGGAAGCCATAGCTGGTACCGGTCTTCCACGCCACGCGGGGCCGGCTGCCGGTGTCCAGCACGCCGCCGCCGTAACCGGGGCGCGGGTGCGCCTCCAGTATTTCGCGGATGATCCACGCACCGCCGGGCGACAGCAGGCGCCGATCGGACGAAGGATCCTGCGCCGTGTAGCGGACGCGGCCCGACAGGCCACCTCGATTGAGCGCCGCATACGCACCCACCAGATCCTCCAGCCGCGCACCGGTACCGCCGAGGATCAGCGAAAGGTTGGGCTGCGCGCCGCGTGGATAGCGCAGCGTCAAGCCGTTGTTCGCCAGTCGCGCGGAGAACCGCGCCGGCCCCACGCGATCCAGCAGGTCCACCGCCGGCACGTTGAGCGACAGCCGCAGCGCATCGGCCGCGCTGACCGGGCCGTTGAAGGCGGCGTCGAAGTTGCCCGGCCGGTAGCCGCCGAACGACTGCGGCGCATCGACCAGCAGGCTTTCGGAATGGATCAGCCCATCGTCCAGCGCCAGGCCGTACAGGAACGGCTTCAGCGTCGAGCCGGGTGAACGCCACGCCTGCACCATGTCCACATGCCCCAGCCGTTCGCGATCAGCGAACGCCACCGAGCCGACGTACGCACGCGCCTCCATCGTGGCGTTGTCGACCACCAGCAGTGCCGCGGACGTGCGTGCGGGCCAGGAGGAGAAGTAGCCCTGCACGCGCTCTTCCAGCGTGCGCTGCAGGCCCGCGTCGAGGGTCGACGTGATGCGCGGCGCGCGCGGCTGCTGGCGGCGCAGGCGTTCGGCCAGCAGCGCGGCGCTCAGGGGCGCCTGCAGGCGGCGGGCGACGACAGGCTCGATACGGGCGTCGTCGACCTGCGCCTTCGACCACACGCCGAGATCAACCATGCGTTGCAGCACCTTGTCGCGTGCCACCCTGGCCGCGTCCGGATGACGGTCGGGGCGCAGCCGGCTGGGCGACTGCGGCAGCACCGCCAGCAGGGCGGCTTCGGCATGCGAAAGCCGCGACGCAGGTTTGCCCAGATAGGCCCAGCTGGCCGCGTCCACGCCTTCGATGGTGCCACCGAACGGTGCGCGCTCCAGATAGAGCGTCAGGATCTCGCGCTTGGACAGATGCGCTTCCAGCTGCATGGCGCGCAGCATCTGCTTGGCCTTGCCCCATGGCGTGCGCGAATGCCGGTCCAGCATGCGCGCCACCTGCATGGTCAGCGTGGAACCGCCTGAAACTACCCGTCCATGGCGGACGAACTGGCCGGCCGCGCGCATCAGCGCCCAGGGGTTGATGCCGGGGTGCTTCCAGAACCAGCGGTCTTCGTAGTTCAGCAGTGCCTGCAGGTAGAGCGGCGACACCGTGTCCGGCGACGCGGGATAGCGCCAGACCCCGTCGCGGTCAGCGAAGGCGCGCAGCGGCGTGCCGTCGCGCGCGACGACCAGCGTGCTGGTGTCGCGTGTCTTGGGCAATGGGGGCGGGAAGCAGAAATCGAGGACCAGCAGCGCAACAAGCACGGTGACGGTGGCCCAGCGCAGCCAGGTCAACAGCTCGGGGAAACGTCGCTTCTGCATGGAGGGTTGTCGCGCTGCGTAGGGCCATGGGAGCGACGTCAGTCGCGATGAGGTTCATAGGCAATCCCGTCGCGACTCACGTCGCTCCCACGGCGACCATGGATGCGGCCCTTCTCCCCGCGTGCGGGGAGAAGGAAAACATCACGGCTGTACCACCGTGATCGTCGCCGGCGAGGCCTTGCCGACACCGCGGATGTCCGGCCGGTACATGTCCTCCACCAACGACGGCGGCACGGTGTAGGTACCGGGCGTCACCGCGCGGACCAGGTAGAACACCTTGGCGGTGTCGCCACGATCCAGTTTCAGAGCGGCCACGTAGCGGTCGTCGCGGAACTCCTCGTGCTTGACGTCCGCGGCGCTGCCACGGTCGCTGATGGCGATGCCATCCAACACGACTTCGGCCCATTGCTTGGCGTCGCCCAGGTTGAAGTTTTCGATCTCCAGCCCCGCCGGCAACAGGTCCGTGAACAGCGCATCCGGCATGGCGACGTTGGCGGTGATGCCGACGCGGACGATCAGCGCCTCGCCTTCCTTCAGCGTGCCGCCTTTCCACTCCTTGCCATCCGTCGTGTAGTAGCGACGCTCGATGCCGATCTGCCGATTGTCCGGCGCCGGCGCGCTGCGCGGGATGCCGGCCACGTCCAGCGAGGCGTACAGCGGCGGCGAACCCTCGGGCACGAAGCGCAGGCCACGGGCCAGCGCGGCGTGGTCGACGCTGCGGCCGAACAGGCGGACCGGTGCGACGGCTTCCGCATCACCACCGATGCTCCACTGGCCGGACACCAGCTTCTTCTGGTCGACCATCAGCGCCTTGCCCAGGCGCGCCAGCGCCACCTGCTCCTGCGTGCTCAGCCACAGCCAGCCGCTGTTGCGGCGCGCATCCAGTTCACGCCCCAACGAGATGGCGCGACGGTCGAACTCCGGTTTGGCCAGCTTGCGTTCGTGCACCAGCGCGATCATCAGGGCGTCGTCGCGCAGCTTCGTGCCGTAGTCGCCCAGGTAATCCGGCCGGTCGCCGGTCCTGGCGAAGCCTTCGGTGATCGCCTTGGCGCCCCGCGTCTTGTCGCCCTGCAGCGACAACGCGATGCCCAGGTGCACCAGCGGCAAGCCGGTCAAGCTCTTGCCGCGCTCGTTGTCGTACAACGCGCGCAGCGTACCCAGCGGCGCCCGGTTCACGCGTGCCAGCACGTAGCCTGCGTACGCCTGGTTGGCGAACTTGAGGTGGTCGCGCCGGTCGTAACCGTAGAACTGCGCGCCACCGGCCAGCAAATCCTCGTTGAGGCGCGTGAGTGCCTTCTGCAGCACCGCGTCCGGCACGGCGAAGCCGCCTTCGCGCGCGTCCAGCAGGAACTCGGCGATGTACGGCGTCAGGCCCGGGTTGACGTAGTCGTCGTCGCCCCACATCGAGAAGTGACCGTTGGAAACCTGCATCGAGGCCAGGCGCCCGAACGCGCCCTCCATGCGCTCACGACGCTTCTTGGCGTCCAGACCGTCGATGCCCAGCATCTTCGCCGTGGCGTCATCCAGTTCCAGCGCCGCATAGCCCTTGCTGGTCGTCTGTTCCGCGCAGCCGTATGGGTATTCCAGCGCACCCTTCAGGGCACTGGCGAACGGGATCGGCGGCAGCGCGCTGACCGTCATCCGCGCCGTCACCGAGCCCGGCATCAGCCCATCGGCAAAGCCCGCGCCCATCTCCACAGGCGCCAGGCTGTCCAGCACCTGCGTGCGCGAGCGCAGCACCGCCGGCCAGCCCGCACGTACCGGCACGTCGTAGCGGCGGTCGACCTTGAAGCCGTTGCCCTCCACGCGCACGCGCACCTTCGCCGTGGTGTAGCCCTCGTCCGCCGTGACCGGGAATGTCAGCGTGCGCTTGGCGTCCACCGCCAGGTCGGTGGTCCTGCTGCCTTCGCCGATGTCGAGCGGACCCTCACCGTTCACCATTACCTTGAACACGCCGGCCTTGCCGGTGAAGTTCTGCACGTCCAGCGTCACCGTGCTCCTGTCGCCCGGTGCGAGCACGCGCGGCAGGCTGGCCTCGGCCACGATCGGCGCGCGTACCACGGTCTCGCGATCGCGGTTGCCGTAACGCGTGTCCGAGTACACCAGCGCCGAGACGCGCAACGTACCGTTGAAGTCCGGCACCTTCAGCGCGACGCGCGCATTGCCCTTGCCGTCCAGCTTCACCGGCCCGGAGAACAGGTCCACGGTCTGAACACGCGAGGTCGGCCGCTTCGCCTGCGGCCAGGCCGACAATGCCATGTCGCCGCCGAAGCGGATCTTCGCGCTGCCGCCTTCGAAACTCTCGATCACGCGCCCGTAGATGTCGTAGGCATCGACCCCAAACCGGCGCTGCGCGAAGAACTGCGCGTTCGCATCCGGGACCGGGAAGCGGGTGATGTTGAGGATGCCCACGTCCACCGCGGACACGGTGACGTGCGCCAGCTGTCCCGCAAGCTCGGGCACGCTGACGGTGACCGGCAGGTTCTGTTCCGGTCGCATCTGCTTCGGTACCGACAACCCGACGGCGACACGACGGTCGCGACGATCCATCGGCACATGCACCACGCCGACGGCGCGTGCAGGCGTGATCTTGCTGGGGGCCGAACCGCCACGGAACACCAGCGCGGTGACGTAGACATCGTGCCGTTCCCAGTCCTTGGTCACCGGAATGGAGAACGTGCTGCCCGGCTTGGCATCGATCGCCTGCACGTACAGCATGCGGTCGCTCTCGACCATCAGCAGACCCTTGCCCGCATGCGGCGGCGTGACGGTCACCTTCAGCGTGTCGCCGGCCTTGTAGCCGGTCCTGTCCAGCGCCAGCTTGACCTTGTCGGGGCGCGCATCCAGTCCGCGGTTCTGGTCGTCCCAGCTCCAGCCGGCGCGGAACGGGTAGCGCGTGGTCAGGCCAGTGGCAGGATCGAACACGTCCAGCCGGTATTCGCCCCACTCCACCGGGAAATCGATCTTCGATGCACCCGCGCCCACGTCCAGCGTGCGCGTGTCCTTGTTCTCGAAACGGCGGGTGAAGTCGTAATCCCAGCCACCGTCCTCGTCGTAGTTCCAGTGGTAGTCGCGCAGCTCGCGCACCAGCGTGGCCTTCAGCCCCTTGCCCGGCTGCGGCTTGCCACCCGCATCGACGCGCACCACTTCGAAGCCGGCGTTGGCATTCGCATCGGCGCCGTCCTTGTCGTCGAACAGCGGGCGGATGCCGACCAGCGCATTCGCCGGCCACAGCACGCGCTTCAGCGTGCGGTTCACCGTGCGGCCGCCGGTCTCGTAGACGCTGCCGGACACGATGGCGGCGATGGGACTGCGCGGTTTGGCCTCGGCGGGCAGCGCGATGTCTTCCTGCAGCACACCGTTCTCGGGCAGCGTGGTGTCGATGATGTCCTTCGCGTCCTTCGGCAGCTCCATCGTCGGGTCGCCGAAGAAGTAACCCGGCAACTGGTCCAGCGGATGCTGCTCGATCGCGACGGCGAGTTTGGCGGTGAAGCGGTTGCCGCTGGCGGGTGCCCCGTACAGGTAGGCCGCGGTGGCCTTGAGCTTCAGCGCCTCGCCCGGTTTCAGCACGGGTTGCGCCGCGTCCAGGTCCAGCTTCATTCGCTCGGGCAGGAACTCCTCGATGCGCAGCGTCATGCCCTGCACCGCCTCCTTGCTGGCCGGGTCGGTGCGGAACTCCACCTGCCAGCGCCCGGTCGGCGCTTCCGTCGGGATCGCCTGCTCGAAGCTGAAATAGCCCTGCGCACCGGGCTGCAGGCGCGTCTCGCGGAACACCTTGCCGTCCGGTTGCTTCAGGCGCAGGAACACCGGCTGGCCGCCGCCCTGCTTCGGCGCCGGTACCGGCCTGCCGTCGTTGTCGCGCAGCAGCGCGGAGATGCGCACCGTTTCGCCCGGGCGGTACAGGTCGCGCCCGGACCATGCGAACACGTCGAACCACGCCTGCTCGCGACCGGCCACGGCGAACTCGGACAGGTCGAGCGCCGGCTGGTTGAACGGCAGCATGGACACGTCCTTGCCGCGCGTGGCGACCAGCACATGACCGGCATCCAGGGTGTAGTTCAGCAACGCGTTGCCATTGCCGTCGGTCTTGCCGGCCAGGACGGCTTCGCCCCGTGCATCCAGCACTTTCAGTTCCACGCTGCCGGTGGCCGAGCCGTCCTGCAGCGACGCGGTGTGGACGAACAGCTTGTCCTTGTAGGCGCGCGTGTGCAGGCCGATGTCGCTGACGGTGAAGAAGGCGGTCTCGAACTCGCCGGCGAACTTGCCGGTGCGCTTCATCACCGCGAAGTACAGACCCGGATCCTGCAGTTCGCGGATGTCCTGGATCGGCAGATAGGTCAGCACCCGCTCGTTGGGCTTGCCACCCAGCACGAAGCGGTTGAGGTAGACGGGTTCGGCCAGCTTGCCCAGCGGCGTGCTGTCGCCGTACTCGCTGTCCAGGTCCCAGCTGCCCCGGCGGCCGCCGCGCTGGTACTCGGCGAAGAACTTCGGCAGCTGCTTCTCGCTGACGCGCAGGAATTCCACGTCCACTTCCGGCACATTGATCGACACCACGGGCAGGCCCCGGCTTTCGCGCGCCGGCAGCACGCTGCCTTGCGAGGCGAAGCCCACGGCCGGATCGAGTTCGCCGGTGTGCACCTTGCGGGTGTCGTCCTTGCCCAGGCGCGTGCCGTCGGCGGCGGACAGGCCGGCCTTCAGGGTGACTTCGTAGTCCTTTGCCGCCTCCACCGAGGGGAAGCGCAGCACCAGACCCTTGTCGTCGAGCACCCAGCTGCCCTTCACCACGGCACCGTTGGCGTCCTTCACCACCAGCAACGCATCGAAGTCCTGCGAGCTGACCAAGGGACGGCTGAATTCCAGCGCGATGGCGAGGTCGCCGTCATGCTGGTCGGGATAGGCGCCGACCAGGGCGAAACCTTCCACCTTGGTGGCCTGCGCCTTGATCGGCTCGCCGCTGGCTTCGGGCAATTGCCCGGATTCGTTGCGCTTGCAGCCGGCCAGTGCGGCCGCTGCGATCAGGCCAATGAAAAACGCGCGCATCCAGCGGGTGCGCGCGTTTCGGGTGTTGCGAGTTGCCGATCCCATGTGCCGTTCCCTGCCGTGGTCGTACCGGCAGTATAGAACGCAGGAGTGAAAGTGGCGGGGTCAACACCCGCGCACTTTCATGTCATCCGTCGATCAGGCCTCCGGCGGCGTGTCGACCGCTTCCGGCGGAGCGGGACCCGTCGCCGCCATGCCGTCGCCCGCCTCGTCCTCGTCCAGCGAGGCATCCAGGCGTTCGACCGCCTGCAGCGTTTCGCCGTCGGACAGACGGATCAGGGTGACGCCCTGGGTGTTGCGACCGACCTGCGAGATTTCCGCTGCGCGGGTGCGCACCAGGGTGCCGCCGTCCGAGATCAGCAGGACCTCGTGGTGGTCGGACAGCTGGATGGCACCGACCAGACGGCCGTTGCGTTCGGTGGTCTTCAGCGCGATCACACCGCGCGTGCCACGCCCCTTGCGCGGGTAGTCCGCCACCGGTGTGCGCTTGCCGTAGCCACGCTCACTGGCGGTCAGGATGTCGCCGTCGCCATCCACCACGACCAGGCTGACGACCTCGGAGCCTGCTTCGGGGATCGAGGGCACGCCGTCGGCATCGCCAGCCTCCCCCCCGTCCTGGTCCCCCTCGCCACCCGCACCCGCGCCCGCCACCAGGCGCATGCCGCGCACGCCGGTGGCGGTGCGGCCCATCGCGCGGACCAGCGACTCGGAGAAGCGCACTGCGCGGCCGTTGGACGCGAACAGCATCACGTCGCGGTCGCCATCGGTCAGGGCGACGCCGACCAGCGCATCGCCTTCGTCCAGGTTGATGGCGATCTTGCCGCGCGCCAGCTTGAAGGCGAACTCGGTGAGCGGGGTCTTCTTGACCGTCCCGTGCTTCGTCGCGAAGAAGACGAACTTGCCTTCCTCGTAGTCGCGCACCGGCACCACGGCCTGGACCTTCTCGCCGGGTTCCAGCGGAATCCAGTTGATGATCGGGCGACCACGCGCGTTGGAGCCCGCTTCCGGCAACTGGTACACCGGCAGCCAGAACACCTTGCCGCTACTGGTGAAGGTGAGCAGCGTGTCGTGGGTGTTGACCAGCCACAACTGGTCGATGAAATCCTCTTCCTTCGTCGCCGCCGCGCTGCGACCACGGCCACCGCGCTTCTGCGCGCGATAGGCGCTGGCGGGCTGGCGCTTGGCGTAACCGGCGTGCGACAGCGTCACCACCATGTCTTCCGGCGCGATCAGGTCGAGGATGTCGAGGTCTTCCTCGCTGTGGCGGATCTCGCTGCGGCGTTCGTCGCCGAATTCCGCCTTGACGTTCAGCAGTTCGTCGCGGATCACCTGCAGCAGCACGTCGGGGTTTTCGAGGATGCGGATCAGGCCGGCGATGGTCTCCAACAGCTGGCGGTATTCCTCGGTCAGCTTTTCCTGCTCCAGGCCGGTCAGGCGATGCAGGCGCATTTCCAGGATCTGCGTGGCCTGCGCCTCGCTGAGCTGGTAGCGGCCATCGACGAACCCGATGGCGGCCGGCAGGTCTTCCGGACGCGAGGCCTCGGCACCGGCGGCCGCCAGCAGCGCGCCCACCAGGCCCGGCTCCCAGGTCTTGGCCAGCATGCGCTCGCGCGCTTCCTGCGGGTTGGCCGACGTCTTGATCAGCTCGATCATCTCGTCGATGTTGGCGAGCGCGACCGTCAGGCCTTCCAGAATGTGGGCGCGGCTGCGCGCCTTGCGCAGTTCGACGATGGTCCGGCGGGTCACCACTTCGCGGCGGTGGCGCACGAACGCCTCCAGCATCTGCTTCAGGTTGAGCTGCTGCGGGCGGCCGTCGACCAGGGCGACCATGTTGATGCCGAACACCGATTCCATCGGCGTCTGCAGGTACAGGTTGTTGAGGACGACCTCGGCCGACTCGCCGCGCTTGACCTCGATGTAGATGCGCATGCCGTCCTTGTCGGACTCGTCGCGCAGCTCGCTGATGCCCTCGAGCTTCTTTTCCTTCACCAGCTCGGCGATCTTCTCGATCAGGCGGGCCTTGTTCACCTGATACGGGATCTCGGTGACGATGATCGACTCGCGGCCGTTGTCATCGTTGACCTCGATGTCGGCCTTGGCGCGCATGCGCACGCGGCCGCGGCCGGTGCGGTAGCCGGCGATGATGCCGGCGGTGCCGTTGATGATGCCGCCGGTGGGGAAATCGGGGCCGGGGATGTACTGCATCAACCCGTCGACGTCGAGTTCGGGGTTGTCGATCAGCGCGATCAGGCCGTTGACCACTTCCGACAGGTTGTGCGGCGGGATGTTGGTGGCCATGCCCACCGCGATGCCGGCCGAACCGTTGACCAGCAGGTTCGGGAAGCGCGTCGGCAGGACCGTCGGCTCCTGTTCCTTCTCGTCGTAGTTGGGCTGGAAATCGACGGTTTCCTTGTCGATGTCGGCCAGCAGCTCATGGGTGAGCTTGGCCATGCGCGCTTCGGTGTAACGCATCGCGGCCGCGGAGTCGCCGTCGACCGAACCGAAGTTGCCCTGGCCATCGACCAGCATGTAGCGCAGCGAGAACGGCTGCGCCATGCGCACCAGCGTGTCGTACACCGACTGGTCGCCGTGCGGGTGGTACTTACCGATCACGTCACCGACGATGCGGGCGGACTTCACGTGCGGCTTGTTGGCGTGGTTGCCCAGTTCGTTCATCGCGAACAGGACGCGCCGGTGGACGGGCTTCAGGCCATCGCGGACATCCGGGAGCGCGCGCCCCACGATCACGCTCATGGCGTAATCCAGGTAGCTGCGGCGCATCTCGTCTTCGAGATTGACGGGGATGATTTCCTTGGCGGTATCGGCCATTCGGGTTCCGGGTTTCTTTGGTTGTCTCGGGCCTGGATCCGGGCCCAAACGGGCCTAGCCGGCGTGGGCCGGCGAGGCAGCGACAGGCGGGGATTCCGGCGGGTTCTGCAACCTGCCGAGGGTATCACAACGGACGTGCCCGACCGGCTTTTTCAGTCGCGGAAACAAGCACTTATGGCGCCATGGAACGCGTGTTCGCGCGGGACTGCGCCGGCCGGGCCGCAGGCAGGCCCCGGCGGCGGACGCCAGACACGAAAAAGCCCGGCCGAGGCCGGGCTTTTCGCTGGAACTGGTGGGCGGTACAAGTTTCGAACTTGTGACCCCTGCCGTGTGAAGGTTGTAAAGGCAAAATAAAATTCAGGAACTTACACCTAAGTTACTGTTTTTATAAGGTAGCGACGTTTTGCGACGCGTCGCGTTTTCCTGTATTTTGCAGGACGGTTGCAGGACGGAGACTACCTTTGCCTAAGGTCACGCGGGAATCGCTCACTGAGAAGAGTGTCAAAGACGCCAGAGCCACGGGCAAGCTGTACCGCCTGCGTGATGCGAAGGTGCCCGGCCTGCTGCTGCGCGTAAACGCAACAGGCGCGAAGACATGGGCCATCACCTGGGGGCGTGGACAAGAGCGAATCATTGGCACGTTTCCAGTGATGACGTTGGACATGGCGCGCACTCAGGCGCTATCCCAACTGGCGACCGCTGCCGAACATGGCACCCCTACCCCGAAGACCACCACGGACACCGTAGCGGACGCCTGCCGTGACTACGTGGCCGCTCTACTGAAGGACGGCCGGACCTCCACGGCCGGCGACGCAGAGCGCCGGTTTGAGCGCACCGTCTATTCCGACCGTATAGGTAAGGTGCGGCTAGCCAAGTTGACGCAGGACGACGTTGAGGACTGGCGTGACCGTGTGGAACGCGGCGACCTGGCCGAACTCCCCACCCGGAAGGGCCGACCGCCCACCGCCAAGCCGCTCAGTAAGGCCAGCGTCAACCGGATGCGCACGGTACTGGTGGCCGCCCTCAACCGGGCGGTGGAGCGCCGGAAGGTGTCCCCTGACCGCGTGATTGAGTGGGCCAACGTCAAACCCTATGAAAAGGTAGGCACCCGGCGCGAACTCTACCTAGACCGGGACCAGCGCCGCGCCCTACTCGCCCACGCTGGCGATGACATCCGCAACGTCATGGAGTGCATCGCGCTGACCGGCTGCCGTCCTGGCGACCCGGCGGCGGTGCTGCGGCGTGACTACGACGCCCGCCACGCGGCCGTGACCTTCCGCACGAAGGGCCATACCCGCACCGTGCCCCTCTCCCCCGCTGCCAAGGCGCTCTTTGACCGATTGGCTAAGGGGAAGCTGCCCGCCGCGCACCTCTTCACCAATGGTGGCACCGAGTGGCAACACTACGATTGGGCAGATCAAGTGCGGCAAGCGGCCACGGCAGCAGACATGCCGGACGGCGTGGTGTTGTACACGCTGCGCCACTGCTGGATCACTGACGCCATCGTTGGCGGCATGGACCTGCTGACGGTGGCGAAGCTGGCAGGCACATCGCTAGCGATGATCGAAAAGCACTACGGCCACCTTGTCCACGGCGCAGCCCGCGAAAAGCTGGCAAAGGTTGAATTCCTATGAATGCTGAAGACTTGCGCATGGCAATGGTGGAGCGTTTCCGTGACAGCGTAGAACGCGGTGACGGTGACGCATTGCTTGAAGCTGTATCGACTGCCGCAACGCTTGGCGTGGCGATGCCCACATGGCTTGCAAGCGCGCTAACCCGCGCAGTAGCTGCTTATCGGAACTTCGAAGTCAGAACATTGGATGAAGCCTTTGGCGTGCAACGCGCGAAAGGCCAACGCCAAGACGCAGTGCAAAGCGAAGGAAGCAAAGCAATCTACGTAATTGCTGAAGTGCTGCGCCTGCATGCACAAGGAACGCCCATCGACGCCGGAATTTTTGAAGCCGCCGGAGCCACATGCGACGTAGGAAAGACCACTGCGCAGGACTGGTTCTACAAGCACAAGAAACAGCGAACCAACACGTACCTAGTTGCGATGCAAATGGCCGGAGTGACTGAGGGCTAGCTGACTACCGCGATCTTTCAAACATCGCGGGAATACAGGCCGAACGCCCGCAAACAGAATGCACCCCACTGGAGACGACCTGTCGCCAGACACTCACCACGGGGTGCAGCAATGACGAACAAACTCATGTTTAGCCGGCTGGAACTGCCGGCCATCACCGGCCAGTCACTGAGCAACGTTGACCGCGCGATTGCGTGCGGCGACCTTGCCACCGTGGTGATCGGCCGCAAGCGCTTCGCAACTCCTGCCGCCGCACAGAAATGGCTGGCCTTCCTGGCGTCTGAGAGCGACGCCGGCCGTCCGGTGCGCTACATGGCGCGCAACCCCGATGAGCGCCGCACGCCGGAACGCGCACAAGCCGAGCGCAAGCAGCAGCGTCGGAGGGCGTGACCATGAATGACAAACTGCTGCCACCGAAGCTGCACGACTTCCTGGAAGAAAAGATGCGGTGCCCGACGCACCGCAAGATTTTCCACGTCGGGCTGGCGCTTGCAAAAGTCTCGCTCATGTACCAACAACTTCCCGGCGAAGCGATCCCCGACGAAGCCAAGGCATCCGTGCTACTGCTGCTGGAAGGACTGGAAAGCGGAGACGCTGCCGAATACGCGGCGTGCGATGCTCACGTCACGACGCTCTACCGGGATTGGCTGACAACGCGGGAGGTCCATTAATGGATATCCACGAGCGCATCCGGTTGCTTCTCCCCCATGCCCCTGACGCTGAAATCGCGCGCTGGGTAGAGGGCGGGGTTGCATACGCCGACCGCCTGGAAAGGCTGCCCGCGCGTGAGCGCGAAGCTGTGGCGCAACTCTTCGCGCTGTACGGCCTGGTTCCTGACGCGTACTACAAGGAAATCTACCGTCGCAACATCGACACGCTGTGTAGGGCGTTCTATCCGGGGGTAAACAATGCGCCCTGAACCCGATCCCCGCGTCATAGCAAGCCTGTGCCGTGAGTATCCGCATGTCAGTCGCAATGACATTGTTGCTTGTTGGCACAACGCAACCGTGTGCTGGTGGCAGGTTCCTGCGCAAGTCATGGCTGATGAGCCGCGCGAACTGACCGCCGCCCGTGCGCTATTCGTCCACGGAACACTGTGCGATGACCACGAAGAGCGTGCCGAGCACTTCCACGGTATGTGGTCGCTGGTCTCCATGTACATCCCACCGAAGCAGTAACACCGATCCCTCCACCTTGGCCGGGGAGTCTCAAAAGCTCTTTCAAGGATCGGCAATGACAGATTCAAATAGCGGCTCATCGCTGGTGACGGTGGTGGAAGCTCAACGTCTATCAGATGAAACGTTCGCGCGCGTCAGAGCGCTCATCGAATGGGTCAGAGACGCAGACGACAGCGAGCTACACAACACGGTAATTCCCAGCATCCAACAGGCGGGCATTCCTGGCGCGCTGCAAGAGAGCATCGTCAAGGCCGTCCACCGCAAGCTAAAGTTCGCCGACAACGAAGTCCCAATCAGCAAGTTGCGCGCGCTGCTGTTCCCTCCCGCGCTGACACGCACGGACGGCGAATTGCCTGACTGGGCAAAGCCCTACTGCTGGGTGACATCGCAAGACGCATTCTTCAATACGGAGAACGCGGAGTTCATGTCGCTTCGCAGCTTCGACATTGCGTACGGCCGCAGGATGCCCGTTGGCGAATCGGGAAGGCGTCTGAGCGCCGCTGAACGCTGCACACAGTTCTGGTCCATGCCCATCGTGGAGCGCGTGGGCTATCGCCCCGACTGCGGCCCGTTCTATACCTGGGATGGCGTGAGCTACGCCAATCTGTATTCGCCTACGTCGCTTCCCGCCGAGTCGCCACCCACTCCGCGCGGCGAAGAGGGAATTAGGCAGTTTCAACTTTTGCTTTTTGATATGTGCGGTCGTCGCGTGGACGTCTATCACAACCTACTGTGCTGGATGGCGCACAACGTGCAAAAGCCTGGCGTGAAAATCAGGTGGAGTCCGATCCTGAAGGGAGTCCACGGTGACGGGAAAACCTTAGCAGCTGCTGTCCTTCGCGCTGCAATGGGCTACCGCAATGTCAGCACCACCAGTAACAGCAACATTGCCAACAGCGGCAACTTCACGGACTGGAGTGTTCGCGGCGCGGTCAACGTGATCGAAGAGATCATGCTGACCGGAAAGCTGCGGCATCAACTGTATAACTCTATGAAGGAGTTTATCAGCAACAACATCGTTGACATCAATCCAAAAGGTGCCAAGCCCTACCAGGCGTACAACACCACCAACCATTGGGCAAACACCAACCACAACGACGCGATCCCGTTGGAAAGGACCGATAGACGATGGATGGTGGTGTTTACTCCGTGGTCGTCGCTTGACGAAATGCTCACCTACTGCGGCTTGGACGCCGCCGGCTGGAAATCGCGCACGGATGCAATTGATCACGCTAAGAATCACTGTGCAGGCGAACTGCGGGCATGGTTCCTAAGCGTCAGCATTCCGGCGACGTTCGACGTCAATGGCTCCGCACCGGTGACACCTGAGAAGCGCCGGATGATGGCTAGCAGCAAAGACGACGTTGAGAGCGTCGTTGAATCCATCATTGCCGAAGGTGGCGCGGGAATCACAGACAAGGTTGTTTCAACGGCTCACCTGAGCCGGCTGCTCACGCAGCGCGCGCCAACGGGCGGCTATGACGTACCGAAGACCACGGCGTTGACTTTCATGCTGGCCCGGCTTGGCTACTCCAAGCTGGACAAGCAGGTGAAGTGGCGCGGTGAGACGTTGCGGGTATGGGTTAAGGATGGCGTTGAACTCACGCCAGAGGATGTGAGGTCACAACTGGACAACTCGTTACCTCACTTGTTACCTGGACAAACCCTTATGCCACAAGGCTTTCAACCCTAAAAGGTAACAAGTAACAGGATTTATATAAGAGAGAGTAGTTGGAGAGCAAACACATGCCTTATGTCCTGTAGCTCCAGCCAAAAACCACTTGTTACCTGCTACTTGTTACCTACCACCAAATTACAACGCAGGAGGAACAGCCAATGCCACAAGGTTTCCAAGTTCGCGATGCAGCGGGCCAGATTGTCCTAGACGTTACGGACAGTCTGACCCGCATCGTTTCAATCAGCACCATACCGGCTGGCGCGAGCGGAAGCATTCAACTGCCTGAAGGCCGACCCTTTTGGTACACGGGTTCGGCGTACACGCCTGGCAGCCAGCTTACCGGCTACGCACCCACCGTGACCGTCAACGGCAGCAACCTGCTTTCCTATTCTCCTGGGGCGTTGCTTCCGGGGGCCACCGCAGTCGATGTTGTTCTAATCACGGGAGTGTGGTGATGTCTTCCTATTTCCTTGTACGCAATGAATCTGGACACATCCAGATAGACGATACGTTCTTCAACTATGCGTTTCACAGTAAGGGAACGGTCACCACTAGCGTGACGGTGCTGGATACTTCTTACGCGACCATCACGCTAACAGGGCTTACCGGCTATCCCATCGTTGCAGTCAGTCATGCCGCCGGGGCATACGCCTATGTTCGAAGCTTCTCAGGCGATACGGCAGAAATCGCGGTAAGCGCCAAGGGCGCGGCCGGACAGGTGGTGAGCTACTACGTTTTCACTCCGCCCAATCCTGGCGTGGCTTCGCAGGGTTTTGAGGTGAGGAATGCGGCCGGGCAGATTGTCTTTCATGCGGGCCATCGCTACATGCGCGTTGCGGGTCAGTTTGAAGGAGTGCCGAGCACTAACGGCACCGACACCAATAGCACCACGTTATCCGCCGGAAAGACCTACGCGGTTGCCACGCTCAACCGTGCAGCAGCCAACCGCAACGTCAATCAGTCGCCCATTCCTGGGGACGTGGATTGGTGGAGCTACAACTTTTGGGGTTACTGGAAGGTCGCGGCCAACGTCGTGACGATGACATCGGCGAACTTTCAGGCGTACCACGCAGACAACACCATGCCCGCCGCCGTGAGCATCCCCGGACGATGCCTGATGCTGGACGTGTCCGGCTACTGAGTTCGCGCAGTTTCATCCCTCGCCGCGATTGCCGCAGCTATCGCGAGGGGTGCGCCACGAGTCGCAAGACGTATTGCTTTACATCACGCCGCAACCCCATTCAATGGGCAACCGGGACTGTCCCAAACACAACCCGGAGTTAGCTATGACCCTCGCAGAAATCCGGCAGCGCAAAGCTGCCAAGGTGGCCGAACAGCGCGCGATGCTCGCCAAGGCCCAATCGGAAAACCGTAACCTCACCGCCGATGAATCGGCCGCGTTCGACAAGCTCAAAGGTGAAATCACCGACCTGGAAGCGGCCGAGTCCCGCCAACAGTTCGTTGACGACCAGGAGCGCCGCGCCGCTGGCGTGACTGTCGTTGCCGGCAACGGTGGTGACACCATCGCCGCCCTGGAAGGCCGCGTGTCCATCATGCGCGTCCTGCAGGCTGGCGTTGAGGGCCGCGCGCTGTCCGGTGCGGAACTGGAATACGCGCAGGAAACCGAACGCCGCACCGGCCGCAAGGCGCAGGGTGTGTTCGTGCCGATGTCCGCGCTGGAACGTCGCGTCAACACCACCGGCACCGCGCCGGAACTGGTGCCGACCGATCACCGGGCGGACCTCTACATCCAGCCGCTGCGTAACCGTCTGCTGGCGCGTCGCCTGGGCGTGCGGGTGCTATCCGGCCTGCATGGCAACGTCACCATCCCCAAGCACGGCACCGGCGTGTCCGTTGGCTGGGTGGCCGAGAACGGCGCGGTGCCGGATTCGGACGTGAACCCGTCCAACATCACCCTGTCGCCGAAGCATGCCGGCGGCGTGACCGAACTGTCGCGCCAGCTCATCATGCAGTCCAGCCCGGACGTGGAACAGCTGGTGCGCGATGACTTCGCGGCCGTGCTGGCTCAGGCCATCGACTCGGCGCTCATCAAGGGCGGCGGTGCCAACGAACCCACGGGCGTGCTGTCCACCGTCGGCATCCAGACCGCGAACCTCGCAACGCTCAACTGGGCGAACGTGCTGGCGATGAAGGCCAAGGCCGAACTGGCGAACGTGGACGCGTCGTCCTGGCTGTTCAATCCCAGCGTCGCGGCCAAGTTCGCCGGCACGGAGAAGTCCACCGGTACGGGCATCTACCTGCTGAACGACGAAGGCCGCATGGCGGGCATCCAGTCCTACAGCACCAATCAGGTTCCCAACAACACCACGCCTGACCCGGACGCCGGCATTGCCATCCTGGGCGACTGGTCGCAGGTGCTGCTTGGCCTGTGGTCCGAGATTGACATCCTGGTGAACCCCTACGCCCAGCCGGCCTACGGTCGCGGCGGCGTGCTGGTCCGCGCGATGTCCACCGTGGACGTGGCGGTGCGTCACCCGCAGGCGTTCGTTGTCGCTTCCGACATCGCCCTGTAACTGCCAGCAATGTGCAGCCCGTCCATGTGGCGGGCTGCATCTTTGGAGACGCCCATGACCATCGAGAAACGTGCCACGGCCGGCGTGACCGCCAACGGCCGCAAGCTGACGGGCTATATCGCCAAGTTCGACAGCCCCACCACCATCGGTGACTTCACCGAAATCATCCGGCGGGGAGCTTTCGCGGCCTCGCTGGCCTCCGGTGCTGACATCCTGGCGCTGGCGGACCACGACTACAGCCGAGTGTTGGGCCGCACGCGTAGCGGCACGCTGACGCTGGCAGAGGACGACACGGGCCTGGCGTTCTCGCTGGAACTGCCCGACACACAAGCCGGGCGTGACCTGGCCGCGTTGGCGCAGCGTGGCGACCTGGGCGGCTGTTCCTTTGCCTTCAACGTGCCGGCCGGTGGCGACCACTGGAACGGCGATACGCGCGAACTGCGCAATGTGGTGCTGGATGAAGTGTCCATCGTCCAGAGCCGTCCGGCTTACGCGGACACCACCGTGAACCTGCGCAGCCTTCGCCCTGACGCCCAACGCTCACTGCTGCATTACTGGTTGGAGACCTGCCGCCCATGAAAATCCTGGACATGTTGCGCGGCCGCACTGAGCGCCGTGCTGAAGACCCTTCCTGGAACGCCCTGGCAAATGGTGGCAACAACACAGTAGCGGGCGCATACGTGGACAGTCGCAGCGCTGAGTCAATCTCTACCGTCTTCGCCTGTGTGCAGGCCCTGAGCGAATCCACGGCCTGCCTGCCGCTGCACACGTACCGTCGCAACGACGACGGCAGCCGGGAGCGTGCAGATAACCATTGGCTGTCTCGCGTGCTGGAACGCCCGAATGACTATCAGACGGGCATGGAGTTCCGGGAGTCGCAGACCGCCACCGTCCTGCTGTGGGGTAACGCTTACGCCCGTAAGGAGTTCAACGGCGCGGGCGAAGTGACGGCGCTGCACCCGCTGCATCCTGGCCGCATGTCCATCGTGAAGCTGGACAGTGGCCGCTATCGCTACGACTACACCGACGACAAGGGCCACCCGGTCCGGCTGCTGGCCGATGAGGTCTTGCACCTGCGCGATCGCACGGACCCGGCCAGCATTGTCGGCAAGTCCCGCGTGACCATCGCCCGTGAGGCATTGGGCCTGGCGCTGTCGCTGCGGACGCATGGCGCTGCCAGCTTTGGGCGTGGCGCGCGCCCGGCATCTGTTCTCTACAACGATGGCAAGAGCGACCTGACCACCGAACAGATGACGGCGATTCGTGGCGTGATGGAGAACTACTCCACACCGGCCAACGCGGGCAAGACGCTCATCATGGGCGTGCGTGGCCTGAAGCTGGAAAACATCGGACTGTCCAACGAAGACGCGCAATGGTTGGAGGCCATGAACTTCAGCGTGACCGAAGTGTGCCGCATGTTCCGGGTGCCGCCCATCCTCGTGCAGACGTTGGAACAGGCCAGCTACAACAACGTGGAAAGCCTAGGAGCGCAGTTCGTGAAGTTCAGCCTGACGCGTTGGCTGACGCTGTGGGAGTCGGCTATCTCGCAGCAGATGCTTGGCCCCATTGCTCGCCAACGCTTCTATGCGGAACACGCTGTTGACGCTCTGCTGCGTGGCACTGCCACTGAGCGCGCCGAGTTCTACAAGACCATGATTGAGAGTGGCGTGATGGACCCGGAAGAGGCGCGGCGCTTGGAGAACCTGCCAGCGCGGCGCGTTGACGCTACACCTACACCACAGGCCAGTTGACGGAAATCACTGGGTTTCAGTTGACGTCTAGACCGGACGTTCCCTCATTCAGAGATTAAAACCCCATTGAAGGTTCAACAAACATGACCGCAATGACCAAAAAGCAGCAGGCGTTCGTGACGCACAAGGTGGCGGGATGCACAAACCGGGATGCCGCCATCGCAGCCGGCTACGCGCCTGGCAGCGCGGCGCAGGCCGGTGATCGGTTGGCCAAGCATCCGGCGGTCCGCAAGGCCATTGCAGCGGCCACGAAGGTCACGCCTGGCGTGGATACGAAGACCGGCGCTCCGACTATGCCGCGTGGCAAGTACACCGACCCTAAGTCGTTCCTGCTGGACGTGATGAACCTAGATGGCCTGCCTATCGCTGTCCGGGCAGATGCAGCGTTCAAGCTCATGCCCTACATGCACGCCCGCATGGGCGAGACGGGGAAGAAAGAGACGACGAAAGAAAACGCACGGAAGATCGCGCGTGGCGGTCGCAGCAAGTTCGCAACGCGACAGGCACCGCCCAAGCTGACGGTGGTGCGCAACGACTAGAACACGGTGCCCCAAGCGGATTAGGTGTGAGTGCCGCAGCGACAAAAACCGCACCAGCAGAACCGACTTAGGAGTCGTGAAACTGCACCATGCCCAAGGTGGTCAAGGCCAAGTTGGGTAAAGGCCCCGGTAGTGCGCCAAGGTGCTACCGGGGCCTTTCTTTGTTACTCGCTCAACATCGGCAAGACAGTTGCTAGCGCCGATACTATGGAGACGATTAGCGCTGCGATTGACAACCAGAATGCTTTTGTATTCTCAGTGTGCTGTGACAGATGATCCGAGAGAATCGCTGCAAGATAAGGATAATTTATGCAATGCATTTGATCGGCGATCTTGAAAGCGAATAGATCGACCCTTGCTCCGTCATCCTTCTTGTATCCGTACTCATGGGCAAGGTGATAGTACAGACGCCCAAAAAGTACGTGCGGATCATCCCCCAGCTTTGAAGCTACAGCCCGCACATCTATTGGCAGATAGATTCGGTTCCCGACGTCATCGTCCGGCATCTTCTGATTGGCGCGAAAGTCCGCCGCGTACATTTCGTAGATGCAATGCAGAATTTCCCGATCCGTACTTAGCTTCGCCATCGCCGACCTCTCATTCTTCCAATTCGGGCGGCACAGCCCATGACGGTGCGTTGGCGTTCCAAGGCGCGCGCCCGGGCACCTGTGAGAGCGGATGAAGTCGGTCAGTTGCCGAAACTACCACCCGGTAGCCCGCCACGATTTCGTCAATCATCACGCTAAATCCGTTCGCGACTTCCAGTAGCGTTACGCCCTCATCGAAGGCATAGCGTTTCTTAAAGTTGGCGAGCCATCTATCCGCAATCGTCAAATCGAACAACGCATCCGGCGGGAGGTCTCCCACAAACGGCAAGTATTTGTCCGCAATTACAGGGGGATAGTTCTTCAGGTAGTGGGATACGCCACTCAGCCATTGCCCATAGCCGAACGGGTTTTGCTTCACTTGCTCGGCGTGGTCAACCACTGAACTCATGGCCGCGCGAAGGTTGTAGATATCGCCACTAAGGAGAATCGCTGCGGCGGCTGCTCTCTTGGCCTCATCACGCCGCTCCTTGCCGGTCTGCAAGAAAGCTAGCGCAAGTGCGACCGCCACCGCACCCACGGTTCCCACGGCAGACCACAGTTGCGTCGCCTCAGCGAAACCGAGTGCGCGCGTTCGCCAGCAGGTCACGCCCAGTCCGACCAAGATCACGACGAACAGCGCTCCGCGACCCAATGCTCTGTTTCCGGTCATCCCTGTCTCCCTGGGCACCCTAGCCCACTGAATGTCCCCTATGCCGTTCACATTAGGGGAAGGCGGGAGCGCAAACCAGCCTGCACCGCAGGCCAGAAGGGCCCGCAATTCACCCGTTGCAGGACCCTTGCAGGACGAAAACACAAAGGCCACCCGTTTAAGGTGGCCTTTGTGTCAAAAAACCCCTAAATATCAGGGGCTTATATGGTGGGCGGTACAAGTTTCGAACTTGTGACCCCTGCCGTGTGAAAGCAGTGCTCTACCGCTGAGCTAACCGCCCGAATTCGTCGGGGCGCGCATGATAAACGGGGACCGGGGATGCGGTCAACGCACCCTCGGGCTCAGCGGTCCTTGGTATCGCACAGGGCGCTGACCCGACGCGGCGGCGCGAACGCGTCGCTGCGTGCCTCGGCCCAGAAGTCCCGGAACACCGCGTGCGAGGGCACCCGGTCCAGCAGTTCGCCCGGCTCGAGGAACCGGTAGAGGGACGCCAGCGATCGCACCTCGATGGGCGACACGCGGCGCAGGATGTGTTCCGGCCCCAGTTGCCGGGGATGTTCCAGACCCGCCGCGCACAGCATGTCGCGCAGCGCCTTCAGGGTGTTGTCGTGGAACTGCTGCACGCGCACCGACTTGTCGGCCACGTCCAGGTGCCTCCAGCGTGCCGGGTCCTGGGTGGCCACCCCCGTGGGGCAGCGGTCGTTGTGGCAGCTCTGCGACTGGATGCAGCCCAGGGCGAACATGAAACCGCGCCCGGCATTGCACCAGTCCGCCCCCATCGCCATTGTGCGGGCGATGTCGAAGGCGCTGATGATCTTGCCGGCCGCCCCCACGCGCACGCGGTCGCGCAGGTTCAGCCCGACCAGCGTGTTGTGGACCAGCAGCAGCGCCTCGTGCATCGGCACGCCCACATGGTCGATGAATTCCGCCGGCGCCGCGCCAGTGCCGCCTTCCGCACCGTCGACCACGATGAAATCCGGCAGCAGGCCGGTTTCGTGCATGGCCTTGGCGATGCCGAACCACTCCCACGGGTGACCGATGGCCAGCTTGAAGCCGGTCGGCTTGCCACCGGACAGTTCGCGCAGGCGCGCGATGAACTGCAGCAGCCCGACCGGCGTGGAGAACGCCGAATGCGTCGCCGGCGACACACAGTCATGCCCCATGGGTACGCCGCGGGTGGCCGCGATCTCGGCACTGACCTTCGCCGCCGGCAGCACGCCGCCGTGGCCGGGCTTGGCCCCCTGGGACAGCTTCAGCTCGATCATCTTCACCTGCGGCGAGCATGCGTTTTCGACGAAGCGCTCCTCGCTGAAGCGACCCTGCCCGTCACGGCAGCCGAAGTAGCCGGAGCCGATCTCCCAGACCAGGTCGCCGCCCTTTTCCCGGTGATACGGCGAAATCGAGCCCTCGCCGGTGTCGTGGTAGAAACCACCCCGCCGCGCGCCCTCGTTCAGCGCCCGCACCGCGTTGGCCGACAGCGCGCCGAAGCTCATCGCCGAGATATTGAACACGCTGGCCGAATACGGCTGCGCCGAGGCCGCACCGATGACGACGCGGAAATCGTGCGAATCCACGTGCGTCGGTGCCATCGAATGGTTGATCCATTCGTAGTCCACGCCATACACGTCCTGCTGGCTGCCGAACGGCACCACGTCCATCACGCCCTTGGCGCGCTGGTACACCAGCGAACGCTGCTGGCGCGAGAACGGCACTTCGGCGGTATCGCCCTCGATGAAGTACTGGCGGATCTCCGGGCCGACCGACTCCAGTCCGTAACGGAAGTGCGCCAGCACCGGATAGTTGCGGCGCAGCGTGCTGCGGGTCTGCAGCAGGTCCCACGTCCCCAGCAGCGCCAGGGCGCCGAAGACCGCCACGCCCCACCAGGCGACCGGCCAGAACGCGGCCAGCACGAGCATCGTCACCGCAAGCAGCAGCGTGGCGCCGTAGGCGAGGTATCGCTGCATCGTCTGTCTCCCGTTGGCCTGCCCCGATTCTATGCGATGCCCTGCGACCGCATGCCGCGGGCGCGGATCGTCTGGTGCAGGGGTTTGATCCTGATCAATGCCCCGCCTCGCCCGGGGTGCGAGGTTGGCGCCACCACAACCGGGGAGATACCGACATGCATCCTGTCCTGCGCGAAATCCTGATGGAACCGGTGGGCTGGCTTGCCATCGGCGGCAGCATCGTGATGGTGGGGATCGCCTTCGCGGTCGCGATGTTCGTGCGCAAGAAGGTGCGCGAGGAAGAGAAGCGGCCGCCGCGCTGAGCGCATCGGCGAACTGGTGCCCGGAGCCGGAATCGAACCGGCATGGCCTTGCGGCCGGCGGATTTTAAGTCCGATGCGTCTACCAGTTTCGCCATCCGGGCACGCGGATAGCCTGCCTCACTCGCACCGCGTTGGAAAGCGGCGCCCTTCCGGGCGCCGGAAACAGCGAAGCCCCGCATGCGGGGCTTCGACGTGCTTCCGGAGAAGCGGACATGGAGCGGGAAACGAGACTCGAACTCGCGACCCCGACCTTGGCAAGGTCGTGCTCTACCAACTGAGCTATTCCCGCGTGGAGGACGCGGTTGCGTCTTCCTGGTACTGGAGGCCTGGGTCGGAATTGAACCGGCGTACGCGGATTTGCAGTCCGCTGCATAACCACTCTGCCACCAGGCCGATGGCGACCGCGCCAGACTGGCGCAATCCAGGCGCTTTTTCAAGGCGCCTGCAAAACAAAACCCCGCATGCGGGGTTGTGTCGTTGCTTCTTGCGAAGCGAATCTGGAGCGGGAAACGAGACTCGAACTCGCGACCCCGACCTTGGCAAGGTCGTGCTCTACCAACTGAGCTATTCCCGCGTCGAGAGAGACGAAATTGTAGCGTGTTGTTCGGGTCTGTCAACCGTCTTTTTTTCGCCTTCGCGCAGGATCGGCCACGCCGCGAGCAGGTACTGGATGCCGGACCACAAGGTCAGCAGGGCGGCGATCGCCAGCAGCCAGTCCCCGAGCAGGAAGACCCAGCGGCCCATCCAGATATCCTCCAGCGCCTGCCGGCCAGGGGTGGACGCGTACAGCAGGCAGGACAGCGCCACCATCTGCACGATGGTCTTGATCTTGCCCAGCGCCGCCACCTTCACCGTGGCGCGCTGGCCGAGTTCGGCCATCCATTCGCGCAATGCGGACACGGCGATTTCGCGCCCCACGATGACCGCGGCCCAGATCGCCATCCACATGGTCGGGGTGTCCTGCACGATCAGGAACAGCGAGACGGCCACCATCAGCTTGTCCGCGACCGGGTCGAGGAAGGCGCCGAACGCGGAATACAGGTGGTAGCGGCGCGCGATCCAGCCATCCAGCCAGTCGGTGACCGCCGCCAGCACGAAGATGAAGGCCGCCGCGAAGTTGGTCCACGAATACGGCAGGTAGAACACCAGCACCAGCACCGGGATCAGCACGATCCTCAGCAAGGTGAGCCACGTGGGAACGGTCAACTTCATTGCGGGCTTACTCGGCTCCTGCCTCAGGGGACGGCAGTCCGTGCAGGTTAGCGTAGATTCGCTCGGCGAGCGCGGCGTTCACGCCCTCCACCCGCGCGATCTCATCGGCACCGGCGGCCTTCAGGCCCGCCAGGCCGCCGAAGTGCTTGAGCAGGCTGGCGCGCCGGCGCGGGCCGATGCCGGGGATGTCCTCCAGCCTGCTGGTCATGCGGGCCTTCTGCCGCTTGCCGCGATGACCCGTGATGGCGAAGCGGTGCGCCTCGTCGCGGACCTGCTGGATCAGCTGCAACGCCGGCGATGCCGCCCCCGGCCGCAGTTCACGCCCATCGGGCAGCACCAGCGCCTCGTGGCCGGCACGCCGCTCCACACCCTTGGCCACGCCGACCAGGGTCACCCCCGCCACGCCGAGGTCGGCCAGCGCGGCCTGCGCCTGCGCCAACTGGCCCGCGCCGCCGTCGATCAGCAGGACGTCGGGCAGTACGCCCCCCTCCTCCACCGCGCGCCGGAACCGGCGCTCGATGGCCTGATGCATGGCGGCGAAGTCGTCGCCCGGCGTGATGCCGGTGATGTTGTAGCGACGGTACTGGGAGCGCACGGCACCGTTGGCATCGAACACCACGCACGAGGCGACCGTCGCCTCGCCCATCGTGTGGCTGATGTCGAAGCACTCGATGCGCTTGGCCACCTCGGACAGGCCCAGCAGGTCCTTGAGCGCTTCGCTGCGCGCGGTCTGCGCGTTGCGGCTGGTCAGTTCGGTCGCCAAGGCGATCTCGGCGTTGCGCCTGGCCAGGTCCAGGTAGCCGGCGCGTTCGCTGCGCACGTTCCACTTGAGCTGGACCTTGCGTCCGGCCGACGCGGCCAGTGCGTGCTCGATCAGCTCCGCGTCCGGGATTTCGCGGTCGAGGACGATCTCCTGCGGCGCCGGCTGCTCGGCGTAATACTGCGACACGAAGGCGCCCAGCACCTCCGCGGCCGAGTCCTCGCCATTGGTCTTCGGAAAGAAGGTGCGCGTGCCCAGGTTGCGGCCGTCGCGGAACGCCAGCAGCAGCACGCAGGCCTGGCTGCCCTGCATGGCGCAGGCCAGCACATCGAGGTCGGCGGCGTGGCCGTCCACGTACTGGCGCGCCTGCAGCGTGCGGATCGACGCCACCAGATCGCGCAGGCGCGCGGCCTGCTCGAATTCCAGCCTGGCACTGGCCTGCTCCATGGCGGCGCCGAGTTCGCGGGTCAGTTCGTCGCTGCGGCCGTCGAGGAACAGCGTGGCCTGGCGGACCGATTCGGCGTAGTCGGCCTCGGCCACCAGGCCCACGCACGGCCCGCTGCAGCGCCCGATCTGGTACTGCAGGCAGGGCCGCGAGCGGTTGCGGAACACGCTGTCCTCGCAGTTGCGGATGCGGAACAGCTTCTGCATCAGGTTCAGCGTCTCGCGCACCGCGGTGACGCTGGGGTACGGGCCGAAGTAGCGCCCCGGCACGGCGCGCGCGCCGCGGTGGAACGCGATGCGCGGCCATTCCTCGCGAGTGAGCAGCACATACGGATAGCTCTTGTCGTCGCGCAGCAGCACGTTGTAGCGCGGCGTCAGCGACTTGATCAGCTGGTTCTCCAGCAGCAGCGCCTCGGCCTCGGTGCGGGTGACCGTCACGTCCATGCGCGCCACCTGGGACAGCATCGACTGGATGCGCGGCGACTTAGGCGAGTTGTTGAAGTAGCTGGTGACGCGCTTGCGCAGCGCGCCGGCCTTGCCCACGTACAGCAGCGTGTCGTCCGCCGCATACATGCGGTACACGCCAGGTGCCGTGTTCAGCGCGGCCGCGAAGGCCTTGCCGTCGAATTCCGCCTGGGGACTGCCGCTCATTCGTCGATGGGCACGTGGCTCAGTTCGCCGGTGGCGATATCGTAGCGCAGCACCGCATGGGCATCGGTTTCGGCGATCCACACCGCGCCCGCGGCCACCGACAGACCCGCGGGCCCGTGCAGCGCGCGCGGCAGCGCGACCGTCGCCAGTTCGCCGCCGCCCAACCGCAGCGTGCGCAGGCTGCCGTTGCCGCTGTCGGCGATCCACATGACCGGCGTATCGGGCCCCAGCGCGATGGCCTGCGGATGCTGCAGGCGCGCGCGATCGCGCGGACCGTCGTCGGCGCCGAAGGTCCAAGCGCCCTGCCCGATCAGCGTCTGCACGACGTCCCCGCGCAATTGCATCGAACGGATCGCCGAGCCGGCCGCATCGCACACGTACAGCGTCTGCAGCACGGCGGCCAAGCTGGCGGGCTGCGCGAATGCGGCCATCGGCCCGCTGCCGTCACGCACGTCCAGCTGGCCCGAGCCGGCGCGGGCACGGATCTCGCGCGTCCCCAGGTCGTAGCTCCAGATGCGGTTGTCGCCCGCCATCGCCAGGAACACCTGGTTGTTGTTGACCACCAGGGCCTGCGGCTGGTTCAGCGCGACATCGCGCGGCGCCACCACCACGCCTTCGGCGGGCTCGCCCGCGCGTCCGTTGCCGCACAGCGTGTCCACCGTGCTGGTGGGCAGGTTGATGCGGCGCAGGGCGTGGTTGCCGGTGTCGGCGACGTACAGCGACTCGCGCACCAGCGCCAGCCCATGGGGCCGACGGAACGCGGCGTGGTTCAGTTCGCCGTCGGCCAGGTCCGGCGTACCCATGCCGAACTGGCGGATCACCCGGCCCTGATGGTTGCACTCCAGCACACGGTGATGGCCGGTGTCGGCCACGAACAGGCGATCCGGCGTGGCCACCAGTCCCGTGGGGAAGCACAGGGGCATCCGCGGCTCCGGGTGGGCCTCGCGAAAGGCACGCAGGTCGTCGTCCGGCGGCGCATGCAGGCCGTCGCACAGACGGGCGATCTGCCGCTCCAGCTCGGCCAGGCCTTCCGCGCCCACCGCGCGATGACGCACGTGGCCTTCGCCATCGATCAGCAGGACAGTGGGCCAGGCGTCAACGCCGAAACGCTGCCAGGCCACCCAGTCGGCATCGTGCGCCAGCGGCAGCCCATTGCCGTGCCGCCGGAGCCGCTTCAGCGCGGCCTGCGGTTCGCGCTCGCTGTCGAAGCGCGGGACGTGGATGGCCAGCGCCTGCAGGCGGCCCAGGTAACGCGCCTGCAGCACGGCCAGGTCGTTGAGCCGTTGCGCACACCAGGCCGAAGCGCCATTGACGAACGCCAGGGCGACGATGCGCCCGCGCTGCTCGTGCAGCGTGGTCGCGGGCGCGTTCAGCCATTGCAGGCTGCGCGGCAGTTCAGGAGCCAGGGTCATGTCCGTCATCTTCCGTGATTATGCCCAAGTCTCAACCGGCAGCGAGCCGGGCCACGACCGCCTGTGCGGCCGAATCGACCAGTCGCCAGACCCGCTGGAAGTCGTCCGGCCCACCCGTGTAGGGGTCGGGCACCTCGCCTCCGGCCCGGATGCCGGCCCATTCCAGCAGCAGCGCGACGCGCTCGCGGCGTGCCGCGGGTGCCAAGCGCAGGACATCGCGGACATTGGCGCGGTCGGCGCACAGGATCCAGTCGAACGCCTCGAAGTCGGCGGCGTGCAGCTGGCGCGCCCGTTGCCCCGCGATGTCCACGCCATGGCCGCGGGCGCAGGCGATGGCGCGCCTGTCCGGCGGTTCGCCGGCATGCCAGCCGCCGGTGCCGGCGGAATCCACCTGCACCCGGCCGGCCAGCGGCGACGCCGCCAGGCGCGCCTGCAATGCGCCCTCGGCCATTGGCGACCGGCAGATGTTGCCCAGGCAGACGACCAGCAGTTTCACGCCTGCGCCTGCAGGATCGCTTCCGCCCGCGCCAGGTCCTCCGGCGTGTCCACGCCGGGCGGAAACGGCGCCGGGGTCAGGGACACCGCGATGCGATGCCCTGCTTCCAGCACCCGCAGCTGTTCGAGCGACTCCACCTGCTCCAGCCTGCCCGGCGGCATGGCCGCGAACCGGCGCAGGAAACCGGCGCGATAGGCGTAGATGCCGATGTGGCGCAGCCACTGACCCTCGGGCAAGGCATCGCGGGACTGCGCGAAGGCGTCGCGATGCCAGGGGATGGGCGCGCGACTGAAGTACAGCGCGTCGCCGTTCGCGGCGCGCACCAGCTTGACCGCATTCGGATCGAACAGCGTCGCCGCGTCCTCGACGGGCACCGCCAGCGTGGCCATGTCGGCGCCGCTGGATGCCAGCGTATCGGCCACGGCGCGGATCCCTGCCGGCGGCGCGAAGGGCTCATCGCCCTGCAGGTTCACCACCATGGTGTCGTCCGCCCACCCGGCGATGTCGGCGCATTCGGCCAGCCGGTCGCTGCCGGAAGCATGCCGTTCGGACGTCATCGCCACGCGTACCCCCGTTTCCAGCAGGGCGTCGCGGATGCGCGTGTCGTCGGTGGCCACCCACACCTCGCGCGCGCCGGCCGCCAGCGCGCGCCTGGCCACGTGCACGACCAGCGGGGTGCCGCCGAGCAGGCGCAGCGGCTTGCCGGGCAGGCGCGAGGCGGCATGCCGGGCGGGAATGGCGACGATGAAATCGGTCATCGGGCAACACTCACTAAAGGAAGGGATTCAGGCCTTGCCGGCCCGGGCGGCCGTCGCCTCCGCCAGCCGTTCCAGCAACGCGATCCAGAAGGCTTCCGGCAGCTTGGCCGCCACCGGCACGCTGTAGAACCACCCGTTGGCGAACGTCGCGCATTTCACCGCGTCCTTCTCGGTCATCAGTACGGGCAGTTCGCTGCCGAACTCGAAATCCTCGGCGCGATAGGCATGGTGATCGGCGAAGGCGTGCGGCACCACGCCCAGGCCGTGGCGGCGCAGCATGGCGAAGAAGCGCGCTGGATGACCGATGCCGGCGACCGCGTGCACGCGCTGACCCGCGAACGCGGACAACGGCCTGGGCCGCCCGCCGCGCAACGGCAGCGCATCGTCGGCCTGCAGGTGCAGCGGCCACTCACCGAATCCCGCGGCGCCTTCGGTGTCCGGCAGGTTGACCACGCGAAAGTCGCACTCTGCCGCGCGCGCGGCCGGCTCGCGCAGGGGGCCGGCCGGCATCAGGCGACCGTTGCCGTAACGGCGCGCACCATCGATCACCTCGATCTCGATATCGCGCCGCAGGCGGTAGTGCTGCAATCCGTCATCGCAGATGACGACATCGCACCCGGCTGCGACCAACGCCTTCGCCGCCGCCACCCGATCGCGATCCACGCGCACCCGGGTCCCGGTATGGCGTGCGATCAGCACGGGCTCGTCGCCGCCTTCGCTGGCCGGCGTGCCCGCGTCCACCCAGCGTGCCTGCGCTTCGTTCCCGCGCCCGTAGCCGCGGCTGGCCACGCCGGGGCGGAACCCCGCGGCCCGCAGCCGCTCCACCAGCGCGATGGTCAGCGGCGTCTTGCCGGTGCCCCCGGCGATGATGTTGCCCACCACGATGACCGGCACACCGACACGGTGGCGGCGCAGCACGCCCATCCGGTAGAGCCGGCGACGCAGGGCGATGACGGCACCGTACACGCCCGCCAGCGCGCGTGCCCAGGCCGGCACGGGTGCGTTGCCGAACCAGTAGCCCGGAGGTTGCGGCATCGTGCGCCTGCTCACCCCGCCTCGCCCTCGCGGAACTGCATCTGGTACAGGTGCGCGTAAAGGCCGCCACGTGCAAGCAGTTCGCCGTGGGTCCCCTGTTCGACCAGGCGACCCTGGTCCAGCACCAGCACCTGGTCGGCATGCTCGATGGTGGACAGGCGGTGGGCGATGACCAGCGTGGTGCGGTCGGGCATCAGCTTCTGCAGTGCGTTCTGCACCAGCCGTTCGGATTCGTTGTCGAGTGCGGCGGTGGCTTCGTCCAGGATCAGGATGGGCGCGTCCTTCAGCATCGCGCGCGCGATCGCCAGGCGCTGCCGCTGGCCACCGGACAGGCGCCCACCCTTGTGGCCGATCGGCGCGTGCAGCCCTTCCGGCAGCTCGCTGACGAACTCCATCGCGTTGGCGCCGCGCACCGCCTCTTCCATGGCGCCGGCCTGCGCGCCCTGCAGCTCGCCGTACGCCACATTGGCGGCGACGGTGCCGTCGAACAGCATCACCTGCTGCCCCACCAGCGCGATCTGCCGGCGCAGGTCGGCCAGACGGTAGTCCTGCAGGGGATGGCCGTCGAGCAGGATCTGGCCTGATTCTGCCTCGTAGAAGCGCGGTATCAGCTTGATCAGCGTGGATTTGCCGCTGCCGGAACGGCCGACGATGGCGGTGACGGTCCCCGGCCGCGCGGTGAAGTGGATGCCCTCCAGCGCGGGACGGCTCTGGCCGGGGTAACGCGCGGTGATGTCGCGGAATTCGATCACGCCCTTCGCGCGGTCCAGCGGGCGGGTGCCGTGATCCTGCTCGTCGTCCGCGTCCAGCACCGTGAACAGGCGCTGCGCCGATGCCACGCCCCGCTGCAGCATGTTCTGCACGTTGGTCAGCTGTTTCAGTGCGGGAATGATGGCCATCATCGACACCATCAACGATACGAACCCCCCTGCCGTCAGGCGCCCGGCCATCGCCTCGCGACCGGCGAAGAACAGCAGCAGCGCCAGGCCCACCGCGCCCATCAGCTGCACCATGGCCGAGGAAATGCTGCGCGTGGCCTCGACCTTCATCGCCAGCTTCAGGTTGGTGTCCGCCAGCCCGGCGTAGCGCTTCAGTTCGGTCCGCTGGGCGCCGTAGATCTTCACTTCCTGCTGGTTGGACAGGGTCTGGTCGGCGGCCTGCATCATCTCCGCCCCGCTCTCCTGGATGCGGTGGCTGATGCGGCGGTATCGCTTGGCCACCCGGTCCATCATCCATGCCAGGGGTGGTGCCATCAGCAGGATGGCGATGGTCACCTGCCAGCTGGTGTAGAGCATCACGGCCAGCATCGCGACGACCTGCAGCGACTGCTGGATCATCACCTTCATCGCGTCCACGGCCGCCTGCGCCACCTGATCGCTGTCCGATCCCAGGCGCACGAGCATCGACGGGACGGGTTCGGTGTCGAAGCGCAGGCCGGGCAGCCGCAGGTACTTGCCCAGCACCTCGACACGGAAATCACGCGCGATGCTGCGCGCCGCCTTGCCCATGCCCATGTCGGTAATGTAGCCGGCCACGCCGCGGATCACGAACAGGCCCACGATGTAGGCGGGCAGCAGCAGGCTCTTGGCTTCGTCGCGCTTGATGAAGGTCTCGTCGACCACGCTTTCCATCAACTTGGCGAACGCACCGCCGGCGCCCGCCTCCAGCAGCATGCCGACTCCGGCCAGCAGCAGCAGCCCCCGGTACGGTCTGGCGAACCCGAGCAGCCGGGTATACACCTTCCATGGCGAATCGGTTCCGCTCACTTCTGCGCCTCCGGCGCGGTGGCGATGTTGACCTTGCGGAAGCCCAGCTGGCCCAGCGCATCCAGCGCGGTCACCACGGCCTGGTGCGGCGTGCGCGCATCGGCGCGCAGCAGCACGGGCCGGCTGCGATCGCTGCCGGCGACCTGCTGCAGGGTCTGTTTGAGGGCATCTATGTCGGGCCGCAGCACTTCGTGTTCATCGACGAAGTAGCGCCCATCGGCATTGACCAGCACGCTGAGCGCCTTCACCTGCGCGGCCACCGGCTCGCCCGCGGCACTGGGCAGCTGCAGCTGCAGCATCGAGCGGGCGTCGAAGGTGGTGGTGCTGACGAAGAAGATGATCAGCACCAGGATCACGTCGATCAACGGCACCAGGTTGATCTCGGGCTCTTCCTGCGCGCGGTCGTCGCGGATGCGCATGCGGCGCCTCAGGCGCTGGTCGGCGCCGGCGCCGCGGCGGCCGCGCCGGACGGGCGCACCACCGGGCGCGGATGGCGGGCCTCCAGCGCATCCACCAGCGCCGTGGCCTCCTTCTCCATCTCCATCACGTAACCGGTGACCCGGCCACGGAAGTAGCGGTGGAACAGCAGCGCCGGGATGGCCCCGATCATGCCCGCCGCCGCGCACCCCAGCGCCTTGCCGATGCCGCCCGCCAGGGCGTTGACGTCGCCCACGCCGCTGTCCTGGATGCCCAGGAACATCTGGATCATGCCGACCACGGTGCCCAGCAGCCCCAGCAGCGGCCCCGCCGAAGCGATGCTGCCCAAGGCGTTGAGGAACTTCTCCATCCGATGGACCACGTGGCGACCGGTGTCCTCGATGCGCTCGCGGATCTGGTCGCGTGGCCTGTTGCGCACGTCCAGCGCCGCCGCCAGCAGCTCACCCAGCGGCGAGTTGCGGCGCAGCGAGTCGATATGGGCCGGTTCCAGCTGGCCGCGGGTGGCCCAGGCGCGGACCTCTTCGCCCAGTCCCGGCGGCAGGATCTCCTTGCGACGCAGCGACCAGAAACGTTCCACCACGATGGCCAGGGCCAGCACGCCGAGCAGCAGCAGCGGGATCATCGGCCAACCGCCGGCCTTCACCAGTTCCAGCACGTTCAGTCCTCCGGCGCATCGGGCCGTTCCTCTTCCGGCCGATAGGATAGCCCACCGGCCCGCTGGCGCCGCACCGCGTCCCACCAGCGCGGCCGGTCGTGACGCCGTTCACGCACCTGCAGCCCGTCCGCGCCCACCCACACCCGCAGCGCACCGCTGGACTGCGTATCCAGCAGTTCGCTGCCGCGGGCGCGCCAGCGTGCGACCACCGGCGCCCGCGGATGACCGAAGCGGTTGCCGGCGCCGCTGGAGTTGAGCACCAGCCGGGGAGACGTGGCGGCGACGAAGGTCGGATCGGACGAACCGGCGCTGCCGTGATGCGGCAGCACCACCACGTCCGCACGCAGCGATGCCGCGTCGCGATGCACCAGCCCGCGTTCGACGATGGCGCCGATATCGCCGGGCAACAGCAGGCTGCCGTGCGCCGTTTCCACCTTCAGCACGCAGCTGGCCTCGTTGCCCAGGTAGGGGAAGTAGCGCCCTGGATGCAGGAACCGGAAACGCACCCCGTCCCACGTCCAGGCGGCGCCGGCCACGCAGGGCGCCCGCGCCGGCACCCCACTGCCCAGCGGCGACAGCACGGTACGCACCGACAGGCTGTCGCGCACCGCATCCACCCCGCCCGCATGGTCGTTGTCGCCATGACTGACCACCAGGGCGTGCAAGTGCGTCACGCCCAGCGCTCTCAGGGCCGGCACGACGGCCCGTTCGCCGGCATCGAATCCGTCCTCGACCGCCGGGCCGGCATCGAACAGCAACGCATGGCGCGAGGTACGCACCAGCGCCGACAACCCCTGCCCCACGTCGATCACCACCAGTTCCACCTCGCCCGCGCGCGGCCGCTCGCGATCCGGCCACACCAGCGGCAGCCACAGCAGCACGGCCAATGCCTTGCCCGACACGCCGCGCGGCATCAGCAGCCAGAACCCACCGGCCAGCGCCAGCCACAGCGTCCAGGCCGGACTTTCGGGCAACCAGTGCAGGGCGTGGGGATGGGCGGCCACGACCTCGAAGAGGCGCCAGGTGGGCCCGAAACACGCGGCCGCGGCCTGCCACGCCCACGCGCCTGCCCCCGCATGAACCGTATCCAGTGCCGTTCCCAGCAAGGCCAACGGAACAACCACCAGACTCCACCACGGGATCGCCACCAGATTCGCCACCGGCCCTGCTAGCGACGTCTGCCCGAACAGCACCGCCGTGAACGGCAGCAGGCCTATCGTGGCCACCGCCCGCGCGGGCAGGAACGCCTTCGCCCAATGCATCGACGCAGGCAGGCACCAGGCCAGCCAGGCCACGCCGCCGAAGCTGAGCCAGAACCCGGCCGCCAGCAGCGACAACGGGTCGAACACCAGGACGGCCAGCATCGCCAGCGCGAGCACGTCCACGAGGCGCACATGGCGGCGCGCCAGACGGGCCAGCACCACCACGGCGATCATCAGCACCGTGCGCACCGTCGGCAACGCGAACCCGGCGGCGGTGGCATAGGCCACCGCGCCTGCCAACGCCATCGCGCCGGCCACCTGCGGACGTGGCACCCATCGGGCGAGCGCCGGGAACAGCCACCACAGTCCGGTCCCGATCAGGGCGCAGCCGCCTGCCACCAGCCCCACATGGAATCCGGAGATCGCGATGAGATGTGTCAGGCCCGTGGCGCGCAGGACCTGCCAGTCCGCATCGTCCAGTGCCCGCGTGTCGCCCAGTGCCAGGGCGCGCACGAAGCGGGCCGCGTCGCTGCGTACTTCCCGCGCGATGCGATGGGACATGGCATCGCGCCAGGCGTCGATCCCGCGTGGCGGCGCGAGCTCTCGCGCCAGCGCGGCATTGCGGAGGTAACCGGTCGCCGCGATACGCAGCGCCAACGCATGGCGTTCGGCATCCATCCCGCCCGGATTGGCCAATCCCCGCGGCGCACGCACGCGCACCTGCAGCCGCCAGCGTTCGCCCGCACCCAGCCGTGTGCGGGGACCGGCCACCTCGGCACCGAAGTCGTCGTACCACGCCAGCCGGACCAGTTTCCCGCGCAGCGGCGCCGGCTGTGTGTCGGCATCGTCCACCCGCAGCAGGAAGCGCGTGCGCCGGGCCTGCGGTTCCGGCAAGCCCACCACGCGTCCACTGACGATGACATCGCGCCCCTCCCAGGCGAGCGGCAACTGCGCACTGAAGCTCCACGTGGCATGCAGGCCAGCCCAGGCCCCCCCCGCCAGCATCGCCCCCGTCCAACGCCAACGTGCGCCTGCGCACCAGCCACCTATCCCTGCGACCAGCCCGACCCACAGAACGGCGACCGGAGGCAGTACAGGAGACCACAGCAGAGCCACCATGCCCAGCAAGACCGCTGCGGTACATGTCAGGCCGAAAGGCGGCAGCGGATATCGTGCCGGACGGGCGGCGGCCGTCATGTCAGCGGTCTAGCGGACTGAGCACCGCGCCCGCGCCGCGGTTCAGGACATGGGTGTAGATCTGGGTGGTGGCGACGTCCTTGTGCCCCAGCAGTTCCTGCACGGTGCGAATGTCGTAGCCTGCTTCGATGAGATGGGTGGCGAAGGAATGGCGCAGCGTATGCGCCGTCACCGGCTTGTTGATGCCCGCGGCAAGCTGCGCACGCTTCAGCGCCCGCGACAGCATCGCCTCGTCCAGGTGATGCCGCCGCCACCGGCCATCGCGCGGGTTCAGGCTCAAGTTCCGCGCAGGGAACACGTACTGCCACCCGAGTTCCCTTGACGCCTTGGGATACTTGCGCGACAGCGCATGCGGCAGCCACACCTCGCCCGCGCCCCGCCCGAGATCGCACTGGTGCAGGACGTGTACGCGCTCCACCTCCGCCTGCAACGCCGGCACCAGCGACGCCGGCAACACGGTCCGGCGATCCTTGCCGCCCTTGCCCTCCCGCACCGTGATCTCGTTGCGGGCGAAATCCACGTCCTTCACCCGCAGGCGGACGCCTTCCATCAGCCGCATCCCGGTGCCGTACAGCAGCCGCGCCAGCACCGCCATGCGCCCCTCCATGTTGGCCAGCAACGTGCGCACTTCGGTTCGCGACAGGACCGTGGGAATACGCCGCGGCCGCTTGGCGCGTACCACGTCGTCCATCCAGGCCAGCTTCATGCCCAGCACGTCGCGATAGAGGAACAGGATGGCCGACAGGGCCTGGTTCTGGGTGCTGGCCGCCACGTGCCCCTCCACCGCCAGACCGGTCAGGAACGCCTCGACGTGCGTCGCCCCCAACTCACGGGGATGACGTGTCCCATTGGCCAGGATGAACCGTCGTATCCATCCCAGATATGCCCGCTCGGTACGCAAGCTGTAGTGACCGACCCGCAAACGCCGGACAACGTCCTCCAACAAGCGCCCACGTACCCCGCCCTCGCCCGCCTCCGATACCGCCCCGACCTTCGGCTGATATTCCATGACCGCCGCATTCCCTGCGAATAACGCCCCCACGCTCGCACCCGCCGGCAACACCCGCCATCAGGCAAGGCACTGAACTCGCATAGGAAAACCCCGATTGACGCCCACCGGCACGACCTGAATACTCGGCGCTATTACCCCTTTTTGGGGTCTACTAGGTGTTATACGGCAGGGCGGAATCAGATCCCTTTGGCATGGGCAAGGTCTGACATCACTGCGCGCCGCTTTCCGATTGTCAGCCGCTTCGCTCACCTGCTACAAAAGCGGCGCAACCGGCGCGCCACAAGCCGGGGCTTGCGGTGCTCCGGTCAGCCGCTTTTACCGGGCGCTTCCGCGGAGGGGTTTCAGGTAGCAGGCATGGCCAGGAGTGACGCTCCGCATTGCAGGCATCCGGACCGCTGCCGCATAACTAGTCGTTCAACCGGAACCCGCATCGGGGCCCGCGTCTTCGGCAGGGATCCGGCTATCATCGGCGTCGGAGCGGACCCATGGCGGGTCCGGTCAACTCAGGTGTTAGGCCTTGATGGAAACCTTCGTGGGCATCGTATTCCTGCTTTCCGCGCTCGCGGTGCTGCCTGCATTCGCGGCATCCATCCATTGCTCTAGCCGCTTAAACAGCTACCTGCGGCAAAGGCACCCGAGCACCTGGGCCAAGATCGCGCCAGACTCACTCTCCGAGCCCTCCCTTTCCGCTCCGGCGACCAGATTCGTCACACAGCGTGCCTATCGAGAGATCGACGACGCTCATCTCAATGCGCTAGGAGATAGCTGTTTTCGGCTACTCTACGTTGCGGCCACAATCTTCTTGGTCTTCGTGCTTTCCGGGCTGACTTATGGTGCACTCAAGACCTAACAATTCATTCAAGCCGAACCCGCTTCGCGGGTCGGCTTAATTCAGGTGTTAGACCTGCCATGAGAGAAATCTACAGCTCAGTGGTTTTTTCTCTCGGCATCGCGCTGTGCGCGTGCGCTGCGGCTGCGCCGCTCCCACGCTGCTCATCCGAGCTTGCCCCTACAGCTACGGTTGTACCTAGGCTGCCACCCCGGCTACACAACGAGTTTTCTGGCAAAGCCCAAGTCGCCTTTGTCATTCGGCCTAACGGGCATGTGCAATCCCCAGTCATTGTCTCTGCGGAGTGGCAACCGATCGGACGCAGTCGCGGCAAGCCAGTTGGCTACAACGACGCCATTCTTTCTGCTGTAGCAGAGTGGCGCTATCCGTTGCGAGAGCAAGCCTGCCGCCACCAGGTTCCGGTAGAGTTTCACTTTGAGGGCTCCAGCCCCACGGCTGGCAGGTCTAACAATTCATTCAAGCCGAACCCGCTTCGCGGGTCGGCTTAATTCTGGTGTTATGCGTGGGTAGGTGTGTTGGTGTTGTCGGCTTCGGTGATGTGCTGGATGCCGCCACGCCATCGACTTCGGCGTTGATCGGCCACTGATCTGTCCGACTCACTCGCGCTCCCCGGCTTCGCTTCAATCGGCTTCGGACGCACCTTGTTCGCGCCGCTCGGCACAAGGACGGCTTCATGACTTTCGGATTGGCGGCGCTCTCGACTTCGGCCTTTGATGGCCTCGACCTGCTCCGTGCTTGCGGATGCTTTGTCCGTGCTCCCCACTCTGCCCGCCCGGTTGCGGACCATCGGCTTCGGGTTTACCTTGGCGCGCATAACAGTTCGTCCAAGCCGAACCCGCTTCGCGGGTCGGCTTAACTCAGGTGTTAGACCTTATGAGAGCTTGCCGACTTGTTACGCTTCTGATCATTGCGGCAAGTGCTAGTGCACAGGCCCATCAAGACAGGCAGATCGACATCAAGCAGGACGGCAGGCTTGAGGGCCTTCCCGACGCTTATGCCCCTGCAAAGCTAAACGTAAACTTCAAAAGGACACCTGAGAACTCCTATATTGAGTCTATAGAGCTTAGTGTTTCTGGTGTCAACACCGTGGTTCCGTCTTGCGCATCTGCAATCATCGCGTCTCGCTCGATGAGTGAAGTCAGAGCATCAGCTTCTTGGTACCACACCAGATCGACACTTCCGCCTTACCTCAATGTTTCGTTCTTCGATCCTGGAGTAGATCCCGGATCATGGCCGGCTCCAAAGTTCAGCCTCCTTTTCAATCTTGAGACGTCCAAACTCATATCAGTGGTTGTACATGTTGCGCGTAAAAATCCTACAAGCGAACAAATGCTGCCAATTGATCTTTCTTCCAGATGCCCCAAAGAACAGCTGGATATCTTCTATGCCCCTCTGGATCGGCTATCCGCTCAGGTCTAACAGTTCGTTCAAGCCGACGCCGCTTCGCGGCGCGGCTTAACTCAGGCGTTAGCGGGCATGAGCAAACACTTCCGCCAGTCATTGATTGCCGTAACTTGCCTGCTTACTTCTGGTTGCTTCTGGGAGACAACCGACGCTTCTTACTCAACAGCCAAAGAAGTCATTGATAGCGGCTACTTGGAGAAAGGATGGATTCCCCGCTGGCTGCCTTCGGACGCCATCAATCTCCAGGAGACCCACAACATTGACTCAAATGCCAGTGAGTTGTCTTTCTCAATCCCTAGTAGAGACTCGCTGTCGCTTCCAGAAAGCTGCATTCCGACAGATTTCAAAGGCACCGTCCCGGCTTACATCCAGCGCCGCTGGTGGCCAAACGAAAAGGAGCTCCGCGAGTCTTATGCTTTCTATAAATGCCCGGCCGATGCAACAGACTTTACGTTCGTTGGTGTCAGGGCAGATGGACAGCGGGTGCTTCACTGGCGCACTTATGCCCGCTAACAATTCATTCAAGCCGACGCCGCTTCGCGGCGCGGCTTAATTCAGGTGTTAGCCCCCATGCGAGCAATCATTGCGTTCCTACTTTTAGTTGCCTTTTCTCCTGGAGCTTCTGCCAAGTGCGCGACGCAACTATTCCTTGTTACAGGGGTGGCTCTTGATTCTGATGGTGCCCCTGTGTCCGGCGCCTTGGTCGGAGCATCATGGCTGGCCCACTCCGTACCGGGTGGGCCAGCCATGTCTTTGACCGATCGCAACGGGAAATACTCGATACCGGTCTGGTTCGACACTTACTCTGGGCACTCGCTTCTATGGGGCGACGAGTGCGATGAAACGCTTAGCCAAGTTTCAGTTTCCGCCTACACCAGCACTGAGTACTCTTTACCATTGCTCGTTCCTATCAGTAACGCACAACAAGTCACTGTCCCCGCTCTCATGATTGAGTATCCGA
Source organism: Pseudoxanthomonas mexicana (assembly GCF_010093385.1). GTDB lineage: Bacteria > Pseudomonadota > Gammaproteobacteria > Xanthomonadales > Xanthomonadaceae > Pseudoxanthomonas_A > Pseudoxanthomonas_A mexicana. The sequence goes on from NZ_PDWV01000011.1 coordinate 44,453, forward strand.
TTCGCCGTGAGCCAATTTGGTAGATCGTGTGTGGGGGCTAACAATTCATTCAAGCCGAACCCGCTTCGCGGGCCGGCTTAATTCCGGTGTTATGCGTGGGTAAGTGTGTTGGTGTTGTCGGCTTCGGTAATGTGCTGGATTCCGCTCCGACGCTGGCTTCGGCGTTGATCGGTCGCTGACGCAGCCGGGCTGGTCTCATCACACGGCTTCGCTTCAGTAGGCTTCGGACGTATCGCGTTCGCGCCGCTCGGCAAAGGATGGCTTCATGGCTTGCGGATTGGCGGCGCTCCTGGCTTCGGTCTTTGCTGGCCTCGACCTGCTCCGTGCTGACGGAGGCTTCTTCCGCGCCCCCTGTCTTCCCAGACCCGTTGCGGGCCCCTGGCTTCGGGTTTACCTTGGCGCGCATAACAGTTCGTTCAAGCCGAACGCGCTTCGCGGGTCGGCTTAACTCAGGTGTTAGGTGCCATGCAAGCCAATCGCAAGGTTATAAAATCAACGGCTGCTTGCTTGGTTGCCACTCTCGCCGGCTGCTCCAACGGCGTTTCATCACGCGCGATCGAGCAGGCCAGTGTTTTCGGCTCTGAGGAGATGGCCGCATATGAGGGCTCAATCAATCACCCGGCTCAAGTTCCTCTCGTAACGTTGAGTCGCGGCGCTAGTGTCAACGTTCTACACGATGCTTATGGCAAGGACTATTGGGCGTGCTACGTTCGCACAGCCAATGGAGTTGAAGGGTGGGTGCTTTGTACTTCGCTTGATTACAAGCGATCGACTGGCACCTAACAATTCATTCAAGCCGAACCCGCTTCGCGGGTCGGCTTAATTCAGGTGTTAGGCTGCACATGAGAAATCCGTACCAGCCTCCACAAGCGACGCCCTCAGCTGTCCCTCGAGCTTGGCGCTTCGGCCATTCGTTCACGGCGTTTGCTTCCGGACTAGTAGTGCCGCCTTTGATCCTCTACCTTACGGTTCGCCTTGTATTTCCCGACGCCCCGCTTGCCCGAGGCAATTCAATTTTCTGGGGAGCGGTCATCTTGGGGAGCATGCTGGCTGCGGTTGCGGTCTATCGGCATAAGCGCATTCCCCTGTGGCTCGCTGCGGCAGTCGGACCTACTATCGTTCTCGTGCTGGCCCTCGCGCCTGCGGTATGGTCAGAGGTGCTGGGTGCAGCCTAACAATTCATTCAAGCCGAACCCGCTTTGCGGGTCGGCTTAATTCTGGTGTTAGGCCTCAAGAGCAAGCACCATGAGATTTTCTGTCAGGGCAATCGGCTACTTGGTTTCCGCACTCGGCCTAGGTGTCGTGATCTTTGGTTTATTGGCCCTTGCTGATCCACAAGGCGTGCAGCTAGCCAATGACTCAGATCCTTTTGGGGCGCCACCTCAGACTGGCCAGCTATTACTTCACGTCGCAGTCGGCGTGGCCTTTTTGGCCCTCGGCATCTGGCTTGTCGCACGCAAGCCGCGGGTGTAGCTTGAGGCCTAACAATTCATTCAAGCCGAACCCGCTTCGCGGGTCGGCTTAATTCAGGCGTTAGGCCCTAATGGCAATCTTCAATGACACTCCGCCACTTCCTTTTCGGGCTGCCCTGAGCAAGTATCGCGTTCGTCTCGCTGCATTATTGCTCCAGCCAGTTGGGGCTCTAGTTCTGTCGTATCTTGTGCCCGCCTTGGCTTCGCACATTGCACTCGCTTGGCTCGGCGTTGCCGCGTCAGCTAACCTGTGGGTCGCCGCGGTCAGAGATGCACCTTTCAAGTACTGGGCCGTCGGGTGCGTGGCGTGGTTCGCCACCTCTGTTCTCTGCTTAGCGTTTATCCCAGGCGCCTCGGTTGGCGCCTAACAGTTCATTCAAGCCGAACCCGCTTCGCGGGTCGGCTTAATTCTGGCGTTATGCGTGGGTAGGTGTGTTGGTGTTGTCGGCTTCGGTGGTGCTGCGATTCCTGCCGCATCACAGACTTCGGCGTTGATCGGTCGCTGACCTGCCAGGTTCGCTCGCGCCTCCCGGCTTCGCTTCACTCGGCTTCGGACGCATTACGTTCGCGCCGCTCGGCACAAGGATGGCTTCATGGCTTACGGATTGGCGGCGCTGTTGGCTTCGGCCCTTGCTGGCCTCGACCTGCTCCGTGCCTTCGGATGCTTTGTCCGTGCTCCCCACTCTGCCCACCCCGTTGCGAGCTGCTGGCTTCGGGTTTACCTTGGCGCGCATAACAGTTCGTCCAAGCCGAACCCGCTTCGCGGGTCGGCTTAACTCAGGTGTTAGGCGCCGCATGAAAGTAGATCGCCTCACAAAGGCTCTGATAACTTTACCGACGCTCGCCTTGCTGTTGTCCTTTGCCGCTGGATTCATCATTGCTTCCCAGTCAACCCCCCGACATGCAGCTGTGCCGATCTTCTGGGCTGGCTTGCTGTACACGGGCATTGGCCTACCAGCTGCGTTTTCTGCGGCTCGTTTCATAAGTAGAAATCCTGATGCCCGCACGGGCGAGAATCGCTTCTATGTTTTGTTTGGACTATCACCGCCTGTGGGCTTCGCTATCGTGTTTATATGGACGGCGCTGCGGAACGGCGCCTAACAATTCATTCAAGCCGAACCCGCTTCGCGGGTCGGCTTAATTCAGGCGTTAGGCCGCAGGGAGAGACCGGTGCAAGTTGAGATAGTCGAGCTGAACGCCTGGACTGTCGCTGGTCGTTGGCATTTCGATCATTCGCCCCTTCGTGGCGAGATGTACGTGACCGCCATTTATTTCCACAGTAAGCACTCGGAGCTTGCCGTGGAGGGATGGCTCCCACTTAGGCCAAATGTCCGCCCCACTACAGTCACTCCAACCACAGACGGTTTGCTCGTTAACTGGCCGGACTCCTCACAGGCCCGGATATATTTCAAAAGAGTTGAGGGTGTTTATTGGGATGCTTTATCAGGTGTCGGACACACCGATGAGCAAATGGCCGCAATCCGGAGCGCGCTCGGTGCGGCCTAACAATTCATTCAAGCCGAACTTGTCCGCTGACGCGGCCAAGTCGGCTTAATTCCGGTGTTAGGCGGCAATGAACCTTCCCCATATCCTACGGAAGCTCTTCTCATCGCCGATCTTATTCGTTGCTCTTGGCTATTTAGCAGCGATTGCCTCGCTGCTGGCGCAAGACGCGGTGCTTCGAGGTGACCTGATTCCCGGCAGCACATCCAGTGACCTATTGGCAGTCACTATTGTGCCCCTCACCTTCTTTGGGCCCGCGATCGGAGCTGGTCTTGGAGTTCGCAACGTCTTAATTCGCCGGAGACTTGGGGAGAGCGCTCTTGGGCTGCTGGCATCATCGCCCCTTCTACTCCTGTGGGCTCTAGCACTTGTTCGGTCGATTCGCTATGGCATGCTTGCCGCCTAACAATTCATTCAAGCCGAACCCGCTTCGCGGGTCGGCTTAATTCTGGTGTTAGGCCGCATGAATCCATTGACCCCCGTAATCATTGCGTTGTATTGGGAGCAGCGTGCCGCATCTGTTGAAGAGGCCGCACAACAACTACTAGTAGCATTTCACGCTTTAGAGGATGCTGGCCTAGAGCGATGGTTCCAAAAAGCGCGCGCTCGTAGAGATGCAGAATCAACGGCTTTCACTCCTTCAGCTGACACAATTCTTGCACTGCTCAGAAATGGAGTGAATCGCAGAGACATTGATCGCAGCATCATTGCAGAGCTTGGATTCTCAATGAGCCTATGGTCAGGCGGCCAAGATGAAGCTGCCTACAGTCTTTCCACTCATATTGGGTGCGTATTGCCGCATGTAGGCAACAACTTTATTGTGCAGCTTCCAGCAACAGGACCATTCGCGCTACAGACAGATCTAGAGAAGACGAACTTACTATTTCATAGGCTCATTCAAGCACTTCGCCCAAAGCAAGGCATCGTTTGTGCTGCGGAAGAAATTGAATGGCATGACAATCTTCTGTCGCCAGACATCAGGTCGCTCGCTCGGTATACGCATGCGGCCTAACAATTCATTCAAGCCGAACCCGCTTCGCGGGTCGGCTTAATTCTGGTGTTAGGCCCCAATGGATGCTTCCAAGCTAGTCGCAGAGGAACTCGCCAAAGATCTACTTGGCTCCCATCTGGATAGATATAGAAAGATTCTTTCTAAGTACGACCCGGACAAAGCCGCGCCGGTCTTTGGGGCAGCTATTCGCGCTTTTCAGCACCTCGCACCCCAAGACCAAGCCGCAATAGCTGCATTTCTCGGAGTTGTCATCACTGACACAGCCTCCATAATCTTGGGGGTGATCGATGGATCGACTGGGGTGGACAACCTGGCTGGCGAGTTTCAGCTTTCCTATGAAGGCTCCTTGGTTTCCGGCAGCCTGCAAGATCATTTTTTAGCGGCCTCAGAGACTCGCTTTGGGGCCTAACAATTCATTCAAGCCGAACCCGCTTCGCGGGTCGGCTTAATTCTGGTGTTAGGCCCCATGACAAAGCTCAGCCACGAGATTGAAAAGATCGCACCGTATCGGGTTCCGAGTTCATCGGAGTGGACTTTGCTCCTGACGACCCAGCGCGGCCATTCTGGGTGTGGTCCGGTGTTGGTTACCACACGCACGCTGCGCGCATCTCTGCTGGTGAGCTTCTAGGCGATTGGCCCGAGCACTATGGCTTGGTTAAGACATGGCTTGGGCCAGTTCTCAGCCGCTTGGCTAGCGGTGCCCCGCTCGATCCCGCAGACGTACTATTGGCATACTCTGCTTATCACGGTAAAGAGGCTCCGGTTGCTAGTACTGGGGCCTAACAATTCATTCAAGCCGAACCCGCTTCGCGGGTCGGCTTAACTCAGGTGTTAGGCGGCTATGGAGAGTAGCGACGAGGCTAGTCTGAGAGACATTGCTGATAGGCTCTTGGCAAACGACTTCCATGCCTATATCAGACATGATGGCGCCACCCCTTTGCTCTTTGCGCTCGGTACCAAGAAGTCCCATTCCGTTGACTTCCGACGCATAGACAAGGCTTTAGTAATTGAGTACTGGTATGGACACCCGGACGATGATTTCATCTCAGAGCAGGTGGTACCCACATTTGAGGCGGCCTTTGGTCCCATCAGCGCATGGCTTGCCCGGGACGCCGCCTAACAAATCATTCAAGCCGAACCCGCTTCGCGGGTCGGCTTAATTCAGGTGTCAGGCGAAATGTCAAAGATAATCGCAGTAGTAGCGATGCTCCTTGCGTTCCTCACTGGCTGCGCCACAGATGCAACCGTGCGCACGCATGACAGTGAATTGGCCGGCACCTACTACAGCGGTGACGGCCTTGGCCGCTTGGTATACATCACCCTTCGCCCCGATGGGACCTTTGCTAGCGACTGGCAGGGTTGCTTGGGTGTCTACGGAGAGGCGACAGGCTCTTGGCAACTGCAGGGCGATCAGATCATCTTCAGCCCTGCTGCCGAGCGTGACGCTCTCGCAGGCTACTTGCGTCGGGCTACAACCATTCGGCATGACGGGCGAATTGGCTTTGCCCGTACTCAGGACGTGGCGCACGACAAGATTCGCCAGGACCTGGTCTTCTTTAAACAGGACGGCGGCGCTTACTAATGCCGCCTAGCACTTCTTTCAAGCCGAATCCGCTTCCCGGGCCGCTTAGCTCCGTTCGCGCCGGGGTGAGTGCGGACGACTGACGCATCGGACGGCTGACCAGCCTGCGTCCGCTCACACTGCGTCGGGCGCCAGCTCGCGCAACTTGCCCTCGTGCAGTTCGAGCACTCGGTCCAGCCGGCGTGCCAGGCGCCGGTCGTGGGTGACCAGCACCAGGCTGGTCTTCTGGGCGCGATTGAGCTCCAGCATCAGGTCGAACACCGTCGCCGCCGTCTTCTCGTCCAGGTTGCCGGTCGGTTCGTCGCCGAGCACGCAGGCAGGCTGGTTGACCAGGGCACGAGCGACCGCGGCGCGCTGCCTTTCACCGCCGGACAGCTCGCCGGGCTTGTGCTCGAGGCGGTGCCCCAGGCCCACGGATTCCAGCAATGCCTTCGCGCGTGCGGCGGCGTCGGCCGCACCGGTGCCGCCCAGCATCACCGGCATCATCACGTTCTCCAGCGCGGTGAACTCGGGCAGCAGGTGATGGAACTGGTAGACGAAGCCGAGCGACGTATTGCGAAGCTGCCCGCGCGCGGCGTCCGACAGCGACGACATCTTCTTGCCGGCCACGTAGACCTCGCCGGACGTGGGCGTGTCTAGGCCACCCAGCAGATGCAGCAGCGTGCTCTTGCCGGCACCCGAGGCACCGACGATGGCCACGGTCTCGCCGGGCTGCACGTTCAGTTCGAGGCCGTCGAACACGGGGGTGCGCAGCTTGCCTTCGGCGTAGGTCTTGCCCAGTGCTTCGGCGTGGATGACCGCGGAACGGATGGACTCATTCATAGCGCAGCGCCTCCGCGGGCTGTGTGCGGGCGGCGCGCCACGCGGGATACAACGTAGCCAGGAAGCTCATGGTCAGCGCGACCGTTGCGATCAGCACCACCTCGCCCGCATCCAGTTCGTAGGGCAGGCCCGTGATGTAGTAGACATCCGACGGCAGCAGGGTGACGTTGAACACCGCTTCGATGGCCGCGAGGATGTGCTCCAGATTGATCGTCAGCAGGATGCCACCGATCACGCCCAGTACGGTGCCCATCACGCCGATCAGCACGCCCTGCACCATGAAGACCTGCATCACGCCGCGCGGCGTCAGGCCCAGCGTGCGCAGGATGGCGATGTCGGCCTGCTTGTCGGTGACCAGCATGACCTGCGAGTTCACCAGCGAAAAGGCGCCCATCAGGATGATGAAGGACAGCAGGATGCCCATCACCGTCTTCTCCATTTTCAGCGAGTGGTAGAGGTTGGCGTTCTCGCTGGTCCAGTCGCTGATGCGGTACGGCCCCTGCAGCCGCAGCGCGAGATCCCGCGCCACGTCCCAGGACTGGTACATGTCGTGCAGCTTCAGGCGCACGCCGGTCACGCCCTCGCCCATCCGCAGCACGCGCTGCAGGTCGCCCATGTGCACGAGCGCCAGGTTGCGGTCCACATCGTTGTGACCGACCGCGAAGATGCCGGTGACGGTGAAGCGTTTGATCCTTGGAGACACGGTGAATGCAGTGCTCTGCAATTCGCTCGTCGTCACCATAACGCTGTCGCCCACACCGACCCGCAGCCAGGCCGCCAGTTCCTGTCCCAGCAGGATGTGGAACTCGCCCGGCTTCAGCGAATCCAGCGTGCCCGCCTTCATCTTGTCGCCGATGACGGAGACCTTGGGCTCCTCGCCCGGCAGGATGCCGGTGACCAGCGCGCCCTGCGGGTCGGCGTTGCCGGTCAGCATGGCCTGCACGTGGATGAAGGGGGCGGCCCCGGACACGCGGGGATCATCCATCGCGATCTTGGTGGCATGCGGCCAGTCCTGCATGGCCTCGCCCGCCCCCATCACGGTGGCGTGCGCGGTGGCCTGCAACAGGCGGTCGCGGATCTCGCGCTGGAAGCCGCTCATCACCGACAACGTGGTGATCAGGATCATCACGCCCAGCGCGATGCCGACGACCGAGGCCAGCGAGATGAAGGAGATGAAACCGTTGCGGCGCTTGGCGCGGAGATAGCGCAGGCCGATGGCGACGGGGATGGGCTTGAACATGCGCCTATGGTGCCCGATCCCCCCGGTGCCGCCCAGCGTCCCCGGCGCCCGCAGCAAGCCGGAGTTCACGCCGCTGCTGTGCCGGCAGCGTATCGGGCCACCACGCGGCATGCTGCCAGCGCCGCCCTGCACCCTCGCGCCACCGCAGGAACGCCAGCGGGCCACGCCAGAGGACGTGCGCGTCCTGCATCGGCGTACCGTCGACGGTGGGCAGGCGGTCGTTTCCCGGAAACCAGAAGGCGCGCCGAGGCCTCCTCCCCTCGCTGCGTGCCTGCCATCCGCCCCAGGCCAGCGCCGCGACCGCGACAGGCCAGGCCCATGGACGGGGCATTTCGCTCGCCAGGACGGAGGCCGCACCCAGCGCCCCCAGCAGGATCAGCACCGCCTGCAGCAGGCGCGAGGGACGCCACTCAAGCCGGCAGTTGACGGATCCTTTCGACCAGCGCGGCGAGTTCCGCATCGGGACAGTGCTCGTAGCCCATGAACCAGCGCCAGAGCTTATCGTCCTCGCAATCGAGCAGGCGTAGGAAAACCACCCGTTGCGGTTCGGATTCGGTCGCCCAGCAGCGCGCCAGGTAACGGTCGAACAACTGGTCCAGTTCGCGCATGCCGCGCCGGCAGCGCCAGCGGATACGCTTGAGTTCGGGATCGTCGCTCATGCCGCTGCCAGTGCGAAGGCCAGGCGCGCCCAGAAGGCGATCAGTACCAGTGTCGCCAGCGCATAGGCGACGAAGCGCGTCATGACGTGGTTGAAGGTGCAGTGGACCGCACTGTGCACGGCCCGCAACCCGACGAAGGCCCACGCGAGGGCAAGCGAGACCATGTCCGACATGCCGATGTGGGCCGCCAGCAGCACACCGGCGTAGAACAGCACCGGCAACTCGAACAGGTTGCGGAAGTTGTCCGACGCGCGGGTATCGGACAGCAGGCGCACCGAATCGGCCGCACTCGCCAAGGCCTGCGCGTGGATGCGCTTGCGGGCCATCTCACCCAGGCGCAACTGGTACAGCCTGACCCACACCAGGAAGGTCAGGCCAGCCATCGCCACCGCGGGCCAGAGGATCGCCGTGACAGGTGCGGCACCCATGCGGTCAGGCGCGACGCGCCATCATCAGCTTCTTGATCTCGGCGATCGCCAGCGCCGGGTTCAGGCCCTTCGGACAGGTGCGGGCGCAGTTCATGATGGTGTGGCAGCGGTACAGCTTGAACGGATCTTCCAGATCGTCCAGGCGCGCACCCGTGTCCTCATCGCGCGAGTCGATGATCCAACGATAGGCCTGCAGCAGGATCGCCGGGCCGAGGTAACGCTCGCCGTTCCACCAATAGCTGGGGCAGCTGGTCGAGCAGCAGGCGCACAGGATGCACTCGTACAGGCCGTCCAGCTTCTTGCGGTCTTCCGGCGACTGCAGGCGCTCGCGGTCCGGCGGTGCCGGGGTCTGCGTGCGGATCCACGGCTTGATCGAGGCGTACTGCGCGTAGAAGTGGGTCAGGTCCGGAACCAGGTCCTTCACCACGTCCATGTGCGGCAGCGGATAGATCGGCACTTCCGCCTTGGTGCAGTCGCCGATGGCCTTGGTGCAGGCCAGCGTGTTGGTGCCATCGATGTTCATGGCGCACGAACCGCAGATGCCCTCGCGGCACGAACGGCGGAACGTCAGCGTGGGATCGATCTCGTTCTTGATCTTGATCAGCGCGTCCAGGACCATCGGGCCGCACTTGTCGAGGTCGATCTCGTAGGTGTCGGTGCGCGGATTGGCGCCGTCGTCCGGGTTCCAGCGGTACACCTTGAAGGTGCGCACGTTTTTGGCGCCCTTCGCGGGGAAGTGCTTGCCCTGGGTGATGCGCGAGTTCTTCGGGAGGGAAAATTCAGCCATGTGTCGGGTCTCCCGGCTCAGTAAACGCGCGGCTTGGGCGGCACCACATCCACGTCCTTGCTGAGCGTGTACATGTGCACGGGGCGGGAATCGAAGCTGCAGGTGCCGTCGTCTGCGACATTGACCAGCGTGTGCTTCTGCCAGTTGACGTCGTCGCGCTCCGGGAAGTCCTCGTGCGCGTGCGCGCCGCGGCTCTCGTGGCGCTGTTCGGCCGAGTTGATCGTGGCCACGGCATTGAGCAACAGGTTGTGCAACTCGTAGGTTTCGATCAGGTCCGAATTCCAGACCAGCGAACGGTCGCTGCCCTTCACGTCCTGGAAGCTGGAGAAGATGTCGGCCATCTTGTCGCAGCCTTCCTTCAGCGTCTTGCTGGTGCGGAACACGGCGGCGTCGGCCTGCATCGTGCGCTGCATGTTGTCGCGGATGACCGCCGTGGGCGTATCGCCGTTGGCGTTGCGCAGCTTGTCCAGGTGCGACAGCGCCTTGTCGCAGGCGTCGCCCGCCAGCGGCTTGTGCGACGAACCGCTCTTGATCGTCTCGGCGCAGCGGTTGGCCACCGCGCGACCGAACACCACCAAGTCCAGCAGCGAGTTCGAGCCCAGGCGGTTGGCGCCATGCACGGACACGCAGGCGGCTTCGCCGATCGCGTACAGGCCCGGCACGACCGCGTCCGGGTTGTCGCCGACCTTGCGCACCACTTCACCGTGGTAATTGGTCGGGATGCCGCCCATGTTGTAGTGCACGGTCGGGATGACCGGGATGGGCTGCTTGGTCACGTCCACGCCGGCAAAGATGTGGGCGCTCTCGGCGATGCCGGGCAGCTTCTCGTTGATGACTTCGGGGCCCAGGTGGGTCAGGTCGAGCAGGATGTGGTCCTTGTGCTCGCCCACGCCGCGGCCTTCGCGGATCTCGATGGTCATCGAACGGCTGACCACGTCGCGCGAGGCCAGGTCCTTGTAGTGCGGCGCATAGCGCTCCATGAAGCGCTCGCCGTTGCTGTTGCGCAGGATGCCGCCTTCGCCGCGCACGCCCTCGGTGATCAGGCAGCCCGCGCCGTAGATACCGGTCGGGTGGAACTGCACGAACTCCATGTCCTGCATCGGCAGGCCGGCGCGCATCACCATGCCGCCACCGTCGCCGGTGCAGGTATGGGCAGACGTCGCCGAGAAGTAGGCGCGGCCGTAGCCGCCGGTGGCCAGCACCACGCCGTGGGCGCGGAACAGGTGCAGCGTGCCGGTGGCCATGTCCAGGGCGAGCACGCCGCGGCAGGCGCCCTCTTCGTCGAAGATCAGGTCCAGCGCGAAGTACTCGACCATGAAGCGCGCATCGTGCGCCAGCGACTGCTGGTACAGCGTGTGCAGCATGGCGTGGCCGGTACGGTCGGCCGCGGCGCAGGTACGCTGGGCCGGCGGGCCTTCACCGAACTTGGTGGTCATGCCGCCGAACGGACGCTGGTAGATCTTGCCGTCCTCGGTGCGGGAGAACGGCACGCCGTAGTGCTCCAGCTCAATGATGGCCGGGATGGCCTCGCGGCACATGTACTCGATGGCGTCCTGGGCGCCCAGCCAGTCCGAGCCCTTGATGGTGTCGTAGAAGTGGTAGCGCCAGTCGTCCTCGCCCATGTTGCCCAGCGCGGCGGAGATGCCGCCCTGCGCCGCCACGGTGTGCGAGCGGGTCGGGAAGACCTTGGTCAGGCATACGGTCTGCAGGCCCTTGGCGGCCAGGCCGAAGGTCGCGCGCAGGCCGGCGCCGCCGGCGCCCACCACGACCATGTCGTACTTGTGTTCGGTGATCTTGTAAGCGGACATGTGGCTCAGTTCCCCAGCGCGATGCGGGCCACGGCGAAGACGCTCACGATGGCGCCCAGCACGGCGATGAATTTGACGGTGGTCTGCACCGCGAGGGCGAGCAGCGAGTTGTGCACGTAGTCTTCCAGTACGACCTGCAGGCCGAGCTGGGCGTGCCAGAACATGGCGACCAGGAAGCCGACCAGCAGCATGGCGTTCCAGGGCTGGGCGATGGCCGCCGTGGCGGTGACGTAGTCGGCGCCGGACAGGCTCAGCACGAACACCAGGAACCAGATGGTCAGCGCGACCAGCGCGGGGGCGGTCAGGCGCTGGTGGACGAAATGTTCGGTACCGGTCTTCGCCGAGCCGAGGCCGCGCGCGGTCTTGATGGGGGTACGGAAGTCGCTCATGCGCCACCTCCCAGCAGCACGTAGCCCCACACCAGGGCGGTGATGACCAGGCTGCCGATCACCGACAGCCAGCTGTTGCGCACGAACGTGGCGATGCGGTAGCCGATGGCGAAGTCCTGCACGATGTGGCGGATGCCGTTGCACAGGTGGTAGGCGAAGGCCCAGGTCCAGCCGAACAGGAACAACTGGCCGTACCAGGCGCCCGCATGTCCGGTGAAGCAGTTCCAGGCATCCGGGCCGATCATCAGCCCCACCAGCCCCGCCGTGATCAGCAGGGCGCCCGCGGCCAGGACGATGCCGGTGGCGCGATGCAGGATGGAGGTCACCATCTGGATCTGCCAACGGTAGACCTGCAGATGGGGGGAAAGCGGACGTTGTGGAGTCGCCATGCGTTGCGCTCGTTGTCTCGGCTGGGCGGTCAGGACCGCGTTGGCTTTACGCGCACTGCTCAGAAATCGATGCAGCGCCCGTTCTTTTCCCAATCCCCGTAACGCGTGGGCTCGGGCCCGTCGCGGCCGCCGATCTCCTTCTGCACGGCCGTGTCTGCTGCCCCTTCGCCCGGTGTCGGCGGTGAGGTATCGGACGGCTGTGTTCCGGGATCGGGGTCGGGAGTCGGGGGTGTTTGACCTATCATGGTGGTCTCGCAACGCACAAAATTTTAATCCTCGCCCCCTTGGCTTACAACCTTTCCCCTACCACTCCGCCGGTTTTCAGCCTGCCCGACCATGCGCTGGTGACGCTGGAAGGCCCGGATGCCGTGGCTTTCGCCCACGCCCAGTTCGCCAACGATGTCGCCGCGCTGGCGCCGGGATGCTGGCAGTGGAACGCGTGGTTGACGCCCAAAGGGCGCGTGATCGCGGTGTTCGCGCTGGCCAGGCTGGCCGAGGACCGCGTGTGGCTGGTGCTGCCCGACCACCACGCCGAGCTGTTCGCCGAAGCGCTGCGGCGTTTCGTGTTTAGACGAAAGTTGAAGATCGAAGTCCCCGCGGACAGGGCCATCGGTGGCGCCAACGCCGCGCCCGCGCACGCGCAAGGCAACCTGCTGGGTACGGCGGGCGACGCCGTTGAACTGGACATGGGGGGCGATGGCGGTCCGCGCACGTTGCGGATCGGCACCGCGGCGCCGGACGACGAGGCTGCACGTCTCGCGTGGCAGGTGTCGGACCTGCGCCACGGCCTGCCCCGCCTGCCGGCCTCCCAGCGCGAGCAGTGGACGCCGCAGCAACTGGCACTGGACCGGCTGGCCGCCTACAGCGTGAAGAAAGGCTGTTACCCGGGGCAGGAAATCGTGGCGCGCACGCATTTCCTCGGCAAGGCGAAGCGCTCGCTGCAGTGCTTCGCCGCCGCGGGCCCTGTCGTGGCCGGCGCCGCCGTTCGTCACGAGGCGCAGGACGTGGGCGAGGTGGTGTGCGTGGCGCCCGATGACGCGCGCACGCTGCTGCTGGCCGTGATGCCGTTGGACCATGCGGGCACCGGCCTGTCCGCCGAGGGCAACGCACTGGAACGGCTGCCCCTGTACGACGGCCTGCGCCGCTGAGGGACAACCGCGCCGGGATTGATCCACGTCAATGCCGTTCGCGCGTGCCTGCCTAGACTGCCCGGAACCTCCGCAGCAGAAGGCATGCGCATGCATCACGACGTCATCATCATCGGCGCCGGCCCGGCCGGCCTGTGCCTGGCCAAGGCACTGTGCGACCTCGACCTGAAGGTGGCGCTGGTGGAGCGTCAGGCGCGTGCCGCAATCGCCGAACCCGCCTTCGACGGACGCGAGATCGCCCTCACGCACGCCTCGATCCGGCAACTGCGCGATCTCGGCATCTGGCAGCACCTGCCCGACGACGCCGCGTCGCCCCTGCGCGCCGCGCGGGTGATGGAAGGCGACTGCCTGCACGACATGCGCATCGATGCCGCGCTGGCAGGCAAGTCCGAGCTGGGCATGCTGGTGCCCAACCAGCGTATTCGCGAGGCGGCGTGGAAGGCGGTGGGCGACATGCCCGGACTGGATTTCTTCGATGGCGCACGCGTGCATGCGGTCCGCACCACCGACGACCACGCCTGCGTGACCCTGGGCGACGGCCTGCGACTGGAGGCGCCGCTACTGGTGGCCGCCGACAGCCGGTTCTCGGAGACGCGCCGTGCGATGGGCATCGGCGCGGACCAGTACGATTTCGGCAAGAGCATGCTGGTGTGCCGCATGCACCACGAGCAGCCGCACCAGGGCGTGGCGTGGGAATGGTTCGGCCATGGACAGACGCTGGCCCTGCTGCCGCTGCAGGAACACCAGGCCTCGGTCGTGGTCACCCTGCCGGACAGCGCGGCCAGGCGTCTGGCCGCGCTGGACGTCGACGCGTTCGCCCACGAAATGGAGCAGCGCTATGGCCATCGGCTGGGCCACATGCGGCTGGAAAGCAGCCGCCACGTGTATCCGTTGGTGGGTGTTTACGCGCGACGTTTCGTCGCACGCCGCTTCGCCCTGGCGGGCGATGCGGCGGTCGGCATGCACCCGGTCACCGCGCACGGCTTCAACCTGGGCCTGGACAGCGTGGCGCGGCTGACGGACATGGCACGCCAGGCCGTGCGTTGCGGTGGCGACCTGGGATGCGCCGAAGGCCTGGCCCGCTACGAGCGGCGGCACCGTCGGGGCACGCGGCCGCTGTACCTTGCCACCCGGGCGATCGTGGAGCTCTACACCAACGATCGTGCGCCCGCGCGCGTCGTGCGCGAAACGGTGCTGCGCGCGGGGCGACACCTGACGCCCTTCCGGCGCGCCCTGGCCCGCACCCTGGCCGACGACGCTCCGGCGACCCGCCCTCCCCTGCAGCGGCTGCGCGACGGGCTGGCGCTCCTGCGCCCGTAGGCCGCGGGGTGAGCAGAGGCCCCCGCCCGGAACGGGGCGCATGCCCCGCTACGCGGCCAGCCAGGCCTCGAAGCGGTCGAGGAACAGCTGCAGGCGCTTGCGCAGGCGTTCGTCGCTGACGTTGCCATCGGCGTCGATCTGGCCTTCGCGATACTGGATGGCGATTTCCGGCTGCGGAAGGACCGCCAGGTCCACGGCGGACAGCACGTTGCGAAGGTGCTGCTGCGCCGACACCGTGCCATGCGCTCCCGGCGACGTGCCGATGATCGCCGCGCGTTTGCCCGCGAATGAGTTGCTGCCGCCGGGACGCGACCCGATGTCGATGGCGTTCTTCAGGACGCCGGGAATGGAACGGTTGTACTCCGGCGTGACGAACAGCAGCGCGTCGCAGGCCTCCCCCTGCTGCTTGAAGCGCAGGCCGGCAGCGGGAAACGCCGCGTCGTCGTCCTGGTCGTACAGCGGCAGGTCGCCGATGCCGATCTCCTCGAAGACGAAGCGGCCGCCCGCCAGCGTCCGCACGGCGTCGGCCAACTGGCGGTTGAAGGAACCGGCGCGCAGGCTGCCGATGAGGAGGCCGATCCGGAGCGTGGGCATATCCATTCCTCAGTGAAGGGGAATGGCGATCATGCCAGCCTGTCCGCCGCCGCGACGATGTCCTCATCGCCGGGCAGCACCAGGAACGCCGCGCCCGCCAGCGGGGTGTAGGTGTCGGCCCCCACCACGCGCTGGAACGGACGCGCATGGTGGCCCGCTTCGGCGATGGCCGTGATGACGCCCTCGCCGACGCCTGCGGCGTGCCGGCCTTCGTCCACCACCAGGATGCGCTTGGCCGTCTTCGCCTGCGCCGCGATGAAAGCCTCGTTGAGCGGCACCAGCCAGCGCAGGTCGACCACGCGCACCTTCCAGCCGTGCCTGCCCTCGATGGTGCGCGCGGCGCGCAGGCTCATCGGCACGCCGTTGCCGTACGTGAAGATGACCAGGTCGTCCGCATCCTCGCCGTACACGCGACCTTCGCCGAGCGGCATCGCCTCGTCCTGCGGCGGATACGGGAACAGCCACTGTCCGTCGCCGGCCTCGTGCAGGTCCTTGGTCATGTACAGCGCGATCGGCTCCAGGAACACGGTGACGCGCCCATCCACCTTCGCCAGCGCGGCCAACGTGCGCAGCATGGTGGCCGCGTCGTCGCCGCGCGAGGGACAGCCCACGACCAGGCCCGGGATGTCGCGCAGGGCGGTGATCGAGTTGTCGTTGTGGAAATGCCCACCGAAGCCTCGCTGGTAGCCCAGGCCGGCGATGCGCACGACCATCGGGTTGCGGTACTGGTCGTTGCTGAAGAACTGCAGGCTGGCGGCTTCGCCACGGATCTGGTCGCAGGCGTTGTGGAAGTACGCCAGGTACTGGATCTCAGGCAGCGGCAGCATGCCCATGTTGGCATAACCCTGGGCCAGGCCCAGGATCATGGTCTCGTCCAGCAGCGTATTGAACACGCGGCTGCCCTTGAATGCCTTCTGCAGGCCCTTGGTCACCGTGTACACGCCGCCCTTCTGCGCCACGTCCTCGCCGAACAGCAGCGTTTCGGGGTACTTGCAGAACAGGTCGTGCAGCGCGTTGTTGATCTGGATGGCAAGGTGCCTGGGCGGCAGCTTCTCCGGCAGTCTGTCCTCGCTGCCGAAGGCGGCCACGCGCCTGTCGTGCGGCGCCGTGCGTGCCGCCTCGGCCGCCACCGCATCGGGGGTATACGGCGCCAGCGGCGCCATCACCTGCTCCAGCGTGGTGATGCGCGGCCGGCGGTCGGCGTCCACGGCCGCGGCGAAACAGCGCGCGCGCGTGGCTTCGTACAGCCCGAGCAGCGCGTCCTTCGTCAGCAGTCCCGATTCCAGCGCGATCGCCGCCGAGCGCAGCAGCGGGTCGGTCGCCTCGACCGCGCACAACTCCTCCAGCGGACGCCACTCGATCTCGAAATCGGTACCCGCGTGACCCATGATCCGGGTGGTGCGCAGGTGCAGGAACGTCGGCCGGCGCGTACGGCGGCAATGCTCGACGGCCGCCTGCACCTGGCCATAGCCGGCCGCCAGGTCCAGGCCGTCGGCGTGGAAGTAGTCCAGGTCCGCGCGATCGCGGAAGTTGCGGCCGATCCAGCCGTCGGGCGTCTTCACCGAAATACCGATGCCGTTGTCCTCGCAGACGAACAGCACCGGCGCCGGCAGCTTCTGGTACGCGGTCCACGCGGCGGCGTTGAAGGCGGTCTGCGCCGTGGCATGGTTGCTCGAGGCGTCGCCGAACGAACAGATCGCGATGCTGTCCTCGGGAATCGGGAGCGCATGGCCGATGCGGCGCGCCTGTTCGATCGCCACCGCGGTACCCAGTGCTTTCGGCAGGTGCGAGGCGATGGTCGAGGTCTGCGGCAGCACCCACAACGGCTTGCTGCCCCACACCTTGTGGCGGCCGCCGGACGCCGGGTCCTCGGCGCTTGCGGCGAAGCTCAACGCCGAGTCCATCACCGGGTCCATGCCGGGCAACTTGCGGAACCGTTCGGCCATGAAACCGCCGCTGCGGTAATGCAGGAATGCGGGGTCGGTGTGGCGCGCCAGCCGCGCGACCATCGCGTTGCCTTCGTGCCCACTGGAGCCGATGGTGTAGAAGACCTTGTTCTGCACGCGCAGCACGCGCGCCATCAGGTCCAGGTGGCGGCTGATCAGCTGCGACTCCAGCAGCTCGACGAAGCTGCGCGCATCCAGCGCACTGCCGGGCAGCACGGGATCGGTGGCGGCCGGCGCGCTGCGCACGGGGCCGTCCCACTCCTTCACGAATTCGATGAAATTCTGGTCGCAGATCTCGGCCCGGTTCAGGCCCTTCATGCGTGCGGGGATCGCTTTCAACGTCATGTGCTCGCTCGGATCAGGAGGACGCCAGGCGCATGGCGACTTCGTCGCTCACGCCGGGCATGGGAACAAAACCCGGCTGCGCGCGCACCCGCGCCAGCCAGTCGGTGATATGGGGAAACGCGGCCAGGTCGAAACCGCCCTCTGCCGCGCAGTGGGTGTAGGCGAACAGTGCGATGTCGGCCACGCCGTAGTTAGGACCGGTGAACCACGCTGCCTGCGCGAGGTGCTTCTCCATCACCGCCAGCGCCTGCATGCCCCGCTCGTGCAGGCGCGGCAGGTCGGCACGACGCGGCGAATCCAGCGGTGTCCAGCCGCGGATGAAGCGCGCGACGGCGATGTATGGCTCGTGGCTGTACTGCTCGAAGAACAGCCAGCTCAATGCCTGCGCACGCTGCCATGCATCGGCCGGCAGGTAGGTGCTGCCCTCCGCCAGCCAACAGAGGATGGCGTTCGACTCCACCAGGATGGCGCCATCGGCGCGCTCCAGCATCGGCACCTTGCCGTTCGGGTTCTTCGCCAGGTATTCGGGCGTGCGGGGGCCGCCGTGGGCGCTGTCGACTTCGATCCACGTGTAGGGCCGGCCCAGCTGCTCGAGCAGCAGGCGCACCTTGTGGCAGTTGCCCGAGGTGGACATGCCATGGACGGTGACGGGATCAGGCGACATGCGGATGCTCCGGAAGGGCGATGCGGGCGGCCTTGGCGAGGTCCTTGTCGCGTCCGAATGCGCGCAGGATGCGGCGCTGCTCTTCCAGCGTCGGGATGCACACGGCGATCCCTGCGGCATCGATGCGCATGTCATGGTTCACCCGTACGGGCTGCCATCCGGCCTCCGCCAGCAGCTCCAGCCCGCCCATGACTTCCACCGGCATCGGCAGGTGTGCGAAACGCGCGAAGGTGGAACGGAAGCGGGTTTCGTCCGCGGGTCGGTGAGCCGTATCGACATGGTCGGCCCATGTCTGGCACAAGCGCAGCGCGTCCTGCCGGCTGCAGAGCACGTCAATGTCCTGCGGCACGATACCGGGGACTCCGGCCAGCGCCAGCGCGGCGCTGCCGATGATCCACCAGGGGTCGCGGAAGGTCCGCGCCATCTGCGGCAGGGCATGGTGCAGGCCTGCATGCAGTGCGGACGTGGACGTCACGGATGCACGGCCTTTCGCGCTTGCCACTGCGTACGCGTCTGGCCCCAGACTTCGACCGGCTTCTCGTGGTGCGGTTCGGGCAGGCGGTCCATCCGCAGATAGGTCGAACCCAGCTTGGCGGCCACCGTCTTGGAATTGGCGTTGTCCGGATCGATGGTGTGGATCACCTCGCTCCAGCCCAGGTGATCGAACGCCCAGTCGGTACTGGCCGCGGCGGCTTCGGGCGCATAGCCCCTGCCCCAGGCTTCGCGCGCGATGCTCCAGCCCACCTCGGTCCCCGGCCAGCCTTCCGGTTGCCACGGTCCGACCCGGCCGACCCAGCGACCGGTCGCCTTCTCGATCACCGAGAACATGCCGAACCCCTGCAGGTGCCAGCTGCCGAGCGTCGCGGCGAGGCTCCGCCACGCAGGCGAGCGGGCCTGCATGCCACCGATGAAGCGCGTGGCTTCCTCATCGGCACCGAACGCCGCCCAGGCTTCGTAATCGTCCCGTCGCGGCAGCCTCAGCAACAGGCGTGGAGTTTCAAGCTGGAGATCGGAAAGGTCCATCGACGCCACACCATCCCACCAGAAATCCGGACACGACGAGCGGCGACGCTCGACTTCGCTGCACCCGCGCCCACGCGCGGGAGCGGACGGCGTCAGAACGCGTTGATGCCCGTCAGCTCGCGGCCGATCACCAGCTGGTGCACGGTTTCGGTGCCCTCGTAGGTGATGACCGACTCCAGGTTGAGCGCGTGGCGGATGGCGGCATGCTCGGTGGTGATGCCGGCGCCGCCCAGCAGGTCGCGACATTCGCGCGCGATGTCGATGGCCATGCGGCAGTTGTTCCACTTCGCCAGCGATACCTGCTGCGGCGCCATGGTGCCGGCGTCCTTCAGCCGCCCCAGCTGCAGCGAGAGCAGCTGCGCCAGGGTGATGCGGCGGGCCATCTCGGCCATCTTGATCTGCGCGCTCTGCGTGGCGGCCACCGGGCGGTCGAACAGGATGCGTTCCTTGGTATAGGCCAGCACCTCGTCCAGACAGGCGATGGCCGCGCCGATCGGGCCCCAGGTGATGCCGTAGCGCGCCTGGGTCAGGCAGCCCAGCGGGCCCTTCAGGCCCTTCACGTTCGGCAGGCGGCTGCTGTCGGGCACACGCACGTTGTCGAAGAACAGCGCGCTGGTGACCGACGCACGCAGGCTCATCTTGTGCTTGATCTCCTGCGCGGTGAAGCCGGCCATGCCCTTTTCGAGCAGGAACCCCTGGATGCCGTCGTCGGTTTGCGCCCACACGATGGCGATGTCGGCCAGGTTGCCGTTGGTGATCCACATCTTGGAGCCGTTGATCACCCAGTCGTCGCCATCGCGGCGCGCATGGGTCTTCATGTTGGCCGGGTCGGAGCCGCCGTGTGGTTCGGTCAGGCCGAAGCAGCCGATGACCTTGCCGGCGGCCATGTCCGGCAGCCAGCGCTGGCGCTGTTCCTCGCTGCCGTAGGCGTAGATGGGATACATGCACAGCGAGGACTGCACGCTGACGAAGCTGCGGATGCCGCTGTCGCCGCGCTCGAGTTCCTGGCAGATCAGGCCGTAGCTGACGGCGTTGAGGCCGGCGCAGCCGTACTTCTCCGGCAGGGAGGAGCCCAGCAGGCCCAGCTCGGCGATCTCCGGCACCAGTTCCTTCGGGAAACGGCCCTGGTCGAAGGCGTCGCCAATGATCGGCCGCACGCGCTCGTCGGTGAAACGGGCGACGGCGTCCTGGACGGCGCGCTCCTCTTCGCTCAGCAGGGAACGCACATCGAACAGGTCGTACGGGTTCAGAGCCATCGTGCTTCAACCGGCGTTTGAGGTATCCGGCGATTGTATGCGGTGGCCCCCGCGCGGGTAAGCGCCAGTCCGCAAAGCGAAGGCCGGCGAAACGCCGGCCTTCGAGGGGTGCCACGTTGAAATGCAGGTCCGGGCGGGACCCCGGGCTTCAGCCCTGCCCGGGCGCATCCACGCTGGCGGTCTGGGTCACGACCTGGCCGTCGATGACCGGCAGGCGCTCGCCCGGCTTCTGGTCCATCCGGATGGTCTTGTCCTGACCCTCGAAACGGTAGGTCACGTCATAGCCGATCACCTTGTCAGTGGTGCCCATGGCGATGCGGGTGCCCGGCTTGCTGTCCATGCGCATGGTGCCGGTGGTGCCGTCCGGGTTGCGGTAGGTGACGTTGTAACCGGTCACGCGCGAGGACTCGGAGGTCGCGTTCTCGGTGTGGCACTGGCGCTCGGTGCGGTTGACGACCTTGCCGCCCACGTGACGCTTGTCCACCTGGTTGCCGATCACGCCGCCGGCCACGGCACCGGCCACGGTGGCCGCCTTCTTGCCGCTGCCGCCGCCCACCTGGTTGCCCAGCAGGCCGCCGATCACCGCGCCTGCGACCGTGCCGCCGGCATTGCCGTCGCGCTCGGGCAGGCGCTCCTGCACGACCACGTCTTCGCAGACTTCGCGCGGGGTGCTGGTGGTGGTGGTTTCGCGCACCGGCTCGGTGCCGATGACGGTCGCGTAAAGCTTCTCCGAACTGGTGATCGGCTCGGCCTTCACCACCTCGGCGTACTGCAGGGTGCCGACCGGCAGCTGATTGTCGGTGGCCGCGGCATCATCGGCGACCAGCGCGCCGTCTGCGGCGGTCACCAGGCCGTCCTGCGCCGTGGGGCTCTTGTCGCCGCCCTTGAGGAAAGCCGCGGTGGCCACACCGCCCACCAGCAGCGCGCCAACGGCGACCAGGATCGTAGTGGTATTGCTCTTCATCGCTGCCTCCAAGTCGGGCTGACCCCGATTCACATTGGTCATCATTGCACCACTGCGAACCTGAACCAAGTACCCGGACAAGGCCACGAAAACCAACGGAAAATGAACGATTCCGTCAGGCGATGATCATGTTAGCGTGATGCCATTCCACCGCGGTCGAGTGCCTGCGTCATGCCCAATCCCGTTCTCCTGCCTCTCCTCGACTGGGCGCGCAAGCTGCGCTATCCCACCCTGTTCAAGATCACCGCCGCACTGTTCGTGGTGACCCTGTTCCTGCCCGATCCGGTCCCGTTCGTGGACGAGATCCTGTTCGGCCTGGGCACCCTGCTACTGGCCAACTGGAAACGCCGCAAGGATCCGCCGTCCTCGCTCGAGGCCACGGACGCCCGACGCTGACGTGATGCTGGTCGACAGCCACAGCCACTTCGACGCGCCCGAGTTCGACGGCGACCGCGATGCGGCGCTGGCGCGGGCACGCGCCGCTGGCGTGACCCGGCAGGTGGTGCCGGCCGTGGCCGCCTCGAGCTGGCCGAAACTGCGCGAGGTCTGTGCGCAAGGCGCAGGCCTGTTCCCGGCCTACGGACTGCACCCGATGTACCTGACCGAACACCGGCCCGCGCATCTGGACGCGCTGCGCGCATGGATCGAGCGCGAGCACCCACTGGCGATCGGCGAATGCGGACTGGATTTCTTCGTCGAAGGCCTGGATGAAGACGAACAGCGCCGCTACTTCGAGGGACAGCTGCGACTGGCGCGCGAGTTCGACCTGCCGCTGATCGTGCATGCGCGGCGCGCGGTGGACGCCGTGATCGCGTCGGTAAAGCGGGTCGGCCGCCTGCGCGGCGTGGTGCACAGTTTCTCCGGCAGCCCGGAGCAGGCGCGCCAGCTGTGGCAGCTGGGATTCCTGATCGGGCTGGGAGGACCGGTGACCTACGAGCGCGCCAACCGCCTTCGCGCCCTCGCCCGCACGAGGCCGCTGGACTACCTGCTACTGGAAACCGACGCGCCCGACCAGCCCGATGCCGGCATCCGCGGACAGCGCAACGAACCCGCCCGGCTGCCGGTGGTGCGCGACGTCATCGCGGGCCTGCGCGGGATCACCGCCGACGAAGTGTCACAGGCCACCACGCGCAACGCGGAACGGCTGTTCAACCTTCCGCCGGCGTGATGCCCCGCTTGGCCGGTTTTGCCAGCAGCTCCAGCGCCTTGCCCACCATGGCGAACGCGAACGCGCCGGTGATGTGGGTGGCCGCTCCCAGTCCCACGCCGCAGTCCAGTTTCAGCGCCGCATCCGCGCCCAGTTGCGGGCGCAGGCCGCAGACCGTGCCATCGGCTTGCGGATACTTGACGTTCTCCAGCGAGTAGACGGCCTGCACGCCGAAGTAGCGGTCCTTGTTCTTCGGAAAATTGAATTCCGCGCGCAGCTTCTTGCGGACCAGGGCGAGCAGCGCGTCGTGTTCGGTGCGGGAGAGATCGCGCAGCCGGATCTGGGTGGGATCGGTGCGTCCACCGGCCGAGCCGGAAACCACGATGGGCAGCTTGCGGCGGCGGCACCACGCGATCATCTCCACCTTCACCCGGAAGCTGTCGCAGGCATCGAGCACCAGGTCGAAACCGCGATCCAGCAGGTCGGCCATGTTGGACGCCGTCAGGAACTGCGGGATGACGTCCACCTCGACCAGCGGGTTGATCGCGCGGCAACGCTCGGCCATCGCCTCGGCCTTGTTGCGCCCGTACTGGCCATCCAGCGCAGGCAACTGCCGGTTGGTGTTGGACACGCAGATGTCGTCGGCGTCGATCAGGGTGAGATGGCCCACGCCCGAGCGCACCAGGGCTTCCACCACCCACGAGCCCACGCCACCCATGCCTACCACCGCCACGCGCGCAGCCGCATGGCGTTCCACCGACCCCACGCCGTACAGCCTGTCGATGCCGGCGAACCGGTCCCTGAGTTCTTTCTTCATGCCACCAGTGTAAGCCGTGGCGCAAACCGTGACGGCCGTCGTACCATCGCCGCGTCATCCACAAGGAGCCCGCCGCATGGCCAGCCAGCCCGAGACCAAGAAGCCTTCCGCCGCGTCGCGTTACCTGTTCCTGTTCCTGATCGGCCTGGTCGTGGGCGCCATCTGCACCGTAATGGCGATGCGCGCACTGCAGGCGCGGCAGGACCCGTTCCCGGACAGCGTGATGCAGGTGATGGCCAAGCATTCGGGCCAACTTGCCGACAAGGTGAAGCAGAACCGCTGCGCCGCCACCGACACCATCCCGCACGTGCGCACGCTGCGCGCGATGGCGAACGATCTGGAGATGGCGTTCCCCGGCATCGCCGACGACAGCCGCTTCAAGACGCACACCAGCCAGTTCCGCGCCGACCTGGATGCCGCGTTGAACGCGCCGCCCACCGACTGCGCCGCCGCCGGGGCGCTGGTGGAGAAGGTGGGCACGGACTGCAAGGCCTGCCATCAGGACTTCCGCGGCTGAGGCGTGTCGCAGGTCTGAATCGCACCTGACATCCGGGCCGCGCAAGCGGCCCGATTGTCATGGTGTTCACACGTCCGTGTGGAGCATGCCGGTGAAGGGACCGCGCCATGTCGGCGGCCCCACCCTCCAGGAGGCTCCATGAACATGCGTCTGATCGCCATCGGCCTGACCGCCACCCTCGCCCTCGCCGGCTGCGCCAGCACCTCGCCCGGTTACTCCAGCGGTTACGGCGGCGGCTACAACACCGCACCGGCCAACCGCTACTGCGCCGACTGCGGCATTGTCGAGCGCATCGACGTGGTCCCGTCGGGCCGCAGCGCGCCGTCGGCCACCGGCGCGGTGCTGGGTGGCATCGTCGGCGCGGTCGCCGGGCGCCAGATCTCCGATCGGACCGGCGGCAGCGAGGGCAACAAGAACGTCGCCACCGTGGCCGGCGCGGTCGCCGGCGCAGCGGCCGGCAACGCGATCCAGAACCGGACCACCGGCGATACCTACAACATCACCGTGCGCATGGACGACGGCCGTCGCGTGACCATCAACCAGCACGATCTGGGTGGCGTCCGCGAGAACACCTATGTGCGCATCCAGAACGGCCGCGTGGTCATCCGCTGACCCCCGGACCGCTGAAAAAGAAAAAGCCCGGCGCATGCCGGGCTTTTTCGTGGAGCACGCGCGGATGCGCGGTTCGGCGGTCGGGTCAGACCGGCTGCACCGCATCGGCCTGCAGGCCCTTCTGGCCCTGCACGACGGTGAAGGTGACCTTCTGGCCTTCCTTGAGGCTCTTGAAGCCCTGGGTCTGGATGGCGCGGAAATGCACGAACACGTCTTCACCATTCTCGCGGCTGATGAAGCCGAAGCCCTTGGCATCGTTGAACCATTTCACGGTTCCGGTTTCACGATCAGACATCTACTTGCTCCTTGAAACGGGTGGTGGATACGCCTGCTGGGCGGCTGGTTGCAAGGAGGAAGCGAGGTACAAGGATGCAGCGGATCATGGATCTACCCCATCAGGCCACGATTCACGGTGACCTTGGCAACGGCAGCGGCCGCACAGTAACCCGGCATTTGTGAAAATGCAAACGCCCGGACGATAAAGTCAAGCCCCCGGCAACCCCTTGATTCCGTAGGAGAATTGATTGGACATCCAGTTCCTGTATTACGCCCTGGCCATCGTGCTGATCCTGGTCGGCATCGCCGGCGTGCTGCTACCCGCCCTGCCCGGCCTGCCGCTGGTGTTCGCGGGCATGCTGCTGGCCGCCTGGGCGGGTGATTTCCAGCAGATCGGCTGGGTCACGCTGGTCGTGCTGGGCGGGCTGACGGCGCTTTCCTTCGTGGTGGACATCGTCTCCACCGCCATCGGCGCGCAGCGCGTGGGCGCCAGCCGCAAGGCGTTGCTGGGCACGGTCATCGGTACCTTCGCCGGGCTGTTCTTCATGCCCATCGGCCTGTTGGCCGGCCCCTTCGTCGGCGCGCTGCTGGGCGAACTGTGGCACGGCCGCGAATTCCGCCAGGCCACCAAGGTCGGGCTGGGGACGTGGCTGGGCATCGTGCTGGGCGTGGTGCTGAAGCTGGGGGTGGCCTTCGCGATGCTGGGCCTGTTCGTCTTCGCCTGGATCTTCTGATCTTCGCGCGCCGGCTGGCAGAATGGCGGCGCCCCCACCGAGCGACCCCCTGCATGACGCATCGCATCCGACTGCTTCCGCTGGTAATTGGCGTTTCATACGGGTTGACCGCTCACGCCCAGGACGGCGCGCCGACGACCACGCCCGCCGAGGCCTGCTTCTCGCTGGAGAACGATGCTGCCCGCCTGGCCTGTTACGACGCTGCGCTGGGACGCAGCGCAGCCGACACCCGGCGTGCCGACGAGGAAGCCGTGGCGGCGAAAGAGGCCGAAGCGGCCGCACGCGCGAAGGCGCGGGCCGACGCCCGCGCCGCCGCCGAGGCGCAGGACCAGGACCTGGCGCTGAGCGAGCGCACCCGCCGGCGGCTGGGGGCCTGGTTCCGTGCCGACGATCCGGGCGATGCCGACCTGATCGCCAATGCCGGCCGCGGCTCCCTGCTGGACAGCCGCTGGGAACTGGCCAAGGACTCCAAGCTGGGCGTGTTCCAGTTGCGCGGCTACAAGCCGCTGTACCTGCTGCCGGCCTTCTGGACCAGCCGGGTCAACGAAACGCCCTCGTCCCCGAATCCCGACAACACGGTGACCGAACCGCAGGCCTTGCAGGACATCGAGGCCAAGTTCCAGCTCAGCTTCAAGACCAAGTTCGCCGAGAACGTGTTCGGCGACAACGGCGACATCTGGGGCGCGTATACCCAGAGCTCGCGCTGGCAGGTCTACAACGGCGAGGAATCGCGCCCGTTCCGCGAGACCAACTACGAGCCGGAAGTGATGCTGGTGTTCCGCAACAACTACAGCATCGCCGGCTGGAAAGGCCGCATGGCCGGCATCGGTATCAACCACCAGTCCAACGGCCGCGGCGACCCGCTCTCGCGCAGCTGGAACCGCGTCATCGCCACCATCGGCCTGGATCGCGAGAACTGGGCCTTCGTGGTGCGGCCCTGGTACCGCGTCCCCGACGGCAACGACGACGACAACCCGGACATCGAGGACTACATCGGCCGTGGCGACGCCATGCTGACCTATGCGAAAG
Organism: Pseudoxanthomonas mexicana; assembly: GCF_010093385.1. GTDB lineage: Bacteria > Pseudomonadota > Gammaproteobacteria > Xanthomonadales > Xanthomonadaceae > Pseudoxanthomonas_A > Pseudoxanthomonas_A mexicana. Next base: position 70,936 of record NZ_PDWV01000011.1, read on the forward strand.
ACGGCCACGTCTTCACCGTACTGGGACGGCACTCGCTGCGCGGTGGCGACGACTCGCACGGCGCGCTGCAGGTGGACTACGGCTTCCCGATCAATCGCACGTTCCGCGGCCACGTACAGGTCTTCCATGGCTACGGCGAAAGCCTGATCGACTACAACCACAAGGCGACCTACGTGGGCCTGGGCATCTCGCTGCTGGACTGGTACTGATGGACGAGGTGACGATCTACCACAACCCCGCCTGCGGCACCTCGCGCAACACGCTGGGACTGATCCGCAATGCCGGCATCGAACCGCAGGTCATCGAATACCTGCGCACGCCACCCGATCGCGCCACGCTGTTGTCGCTGATCGCGGCCATGGGCGTGCCCGTGCGTGACGTGGTGCGCGCGAAGGAACCGCGTTACGCGGAACTCGGCCTGGCCGACGCCGACGACGCGGCCCTCATCGACGCCATGCTGGCCCATCCGGTGCTGATCAACCGTCCCATCGTGGTCACTGCCCTGGGCACGAAGCTCTGCCGCCCGTCGGAAGCGGTGCTGGACATCCTGCCGCAGCCTCAGCGCAGCGCCTTCAGCAAGGAAGACGGCGAGCCGGTGGTGGACGCGGCCGGAAACCGCATCGCCTGACGTAAGATCGGGCGCAGGATCCGTACCGCCTGCCAAGGAAGCCGCCCATGCCGCGCCCGCGCCGTTCGTTCTTCGCCTATGCCTCCGCCATGCTGGGCCTGCTCAGCCTGATGGCGGTGGCCTGCTTCCATTTCCCGGAACTGCTGACCAGCAAGGAGTTCCGCGCGGCGTACAACGAACAGTTCGCCCGCCACCTGCTGCTGGTGGGGCTGGCGGCGGCGTTCGCCATGGGCACCTGGGCCATCCTGCGCGACCGCAACAAGCGCATCGCGCTGGTCGGCGGGGGCAGCGCGGCCCTGGCCGTGCTGCTGGGCGGCACCAACGTGCAGTTCGACGCCATCGGCAAGACCCCGTACTCGCTGGGGCTGGACTGGTTCGTGATCTCGCTGTTCTTCTCGGCGCTGGTGTTCGTGCCGCTGGAGCACTACCTGGGCAAGCGCCGGATCTCGCCGCTGCGGCCGGGCTGGCGCACGGACGTGGCGTACTTCTTCATGAGCCATGTGCTGGTGCAGTTCATCCTGATCCTGGTGACCGCATCCACGTCCACCATCGCAGGGCTGGCCGCGTTCCCGGCCCTGAAGGACGCGATCCAGTCGCTGCCGGTCTGGGCGCAGTTCCTGATCGCGGTGTTCGTGGCCGACCTGGCGCAGGCGCTGCTGCACCGCGCCTACCACAACATTCCCTGGCTGTGGCGCTTCCACGCCGTGCACCACTCCAGCCGCGAAATGGACTGGCTGGCGGGTTCCCGCATCCATATCGTCGAGATCGTGCTGACCCGCAGCGCCGTGCTGCTGCCGCTGCTGGTGCTGGGCTTCTCCACGCCGGCGGTGAACGCCTACGTGATCCTAGTCGGCCTGCAGGCCGTGCTGGCGCACGCCAATCTCGGCATCCGCTTCGGCTGGCTGGAGTACCTGCTGGTGCTGCCGCGCTACCACCACTGGCACCATGCGCGGCACAAGGACTACCTGGACGTGAACTACGCCATCCACCTGCCGCTGGTGGACATGCTGATGGGCACCTTCAAGCTGCCGCCGAAGCAGGAAGACTGGCCCGGAGAGTACGGCGTGATGAAGCTGGAGACGGTGCCGCGCGGCATCCTGCGCCAGCATCTGATGCCGTTCCAGGGTGGAAAGAAGTTCGACGAATACGTGGACTGAGCGAACGCGCTGCTGCCTCTGTAGGAGCGACGTAAGTCGCGACCGCACGCCATGGCAGCCGCTGGCGCATTTCATTCGTTGCGTATCGGCGTCGTCATTCGCGAACCAGAATCGACGCCACTCAAGGTCCGCGGTCGCGACTCACGTCGCTCCTACAGAGACAGCTCCGCTCACGTCCAGTCCGTCAGCCCCTCGCGGGCATAGACTTCCCTGAAGCTCGGCAGCGCCTTCATGCGCTGCGCGTGGGCATGCAACACCGGCCAGCGGTCGGTCGGCCTGGGCATGTTGCGCGACCAGCGCATCAGCATGGTCAGCAGGAAGTCGGCGGCGGAGCGCTGCGCGCCCAGCAGGTAGGGGCCGTGCGCCTCCAGATGGTCCGCGACCTGCTGCCACGCGCGTTCCAGCTTGAGTCGTGCATGCAGCCGGCTGGCCTCGGCGTTCTCCGGGCCCGCGATCTCGTCCGCATAGAACCACGCGCGGTACGCAGGCATCAGCGTGTTGGCGCAGAACAGCATCCAGCGGTAGTACTGCGCGCGCTGCGTGGTCGCCACCGCCGGCGCAAGCTCCGCGCGGGGATGCGTATCGGCCAGATGCATGAGGATAGCCGCGGTCTCGGTGATCACCTGCCCGTCCATCACCAGCGTGGGCACCACGCCGGCGGGATTGAGCTTCAGGTAGTCGTCGGACTTCTGGTCGCGCTTGTCGAAATCCAGTTCATGCAACTCGTGCGGGATACCGAGTTCGATCAGCAGCCAGTGGACGACCAGGCTGGCGGTGCTGCGGGAGTAGTAGAGCATGGTGGACATGTAGGGACCTCTGAAGTTTGAGCCCCTCTCCCTGCGGGAGAGGGGTTGGGGTGAGGGGCGATGCAAGTCCGGATGACTCAGGCATTCCGGCTCCGCTCGCCCCTCATCCGCCCTTCGGGCACCTTCTCCCGAAGGGAGAAGGAAACAGCGTCAGGCCACCACCACCGGGATCTTCCCGATCCGCGCCTGCCATTCCTTCGGCCCGGTCTGGTGGACCGAGGTCCCCTGCGAATCGACGGCCACGGTCACCGGCATGTCCTGCACGGTGAACTCGTAGATCGCTTCCATGCCCAGGTCGGCGAAGCCGACGACCTTCGCCGCCTTGATCGCCTTGGATACCAGGTAGGCCGCGCCGCCGACCGCCATCAGGTAGGCCGATTGGTGCTTCTTGATCGCCTCGATCGCCGCCGGGCCGCGCTCGGCCTTGCCGACCATGCCCAACAGGCCGGTCTGTGCCAGCACCTGTTCGGTGAACTTGTCCATGCGGGTGGCGGTGGTCGGACCAGCGGGACCGACGACCTCGTCGCGCACCGGATCGACCGGGCCCACGTAGTAGATGAAGCGGCCCTTCAAGTCGACCGGCAGCGGCTCGCCCTTGTTGAGCATGTCGACCATGCGCTTGTGCGCGGCATCGCGGCCGGTCAGCAGCTTGCCGTTGAGCAGCAGCACTTCGCCCGGCTTCCAGCTGGCCACGTCTTCGCGGGTCAGGGTGTCGAGGTCGACGCGACGGCCCTTGGAGGCGTCGTAGGTCAGCTCCGGCCAGTCCTCCAGCGACGGCGGATCCAGCATCACCGGACCGCTGCCGTCGAGGGTGAAATGCGCGTGGCGCGTGGCAGCGCAGTTCGGGATCATCGCCACCGGCAGGTTGGCCGCGTGGGTCGGGTAGTCCTTGACCTTGATATCGAGCACGGTGGTCAGGCCACCCAGGCCCTGCGCACCGATGCCCAGCGCGTTGACCTTCTCGTACAGCTCCAGGCGCAGCTCCTCGGCGCGGTTCGACGGACCGCGGGCCTGCAGGTCGGTGATGTCGATCGGCTCCATCAGCGACTCCTTCGCCAGCAGCATCGCCTTCTCCGCGGTGCCGCCGATGCCGATGCCGAGCATGCCCGGCGGACACCAGCCGGCGCCCATGGTCGGCACGGTCTTCAGCACCCAGTCGACGATGGAGTCGGACGGATTGAGCATCGCGAACTTCGACTTCGCTTCGGAACCGCCGCCCTTCGCAGCGACGATCACGTCGACGGTGTTGCCCGGCACTACCTTCACGTTGACCACGCCCGGCGTGTTGTCCTTCGTATTGGTGCGTTTGCCGGCCGGGTCGGCCAGCACGCTGGCGCGAAGCTTGTTGTCGGGATGGTTGTAGGCGCGGCGCACGCCTTCGTGGACCATGTCCTCCACGCCCATCGTGGCGTCGTCCCAGCGCACGTCCATGCCGATCTCGAGGAACACGGTCACGATGCCGGTGTCCTGGCAGATCGGACGGTGGCCTTCGGCGCACATGCGCGAATTGATCAGGATCTGGGCGATGGCATCCTTCGCCGCCGGCGACTCCTCGCGCTCGTAGGCGGCGGCGAGGTTCTTGATGTAGTCCACCGGGTGGTAGTAGCTGATGTACTGCAGGGCATCGGCGATGGACTGGATGAGGTCTTCTTGCTTGATCGAGGTCATGGAGCGACGGGCGGCTGCCGGTGGGGTAGCGGGCGGAAGCGCCCATTTTAGGCCAAAGTGACGGCCCGCCCGGGTGTCACGGGCGGGCGCCCTCGCCCGTCTTTGGTCGCATGAACGCCGAAAACACCTTCGAAGCCCACCGTTCCCGCCTGTTCGGGCTGTCCTATCGCCTGTTGGGCAGCCGCAGCGACGCCGAGGATGTCGTCCAGGACACCTGGCTGCGCTGGCAGCAGGCCGACCGGACCGGCATCCGCGACCCCGAAGCCTGGCTGGTCACCGCCGCCACCCGGCTGGGCATCGACCGCCTGCGCGCCGCACGGACGCAGCGCGAGCACTACACCGGACCGTGGCTGCCGCCCCCCTCGGAGATCGACGAATCGCCCTCGCCAGAGCAGTCGGCCGAGGTGGCCGAACAGGTCTCGCTGGCCTTCCTGGCCGTGCTGGAGCGGCTGGGTCCGGAGGAACGCGCGGCCTTCCTGCTGAAGGAGGCCTTCGACTACGACTACGCCCAGATCGCGCCCTTGCTGGGCCAGAGCGAGGCGAACTGCCGGCAGATGGTCCACCGCGCGCGCGAACGCGTGCAGGCGGGCCGGCCGCGCTTCGATGTTCCCCGCGAGAACCATCGCCGCCTGCTCGAGCGCTTCATGCAGGCCGCGCGGCGCGGCGACCAGCCCGCGATCACCGCCCTGCTGCGCGAGGACGCGCAACTGGTCTCCGACGGCGGTGGCAAGGCCGTCGCGGTCATCCGCCCGCTGCTGGGCGCGATCCGCATCGCGCGGCTGTTCTGGGCCGCCTATCGACGACAGGATCCGGCCATCGACTGGCGCATGGGCACGGTGAACGGCGAGCCCGCGATCCTGCGCTACCGCGACGGCGTGCTGGCTGCGGTGATGGTGGCGGTGAGCGACGGTGAGCGCATCAGCGACATCTTCACCATCGCCAATCCTGACAAGTTGGGCTCGGGTGTCACGCCGAAGGACGGTGGCGCGTCCTGGTAGTGAAGGTGGCCATCGTGGCCGCCATTGAGGCACTGCCATGAGCCAGAAGTTCCATCGCGTCGATTACCCCAAGCATGTTCCCGACGCCTTCCGCGGCTTGTATGCCGCCAGCACCGCCATCCACAACGGCGTGCTGGGGAAGGAATTCCTCGAACTCATCTTCCTGCGCGTCTCCCAGATCAACGGCTGCGCCTTCTGCATGGACATGCACGGCGGGGCACTGCGCAAGGCCGGGGTGGAACCGCGCAAACTGGACACCCTGGCCGGCTGGCGCGACAGCCGCTTCTTCGACGCCCGCGAGGGTGCCGCACTGGCCTGGGCGGAACAACTGACCACCCTGCCCTCGGGCGCGCCCGCCGATGCGACCTACGAGGCACTGAAGGACCACTTCGATGAGTCCGGCATCGCCGAACTGACCATGGCGGTGGCCACGATCAACGCGTGGAACCGCCTGGGCGTGGGCATGCAGCCCATCCTGCCCTGACCCGGCACGCCGCCACGCGGCACAATGGGGGCCATGGAAACCCTGGTCCTCATCCTCGACCTGGTCGGCACGTTTGTGTTCGCGCTCAGCGGCGCCATGCTGGGCGTGCGGCGCCGACTGGACCTGTTCGGCGTACTGGTGCTGTCGTTCGCCGCAGCGACCGCGGGCGGCATCACCCGTGACCTGCTGATCGGCGCCACGCCGCCGGCAGCGCTCAGCGACTGGCGCTATCCGGTCACCTCGCTGGCCGCCGGCGTGGTGACCTTCTTCCGCGCATCGCTGATCGAGAAGCTGCACCACCCGGTGCGGCTGTTCGATGCGATGGGCCTGGCCCTGTTCGCGGTCGCCGGCACGCAGAAGGCCCTGGAATACGGCATCGCGCCGCCGATGGCGGCCGCGATGGGCATGCTGACGGGCATCGGCGGGGGCATCGCCCGCGACGTGCTGCTGGCGCAGGTGCCGCTGGTGCTGCGCGCCGAGCTCTACGCCGTCGCTGCGCTGGCCGGTGCACTGATCGTCGCCCTGGGCCACTGGCTGCAACTGCCGCCTCTGCCCTGCGCGCTGGTGGGTGCCCTGGTGTGCTTCGGCCTGCGCATGGCCGCGATCACCTTCGGCTGGCACCTGCCGGTGGCCCTGCAGTCCGGCGGCGACGGCGAGCCACCCGGTCCGTTGCAGTAACGCCCGGGCCGCCTGCGCCCAAGCGTGCGCAGGGGCCGACGAACCGTGCGGCACGCGCCGGCGCATGGGCTTAGCATGGCGGCACCTGCGCCCATCCACGTCCGCCATGGCCATCGCCGCCTCACGTCCGCTCGACATGCCCCGCCAGCAGGCCTTCTGGCTGCTGCACCTGGCCGGCTGGAGCGCGTACTTCGCGCAGGGCTGCCTGTACGCGGTCGCCCACGGCAAGCCGTCGGGATACTGGGTGGTGCCGGCCACCGCCGCCACGATGGGTGCGCTGGTCACGCTGGGGCTGCGCTTCGTGCTGCGAAGTTACTGGAACCTGCCGCCGCGCAGACTGCTGGCGCTGATGATCCCGCTGGTGCTGGCCAGTTCGGCCGCCATCGACTTCGTCACCCGCGAAGCCCTGGTCGACTTCTGCGAGACCTGCAGGCCCACCACGCGACTGGAGTTCGTCGCCTACTCGCTGGGCTACATCTACGTGGTGCTGGCGTGGGTGGGCGCCTACATGGGGATCAAGTACTACCGCCAGCTGCAGGGCGAGACCGAGCGCGCGCTCGCCGCGCGCAGCATGGCCCACCAGGCGCAGCTGAAGATGCTGCGCTATCAGCTGAACCCGCACTTCCTGTTCAACACGCTCAACGCCATCTCCACGCTGATCCTGGACCGCGACAACGCCACCGCCAACCGCATGGTGCAGGGTCTGTCGTCGTTCCTGCGCCACTCGCTGGACAACGACCCGATGCAGCGGGTGACGCTGCGCCAGGAACTGGACGCGCTGACGCTGTACCTGGACATCGAGAAGATCCGCTTCGCCGAACGTCTGCGCATCGAGACCGCCATCGAGGAGGACTGCTGGCGCGCCCTGTTGCCCAGCCTGCTGCTGCAGCCGCTGGTCGAGAACGCCATCAAGTACGCCGTCGCCAAACAGGTCGCCGGCGGCCTGCTGCGCATCGAGGCCGAGCGCGACGGCGAGCAGCTGGTGCTGCGCGTGATCGACGACGGCCCCGGCTGCAGCGCCATCGAAGGCGACCAGCTGCCGCCCGGCAAGGGCGTGGGCCTGCGCAACACGCGTGAACGCCTGCACGTGCTGTACGGCGACACCGGCGGGTTCTCCGTGCGCAACCGCGAGCGCGGCATCGAGGTGACGCTGCGCCTGCCGTTCGAAACCTCGCAGACCCTGGGGGACTGACGCGTGGATGCCGCCGTTTCCGCACCATTGCGCGCCATCGTCGTGGACGATGAGCCGCTGGCCCGCCGCGGCCTGGAGATCCGGCTTGCCGCCCATGCCGACGTGCAGATCGTCGGTTATTACGGCGACGGTGCTTCGGCCATCGGCGGGCTGCGCGAGCATCGCCCGGACCTGATGTTCCTGGACGTGCAGATGCCGGGCATGGACGGCTTCCAGACGCTGCGGGCGATCCCGGCCAACGAGATGCCGCTGGTGGTGTTCGTCACCGCCTACGACCACTACGCGATCCGCGCATTCGAAGCCTCGGCCACCGATTACCTGCTGAAGCCGGTGGAGGACTCCCGCCTGGCGCAGGCACTGGCACGGGTCCGCCAGGCACGCGCCCAGCGCGAGGCCAGCGGCCATTGCGCGCATCTGCTCGGCCTGCTGGGCGAACTCAGCGGCCGCCCGCCGCTGGACCTGGACGAAGCGCTCAAACCCGACGCCCTGGACCTGCTGCGCCGCGAGGAGAAGCTCGCCGTGCGCGATGGCGGCCGTACCGTGCGCGTGGACCTGCACAGCATCCGCTGGATCGACGCGGCCGGCGACTACATGTGCATCCACACCGATGGCGATGGGCCGAACGGCAATACCCTGGTCCTGCGCGCCACCATGCGCGAGCTCGAGAAGCAGCTGGACCCGCAGCGCTTTCCGCGCATCCACCGCTCCACCATCGTCAACGCGCGCCGCGTGGTGGAGATGCGCCCGCACACCAACGGCGAAAGCTTCCTGCGCCTGGACTGCGGCCAGGAACTGAAGCTGTCGCGCAGCCATCGCGACAAGCTGGCGGTGTTGCTGTAGGCGGGGTCATCCGTTGTAGGAGCGACGTCAGTCGCGACCGCACGTCCCGGACTCCGTTGGACCTCACGCGCGAGGCAGATTCGTGCCCACGTCTGCTCCCGTGTCGCGCGCTTCATCCTTCCCCTGATATTCACCGCGCACGGTCGCGACTGACGTCGCTCCTACAAAGACGCTACTTGCGGGCAACATCCATTTTCCACCTTCGCTTCAACGCACCGCATCCACCACTCGCCGCAACGCCGCACCACGCATGACTTCCGGGCCATAACGCCGCTTGCGACTGCGTGCATCGTGCGCACCGCCGACCACCACGCGGACCTGCACGATGAAACTCACCGAGGCCTCCCTGCGCAATCCCGCCGCCGTCGCGGTCGTGGTGGCGATGGTCTGCGCGTTCGGCCTGATGAGCCTGGGCAAGCTGCCGCTGCAGCTGTTTCCCGACATCGAACGTCCGCAGATGTCCATCCAGACCGGCTGGCGCGCCGCCTCGCCGCAGGAGATGGAGTCGGAGATCGTCGAGCCGATCGAAACGGTGATGCAGGGCCTGCCCGGACTGGAGGAAATGGCCTCAAACGTCAATGCCGGCAACAGCTTCATCAACCTGACCTTCGCCGTCGGCAGCGACATGGACGCGATGCTGGTGGAAGTGCTGTCGCGGATGAACCGCCTGCAGCCGCTGCCGCGCGACGCCACGCCGCCGGTCGTGCAGGCCGGCGCGGACAACGCCAACAACTCGCTGACCTACTTCTTCGTGCAGAAGCTGCCCGGCACGCGCGGCGACATCCTCGACTACCGGCAGTTCATCGAGGACCGCATCGTGCCGCGATTGACCTCGGTCGACGGCGTGGCCGGCGTGGACATCAATGGCGGTGCAGCGGAGGAGCTGACCATCACCCTGGACCTGGCGCGCGCCGCGGCGCTCGGCATCCAGATCCCGGAAGTCGCGGCCGTGGCCGCGCGCGCCACCGACGTGTCCGGCGGGGTGGTCGAAGCCGGCCGCCGCGAGTACGTGCTGCGCTTCGCAGGGCGCTACTCACCCGACGTGCTTGGCAACCTGATCCTCGCCTGGCGCGATGGCCGCCCGGTACGACTGGCCGATGTCGCCACCGTCGAGGTCAAACGGCCCGAACAGCGCTTCTTCGCTTACCAGAACGGCAATCCCGCCATCGGCCTGCGCATCCTGCGCGAGAGCGGCGCCAACGTGCTGGACACGCTGGACGAGGTGAAGCGCGTCGTCGCCGACGTGCGCGAGCAGGAACTCAACCCGCTGGGCCTGGACATCGCCCAGAGTTTCGATGCCTCGGTCTTCATCAATCGCGCGCTGGGCCTGCTGTCCGGCAGTCTCACCGTTGGCGTGCTGCTGGCCGTGGGCTGCCTGTGGTGGTTCCTGCGCGATGTGCGCGCCACCGCGCTGATTGCCTGCGCCATTCCCATTTCGCTGCTGGCCACCTTCATCGTGCTGCAGCTGACCGGACGCAGCCTCAACGTCATCTCGCTGGCCGGCCTCGCGTTCGCGGTGGGCATGGTGATGGATGCCGCGGTGGTGGTGGCCGAGAACATCGTGCGCCTGCGCGAGCCGGGCCTGCCTGCGGCGCGTGCCGCGCGGGAGGGCACGCGCCGGGTCGGCGGCGCGCTGGTCGCTTCCACGCTGACGACGGTGGCGGTGTTCCTGCCGGTGATCTTCATGGAGGACGTGGAAGGCCAGCTCTTCGCCGATCTCGCCCTGACCATTTCCATCGCGGTGGGCATCTCGCTGCTGATCGCCGTCACCGTGTTGCCCGCAGCGGCCGGGAGCTGGCTGCGCACGCGCCCCGGCGAGGAGCGCCAGCACCGGTTCTGGTCGCGCCTCAGCGACTGGGCACTGAAGACCACCGAAGGCCGCACGCGCCAGCTCGGCTGGGTCGGCGCGCTTGTCCTCGCGCCCGCCCTGCTCGCGGCCGTGCTGATGCCGCAGATCGACTACCTGCCGCCGGTGAAGCGCGCGGCCGTCGACGCCTTCTTCAACTTCCCGCCCGGCATGAGCCCGGAGCGGGTGAACCGCGAGATCGCCCCGGCCCTGCTGGAGCGCATGCGCCCCTACATGGACGGCGAGAAAGGTCCGCAGCTGAGCAACTGGTATCTCAATCTGTGGCCGGGCGGCGGCACGCTGGGCGCGCGCGTGGTGGACCCGGACGACATCGGCGAACTGGAGCGCATCGTGCGCGACGAGATCGTGGTCGGCTTCCCGGACACGCGCGCCTTCGCCAGCGAAGGCGAGCTGTTCGGCAGCTTCGGCGGCTCTGCGCGCGCCATCGCCATCCACCTGCAACACAGCGACGGCGATGCGCTGGCGCGCGCCGCGGAGGCGGGACGCAAGGCGCTGTCGGACCGTTTCGCCGGTGCCAACGTGCAGGCCTGGCCCAGCGCCGACGGCGGCACGCCGGAACTGCGCGTCCATCCCGACGACCGTCGCCTGGCCGAAATCGGCTGGCGGCGCCCGGAGCTCGGCACGGGGGTGCGCACGCTGGGCGACGGGCAATGGCTGGGCGAGCATTTCGATGGCGACCGGCGCCTTGCGATCATCCTGCGCAGCAACGGCGATGACGACATCGCGCGCCTGGGTGCTGCCCCGCTGGCCACGCCGCAGGGCGGCGTGCTGAGCCTGGCCGACCTGGCACAGGTGGACACCGTGCTGGCGCCGAACCAGCTGCGCCGCATCGACCGTCGCCGCACGGTCACTCTCACCGTCGATCCGCCGGCCGCGATGTCGCTGGAAGAAGCGCTGGACATCGTCAACGACGAGATCGTGCCCAGCCTGCGCGACGCGCTGCCGCCCGACGCCGCCATCCGCATTTCCGGCAGCGCCGACCGGCTGGGCGAAGTGGTGCGCAGCATGGGCCTCAACTTCGTGATGGCGCTGGTGGTGCTGTTCATGCTGATGGCCGCGATGTTCCGCTCGCTGCGCGACAGCGCCTTCGTCATGGCCACGCTGCCGATGGCGGTGCTGGGCGGGGTGGCAGGCCTGCGCGCGCTGGACCTGGCGGCCGGTCAGACGCTGGACCTGCTGTCGATGATCGGCTTCATCATGCTGCTGGGCATGGTGATCAACAACGCCATCCTGCTGGTCGCACAGACGCGCGGAGCGCAGGCCGAAGGCGCCTCGCTGGACGATGCCCTGAAGCAGGCCCTGCAACAGCGCCTGCGCCCGATCCTGATCGCCGCCCTCACCGGCGTGCTGGGCGCGTTACCGATGGCCATCAATCCCGGCCCCGGCGCGGTGATCTATCGCGGCCTGGCCGCCGTGTCGGTAGGTGGCGTGGCACTGAGCCTGCTGTTCACCGTGGTGCTGGTGCCGGCGCTGCTGCGCCTGGCCGCTCGCCGCACACCCCCCGTCGCCGTGTCGTCGATGCAC
>NZ_PDWV01000012.1 GCF_010093385.1 Pseudoxanthomonas mexicana
CCCTGATTCCGCACTCTGCTGGAGCCCCCCATGCCCCGCCGTTCCCAGACTGAAACCCTCGACCTGCCGGTCCTGCCGCTACGCGACGTGGTGGTGTTCCCGCACATGGTCATCCCGCTGTTCGTCGGCCGGGACAAATCCATGCGTGCGCTCGAACAGGCGATGGAAGCCGACAAGCGCATCATCCTGCTGGCACAGAAGTCCGCCGAGACCGACGACCCGGCCGCCGCCGATCTGTACACGGTCGGCACGCTGGCGCAGGTGCTGCAACTGCTCAAGCTTCCCGATGGCACCATCAAGGTGCTGGTGGAGGGCACGGCACGCATCGGCGTGTCCAACGTGGTGGAACGCGACGGTTCGTTGTACGGACAGGGCGAAGAGATCGATTCCACCGACGCCCGTGAGCCCCGGGAAATCGAAGCGGTGGCGCGCTCACTGATGGGCCTGTTCGAACAGTACGTGAAGACCAACCGCAAGCTGCCGCCGGAACTGCTGCAGACGCTGGCCGGCATCGACGAGCCCAGCCGGTTGGCCGACACCATCGCCGCGCACCTCGGCGTGCGTCTGAGCGACAAGCAGCGCCTGCTGGAGACCATCGAGGTCGGCGAACGACTGGAACTGCTGGTCGGCTTCGTCGACGGCGAGATCGACGTGCAGCAGCTGGAGAAGCGCATCCGCGGCCGCGTGAAGTCGCAGATGGAGAAGAGCCAGCGCGAGTACTACCTCAACGAGCAGATGAAGGCCATCCAGAAAGAGCTGGGCGAGCTGGACGAGGCGCCCAACGAACTGGAGGAACTCGCGCGCAAGATCGCCGCCGCCGGCATGCCCAAGCCCGTGGAGACGAAGGCGCGCAATGAACTGAACAAGCTCAAGCAGATGTCGCCCATGTCGGCCGAGGCGGCCGTGGTGCGCAACTACCTGGACTGGCTGCTGGGCGTGCCGTGGAACAAGCGCACCAAGGTGCGCAAGGACCTCAAGGTCGCCCAGGACACGCTGGATGCCGACCATTACGGGCTGGACAAGGTCAAGGAGCGCATCCTCGAGTACCTCGCGGTGCAGTCGCGGGTGAAGAAGCTGCGCGGTCCCATCCTGTGCCTGGTCGGTCCGCCGGGCGTGGGCAAGACCTCGCTGGGGCAGAGCATCGCCAAGGCGACCAACCGCAAGTTCGTGCGCATGTCGCTGGGCGGCGGGCGCGACGAGGCGGAGATCCGCGGCCATCGTCGTACCTATGTGGGTTCGATGCCGGGCCGCATCGTGCAGAACCTCAACAAGACCGGCAGCAAGAACCCGCTGTTCGTGCTGGACGAGATCGACAAGATGTCGATGGACTTCCGCGGCGATCCCTCGTCGGCATTGCTGGAAGTGCTGGACCCCGAGCAGAACAGCGCCTTCAACGACCACTACCTCGAAGTGGACCTGGACCTGTCCGAAGTGATGTTCGTCGCCACCTCGAACTCGCTGAACATCCCGGGTCCGCTGCTGGATCGCATGGAGGTCATCCGCATTCCTGGGTACACCGAGGACGAGAAGGTCAACATCGCGCAGCGCTACCTGGTGCCCAAGCAGCTGAAGGCCAACGGCCTGAGGGCGGACGAACTCAAGATTGCCGAGAGCGCGATCCGCGACCTGGTGCGCTATTACACGCGCGAATCCGGCGTGCGCAACCTCGAACGCGAAGTCGCCAAGATCTGCCGCAAGGTGGTGAAGGAGATCGCACTGGGCGGCGCCAAGGCGCTGGCCAGGAAGAAGGCCGCGAAGGCCGCCGCGATGCAGGTCACCTCCAAGAACCTGGAGAAGTACGCCGGCGTGCGCCGCTACGACTTCGGGCGTGCCGCGGAGCAGAACGAGGTCGGCCTGGTCACCGGGCTGGCGTGGACCGAAGTCGGCGGCGACCTGCTTCAGATCGAGGTGGCGCTGGTGCCCGGCAAGGGTGGCATGCTGCTGACCGGGCAGTTGGGCGACGTGATGAAGGAGTCCGGCTCGGCCGCCCTGTCGGTGGTGCGTGCCCGCGCCACCAGCCTGGGCGTCGACGCCGAATTCCTGCAGAAGCACGATGTGCACCTGCACGTGCCCGACGGTGCCACGCCGAAGGACGGCCCCAGCGCCGGTATCGCCATGGCCACCGCGCTGGTGTCGGCGCTGACGAAGAATCCGGTGCGCGCCGACGTCGCCATGACCGGCGAGATCCCGCTGCGAGGACGCGTCACCGCCATCGGCGGCCTGAAGGAGAAGCTGCTGGCCGCGCTGCGCGGCGGCATCACCACCGTGATCATTCCGGAAGAGAACAAGAAGGATCTGGCCGACATTCCCGCCAACGTCCCCGAGGGGCTGAAGATCGTGCCGGTGAAATGGATCGACGAAGTGCTGGACCTAGCGCTCGAGCGACCCTTGGCACCCGTGCCGGCCGATGGCGGTGGCGGTGGACAGCGCGCCGTGCCGACCGCCGAAAAGGATGGCGACAAGGTGACGCAGCCGCTTGGCGTAAAGCATTGACGAAGGAATGGATTGACCCTGCAATCGCCCGGAAACCCGCGTCATTGCTGGGTTTTCGGGTTGCGTGGCATTTTTCGCACTGGTATAACGAGTCACCTGCGCGCGCGGGGTAAGGCCTTGTTGCGCGCGGAGACAAACGGTCGGACCCGCAAGGCAACCCTTGCCCGAGGTGCCGGCTACTCATTCCGCGGGTTTACCGCAAAGGGAGTTACTCAATGAACAAAACCGAATTGATCGATGCCGTCGCCGACGAAGCCGAAGTGTCCAAGGCGGAAGCCGGCCGTGCTGTCGACGCCGTCATCTCCAGCATCACCAAGGCTCTCAAGAAGGGCGACAGCGTGACGCTGGTCGGCTTCGGCACCTTCCAGGTCCGCAAGCGCGCGGCGCGTACCGGCCGCAACCCGAAGACCGGCGACACGATCAAGATCAAGGCGTCTAAGAACCCCGCGTTCAAGGCTGGCAAAGCCCTGAAGGATGCCGTAAACTAATTGACTCGCTGCCGATGGCAGGGTGCTTGCACCCGGGTGCTTAGCTCAGCGGTAGAGCGTCTCCCTTACACGGAGAGGGTCGGGGGTTCGAAACCCTCAGCACCCACCACATCGGGGCGATGCAAGGTAAAAAAATTGTCGGATGGGCTGGCGCAAAGCGCTTAAATCGTCTTACAATGTTCGTCTCAACGCGGAGTGGTAGTTCAGTCGGTTAGAATGCTGGCCTGTCACGCCGGAGGTCGCGGGTTCGAGTCCCGTCCACTCCGCCACTTGATCCCAAAAAGCCCGCGAAAGCGGGCTTTTTGCTGTCTGACTGCGGATCGGACACGTCGTTGCGGTTCTGCCTGCGCACCGCAGCGTGCCCGCCGGGCGGCGAGACGCCGCCGCGCCGGCACGCTAAACTGCGCGGCTGAACGAATCCGGGTCCCGTGCTCACATGCTGCAGAAACTCCGCGACAAAACTTCCGGCTGGATCGCCAGCCTGATCCTGGGTCTGCTGATCATTCCGTTCGCCTTCGTCGGCGTGAACGAATACATGACCGGCGGCACGGCAAGCGACGTGGCCCTGGTCGAGGCGCCGCCCACCTGGTGGGAGTCCGCGCCGCAGTGGTGGCCGGTGTCTACGCTGTGGCAGCGCGAGGAAGTCACCCTGGACGAGTTCCGCACGGCATTCGAGCAGGCGCGGCAGCAGCAGCGCCAGGCGCTGGGCGATGCATTCGATCCGCGCGAGTTCGAGAGCGCCGACAACAAGCGCAAGGTGCTGGAACAGCTGATCGACCAGAAGGTGTTGGCGCTGGGTGCCCAGCGTGCGGGCATCGTCGTTGGCGATGCGGCCGTGCAGAAGATGATCATGAGCGAACCCGCCTTCCAGGTGGACGGCAAGTTCAGCCCCGAGCAGTACCAGATGCTGCTGTCCTCGCAGGTGCCGGCGATCTCGCCGCTGCAGTTCCAGGAGCAGCAGCGCGATCGCCTGCGCATGATGCTGGTGCCGCAGGCCATCAGTGAGTCGGACTTCGTCACCGAGGGCGAACAGGCCCGCATGTGGAAGGTGCTGGGCGAAACCCGCGACATCGGTATCGCCCTGCTGCCGCCGGTCGCCGAAGACGCCGCGCCGGTCACCGATGCCGAGATCAAGGCCTGGTACGACGGCCACAAGGACGACTTCAAGCAGGCCGAGCAGGTGTCGCTGGAGTATCTGGAGATCAACGGCGCCACGTTGCCCGTCACCGCAACGGCCGACGAGGCCGCGCTGCGCAAGCGCTACGAGGCGGAGAAATCGCGCTTCGTCTCGCCGGAGCAGCGCGTGGTGGCCCACATCCTGATCGCGGCGGATGCGGGTGCCGATGCCGCCACGCTTAAGAAGGCCGAGGACAAGGCGGCGGCGCTGGCCAAGCAGGCGCGTGAAGGCGCCGACTTCGCTGCGCTGGCGCGCGCCAATTCCGAAGATCCGGGCTCCAAGGACCAGGGCGGCGAGCTGCCGCCGTTCGCGAAGGACGGGTCGATGGTCAAACCGTTCGAGGATGCCGCCTTTGCCATGCAGGTGGGCGAGATCCGTGGGCCGGTGAAGAGCGATTTCGGCTACCACGTCCTGCAGCTGAAGCAGGTCACCGGCGGCACCGGCCGCAGTTTCGAGGAAGTGCGCGACGAACTGGCGGCAGAAGAGACCAATGCCGAGCGCGAGCGCGCGTTCAACGACCTCGCAGGCCGCGTGGTCAACGAGACGCTGAAGAATCCGACCGCGCTGGCTCCGGCCGCCCAGGCCACCGGCCTGCCGCTGCAGAAGGTCGGTCCGTTCTCGCGCAACGATCCGCAGGGCATCGCGACCGTGCCGGCGGTGCTGCGTGCCGCCTTCTCCGACACGCTGGTGCAGGACGGCACCATCAGCGATCCGATCGAGATCGCGCCCAACCACAGCGTGGTCATCCGCGTGACCCAGCACACGCCGGAACAGTCGCTGCCGTTGGACAAGGCGCGCGATGCGGTGGTGCTGGCCATCCGCGCCGCCCGGCGCGAGAAGGCGGCCCAGGCCGCGGCGGACGCGTTGGTCGCACGCCTGCAGAAGGGCGAGTCGCTGGCGACCATCGCCGCCGCCGAAGGCCTGCGCTACAACGCACTGCCGGGGCTGCGCCGTGGCATGCCCATGCCGACCGCTGAAGCCAACGAGGCGATCTTCGCTGCCGGGCGCCCTGCGCAGGGCAAGATCACCGCCGGCAAGGTCGCGCTGGGCAACGGCGCCTATGCCGTGTTCACCGTCGACAAGGTGACCGAGGGTGATATCGCGCAGATGCCGGCCGAAGAGCGCGAGGGCATGCGTCAGCAGATGGCCCAGCTCAACGGCGGCATCGCGACGCAGGCCTACGTCGATGCGCTGCGCAAGCGTTTCAAGGTCAAGGTGTTCGAAGAGCGCCTCTGAGGCGCCGCCTTCGCGTCTGACCGAAATCCCGCCGCAAGGCGGGATTTCCTTTTCTGCGTCGGAAATGCCGGCGCGTGGAGTTCAACCGGCCGCGTCGTCCAGCTTCAGCACCATGCCCGGGCGAAGGACGGCATCGGTCTTCAGGCCATTGAGTCGCAGCAGCCGTGCCGGCGCAATGCCGTAACGGCGGCCGATGCTCCAGGCGGATTCGCCGCGCTGGACGGTGTGCGTGCGCGCCGGGGTGGTGGACGGAGGGGCGAAATCGGAGGCGGCATCGAGTGCCGCGATGCTCCCTTGCGGGGCCGGCTCCGTGCCGGTACCCGTCGGCGCAAGCAGGCGCAGCGGTTTGCTGCCGCGGGTGAAACGGCCTGCCAGCGCCGGATTGAGTCGTGCGAGCAGTGCGGCGGACTGTTGCCGGTCGCGGGCCCAGGACGCGAGGGTCGCATCGCCGGGCAGTTCGTGCGCCGCCAGCCGTGGCACCGGACGATCGAGCTCTCTGAGCCACGCGTCGCGGTCGTCGGCCTGCTGGAAGATGCAGGCGAGCGCATGCAGCTTTTCCACGTAGGCGTAGGTGATGCCGGACAGCCCGGGCAGTTCCGCCGGCCGGGCATTGCGCGCATTCATGCCGGCGCGGCGCATCGATTGCAGTACCCGGTACTCGCCGGCGTTGTAGGCCATGACGGCCAGCCGCCAGTCGCCGCCGAACATGCCGTGCAGCGTTTTCAGGTACCGCACCGCGGCCTGGGTGGAGTCCACCGGTGAGAGCCGGCCGTCGTAACCGGCGCGCATCGGCACGCCATGGTTGCGTGCGGTGATGCCGATGAACTGCCACAGGCCGGCCGGCCCATTGGGATTGCGCGCGCCGGGTTTGTAGCCGCTCTCCACGAACGGGATCAGTGCGAATTCCGTGGGCAGTTGCGCCTCGCGCAGGGCGTCCACCACGTAGCCGAACAGGGGCAACACGTCGTCCTCTGCCCGTGCCAGCTGCCCGGGCGCGTGGCCGAAGTGCTTCTTCCAGCGCCCGCTCGTCGCCTGGCTGTCGCATTCGGGGTCGGCCAGGCCCTCGCGGAAGCGCTGGTAGATGTCCAGGCCGCTGCGTTGGTGACTGGGGGTAATGCCAGCGGCATCGGGCGCGGCGACGGAAGCCTCCAATGGTGCCTCCGCCGACCCGGGTGGCTCCGCCAGGGCGGCGGACGCCGACAAGCTCCAAGTCGATGCCAGCAGGGCAAGACGCAGCGCGTGGCGGCCGTTCATGCGCGGAAATCGTTCTTCCACTGCCGCAGCGTAGCGAACGTCTCCACCCGATCGGCCGGCGCACGTCCCAGGCGATGGGTGACCGCGGTGATGAGGGCGTCCTCGTCCACCCGCAGGAAGGGGTTGGTCGTCGCCTCGCCGGCCAGCGTCACGGGGAGGGTGGGTCGGCCGGTCTGGCGCATGGTGCGGGCGTCCTCGATGCGTCGGCGCAGGGCCGGGTTGTGCGGATCCACGGTGGTGGCGAAGGCGGCATTGGACAGGGTGTATTCGTGACCGGAACAGACCAGCGACGCGGGCGGCAGCGCCGCCAGCCGGTCGAGCGAGGCGAGCATCTGCGCGGGCGTACCTTCGAACAGGCGGCCACAGCCGAGGCTGAACAAGGTGTCCCCGCAGAAGAGATGCGGAGCGGTGCCGGGGCTGCCTCCGTGGAAGGCGATATGGCTGCGCGTGTGCCCCGGCACCTCCAGCACGGACAGGCGCCAGTGTTTCACCTGCACCACATCGCCTTCGCCAACGCGGTCCGATGCTTCGGGAATGCGATCGTCGCGCGGGGCGAATACCGGCAGCGTCGGCCAGCGCGCACGCAGGGCGGCGATGCCGCCGGCGTGGTCGGGGTGGTGGTGCGTGACCAGGACGGCGGCAGGCCACAGACCGTTGCCGGTGGCGGCGAGCACGGGCGCGGCATCGCCGGGATCGATCACCAGCGCATCGCCTTCGTCGTCGACCAATGCCCAGATGTAGTTGTCCTCGAAGGCGGGCAGGGCGAGCAGGCGCATCGGGGGCGGACTCCGGACGGGACGGACGCCCGGGGGCGGCGTCCTCTACAATCCGAACATGCCTGCCTTCGCGTTTACCCGTCAACCCGATGCCCTGGCGTGGTTCGGGACGGGCCGCGGGGGGGCGGTCCTGGCCTCGGAACAGGCCCGGGTCAGCCAGGCGCTCACCAGCAGGACCCCGGGGCCATGGCTCTGGGTTTCGCCGGACGGCGTGGAGCCTGTGCCTGCCGGGGACATCCCCCGCATGCGTGGCCTGCGGCTGCATGCCCGGTCCGGTGCCCAGCGACTGACCGGACAGGTGCGTTGCGGCCTGCCGCTGCCGCTTCCCACCGAGGCGGTCGCCGTGATCGTGCTGCAGCACGTGCTGGATGCGGGCTACCCGCAACCGCTGCTGCAGGAATGCGCGCGCGTCCTCGAGCCCGGCGGACGGCTGTGGCTGTTCGTGCTGAACCCCTGGAGCCCGTATCGACTGCGCTGGCGCGGCACCGGCCTGACCGCCCGGGCCTTGGGCCAGTGGCAGCTTCAGCTGGCCGCGGCGGGCCTCACGACGGCCGAACACGTCCTGCACTACGGCCCCGTCTGGCGGGGTGTCCCCGACGCTCCCGGCCACGGCCCTGCACCTCTGCGTGCGGCCCGCCTGCTCGGCGCGGAAAAGCGCGTGGCGGGCCTGATTCCCCCGGCTCCGGTGGCGCGTGCCTGGCGCGCCGCTCCGGCGGCCTGACTTTCTTCCACGAGGACACATGAAGCACGTCAGCATCCACACCGATGGCTCTTGCCTGGGGAATCCCGGCCCCGGCGGCTGGGCCGCACTCCTGCGGTACGGGGAGAAGGAGCGTGAGCTGGTCGGGGGCGAGGCGCAGACCACCAACAACCGCATGGAGCTGATGGCGGCCATCGCCGCGCTGGAAGTGCTGACGGAGGGCTGCCGGGTGACGTTGCACATCGATTCGCAGTACGTGCGCCAGGGCATCACCGAATGGATGCCGGGCTGGGTACGACGCGGCTGGAGGACGGCCGGCGGCGACCCGGTCAAGAACCGCGACCTGTGGGAGCGTCTGCATGCCGCCACCGGCCGGCACACGATCGAATGGAAGTGGGTCAAGGGCCACAACGGCGATCCGGACAACGAGCGCGTCGACGTGCTGGCGCGCAACGCGGCGGTGCGGTTCCGCAACGGGGCGGTGGTATGACGATAGCGGTCATGCCTGGTCAGATCGTCGCCGAGACGCCGCGCCTGTGCCTGCATGCCATGTCCGATCGCAATGACGATGACGCGGCGCTGATGCTCGCGCTGCTCAACGACCCGGACTTCATCCGCCATATCGCCGACCGCGGCGTGCGCACGCTGGACCAGGCGCGTGCCTACCTGCGTGACGGCGCGCTGCGGAGCTATGCGGAGCATGGCTTCGGCATGTACGCGGTACGGCGCAAGGACACCGGTGCGCTGATCGGCAACTGCGGCCTGGTCCGACGCGAGGGGCTGGACGGCCCCGATCTGGGCTACGCACTGTTGCCCATGCACACGGGTGAGGGCTTTGCCCACGAGGCCGCGCAGGCGGTTATTGCCGACGCCGCCACGCGGCTGTGGCTTGGCCGCCTGCAAGCCATCGTCAATCCCGACAACGTCGCGTCGATCGGCTTGTTGCAGAAGCTGGGATTCGAATTCGACAGAATGATCGTGTTGCCGCACATCGAGCATTCGCTCGACCTGTTCCACCTGTCCCTGACCAAGGAAGCCTCCCTCTGATGCGCCAGATCGTCCTCGACACCGAAACCACCGGCCTGGAGTGGAAGAAGGGCAACCGCGTGGTCGAAATCGGCTGCGTGGAGCTGATCGAGCGCCGGCCGACCGGGCGGACCTACCACCAGTACATCAATCCGCAGCGCGAGTTCGAGCAGGGGGCGGCCGAGGTCACGGGCCTCAGCCTGGAGTTCCTGTCGGACAAGCCCGTGTTCGCGGCGATCGCCGACGAGTTCCTGGCCTTCATCGACGGTGCCGAGCTGGTGATCCACAACGCCGCCTTCGACGTGGGGTTCCTGGACTACGAGCTGTCGCTGTTGGGGGAGGCCTACGGTCGCCTGGGCGACCGCGTGACGGTCGAGGATTCGCTGCTGCTGGCCCGGCAGCGGTTCCCGGGGCAGCGCAATTCGCTGGACGCGCTGTGCAAGCGGTTGGGTGTGGACAACACGCACCGGCAGCTGCACGGCGCGCTGCTCGATGCCCAGTTGCTGTGCGATGTCTACCTGAACCTGACGGCGGGACAGCGTGAGATCGGCTTCGGTGGCGCCGATGAGGCGGCACCGGGCGCCGCGGTGGCGGTGGTCCGCCATTTCGATCCCGCGGTTGCGGGCGCCCGTCCGCGCGTGACCGTGTCGGCGGACGAACTGGCCGCGCACGAGGCGCGCCTGGCGACCCTGCGCAAGAAGGCGGGGGGGCGCTGCCTGTGGGACCCGCCGGCGCTCGAAGCCGGCTGAAACGGATCAGTGGCAGCGCACGAGGATGGCGGTGACGTTGTCCGAACCGCCGCCGTCCAGCGCGGCGGCGATCAGGGTATCGACGCATTCCTGCGCACTGCAGTCGTCGTGCTTCAGGGTGGCGGCGATGCTGGGGTCGTCGACTTCCTCGGTCAGGCCGTCGCTGCACAACAGCAGCTGCATGCCGGGGCGGAGTTCGCCCGTCATCGTCTCTACGTTGAGGTGGTTCGGGTCGGTGACGCCGAGCGCCTGGGTGACGACGTTGCGGTGCGGATGCGTGCGCGCCTGCTCGCTGGTCAGCGCGCCCTGCGCGATCAGTTCCTGCACGTAGCTGTGGTCCTGGCTCAACTGCGCCAGTTGGCCCTCGCGCCACAGATAGGCGCGGCTGTCGCCCACCCAGGCCACCTCGAAGCGGTTGCCCTGGATGCGCGCGGCCACCACCGTGGTGCCCATGGGCAGGGTGTCGTTGCGGCGGCGGGAGGTACGGATGATCTCTTCGTCGGCGATCCGGATGGCCTGCGCCAGCGGCGTGCCGTCGCGGATCTCGCGCACGATGGTCTCGCGTGCCAGTGCGCTGGCCACTTCGCCACAGGCATGCCCGCCCATGCCGTCGGCCACCAGCCACAGGCCCAGCTCGCTGTCGCCGTAGTACGTGTCCTCGTTCAGCTCGCGCCGGAGTCCCACGTGCGAAATGTGGCCGAATTCGATCATGGTGCCCTGTCTGTGCGGACGGCGGTCGCCTATCCCGTCATACGCAATGATCCGGGTGGACAGGACATCGGGCAAGGCGGGCGTGCCGTGGGGCGTGGCCGGAGTTCATTCACGTGCAGGCGAAGTGAGGCACCGAGACGGCGGACGCGCCGGTGGGCATGGTGTCGGCTTGTCCGGACGCGGCCTGCCACGTATCATTCACGCCCCGGCAAGCGCCGGGCCACCGGAGAGGTGGCAGAGTGGTTGAATGTACCTGACTCGAAATCAGGCATACGTTAATAGCGTATCGAGGGTTCGAATCCCTCCCTCTCCGCCAGTTTCAAGAAAGCCCCCGCAAGGGGGCTTTCGCGTTCCGGGGCGCGCGCCGGCGCCTAGAATGTCCTCCCCAGCCGCGGAAGTCCCCCATGTCCGAGATCCTCGTCCCCGTGTCCTTCGGCGAACTGCTGGACAAGATCGCGATCCTGCAGATCAAGTCCGAACGCATGAGCGATCCGGCCAAACTGGCCCATGTGCGCGATGAACTGGCCGCGCTGGAAAAGACCGGGCTGGCGCATCCCGTCGCCGGACACGACATCGCCGAACTCCGCGCCAGGCTGAAGGCCGTCAACGAACGGCTATGGGTGATCGAGGACGACGTGCGGCTGAAGGAGAAAGCGCAGGCGTTCGACGACGACTTCGTCCGCCTGGCACGCAGCGTCTACATCGAGAACGACGAACGCGCGCGGATCAAGAAGGCCATCAACCTGGCCCTGGGCTCGAGCTACGTCGAAGAGAAGTCCTACCAGGACTACCGGGTGGCCGGCACGCCCTGAGCGCGGATCCGCTCACGCCGCCAGGTCGGCGCGGCGGCGTTCGAACGCGGCGATGGCGTCGTCCACGGTGATCAGTGCCATCACGCCATCGTGTTCGATCTTGGCGCCCCATTTCAGCTCCGACGCCGGCTTGCCCCTGTAGCGGCGCGCGGCATCGTCGTAGCGGTCCACGCAGTAGCGCACGCTGGAGTACGGGCCGCTGCGGAGCGGGTTGCTGGCGGCATGCAGGCCAAGCACGGCGGTTCCCATCGCATTGGCGATGTGCATGGGGCCGGGGTCGGGCGTCATCACCAGGTCCGCGCGCGCCAGCAGGGCCGGCAACTGCTTCAGGGTGTCCTTGCCCACCAGGTCCAGCGCGGGCGCCCGCATGGCGCCGATGATGGCATCCGCAGTCCGGCGTTCCAGGTCGCTGCGTCCGCCGCAGAGCACGATGCGCCATCCCTGGGCGGCGGCATGGTCGGCCACCGCCGCGTAGCGGTCGGCGTACCAGTTGCGGCGTTCGTGGCTGGAGCACGGCGAAATGACCAGCGTGCGCATCGCGTCCGTGGGCCACTGCGCGCGGGCCCAGGCATGCGCGTCGGCGGGGACGGGCAGGTCCCAGGTGACGCCGGTCTGTTTCAGGCCCAGCGGTTCGCAGAAGCTGCCGATGGCATCCAGCACGTGGATGCCGGGACGGTCCGGGATCCGCTCATTGATGACCAGGCCGTGCAGGTCCTTGGAGCGGCTGCGGTCGTAGCCGATGCGCCTGCGCGCGCGGATGAAGGCCGACAGCAGGTTGGCGCGCAGGGCCACCTGCATCTGCAGCAGCGCATCGAAACCTTCGGCCAGCAGTTCCGCCCGCAACGCCCGCATGCCCGCCAGGCCCGTCTTCTTGTCGTAGGTGTGGAAGGTGACGCCTTCCAGGCCCTCCAGCAGCTTGAAGCCTCCCTTGTCGATCACCCAGTGCAGGCGCGCCTGGGGCCAGTGGCGCTGCAGCGTGCGCACCAGCGGGACCACATGGGTGACGTCGCCCAACGCGGACAGGCGGAGCAGGCAGAGCGATTGGGGAATCGTGGACAAGTGTTGTTAGACTCGCTGGATGGTCGGTTTTGACGCCTCGGAATCCCTGACGCCGTTCCGCGAAGGCCGCGGATACGGTGCGATTCTGTTCGACCGCAAACACCTGCGGCAAGCCAGCCCGGACTGGTTCTCGCCGGAAAAGTGGGGTGAACGCGCCCGGCCGGTCGACAGCGGGGGCCGCGGCGGCGCCTGGTTCATCGATGCCCCTTCCAGCCAGTGCGTCTTGCGGCACTACCGGCGCGGGGGCCTGGCGGCGCGATTCAGCCGCGACCGCTACCTGTGGCATGGGCCCGACAAGACGCGCAGTTTCGCCGAATTCCGTCTCACCCGTGCCCTGTTGGCGCGTGGATTGCCCGTGCCGCGCCCGGTCGCAGCGAGCTACGTGCGCGACGGCATGTTCTACCGCGCCTCCATCCTGCTGGAACGGTTGATGGACGTGCGCACGCTCGCCGACCTTGCCGCGAAGACGGAAGGGCAGGCGCCGTGGGAAAGCACGGGCCGCCTGGTGGCGCGTTTCCACCGCGCCGGCCTGGACCATGCGGACCTCAATGCCCACAACATCCTGTTCGACGGGGATGGCCACGGTTGGCTGATCGACTTCGATCGCGGACGCCTGCGTATCCCCGCCACCGCCTGGCGCGAACAGAACCTCGCGCGCTTGAGGCGCTCGCTGCTGAAGCTGCGGGGCGAGCGCAGCGCGGACGACGTGGGTCTCGCCTTCGCTCATCTGCGGCGCGCCTACGACCACGCCTGGTCGCGGGGGTACTGAGGTGGAGTGGGTGCTGCGCTTCCACGGCGTCGGTAACGCCAGCGCGGTCGAGCTGGGCTCGGCGATGGCCACGCTCGAACGCGAGGGCGCGCCATGGTTGACCATCGATTGCGGGGGCGAAGGCCTGACCGCCTTCCAGGCACGCTACGGCGACATGCCGCGGGCGGTCTTCATCACCCACCTGCACCTGGACCACGTGGCGGGGATGGAACGGCTGTTCGTGGCCAGCTATTTCGATCCTGCGCGGCGCGGCCAGGTGCGCCTGTACGTGCCGGCGCCGCTGGTACCGCTGCTGCACCAGCGTATCGCCAGCTATCCGAACGTACTGGCCGAGGGTGGCGCGAACTTCTGGGATGCGTTCCAGCTGGTGCCGGTGGGCGAGGCCTTCTGGCACGACGGTCAGCGGCTGGAGGTCTTCCCGGTGCGGCATCACTGGCCCGAGACGGCGTTCGGCCTGCGCCTGCGCGGCAGCGTGGTCTGGACCGGCGATACGCGGCCCATTCCGGAAATGCTGGCGCGCCATGCCGATGCCGGCGAACTGATCGCGCACGACTGCGGGCTGCACGGCAATCCCTCGCACAGCGGTATCGACGACCTCGAACGCGAGTACCCGCCCGCGCTGCTGGCCCGCTGCGTGCTTTACCACTACGCCAGTGCCGAGGACGGTGAAGCCCTGCGCGCGCGCGGGCATCGGGTCGCGACGCCCGGCGAGGGCGCGGCGCTGTCGCCGCCCCGGCAGGTCGAACTGCCGTGAGCGACAGCCACCTGCCGTACGACCTGCTGGGACGTCCGCTGCACGACCTGCGCCTGTCGGTCATCGACGCCTGCAACTTCCGCTGCGGCTATTGCATGCCGGCGGACCGTGTGCCCGAAGACTACGGCACGGATGCTTCGCAGCGCCTGTCCTTCGACGAGATCGAGACCCTGGTGCGCGCCTTCGTGCGACTGGGCGTGCGCAAGCTCCGGCTGACGGGCGGTGAGCCCCTGCTGCGCAAGCGCCTGCCTGACCTGGTGCGCCGGTTGGCCGTGATACCGGGTTTGGAGGACATCGCCCTGACCACCAACGGCGTGCTGCTCGCCCAGCAGGCGCAGGCCCTGCACGACGCCGGCCTGCGGCGCATCACCGTCAGCCTGGACGCGCTGGATCCGGAGGTGTTCGCCGAGATGTCCGGAAGGCGCGGTCAGGTCGGCGAGGTGCTGGCCGGCATCGACGCCGCCGTGGCGGCCGGCTTCAAGCGCTTGAAGATCAATGCCGTCGTGCAGCGCGGCGTCAACGAGGGCCAGGTGGTGCCGCTGCTGGAGCGCTTCCGTGGCACCGGGCATGTCGTGCGTTTCATCGAGTTCATGGACGTGGGCGACAGCAACGACTGGCGACTGGAACGGATGGTGCCGTCGTCGGTGCTGCGTGACCGCATCGCCGCGCGCTGGCCGCTGCATCCCGTGCAGGCGGACTATCGGGGCGAGGTGGCCGAGCGTTACGGATTCGACGACGGCGGGGGCGAAGTCGGTTTCGTCAGTTCCGTCAGCACGCCGTTCTGCGGCGACTGCCATCGTGCGGGCGTGTCCGCGGATGGCCGCTTGTTCACCTGCCTGTTTGCGGCCGCGGGCGCCGACCTGCGCGCGGTCCTGGCGCAGGGCGAAGACGCCTTGGCCGCGCATGTGGCCGGCCTGTGGTCGGCGCGCGGCGACCGCTACAGCGAGCTGCGCGGCCGGCCGGAAGTGCGGGACCGGCGCCGTGTCGAGATGTATCTTATCGGCGGCTGATTCCCCCAGGACCTGCATGCCCCGCACCGTACTGACCCATCTGGATGCTGCCGGTCGACCCGCGATGGTCGACGTTTCCGGCAAGGCCGTCACCGCGCGGGAGGCCCGGGCGACCTGCCGGGTACGCTTTCCCGCCGACGTCGCACGACAGCTGAAGCGAAACGGCCTGCGCAGCGCGAAGGGCGGCATCGTCGATACCGCCATCATCGCCGGCACGATGGCGGTGAAGCGCACGCACGAACTGATCCCGTTCTGCCATCCACTCCCCATCGATGGATGCCGGTTGGCCATCGACTGGGACGGAGAGAGTGCGCTGCTGATCGAATGCCAGGTCCGCACCGTGCACCGCACCGGGGTGGAGATGGAAGCGTTGACCGGGGCCACCGTGGCCGCGTTGACGGTGTACGACATGTGCAAGGCGCTGTCGCACGCCATCGTGCTGGGGCCGGCGAAGCTGGTGGGCAAACGCGGCGGCAAGCGCGATGTGGGGGCAGCATGAGCGTCACCCTGACCCTGCTGTATTTCGCCAGCCTGCGCGAGCGCGCGGGTGTGCCCAGTGAGTCGCTCAGCACCGAGGCGGCCGATCTGGCCGGGCTTTATGAGGAGATCCAGGCCCGCCACGGCATCGCCTGGCCACGCGAACACCTGCGCGTCGCCGTGGATGGCGAATTCGCGCGCTGGCAGGAACCGCTGCGCGCTGGCAGCGAGGTCGCCTTCATCCCGCCCGTGAGCGGAGGCTGAGCGATGCCGCGTTTCCTACTGTCGGCGGAGCCGCTGGACGTCGCCGCGTTGGGGGCCGGCCTGCGCGATCCGCGCGCGGGCGGCTTCGCGACGTTCGAGGGCTGGGTCCGCGACCACCACGCCGGTCGCGCGGTGGATGGCCTGGACTATGAAGCCTATGGCGCCCTGGCCGAATGCGAAGGCGAACGGATCGTGGCCGAGGCGATGGCGCGTTTCGATGTGCTGGCGGCCTGCTGCGCGCACCGTGTCGGCGCCCTCGCGATCGGCGATCTCGCCGTGTGGGTCGGGGTGAGCGCAGCGCATCGTGGCGCCGCCTTCGACGCCTGCCGCTACATCATCGATGAAGTGAAGCAGCGCGTGCCGATCTGGAAGCGCGAACACTATCGCGAAGGCGATGCGGACTGGCTGCATCCCGTGGCGGACGGCCCGTGAGCGCGGTTCGGGCGGTCGCACTCGGCATCGGCATCGCCCTGGCATGCCTGGGCGCACGTGCGACGCATGCGGCCGAACTGCTGGTGGGCAACAAGTCCGCGGACACCGTGTGGCGGCTGTCGCTGCGCGACGGACGCAGGACGGGCGAGTACAGGACGGGCGAGGCACCGCACGAAATCGCGGTGGCGCCGGACGGCCGCACGGCCGTGGTGACGAACTATGGAGGCTCGCAGTCCGGCAACACGCTGTCGGTCCTGGACCTGGTGGGAGGCAAGCCCACGCGCTCGATCGACCTGGGGCAGCACAGCGCCCCGCATGGCATCCGCTTCCTCCCCGACGGTCGCCGGGTGCTGGTCACCACGGAAGCCACCGCCAGCCTGGTGGTGGTGGATGTCGCGTCGGGCGAAGTCGAGCGGACGCTCGACGTGGGCGCCGGCACCGGCCACATGGTGGCGTTGTCGCCGGACGGGCAGGTGGCCTACCTGACCAAGATCCAGGCCGGCACGGTCAGCCGGATCGACCTGGCCACCGGTGCGCGCGTGGAACGCGCCGCGGGCAAGGGCGCCGAAGGTGTCGCGGTGCGGCCGGACGGGGCCGAAGTCTGGGTGAGCAATCGCGAGGACGGCACCCTCACCGTGCACGACCCGCGCACGCTGGCCATCAGGCGCCGCATGAGCAGCAAGGGCTTCCCGATCCGCGTGACCTTCGCTGCCGACGGTACGCTCGCCTTCGTCACCAATGCGCGCGCCGCGACGCTGGCCGTGTTCAATGCGCGCACCAAGGTCCCGTTGGCCACGGTCCCGCTGTCGCGCGAGGACATGACTTACCAGCCCACGATGCTCGGCCATGCGGCGCTTCCCATCGGAGTGGTGGTGGCGCCGGACCGTCCGCGCGCCTACGTGGCGATCAGTGGGGGCGATCGCATCGCCGTGATCGACACGCAGCGCTGGCAGGTCATCGACTACTGGGTGACCGGACGTGAACCCGACGCCCTGGCCTTCATTCCTGACTGAACAGCCGGCCTGACGGGAAGAAGAGGCCGCGCCCAGTGACTCGCTGAAAAGGCGGTGACCCCGCCGGCTGACCTCGGCGCCCGCGTCGATCGATACCGTTGCTGCCTTCCGGCCCTGGCGGGATTTTCGACCTAGCGTCGCGAGGGGCCGACGGGGCCACCATAGAAACGAAACCGCGCCTTGGCGCGGTCCGTCGTCACCCGCCATGGCGGGTTGCGATGAATCTGGCGGAGAGAGGGGGATTCGACCCCCCGAAGCGCGGTTTAGACGCTTACACGCTTTCCAGGCGTGCTCCTTCAACCACTCGGACACCTCTCCGGGCCCTGAACGCGGCTTGCGGCCGCTTTCAGGGGCGTGAATTCTAGCCCCCGCAGGGGGCGCGCCACAAGCGAAACCGGCAAGCGGTCCCCGGCGGGAGGACGGGCTTGCGCAGCGTGGCACAATGGCGGCATGTCCTATCTCGTCCTCGCCCGCAAGTGGCGTCCCAAGCGATTCGCAGAGCTGGTCGGCCAGCAACACGTGGTCCGCGCGCTCACCAATGCGCTGGACAGCGGCCGCGTTCACCATGCCTTCCTGTTCACGGGTACGCGCGGCGTGGGCAAGACCACCATCGCCCGCATCTTCGCCAAATCGCTGAACTGCGAGAAGGGCACCAGTGCCGATCCCTGCGGCCAGTGCGCGGCCTGCCTGGACATCGATGCCGGCCGCTACATCGACCTGCTGGAGATCGACGCCGCCTCGAACACCGGTGTGGACGATGTGCGCGAAGTGATCGAGAACGCGCAGTACATGCCCTCGCGCGGCAAGTACAAGGTCTATCTGATCGACGAAGTGCACATGCTGTCGAAAGCGGCGTTCAACGCGCTGCTGAAGACGCTGGAGGAGCCGCCGGAACACGTCAAGTTCCTGCTCGCCACCACCGACCCGCAGAAGCTGCCGGTCACCGTGCTGTCGCGCTGCCTGCAGTTCAACCTCAAGCGCCTGGACGAGGAACAGATCCGCGGCCAGATGACGAAGATCCTGGGGGCGGAAGCCATCGAGGCCGATGCGACCGCCATCGCCCAGCTCGCGCGCGCCGCCGACGGTTCGCTGCGCGACGGCCTGTCGCTGCTCGACCAGGCCATCGCCTACGCCGGTGGTGCGCTGCGCGAGGAGGGCGTGCGCACCATGCTGGGCACGGTGGACCGTACGCAGGTCAGCGCCATGCTGGCGGCCCTGGTGCAGGGCGATGGCGAGGCCCTGCTGCAGGTGGTGGCACGGCTGGCGGAGTTCTCGCCCGACTGGGCAGGCGTCCTCGATGCGGTGGCGGAAGCGCTGCATCGCATCCAGGTGCGCCAGCTGGTGCCGTCGGCCAGCGTGGAAGCGGAGGGCGTCGATGTCGATGCGTTCGCCGGCCAGCTGCGGCCCGAGGTCGTCCAGCTGTGGTATCAGATGGCGATCAATGGGCGTCGCGACCTGCACCTGGCGCCGAGTGGGCGCGCCGGCTTCGAGATGAGCCTGCTGCGGATGCTCGCGTTCCGTCCCGCCCAGGCCGGCGAGATGCGCGGCGACGCGCGCACGTCTTCCGCCAGCGTCACGTCGGCATCCGCGCCAGTGGCGTCGGCACCGGCTTCCAGCGCTTCCGCGCCTGTGCAGGCGAGGGTGACCGCCACAGCGGAGCCGGTCATGCCGCCGCAACAGATGGCGCGCGAAGAGATGCCGGCGCCGGCACGCGTTGCCGTCGACGACATGCCGCCGTGGCCTCCGGCCGAACCGGCGAAGGTTGGCGCATCTGCACCTGCGCCTGTATCTGCAGCGTCGGCGACGATGCCGGCCGACATCGGCATCACCGATGCCGAAACCTGGCTGCATTTCGCCGGGACCTGCGGCCTGAAGGGCGTGGGCAAGCAATTGGTGGACAGCGTAGCCTTTGCCGGTTATGCGAACGGAACGTTGACCCTGGCGCTGGACAGCGGCTTCGACTACCTCCGCTCCGAACGCACCCTGGGCGAGTTGCGCGATGCGATCGCCAGCCGCTATGGCGTGGCGCCCCGGCTGGCCTTCGCCACCGCGGCCGAAGGCGAGACGCTCAAGCAGCGCAGCCATCGCCAGCGCGACGAGCAGCAGAACGTCGCCGAGGAAACCTTCATGAACCATCCGGACGTGCGGCAGCTGATGCAGCAGCATGGCGCCAGGCTCGTCCCGGATTCCATCCGACCTTACGAAGAGTGATCACGACATGCGTGGAAACATCGCCCAACTGATGCAGCAGGCGCAGAAGATGCAGGAAAACCTGCAGCGCGCCCAGGAAGAACTGGCCAAGCTGGAGGTCACCGGCAACGCGGGCGGCGGCATGGTCAGCGTGACGCTGACCGGCGCCAAGGAATGCCGCAAGGTCCGCATCGACCCCTCGCTGCTGTCCGACGCCGAGATGCTGGAAGACCTGATCGCGGCGGCCTTCAACGACGCCTCCAACAAGGTCGATGCCGAATCAAAGGCACGCATGGGCGCGGCCACGGCCGGGATGCCGATCCCGCCGGGCATGAAGCTGCCGTTCTGAGCGTCGTGGGGGGCAGGGGGAGGGCAAGCCGTCGTTGCGGTTGGCCCGTCTGCACGCTGCCGCATAGCCGCGACCAACCGCATCCGTGTCCACACTCCTCGAACAACTGATCGAGTCGTTGCGCGTCCTGCCCGGTGTCGGGCAGAAGACCGCGCAGCGCATGGCCTACCACCTGCTCGACCGCGAGCGGGACGGCGGCAAGCGCCTGGCCGGCGTGCTGGCGGAGGCGCTGGACCATATCGGCCATTGCGCACAGTGCCGCGACTTCACCGAGAGCGAGATCTGCGCTTTGTGCGCCAGCGGCAGCCGCGACCGTCATCAGCTGTGCGTGGTGGAGTCGCCGTCGGACCGGCTGGCGATCGAACAGGCGACCGGTTACCGCGGCCTCTATTTCGTCCTGCATGGACGGCTGTCGCCGCTGGATGGCATCGGTCCGCGCGAACTGGGGCTGGACGCACTGTCCGCGCGCCTGGCGCAGGGCGAGGTGACCGAACTGATCATCGCCACCAATCCCACCGTCGAAGGTGAGGCGACCGCGCACTATCTGGCGCAACTGGCGCGCCAGCAGGGCGTGCGGCCGAGCAGGCTCGCCCACGGCGTACCGCTGGGGGGCGAACTGGAATACGTGGACCGCGGCACGCTGGCGCACGCGTTCGGTGGCCGCAGCGAAATGAATTGACCGTACCCGCACGAGGACGCGCCCCATGACCGACACCATCTTCGCCAAGATCATCCGCCGCGAAATTCCCGCCACCATCGTCTACGAGGACGAGGAGGTGCTGGGCTTCAAGGACATCGCGCCGCAGGCGCCCGTGCACGTGCTCTTCATCCCGAAGAACGAAGCCATCCCCACGCTGGACGACGTGCGCCAGGACCAAGCGCACCTGATCGGCAAGCTGGCGCTGGCGGCAGCCGAATATGCGCGCCGAGAAGGCTTCGCCCAGGACGGTTACCGCATCGTCATGAACTGCCGTGAGCATGCGGGCCAGACCGTGTTCCACATCCACCTGCACCTGCTCGCCGGTGCACCGCTGGGGCGCTTCGGGACCTCCGCCTGAGCGATGCGATGCAGGCCCATGAAAAATGTCCGCTGTCAAGCCTTTGATGCGGACAGGCAGCAACATGAAAGGTCTTGTGGGGCAATAGGTTAGGCCAAAAATCGACCGTTGCGCGCTCCTACTGCTTTTTAGGCTAGGTGCCACATAGGCGCTTTGCGGTGGCAAGTGTAGGGGCACTCCGGCGAGCCGGGGCGCATCGCTGTTGTAGCTTCTAGCCTGGTGCAATCCACTCCAAAAGCGAAAGCGCAGCCCGTAGGCTGCGCTTTCGTCGTGATGAACCAACAAAATCAGGCCTGTTTCGGTTGCACGGCCTTCGCCGCCGCCACTGCTCCTTTCCTGAATCCTCGATCCCCAGCCATGAACGCCTCCAGCATGTGCGGGATGAGCGTCGCAGCATCGACCGCCTCGCCGTAGGTCTGCGCGTGCAGCGCGGCGTAGCGGTCGAGGTCGGCCCGCAGGCTGGCCGGACACGCGAAGGTCAGCTTCGTGGACTCCAGTTTCGGCAGTGGCCCGAGCCGCAGCTTCTTGCCCGTGCTCATCGCATCGCCCCCCTGTTGAAGAACATCGGCTGGTACGGTCGCAGCACCAGGTCACGCTTGACGATGATCCGCACCGGCAGGCCCGGCCGCTCGGTCAAGGTCGGCTGGATGTTCATGTTGCGCCGGGTCATCTCCTGGCCGACCTGATTGATGCTGTCCTGCGCGCTGTCGCGCCCCGCGATCACGATGCGGTTGCCGTCCTGCCGGTTCTCCGGCGCGGCCAACTCGGCACCCACGCCCAGTAGCGTCGTCAGCGCCGCGCCGGCGACGATGCGGCTCCAGTGGTAGTCCACGCCATCTTCGAGGCCGGAATAGCCGGCCGGGTCGGTGCCCACAAGGTTGTCGATGGTCAGCGAAGACGTGTCCGGCAGGATGATCCGGTTCCACACCACCTGCACGCGACTCTGCCCGTAGCTGACCTGGCTGTTGTATTTGCCCATGATGCGCGAGCCTTGCGGGATCAGCAGGAACTTGCCTGTGGCCGAGTCATAGACCGGCTCCGTCACCGTGGCGATCACGTCGCCCGGCAAGTCCGACTTGATGCCCGTGACGAGCGCCCCGGCGATCACCGTGCCAGCCATGACCTGATACGGCGATGCCGGCATTTGCAGGTTGCCGGAATTGCGGGTTTCCGTAGAACCGCCTTTCAGGAACGCCTCCTTCTGGTCTTGCCGGTTCTGCGTGGCGGTCGGGTCGGCGGGCTGGGCCGCTGTCGAGGCCGGCCCGGCCGCCAGCGGGTCGAAGGCGCTGCCCGGCGCAGCCGCAGGGGTTTGGGCCGTGGCTGGCGCTGCGGCCTTGCCCTGCTGGCCCGAGCGGAAGAACACCGATGAGGCCGCCGCGGCGTCGGCCTCCTTGCGCAAGGCGTCCTCTGGGTCGTGGCCGGGCGGCGCATAGGTCGGCGTTACCGGCTGCTGCGAGGCCACGATGGCGGGGCCAAGGTCGCCCGGCAGCGGCGGCCCCAGCTCGGGCACCTTCTGCGGCAGCTTCGAGTAGTCCGAAGGCAGGCCGTCCAGCCCTTCGGACTTGCTCACGCGATCGACGTTGTAAAGCTCGGTCTGCTCGCCCGCGCCCCGCCGGTGCGGCTGCAATGACCAGATAGTCGCACCCAGCACGGCGACCGACAGGCCGCCCATGAGCATCGCCAGCGTGCGCCGGTTCAGGCGAGTGACCGGGCGCGGCTGGGCGCGCAGCGCCACCGCCTCGGGCGCGACCTTGCCCGCCTGCGGCGCGGCACGGTCGGGGGTGTCGTCCTTGCTCATGGTCAGTTCCTCCGGGTGCCGTCCGTGCGCTCGATCCGCACCACGTCGCCCTTGTCGCCGCCCAGGCGCAGCTCCGCCGCGCCAAAGAGGCGATCCACGATGTAGTACGGCGCGCGGAAGCGGTAGTTCACCAGTTGCCCGTCGCCCTGCGCACCGATCACGAACAGCGGCGGCAGCTCGCCTTGCGCGATGCCGGCGGGGAACTGGATATAGACCTTCTCGCCGTCATCGAAGGCGCGCAGCGGCTTCCACGGCGGATTGCTGCCGCTGACCGCGTAGCGGAAGCGGATCTTCTCCAGCGACAAGCCGGTATCAACAGGCGCGGCGGTGCTGGCCGCCTGCGCCTGGCGCTGCAAGGCCAGCATCTTGTCCTTCGGGTACTCCCAGGAAACCGAGGCCATCCATGTCTTTTCGGTCGAGGTCAGCTCCAGCAGGTAGGTGCGCCGGCTGGTGGTGATGACCAGATTCGTCTTGAGGCCCGAGCGGATGGGCTTGACCATCACGTTCACGCGCAGCGCATCACCGCTGCCGCTGGACGTGTCGCCCACGATCCAGCGCACCGTGTCGCCCGCGGCGACCGTCACCAGTTCCTCGCCGGGCTGGAGCGCGATCACGGTCACGCGGCCCACGGCCGCATAGACCTGATACAGCGCGCCATCGGTGAAGGGCCACACCTGAATCGCATTGACGTAGCCCTCGCGCGTGGGCGCGATGCGCGCCTCGGCATTGGCACGCGAGACGCGCACAGTTTCGTCGGCCGGTTCCGGCACGGGCTTGGCGGCCTCGGCTTCGGGCAACGGCTTCAACTGCGCCGGCAGCGCCAGCGGCTCGGGCACCTTGACCACTTCCACCGGCGCGGGCGGCTCCGGCAGCGGCTGGGCCGGCACCGGCTCATCGAGCGAGATGGCCGGCGGCGGCTTGCCCTGTGTGGCGCAGCCCGCCAAGGCAACGAGCATCAACGGCAAAGCGTAAAAGCGGAAAGACAGGTTCATGGTTTTGCTCCTTCGGAAGAATCCAGCTCACGGCTCCACGACAGGCCGTTGACGTAGATGCCCAGGGGGTTCTTGCGCAGGCGCTGTTCGGTGCGCGGGGTCTGCTGCACGATGGAAATCACGGCGTTCCAGCGTTCAGTGCCCGCCGCGGCGCCGTTGACGAAGCGCCGTTCCGTCCAGCGCACGTTGAAAGACGTGTCGCTGGCGCGGGTCACGCTGGTTATCTGCACCGTGACGGATTCCTTGCCGATACGCGCGAACGGGTCGTTGGTGCGCGCGTAGTCGTTGAGCACCACGGCGCCCTTGTCGGTGGTGTAGTCGTAGGCGTCGAGCCAGTTCTGGCGCACGACAATGGGGTCGATGGACAGCGAGCGCACCAGCTCGATGAAGCGGCCCAGGTGGTAGGCCACTTGTGCATCGCTGGGCCGGTACGGCGTGGCGGCTTCGCCGACGGCGCGCACTTGGCCCGCGTTGTCCACCTCCACCACGTAGGGCGTGACGATGGATTGCGCGGAGCGCCACACCAGGCCGCCGGCCATCAGCAGCGCCAGCAGCAGGCAGCCGAAAGCCATCAGCCGCCAGTTCTTCGCTTGCACGCGGGACGAACCGATGCGCTCGTCCCACACTTGCGCGGCGGATTGATACGGGGTCGCAGGCTGCGGCGTGTCGGCATAGCGCACCTGCGGGCGTTTGAATCGCATGGGTGTTCTCCTTGAAGATCAGGAATCGGAATCGCGCAGGCTCGGCCCTTGGCTGGAACTGCCGCCGTCGCCACCGCGCAGCGTGTGGGCGGCGGTCGTCGCGGCATGGGTGAGCTGTTGGCGTCGGTGCAGGCGCTTGGCCCAGGCCGGTTGCTCCTGCGGTGCTGACGGCGGCGCATCGCCACTCGCTGGGGACGCGGCTGCTGGCGCATCGGTGCTGAACGCAGCGGCAGCGCGATCGCGGATCGAGCGCGCGCCTTGCGCCACCTTCTGCCCGGCCGCCTGTGCGCCGGTCTTGGCGACGTTGCCCACGCCGGCGGCTGCGCCCTTGAGGCCGCCGCCAGCAGAAGCGGAACCAGCCTGAAACGCGGACTTCGCGCTGCTGGCGGCCCCGGCGGCGGCACGCGCGCCGCTACCGGCCAGCTTGGCGGCAGCCGGGGCCATGCGCGCGCCGGCAGCGACGGCGCCACCAACGCCCGTGGCCGCAGCGCCCACGGCAACGGCGGTGCCGGCCGCGCCCAGCACGGCGCCGGCCATCGCGCCCGCGCCGAGTTGCGGGCCGCCCGATACCAGCCCGGTCGCAATGCCTGGCCCGAAGATGCCCAGCGCCAGCAGGGTCAGCGAGGCCAGCATGACGACGACCGAATGGTCGATGGACGGCTCGGCCGGTTGCACCTGAAACTCGGCGAACAAGCCCGAGCCGATGCCCACGATGACGGCCAGCACCAGCACCTTGATGCCCGACGACACCACGTTGCCCAGCACCTTTTCGGCGAGGAACGCGGTCTTGTTCCAAAGGGCGAACGGCACCAGCACGAAGCCCGCGAGCGTCGTCAATTTGAACTCGATCAGCGTGATGAAAAGCTGGATCGCCAACACGAAGAAGCACAGCAGGACGATCAGCCAGGCGAGGAACATTACGACGATGGGCGTGATGTTCACGAACACCTCGGGAAAGCCCGCCATGTCGCCGATCTGATCGAGGATCGGCGCTCCGGCGTCGATGCCGATCTTGGCCAGCCTTCCCGGATGCAGGAAGTTCTCCATG
Organism: Pseudoxanthomonas mexicana; assembly: GCF_010093385.1. Classification (GTDB taxonomy): domain Bacteria; phylum Pseudomonadota; class Gammaproteobacteria; order Xanthomonadales; family Xanthomonadaceae; genus Pseudoxanthomonas_A; species Pseudoxanthomonas_A mexicana. The sequence continues at coordinate 25,337 of NZ_PDWV01000012.1, forward strand.
CTCAAGGTCGAGCCGCTGGCCGTCAGGCCCAGCCCGGCGAAGGAGCGGAACACGATGCCGGCCAGCCAGTTGAAGTTGCCGATGATGTAGGCGAAGGCACCGACGTAGAGCACCTTGCGGATCAGCTTGGCGATCACGTCTTCGCCCTGGCCGGTGGCATGGCTCATCGCCCAGAACAGCCCGGCGATCGTCATGTCGATGACGATCAGCGTGGCGGTCAGAAACGCCACCTCGCCATGCAGCAGGCCAAACCCCGAGTCGATGTAGCGCGAGAACGTATCGAGGAAGCGGTCGATGATGGTTACGTCATTCATGGCGAGTTCTCCTGCCCAGGCCCGTTGTCATCGGCAGCGGGTTCATCGAAGCTGGGTGGGATCGGCGGCAGGTCGGCGAGCGTCTGGTACTCGCCGGGGCCGGCCTTGCCGGAGAGAAAGCGGCGCAGGTCGGCTCGGGCCACCTGCGCGCAGAACGCGCCGCCGTGCTCGCCCGCGCGGCATTGCGCGCGTAGCGCGTGCAGCCGGGACGGGTCGGCGGCCAGCGCGTCCACCGAAGGCGGCCGGCCGCACCCGGCCAACAGGGAAGCGAGAGCGAACAGGACGGGCGCGTTCTTCATGGCCGCACCCGTCAGGGGTTGTAGAAGTTGACGGGCTGCGGCGTGTACGGCGTGCCGCTGCCCAGGAAGCGCCGCGTCACTTCGCGCCCGCGCTCGGTGGCTGCGGCCTGCCGCGCCAGCTCCAGTGCGGTGGCTCGGTCTTGCGTGATCTGGAGCCGCTGCGACTGGATCGACTGCTTGGCCTGCAAGGCGAGCAACTGGTTCATGGCCTGCATCGCCTGCAACGCGCCTTCGGCCGATTGGCTCTTGCCCACGAGGTCGGCCAGCACGGTTTCGTCAACGCCCAGGTTCTGCGACACCTGCGCCTGCATCTGCATGGTGGTCTGCAAGCCGTTGAGCGTGTTCTTCCAACGCTCCTGCGTGTCGCGGTACATCTGGTCGCCACTGACGGTGGCCGCGTACTGCTCGGGGTACAGGCGCGCGAACTCCTGATCCAGATTCGTCACGTCGTAGGCCAAGCCCTTCGCCTGGGCGATCAGCCGCTCGGTCGTCGCCAGGTTGGTGCGCAACTGGCCGACCACGCTGGACGGCAGGCTGGCGAGGTTGCGCGCCTGGTTCATCAGCATCTGCGCTTCGTTCTGGAGCTGCTGGATCTGGTTGTTGATCTGCTCCAGCGTGCGAATCGCGGTCAGCGTGTTCTGCACGAGGTTCGTGGGGTCGATCACGACCCATTGCGCGTGTACGGTGGAAACGGTGCAAAGCATGGCCGCGACGGCAGCGGCGATGAGTCGCTTTTTCATGGCTGGTTCTCCTGTGGGTAGTCGGCGGTACGGAGGAAATCCGGCGTGAGGCCGGAGAACAAGGGCAGCAGGTCAGCCGCCCAATCGAGGCCGCGATGGCGCAGCCAGGCGCCGGCGAAACCGGGGGTACCGGCGTCCAGCCGCACGCGGTCTATGTCGAGCTGGTCTTGCGGCGTGGAAGCGCCTACGAACGCGAGCGCAGCCGCCCCCAGGTCGAGGTCGAACAGGCGGTTTCCGAGGCGGGATTGGTAGTAGTAGTCGCGCTTCGGAACTGCCGTGGCGACGATTTCGATCTGGCGGTTGTTGAGGCCGAAGCCCTGATAGATCGTCTTGATCTGCGGCTCGGTCGCCTGCGGGTTCGGCAGGAAGATGCGGCTCGCGCAGCTTTCGACGATCGCGGGCGCGATGCCCGAATCCTTGATGTCCGCGAGCGACTGCGTGGCGGAGATGACGCTGACGGTTTTCTTGCGCCGCGTCTTGAGCCATTGGCGGATGCGCGCTGCAAACACTGGGTCATCGAGAAACAACCAGGCTTCATCGAGGATCAGCAGCGTGGGCGCACCGTCGAAGCGTTCATCGAAACGCGCAAAGAGGTAATGCAGCACGGCCAGGACGGCGGCCTTGCTGTGCATCAGCTCCTCCATCTCGAACCCCTGCACGTCCGCCATGCCCAGCCGGTCGGGGTCGGCGTCCAGCAGCTTGCCGTGTGCGCCGCCCAACACATAGGGCGACAAGGCTTGGCGCAGCGCGTTCGATTGCAGCAGCACTGACAAGCCGGTCATGGTGCGCTGCTCCACCGGCGCACCAGCGAGGCTGCCGAGTGCCGACCAGATAGCCGCCTTCTCGTCCGGGCCGACGGCCACGCCTTCGTGCAGCAAGCGGCCTTCGATCCATTCGGCCGCCCAGGTGCGGTAGCCGTCGCGGTCAATGCGTGCCAACGGCTGGAAGGCGATTTCGCCATCCATGCCCAGGTCGTAGTGCTCGCCGCCCAGCCCGAGAACAGTGGCGCGCATCGAGCGCCCCATATCGAACGCGAAGAAGCGCGAGCCGCGATAGCGGCGGAACTGCATCGCCAGCGTGGCAAGCAAGACCGACTTGCCCATGCCCGTCGGGCCGGCGACCAGCGTGTGGCCCACGTCGCCGATGTGCGTCACCAGCCGGAACGGCGTCGCGCCATCGGTGCGGGTGACGATCAGCGGCGGGCCGTCCAAGTGGTCGTTCTTCTCCGGCCCGGCCCATACCGCCGACACCGGCCTCATGTGCGCCAGATTGAGGGTCGAGATGATCGGCTGCCGGACATTCGCATAGGCGTTGCCGGGAAGCGAGGACAGCCACGCATCCACGGCATTGAGCGTTTCGGGGATGGTCACAAACCCGCGCCCCTGGATGACGCGCTCCACCATCCGCAGCTTCTCGTCGGCTGCGCCGGCGTCCTCGTCCATGACGGTGACGGTCGCCGTCAGGTAGCCGAAGGCGACTTGATCGCTGCCCAGCTCCTGCAAGGCGGCATCCGCATCGGCGGCCTTGTTGCTGGCATCGGTATCGACCAGCGGGCTTTCCTGCTGGAAGATCGTTTCGCGCAGCAGCGCGATGACGTTCTTGCGCTTGGCGAACCACTGGCGGCGCAGACGCCCCAATTCCCGTTCCGCCTCGGATTTGTCGAGGCACAGAAAGCGCGTACTCCAGCGATACCCAAATCCCAGGCGGTTGAGGTCGTCCAGAATCCCCGGCCAGGTCGAGGTCGGAAAGCCCCGCACCGACACCACGCGCAGGTGCCGGTCGCCCAGCATGGGCGCCAGGCCGCCGACCAGCGGCGAATCAGTCAGTAGCGCGTCGATGTGGAACGGCACTTCGGGCACCGCCAGCCGATCGCGCCGCGTCGATACCGTGGCGTGCAGGTACGTCAGCGTCTGGCTGTCGTCCAGCCAGGAGATTTCCGGCATCACGCCATCGAGCAGATCAAAGACCCGATCCGTCTCCGCCACGAAGGCGGTCAGGCGCTCACGCCAGTCCACGCCCTCGGTGGGCCGGTTCTCGTACAGCATTCCCGCTGCACGGGCACGCGATTCTTCGGGCGGCAGGTACACCAGCGTCAGGTGATAGCCGCTCTCGAAGTGGTTGTCGGATTCCTCGAACGCTGCACGGCGTTCCTCGTCCACCAGCCACGAAAGCGGCTCGGAAAACTCGGAGTGAGGATAGTCGGCGGCGGCGCGGCGCTCGGCCTCGATGAACAGCGCCCAGCCCGAACCCAGCCGGCGCAGCGCGTTGTTCAAGCGCGCCGACGTGGCGATCAGCTCGCCTTGCGTGGCGCTGTCGAGGTCAGGACCGCGAAACCGGGCCGTGCGCTGGAAACTGCCGTCCTTGTTCAAGACGACACCCGGCGCGACCAGCCCGGCCCAGGGCAGCCAGTCGGCGAGCAGCGTGGGCCGCTGGCGGTATTCGGCGAGGTTCAGCATGGCATCACCTCACACGTCCAGCAGCGGGCGATGCTTGACGTGCCGCGCGAAGACCTGCATGAACTGCGGATCGACGCGCGCCCCCCAAACCGCCAGCGCATGGCCGACGATCCAGAGCACGGCACCGGGAATCCAGAGTTGCAGGCCCAGCCCGACAGCGGCGGCCAGCGTGCCGTTGGCGATCGCCACGGTGCGCGGTGCGCCGCCCAGCAAGATCGGCTCGGTGAGCGAGCGATGCAAAGGCACCTCGAACCCTGCCGCGAAGCTGTCCGGGCCGCTCATACGACAGCCCCGCCGGAGAAGCTGAAGAACGACAGGAAGAAGCTCGAAGCCGCGAACGCGATGGACAGGCCGAACACGATCTGGATCAGTTTGCGGAAGCCGCCCGACGTGTCGCCGAAGGCCAGCGCGAGGCCCGTGGCGATGATGATGATGACCGCGACGATGCGCGCCACCGGCCCTTGGATCGACTCCAAGATCGACTGCAGCGGCCCTTCCCACGGCATCGAGGAACCTGCGGCCTTTGCCGTCCCGGCCATGAACAGCATTACCGCAGCCATCATCATTCCCTGCTGTGCAGGGCGAGCCAGGCGGCGCAGTCGGGCAAGGCCGGACAGGCGCGAAGGCGGATTTACGGAAATACGGAAAGCAGGAACGTGCATCTGCGTCATGGCAGTTCTCCAGGGTGGTTGAGGGACGGGGAAGAAAGGTCGGACTGCGATGGCAGCTCGGGAAACGGCGCGGCCAGAGCGTCCGCCAGTTGGTAGCCCACGCCATCGAAGCCGACGACGCGGGCGATGCTCTCGATGCGGCGCTTGCGCCCGCGCCCGGCGATATGGATCACCACGTCCACGGCTTCGGCGATCAGCGCACGGGGCGGGTTCACCGCCACTTCGAGAATCAGTTGCTCCATGCGCAGCAGCGCGCCCAGCGCGGAGCCTGCGTGGATCGTGGCGATGCCGCCGGGGTGGCCGGTGCCCCACACCTTGATGAGATCCAGCGCCTCGGGGCCGCGCACCTCGCCGACGACGACGCGATCCGGCCGCAGACGCATGGATGAGCGCACCAGCTCGGTCATGGACACCACGCCGGAACGCGTGCGCAGCGGAACGTGGTCGCGGGCCGCGCATTGCAGCTCCACCGTGTCTTCGAGCACTAGCACGCGGTCGCCGGTAGCGGCGATTTCAGCGAGCAAGGCATTGGCGAGCGTGGTCTTACCGCTGCTGGTGGCCCCGGCGATCAGGATGTTCTTGCGCTCGCGCACCGCGCGAACGAGAAAGGCCGCCTGGGCGGCGGTCATCATTCCGTCCACGACGTACCGCTCCAGCGGGATCACGCCGATGGCGCGCTTGCGCAGCGCAAAGGCAGGCCCCGGCGCGGCGGGCGGCAAGATGCCCTCGAAGCGTTCGCCGGTTTCGGGCAGCTCGGCGGATAGCAGCGGCTGGCCGCGATGCACCTCCGCGCCGACGTGAGCCGCGACTAGGCGGATGATTCGCTCGCCATCCGCTTCGGGCATTTCCACGCCCATCGGCGCGCGGCCCGAGGACAGGCGATCCACCCAAAGGGTGCGATCCGGGTTGAGCATGATTTCCACCACGTCGGGGTCTTCGAGCGCGGTGGCGATCAGCGGCCCCATTGCCGTGCGCAGCATCTGGATGCGCCGGTCGAGCGACGTGGCGCTCATGGATTGGGGAACTGCGCTCATGACGCACGCTCCTGCGCTTCTGTGGCTGCCGCCGCGTCCTCCATCCGTACCGGATCAGGATGCAGTTCTTCCACTACGTCACGCACGAGGCTTCGCCCGCGCAGCAGGTGGCGACCAAGCTGCTCCACGAACTGCTCGAAGCGCGCTTTGCCCTGGGCGCGCGCTGCCTCTTGGTGCGCCTCGGGAACCGGCATGCTGACCGTGAGGTAGTAGCGGATGAACAGCGCCAGCGTTTCGATGGCGATGTTCTGGTCGCGCTCCATACGCTCGGCCTGGCGCGACAGGCGATCCAGCCGCTTGGCGATGGCCGCCTCGCGCTGGTCGGCGGCATCGGGCGACAGCCAGGACGCCAAGGCGGCAGCGACGATGCTGGATTTGGACACGCCTTTCTTGGCGGCCAGTTCGTCGAGCCGCTGGGCGTGCTCGGGCTGGATAAAGAGATTCAGGCGATAACTTGAACGATGTGGGCTCATAGTTCGATTCCATCGTTGGGGTCGAGGGATGCCAGCCGGGCCGTGCGCTGCATGGCCGTATCGAGCTGGCGAGGAAGGGGAAGCGGCAGGTCGTCGTCGTCATCGAGCAGCCCGAGGTCGGCCGCGGGTGCGGCTTGCTCGGGGTCGTAGGCGACGGCCTCAGTTAGCTCGGGCTGGCGGCGCGGGCCGCCGTCGTCGGCCGTTCCCAGGTGCTCCAGGCCATCGGCGGATGCCGTGGCCGGTGCGGCAGGCGTCGGCGGAATCGCCAGGCCACTCCAGTCGTCAGCGCGTGCCGGAGGAACATCGGCATAGCGCCCTGGACTGGACGCTGTGGCGAGCGCAGGCGGCGACAGAACGCGCCGCTTGAAGTTGGCGTCGGCGTAGTAGCGCAGCTTCTTGGCCCTGATCGGCGCCACGCTCGACACCATCACCACGGCTTCGTCGGGTGGTAGCTGCATGACTTCGCCCGGCGTGAGCAGCGGGCGGGCCGTTTCCTGCCGCGACACCATGAGGTGCCCCAGCCACGGCGCGAGGCGATGGCCCGCGTAGTTGCGCTGCGCGCGCAGCTCGGTCGCGGTGCCCAGCGTCTCGGAAATGCGCTTGGCCGTGCGTTCGTCGTTGGTGGCGAACGTCACGCGCACATGGCAGTTGTCGAGGATCGAATGGTTCTGCCCATACGCCTTGTCGATCTGGTTGAGCGACTGCGCGATGAGGAAGCTGCGGATGCCGTAGCCCGCCATGAAGGCCAAGGCCGTCTCGAAGAAGTCCAGGCGCCCGAGCGCCGGAAACTCATCGAGCATCAGCAGCAGCTTGTGGCGGCGCTCGATGCCATCGCTGCCGTCGAGTGATTCGGTGAGCCGCCGCCCGATCTGGTTGAGGATCAAGCGGATCAGCGGCTTCGTGCGCGAAATGTCCGAAGGCGGCACTACGAGGTACAGCGATACCGGGTGCTCGGCGGAAATGAGGTCTGCAATGCGCCAGTCGCAGCGCGACGTGACTTCGGCCACCGTAGGGTCTCGGTACAGGCCGAGGAACGACATGGCGGTGGACAGCACGCCCGAGCGCTCGTTGTCGCTCTTGTTGAGCACTTCGCGCGCCGCAGAGGCCACCACCGGATGCGGGCTTCCACCGTTCCCGTTCATCAGGTGGGGCGTGGTCATCATCCGGTGCAGGGTCAGCTCGAAGGGACTGGCCGGATCGGAGAGGAAGTTGGCGACGCCGCGCAGCGTCTTGTCTTCGCCCGCATACAGAACATGCAGGATGGCGCCCACCAGCAGCGCGTGCGAAGTCTTCTCCCAATGGTTGCGCTTCTCCAGCGCGCCTTCGGGATCGACCAGAATGTCCGCGATGTTCTGCACGTCGCGCACCTCATGCGCGCCGCGCCGCACCTCCAGCAGCGGGTTGTAGGCCGCCGACTTCGCATCCGTGGGGTTGAACAGCAGGCAATGCGAGAAGCGCGAGCGCCAGCCGGCGGTGATCTGCCAGTTCTCGCCCTTGATGTCATGGACGACGGCGGACGCGGGCCAGGAAAGCAGCGTTGGCACCACCAGGCCGACACCCTTGCCGCTGCGCGTCGGCGCGAAGGTCAGGACGTGTTCCGGGCCTTCGTGGCGCAGGTACTGGCGGTCGTGCGGGCCGGGGAACACGCCGGCCGGCTGCGGGAGGCCCGCCTTGCGGATGTCCTCCGCGTTGGCCCAGCGGGCCGAGCCGTAGGTGGTGACGAGGCGTGATTGGCGCGAGCGCCAGATCGACATGCCGATGGCGACCAGCACAGCGACAAGGCCGCTGCCGCCGGCAAACGCACCGCCGATGTCGAAAACACGGGGCGCGTAGGCGTCGAAGAAGAACCACCACTCGAACAACCGCCACGGGTGGTAGATCGGCGTACCCAGGAAATCAAACCAGGGCGAGCCAAGGCGTAGCTGATAGCCCAGAGCGGCGGCTGTCCATTGCGTGGCGCTCCAGACGCCAGCGATCACGATGCCGAATACCACGGCGATCTGACCGAACAGTACGTTCGTCCCTTGCATGACCTTGCCTCCGATTTCTCCTGCGCTGATTCCTCATGGGAAAAGCGGCACAAGGGCGTGCCGCAGGCGTCAGGATCGGTGTCAGGTCAGTGCCGGTCAAAGACCGTTTCAGGCAGAAAGATCGAGCAAAAGGAAAGAATTCGTGAAGCGGCGAGTCAAAGAAAAACGCCACAAGAACTGGCGCATTGCGGCGTGTTGAGAAAAATAAGGCTCTGTTGAATTTCAAGTGGGTTGCGGGGCATGAGGATTGATGGCCTGGAAGTCGAGCTTGCCGGCGATCAGGAAGATGACGGTTCTGATGGTGGCCAGGCGCACGAAGCCACGGGCGCGGCGCTTGGCGGCCTGGAACAGGCCGTTGATGGCCTCCAAGAAGCCGTTGGTCTGGCGGGTCTGCGCCCAGGCGACGATGCCCTCCAGGTGGCGACGCACGAGCGCGGCCACCTCCTTCATCGGTTCAACCTTGGAGTGCATGACGCAAGTGCACCAGTGCTGGAGCATGGTGCGCACGACGTTGATCTGCTTGCGCTCGAGGATCTCTCGCAGCTGCTCCTTGTAGACCCAGGCGCGGGCCGTGCGCACCGTGGTCATTCTGGCGATCAAGGCGTCCAGATCGGCGGCGGCCTCGGGCCTGAGGCGGCTGCGATCCTTCAGCAGCGACCAGCGCAGACCCTTGAGCGACTTGTCGCTGCGCTGCTCGATGCGGCGCATCTTGTCCACCGCCGCACTGGCATGCCAGACAACGTGGAACTTGTCGAAGGTGATGCGGGCGTTGGGCAGGAACTCAGTGCAGCCCTTGATGAAGGCGGGTGACATGTCGATGCTCACCGAGGTGATCTGCTCGGCCGGGCAGCCGTGCGCAGCAAGGTCCGCTGCCAGCGCTTGGAGCGTCTTGGCGTCACGGCCCTCGGTGACGAACAGCACCCGGCGTGCGGCGGCGTCGGCAGCCAAAGTGGCGTAGTCGTGGCCTCGGGCACGCGAGGTCTCGTCGATGGCCAGAGCCGTGACCTGGCTGAAGTCGGCCAGGCCCAGGGCGATCTCAACGTAGCGCTCGCACACGGCCATCACCCGGTGGGCCGACTCGCCCACGATGCGCGCCACGGCGGCAAACGGCATCTGCTGCGCCAGCATCAGGATCAGCGCCTCGAACAGCAGCGTGAAGGTATCCGTCCGGCCAACTCACCTGGACGGATTTGCATTCCTTTGATCTGGCGCGCTGCTACGGGGCTGCCGCAAGCTTCCAGCGATGCGGCAGCAACTCATCAATGCGGCTGGCCGGGTGCGTGGGCAGGCGCTCCAACACGTTCTTGATGTAGGCGTAGGGCTCATGCCCGTTGATGCGCGCCGAGTGCAGCAGGCTCATGATGGCCGCCGCCCGCTGGCCTGCGCGCAGGCTGCCGGCGAACAGCCAATTCGAGCGGCCGATGGCGATGGGCCGGATCTGGTTCTCCACCCAGTTGTTGGAGATCGGCACATCGCCGTCCTGCACGAAGCGCGTGAGTTGCGTCCAGCGCTTGAAGCTGTAGTCGATGGCCTTCATCGTGGCCGAGCCCGGCGGCACCAACTGCCGCTGTCTGAGCAACCAGCGATGCAAGACCGCTAGCACCCGACGTGACTTGCGCTGCCGTATCTTCCTGCGCTCATCGCCAGGCAGTTCCTCGATCTCGCGCTCGATACTGAACAGCACCTGGAAGTAGCGCAGCGCTTGGTGGCCGACCGCGCTGGCGTGGTTGGCCCACAGGTCGTTGAATTTCCTGCGCGCGTGCGCCATGCATTGCGCCGATGTCACGCCCTTGGTCGTCGTGGCGGTGTAGCCGCCAAAGCCGTCGGTAACCAGCGTTCCCTGCCAGGCTCGCGGGGTGTCGAGCTTGAGGAACTGCTGAACGTTCTCGCCGCTGCGGCCCTCGGTGAACTGGAAGACCACGGCCTTCGTCGCGTTCAAGCTCGTGGTGCAGTACGACCAGATGTAGGCCTTGTGCGTCTTGCCGTCGCTCAGGTGCTTGGGCTTGAGCATGGCCACCGGCGTCTCGTCGGCGTGCAGCACCGCATGGCGGCGCAACTCGTCGGCCAGCGCGTTGACCAGCGGCTGCAATTGCGCCCCGCACTCGCCGACCCACTGCGCCAGCGTCGAGCGGGCGATCAGGTGGCCGGCGCGCTCGAAGATGGCTTCCTGGCGGTACAGCGGCAGGTGATCCAGGAACTTGGCAACCAGCAGGTGCGCCAGCAGGCCGGCGCTCGGGATGCCCTTGTCGATGACGTGTGCCGGCACCGGCGCCTGAACAATCCGCTCGCAGCAGCGGCATGCCCACTTGCCACGCACATGGCGCTCGACGCTGAACACGCCGGGCTGGTAGTCCAGCCGCTCGGCCACGTCCTCGCCGAAGCGCTGCAGGGGCTGCCCGCAATTGCAGGTGGTGTCCACCGGCTCGTGCAGCACGTCGCGGCGCGGCAGATGCGCTGGCAACGGGGTGCGCTTGGGCGTCTTCTTCTCGGTCTTGTCCTTGGCCTTGTCGTCGGCCTGGCCCTGCTCGCGTTCGATCTCCCGTTCGAGTTCGGCCAGGTCGGCGTCCAGCGTCTCCTCCAGCAGACTCCTTTGCTCGGGTGCCAGGCTGGCAGCGAAGCGTTCGCTGGTGGCGGCGAACTTCATCCGCTTGAGCACGGCCATCTCGTGCGTGAGCTTGTCGATGAACGCCTGCTTGAAGGCGATCTCGGCGTCGCGCTGCTGGATCTGCGCCAGCAGCGACTGCACGGCCTGGCGCATCTGCGGCTGCAGGGTGTCCAGTTGCTCGGCGCTGATCATGGACGTGATCCTGCCGCGCCGAAGCGCCCTGCGCATCGGCACATCCGGCAATTGCAAGGGTGGTTCAGATCACACGGATGATCCCCGCATCGCCCAGCCGCTGCCAGGGCAGGCCCAGCACCAGGGCATCGAACTGCGGCCGCGTCAGCTGCAGCGTGGCGCTGGCGTCGGCGGGCCAGACGAACTTGCCGGCGTTGAGCCTGCGAGCGGCCAGCCACACGCCGATGCCGTCGTGCACCAGCACCTTCATGCGGTTGGCGCGCCGATTGGCGAAGAGGTAGGCATGGTTCGGGTGCGCAGCGCCGAAGACGCCGACCACGCGGGCGAGTGCGGCCTCGGTGCCCAGGCGCATGTCCAGGGGCTGTACGGCCAGCCACACAGCATCGACCTTGATCATGCGCGTCTCAAGCCAGTACGTCGCGCAGCCAGGCGGCGCTGCGCGCGTCCATCGGCAGGCTGGCGCTGACACTGGTGGTGCCGCGGCGGATCTCCACCGTGACGCGTTCGGATGCCGAGGGGGCAGCGCTCGGCTCGGGCGCGGCAGGTGTTCGATCACCGAAGTCGGCCAGCGTCACCGGCACGAATGCGGGTGGGCTCATGGCGGCCTGGGTGCGCGTCGCCGCGGATGCATCGTCGGCCATCTCCGACTCCCGCACCCAGCGTCGCAGCATGTTCGCGTTCAGGCCGTTGGCAAGCGCCACTGCGGCGACCGAGCCATGGCCTTGGCGGGCCATCGCGATGACATGCGACTTGAACTCATCGCAGTGCCGCCGCCAGCTCCGCTTGGGTGGCCGCGCCACACCGGGATCGGGTTGGGAAGTGTCCATGTGTCCACGCATTTGTTCGTGGACACAAGCATCCAGGGCCGGCTGCGGCAATTCAAGGTGGGTTGGCCGGACGGTTACGCGTGAAGCCCGACAGGCGCCCGGCAAAGTCCGGCTCGACCAGGCGCACCGAGCCGTTGGGCAGCTTGACACGAGGCGTGCGCACCTGCAGGTGGCATTCGTGCTGGAAGAAGTTCAGGTGCCGATAGGTCTTGGTCACGGTGTCGTGCACCGGGTGCGCACCTTCGTGTCCGGAGATCGTGAAGCGCGTGCCCGGCTTGAAGTCGATCAGCACCGTCAGCACCTTGGCCGCTTCGTCGAACTCCACCGTGTCCACCACCCAGGGCTGGGCAATCCCCAGCGCCACCTCAAACAGCTTGGCCGTCATCACTGCCCCCCGCTTCTATGCCCACCAAGGCCCAAGATTACCCACTCGGAATTCAAGAGAGGCAAAAATAATGAGGTGATGCGGCTAAGGAAGGTCTGAACAAGTGCATGTTTCTTGCATGAGGCACAGGGTCACGCAGCGGAGCCACATCGATGAGCCAGATCAGTTTCTCGGACGCGGAGCAAGCGGGCAAGAGGAAGAAGACGCGGCGCGAAGTCTTCCTCGGCGAGATGGAAGTGGTGGTGCCGTGGAAGGCGCTGCTCAAGGTGATCGAGCCGCACTACCCGGTGGCGGGTCGGGGCCGCAGGCCGTATCCGCTGGAGGCGATGCTGCGAGTGAACCTGATGCAGAACTGGGTCGCGCTGAGCGATCCGGCGATGGAAGAGGCGCTGTACGAGATCGCCTCGCTGCGCACGTTTGCCGAGCTGGATCTGGCGGCGATCCCTGACGAGACGACGATCCTAAACTTCCGCCACCTGCTGGAGGCCAACGACCTGGCCGAGGACATCCTCAAGACGGTCAACGCGCACCTGGCCCGCAAAGGCCTGCTGCTCAAGCGCGGCAGCATCGTGGACGCCACGATCATCGCCGCGCCGAGTTCGACCAAGAACGCCGAGGGTGGGCGCGACCCCGAGATGCACCAGACCCGCAAGGGCAAGCAGTGGCACTTCGGCATGAAGGCGCACATCGCGGTGGATGCCGACAGTGGTCTGGTTCACACGGTCACCACCACGGCGGCCAACGAGTCCGACGTCGAACAGATCGGCGATCTGCTGCATGGCAAGGAACAAGACGTGTGGGCCGACTCGGGCTACCGGGGCGCGCAGCGCCGAGTGACCCGAGATGATCGGCACTGGCACATCGCCGGCCGGCCCAGCGACATGGCCAAGCTGCCCGAGGGGCGTGCGAAGCAGAGGCTCAGGAAGCAGGAGTACCGCAAGGCCAGCGTGCGCGCAAAGGTCGAGCACCCGTTTCGGGTCATCAAGTGGCAGTTCGGGCTGGTGAAGGTCAGGTTCCGGGGGTTGGCGAAGAACACGGCCCACGTGGTCACCCTCTTCGCGCTGTCGAACCTGTGGATGGCGCGCAAGAAGTTGATGGCGATGGTGGGAGTCGTCCGCCTGCAGATGGCATGACGCACGAACAACGCGGCGCGATGCGCCCAAAATCCTCGAAGCGCCGGCACTCTTCCGGGCCGAACCAGTTCGCACGGCTCAATGCCATCGCGTTCTTGCCCTGTTCAGACCTTCCCTAACCGCCAACAGTCAGAACTTCGGCGATTCTTTCGGTGGCGCGTACGGGGTTTCGCCGTCGCCATAGAACCGCTTGCGCGTGGCTTCGGCGACCCGGTTGCACAGAAGGTCACCCAACTTGGGGCGGCCGGCTTTGCATTGCCGCCGCAGCTCCTTGAGCCGTTCGGGGTTGGCTGCCAGTTCTTCCACCGTTGGAATGCTGACCTCTGAGACGGCGGCCTTTTGAGGCGTCTCGGACTGGCCGCAGGCTGTCAGGGCTGCCACGAACAGGAAGGGGATGATCTTCTTCACGGCCTCGGTTCCTCCGGTGGATCGGGATGGAGGTCCGGTATGGGCCCGGGCGACTCCGGTGACTCGACGGCCTGCACGCGCTCAATGAACCGCGCCAGCACATCGGACGAGTTGCCTTCGAGACGCAGCAGGTAAGTTGTCAAAGGCGGCACGCGCGATGCCAACGGCCGGGCCACGACGCCAGGCTCGCGATTGGCAGCAATGCGTGCGGCGCCGACCAGTCCCAGCGCGAAGCCGGCTGATACCAGGGCCATCATCAGGTCAGTGGATGCCACCCGCTCTGCAATCAGTGGCTCCATATCCGCGCGGCGTAGCACCCGCTCAACGTGCTTGGCATGGCCTTCACATGCCTGTGGATCGCACAAGACCAACGGATAGCGCAAAAGTTCGTCTAAAGGAATGCGCTTATGTGCCAGTAGGGGGTGCCGAGCGGGCACTGCCACTATCAGCGCATCGCTCCAAGCGGGCACGGAAACGATGCCATTGCCAACTTCGTTGGACTGGGCGAACCCTACGTCATAGAGATCGTCATGTAGCCCTTTGATCTGCTGCGACAGCGGCACCTCGAAGAGGCGAATCTCGACCTCAGGTTCTTCTTGGCGACAAAGTACAAGCAAAGCGGATAGGCGCGACAGCGTGATACCGTCGGACAGAGCCACGCGCAGTTGCCTGTGAAAGCCATTGGCTGCCGCTTTCACGCTGTCACGCGCTTGTTCCAAGGCAGCAAACACGCGACGCACGTGCTCAAGGAACAGATTCCCGGCTCGGGTTAGCCGCGTGCTGCGTGTGGTGCGAGCAAACAAAATCACGCCTAGTTCTTCTTCCAGTTCCTTGATGGCGCGCGATAGCGGCGACTGCTCGATATACAATCGCTCGGCGGCGCGGGCGAAGTGGAGTTCTTCGGCCACAGCCAGAAAGCAGCGCAAATGACGAAGTTCCATATCCCGTTCCTCACTAGGTGACTGGCAAAGCCTTGTGGTGATGCATGGCCGAGTGACCTGCCCCAACGCGCGCATTGCCTTCGATAAGTTCTACTTCGTTGCCCACGCCACAAGCGATGTTGACTAGACGCCTCACCTTGGACAGAAGATCGAACCGGATCTCGAGGGCTCATGCTGGGCGTTGATCAGAGACCGCATCCGCCAGCCCGCCTTCCTACGGGCCGATCTGAGCAGCCTCATCACCCAAGTTGCGACCAAGCGCACGGCGCGCGAGCCTTTACCGAAAGCGGCTGCACGAGTTCCCCGTTCGGAAGCAGACCATCGTTGCGTGCGAGATGCGCACCCAGTGGTACACGACCTTCATGCGCTCCGGGGTTGAGCCGAGGAGGGGCGCTTGTCTGATCCGCAAACATTTCGAGGACATCGTTGCCTAGACGCAAGTCCGTCAGACCAACGGCTTCTTCCATGCGGCTAAGCGCAAGGCGCGCGTCTACCCGCTTCGCCACCAGGTGAACCGTATTCTTCCTGAGCACAGGCAAGCACAACTTCGTTCAGATAGGCCCGCAACTGCTTAACCCACGCAAAGTCGGAAAGAGTCTGTAGCGAAAGAGCCCTTGATTCACCTCCAGACTTGCTTGGGTAAACTGAAAATCCTTTCAAATTGGTATGAATTTCTCGCCGTCACCCACGCAGGGCGTTGACGAAAATCCTCGGCAGCTTGGTCCAGCTGGGTTTGAACTGGAAGTCGGTCAAGAGACGGCCAATCACATCTTGCCGCCGGTTCGTGATGAACCAAGGTGGCCGAGGAAGGAGCGTTGGATGCAGTGAGAGCAGACTGCGAGGGAATGGTCGCCATGGGGCGGATATGACGGTACGCTCCGTTCCTTCAAGCATGAACGAGTTATGTACCGTCCCAATACCAGATTGCGGATCGCGCGACGACCCTCCGGGAAATCCTCCCCAGGGGCAGGGTGCAAGCAGAAATCCCAATCCGGTCCAAGCATTCACGGCGATGGTGCCGTAGCGCAGCTTTTGAAGCAGTTCTTCGAAGCGTTGACGACCGATCTCTCGCACAGTCTTGGGGTGAATCAGAATATTTGCCCCCAGGGTGCCGTACAAACGGTCATTAGCGTACGCAATGGCTGATTCAAGGTACGACCCCGCATCTTTATATTCGAAGGACTTTATTGCTAACGCCGTGCCGAAGACTTCGTGCTGCGCCAGCCATGGCTCATCGCCCCGATCCATGTTCGCAAGAATGCACGCAGGCGCAAGCAGACCACGGTCGATCGCATCCGAACCTCCGGCGTGGGCGGCAAACTCTTCGATGCGCTGCTCGTTGCCAGGGTAGTAGGCCTCCCGCTGCCCGAAGCGCGACATGACATTGGACACAGCAGCCAAAAGTTTGTCCGTGTGTCGCCAGCCACGAGGCACGATCAAGGTTTGGCACGCCACGCAGTTAAAGCCGGAGTTGTGCAACTTGTGCGTTGCTATCTGTTCGGCCTGAAAGCGGATGTCCGCGTTCGACCACGGCCCGGGCACCACAATGGTGGGGCAGACTGCGCCCAGTTCGGACGTGATCTTTCGATGGTTCTTCGGTGTATTCGCGGCCTTGTTGCGTGCGCCTTCTTCTCCGATGCCCCAGACGATGGCATCGTGGGTGGCCTTTGCGCCGGTGATGTGGATTTCCTCTACCAGCGGATGCTCGCACAGGTAGGCACCCACGGCGCCATCGCCGCGAATGATGCGTAGCGCGTCGCATTCGATCAGGGGCCGCAGGGCTGCCTTGAGATAGTCGGTCAGGTAGTCGTTGACCGGATTCATCTTCAGCAGAACCACCTGGTTTTCGATAAACAGCTTCTGAAATGCATCGAGAGGCGAGATGGCCGCGATGTTGCCTGCCCCCAAGACTAGGGCCACCTTACCGCGCCGCTGTTCGGGAGGGATGTCATAGGCGACCGCCGCATGTTGAGCGAGACTGGCCTCGGAGATTCCCTTTTGCATCCAGACTTCAGCTGAGACCCCGGATAGGAGCAACCGATCCCAGATCGAATGGGGCAGAACTCTAACCGCCAATTGCCCATTCTTGAGGTGGCCCAAGGGCAAGTGCTCAAGATATTCCTTTCTATCAATGGCACCGAGTGTCTGCATCAACCCGTTGCAGGCGCCCATGAGGGCGTAGGGGCCGGAGAGCCATTCCTCCCCGGCCAGCGGCGATGCATGCGGAATGCGCTTCTTCCGGGCAGCTGTCTCCGCCCACCCCTGCGCAACCTGCATCAGCGCTGGCTTGATGCGGCCGAGAATAGCAATCCGATCGGCGACCGAGGTTTTTGCCCAGTGGTGCTTGGCCCCATCCAGTGCCTGCAAGTCCTGATCCAACAGGGCCTGAATATCGAAATTTGGGAGAGCGGCCCCCATCACTGCGTGCTCTCCGTGGTATTGCCGGTCAGGAGGCTGCCGTAGGCTTCGCGGAGCCTGTTCTTGAGCACCTTCCCCGTGCCACTGAGTGGCAGCACATCAACGAAGACGGCTTTGTCGGGGATCTGCCAGTCCGGCAGGCGTCCTTTGAAGCAGGCCAGAAGGTCCGCTTCGGACACATTCGCGCCTTCCTTTTTCACGGCGACCAGAACCGGTCGTTCGTCCCACTTCGGGTGGGGCACGCCGATGGCCGCCGCATTGGCGATGGCAGGATGTCCGATAGCGATGTTCTCGATCTCGACCGATGAAATCCACTCTCCACCAGACTTGATGATGTCCTTGGCGCGGTCGCGGATGACCATATAGCCGTTGACATCAAGCGTTGCTATATCACCGGTGTCGAACCAGCCATCACTGGTCAGCGCACTGGATTCGGCGCCGAAGTAGCTGCTGACGATCCAGTGCCCCCTGATCTGTAGTTTGCCCGGGGATTTGCCGTCGTTCGGCAAGACTGCGCCGCCGTCATCGACCACGCGCAGCTGAACGCCGTAGGGTGGTCGTCCCTGCCCCAGTCGCACTTCGCTCTGCCGCTGAGGATCAAGATGGATGTGGCGAGCCAGTGGTTGATTCAGGGTGCCCAGCGGGCTCGTTTCGGTCATGCCCCAGGCATGGATCAGTTCGACACCGAACTCGTCCCGGAACGCGGCGAACATCGACGGCGGCAGTGCCGCGCCGCCAACGATGGTGCGTTTCAAGCTTTTGGGCTTGGTGCCGCGCGCCCTCAACGCCGCCAGCAGTCCCATCCAGATCGTGGGAACGCCAAGTGCCAGACCGACTTCCTCGTCGTCGATCAGGGTGGCGAGACTTGGGCCGTCAAGGTTCGGGCCAGGCAATACCAGTTTCGCTCCCTGCGCCGCCGCAATGTAGGGCACTCCCCAGGCGTTGACGTGAAACATGGGAACAACCGGCATGACAGCATCGCGGGCCGAAACGCCAATGCCGTCCGGGCTGTTGCCCGCCAACGCATGCAGCACCGTGGAGCGGTGGCTGTAAAGCACACCCTTCGGATGTCCCGTAGTGCCGGAGGTGTAACACAACGAAGAAGGTAGATCCTCGTCAATGCTCGGCCACGGGTAGTCGGCGTCGCCCGAGGCGACCACCTCGTCGTAGAACTGCAAGCCATCCAACATGCCCGATGCCTCCTCATCGCGTGGCCCCATGAGAATGACATGTTTGACGGTGCTCAATGCCGACCGAAGCTTGGCCACAATGGGCAGAAAGGTCCGGTCGATGAACAGCACCTGATCATCGGCGTGGTTGACGATGTAGATCAGGGTTTCGGCGGACAGGCGCGGATTGACTGTGTGGCACACCATGCCCGCGCCGGAAACGCCATAGTAAATTTCCAAATGTCGCCGATTGTTCCATGCAATGGTCGCGCAACGCTCGCCCGATTGCACGCCCAGCTTGGCCAGCGCTGACGACAGGCGTCGCGCATTGATCTCGACTTGACCCCAGGTCGTGTGTTCGATCCCGCCCGTGGTGTTGACGGAAACGACTGGCGTATCGGCATGGTAACGCGCAGCATGGGCGATGAGACTGGAGACGAGCAAAGGCTCGCGCATCATTTTTCCGAGCATTTTTCTACTTTCTTTCAGAATTGGTATTTGAGGCCGACGTCGACAACCAGAGGATTGAGGCGAATGGAGACTGAAGTAGACGGTCCACCAAGCGCAAGCATCGTGCCAGCGGCCTTTAAGAGGTTTTTCTATTGGTATGCAAGAAGTAATGCACCAGATTTACCTGAGGAGTGCGCTCTCGTATGCTTGGCGTTCGTTCTTTCGGGAAATCTGGGCTGGGTGTCCATGTGCTCGTTTAATGAGGTCCGCAGCCCTCTCGGCGATCATGATCGTTGGCGCGTTGGTGTTGCCGCTGATCAAAGTCGGCATGATGGAGGCATCGACGACACGCAAACCTTGCAGACCATGTACCTTCAGCTCCGCATCGACCACGGCCATTGGGTCCACACCCATCTTGCAGGTGCCGACCGGGTGGTAAATGGTGTCGGATCGATCTCGAATGAGCTGGCCCCATTGCGCATCACTCATGCCATCGGTAACGCCGAACAATTCGCGCCCACGGTACTTGGCCAAGGGGGATGCCAGCATTATCTCTCGTGTGGCCTTGGCCCCTTGGACCAGGAGCTTCACGTCACGCTCGTCAGACAGGAAGCGCGGATCAATTCCTGGGTCGTCCAGCGGGTTGGGTGATTGCAAGAACACCTCGCCACGCGAGTAAGGGCGCAGATTGCAGACGTGGCACGAGAAACCATACCCAACATGCAGTTTGCGCGCGTGGTCGTCCACGATCGAGATCACGAAGTGCAGTTGCAAATCCGGCCGATCCACGTCAGGGGCGCTCTTGAAGAATGCGCCGCCCTCGGCAAATGGGGTGGCAAGCATGCCGCTGCCATCCTTGCGCCAACTGGAAATGTGGCCCAGCATGTCCACTGACCCTTTGAGTCCGATGCCGAAGTTGTCAGTGTCCTGGGAGGTGTAGGCCAGAATGAAATCCAGGTGATCCTGCAAGTTCTGGCCAACACCGGGCAACTCATGCACCATGCGGATGCCGTGATGGGTGATGTCTTCCGGGCGCCCGACGCCGGACAGCTGAAGAATCTGCGGTGAACCAAAGGCGCCGGCAGCCAGAATGACCTCCCGCTTGGCCCTGACCTCGTGTTCGGCACCGCCGGCATGGTAGGCCACGCCCACGGCGCGCTTGCCCTCGAAGATGATCCGGCTGGCGCGGGTATTCGTCTTGATCGTGAGATTCGGCCGTTGCCCCCGCAGAGGATGCAAGTATGCGGCTGCAGCGGAGCAACGCTCGCCTCGGCGGGCAGCATCGTGGAATTGCGTGACCTGATACAAGCCAACGCCTTCGTTGTCTCCATCATTGAAAGCGGCACGAAACGGAATGCCGCGCTGCTTGGCTGCCTCAATGAACGCAAGCGTGATCGGCCTGGGGCTACGCTGCTCGGACACATGCAAAGGTCCATTCCCGCCATGGAGCTTGCTCGCTCCACGCTCGTTGTTCTCTGCCTTCAGGAAATACGGCAGCACCGAGTTCCAGTCCCACCCTTGACACCCCAGGTCGGCCCAGTGATCGTAGTCCTGACGCTGTCCACGGACATAGAGCATGGCGTTGATGGCCGAAGATCCGCCAAGGGCGCGGCCCCGCGGTTGATAGCCCCGCCGACCATTGAGGTTCGGCTGAGGTGCGGTGTTGAATGCCCAGTTATTGATCTTGCCCTTGCCTGGCATCATGACCACCGTTCCAGCTGGCATGCGGACGACCAATGAGTCGCCTTGTCCGCCCGCCTCAAGCAGGCAAACACTGATGCGGGAGTCTTCGCTCAGCCGCGAGGCCAAGGTGGCGCCGGCAGAGCCGCCGCCTAAGATGATGTAATCGAAATTCATAAGAGCCCACGAAGGAGCCGATGGCTCCGAATTGAAAGAAGGGAGTGGAAGGAGCAGCGAGCGTGTTCAGCCAGCCGCCAATTCCTTGTTCCATTGGCGTGGGTCGTAGAAACGCAATGCCTTCAGGCCACTTTTCTGGTTTGCACGCAGCGCCAACTCCCTCTCCTCTGGCGTGGCGTAGTGCCGATCCCACTCCATGAGCTTGGGGATCATCATTCGCTGCCAAAGCGGCGGAATCATCGTCAGCAGTATCGTGGTAAGGTAGCCAGCGGCCATTGTCGGGGCCTCCGGCAAGGGCATCAAGTTCTGGTAAGGCACCTCGCCTTGGGCATGGTGGTGCGAATGCCGACTTAGATTGAACATGGCCCAGGAACTCATTCTGGCATTGGTATTCCATGAGTGCCGTAGTTGTACAGCCTGATCGGGAGCGCGCACCATGCCGTAATGCTCCATGTAGTTCACGATTTCGAGCAGGGATTTTCCCCACAGCGCGCTGCCGGTAAATCCAAGCACGCCGATCCATCCCGCCATCCAGTAGGCGATCGCCACGAGCACCGCACTCATGAGCAATCCGCGGATATAGGCGTTGCGCAAGGAGATCACCGGAAGATGCTTGCGCTTGAGGCGTTCGGCTTCGATGCGCCAGGCGCTGGCGTTGCCGCGAATGGTGGAGATTACGATGTGCTGATACACATTGCGTCCTCGCGGGGCCGTGGCCGGATCATGCTCGGTCGACACATAGCGGTGATGCCCGTAGACATGCTCGATGGCGAATCCCACGTCGAAGCTGAAAGACAGCAGCCAACGGCCAATGAACATCGAGACCGGCTCCCAAGTGCGATGCGTCAATTCGTGCGCCGTGATCGTTCCCAGCACGCCAATCACGAAGCCAGTCAATATGCCTCCAGTGAGGTGGTGCCAAAAGCCCGTCGCCTCCCGGGCGGCCAGAACGTCATAGTGGGTGAGATGGGCTACCCATGCGCCGAATCCCAACGGATCACCGGAAGAAAGCGTCCAGATGTAGGCAAATACGATCAGCGCCACCAGGGGCAGGATGAACCACAGTTGCACCGTGAGAATCCACGGTGATTTGTATTTTGGCGTTCGGGTATCGTTGCCCAACAGCGCATCACCGCCAACGTAGAAGGCGAGAAAGCCGAGCAGCCCCAAACTGGTGTAGGCGCCGCCCGCCAGAATGGAGACCAAAGCACCGATCCCCGCCCCATGCAAAAGGAAGAACTTCAGATAGTCCAAGATATTGGCTGGCACACGCTCAACGGTAGGCAAGCCGACAGCGCCGTAGAAGCCGGTGTGGAGCTTGGGCGCCTGATCGACGAAGCGGTCCGCGTGCAAATTCGTGTCTGCAATACCACGCTGGCGCAGGACGGCGATGGCCGAGTCGATCATGGCCGGCGGGCCGCACAGATAAGCCGACGTGGCGCCCCCAAGCAGTTCTGGAATGGGCTCCGTCACCAAGCCAGTGCGCCCGTCCCAGGGCGATGAAGGGTCGGCCTCGGACAGAACCGGCACGAACCGGAAGTTCGGCCAATCCTTTTCGTAGGCTGCCATCTCGTCGAGCGCGTACAGATCCTTCTGGCTCCGAGCGCCAAACAGCACCGTCACCGGCCGCGTGTCGCCCGAGCGCTTCATGTCTTGAAGCATCGCGAGGATGGGCGCCAAGCCGCTGCCCCCAGCCACCATAAGGACTGGCCCCCGGCCCGGGCGCATGTAAAAGTGACCGCCGGGGCCGCGCACGGCGACCGATTCGCCCACATGCGCCTGGTCCACGAGATGCCCGGACACCCGCCCCCCCGGCACACGGCGCACCGTGAAACTCACTTGGCGATCATTGCCAGGTGCGGCCGAGAATGAATAGCTGCGAGGAGCATCCCACATCGAAGTCAGCGTGACCTCTGCAAACTGGCCGGCACGATAGCGAATCGGCGTGTCCAGTTGAATGTCGATTCTCGCGATGTCGTGAGTCAGCATTTGCTTGCCGACGATCACGCCCTTGACCGGAGGGCCATCGATCGCACCCTCCCGATCCAGCTCGATCTTCACATCGCTGCGCAGGCGGCTCTGGCAGGCCAATATGAACCCGTCGGAGATTTCCCTCTCCGTCAGCAGGTACGCCGTCTCGGTCAGTTCGTCAACCTTGCCGCTCTTGAGCTTGCACTTGCAAGTCCCGCAGCCGCCGACACGACAGATGGAGGGAATGTTGATGTTCTGGCGTTGCGCTGCCTCCAGCAAAGTTTCATCGGGCTCGACGGTGATGGTCTGCCCGTTTATCTCCGCTTGGTGCAAGCTTCTTCCGTGAAGAAAATTCATCGCAATTGTCTCCTAATGAATGTTTTTTTCCTTTTTTATTAGACTTCGCCACCACTTTCTGTCGCAAGCGCATAAACTGACAAACATGGTGCATTTCTTGCCAAGCACCTGCCGCTACGTGTAGGATCGTTTTGATAGTCATCAGAGGAAGAAGGCTGAGGAGCGTGTCGGACTCCTCAGGGCGGCCACCGGCCGGCACAAGAACATGGAGCGAGACAACCGTGAACCCAAAAACTGTTCGAGTCACCTACCTGCGGCAAATTGCAGATCAAGCGGCTGAACTGGGCGTGGATACCGTGGCGTGGCTGGCCATTTCCGACCTCAAGCAAGATGATCTTGCCGATGCGTCGGCGGTAGTTGCCGTCGAAAAGTTTGGAGAGCTGATCACCCGCGCCGTCAGTCTGTCGCGTGAGACGGGCTTCGGGGTATTGGCTGGGCGTCGTTTGCTTACAGCAACCCATGGTGTCCTCGGCATGGCGGCTGCGGCAAGCCGCAGCATCCGTGAAGCCATGCAAATCGTCGAGCGTTTTGTCTGCATCCGAACGGAGGCTATCAGTATTCATACCCGCGAGGTAAATGGAAGTCTGGAGGTCTGGTTTGAACCGGCGATCGGTCTGGGTTCTGCAAGCAACACGGTGACGGAAATCGCGATGGTTGCAGTCAAAAATATCGCCGACGACATATTTCTGAGTCGCAGTGCCTGCAATATGGCTTACTTTCAATTTCCTGAGCCGCCTCATGCGGCACTGGCACGCGGCGTTTACGGCTGCGCAGTTCGATACAATCAGAAATGGTCAGGTTTATCTTTTGATATTTCTGCTGCCGAAGAAGTCACCCAGAAATACGATCCATTGGTTCTAACAGAGGCAGTACGCTTCTGCGTCGAAGAGTTAAATGAAACTGGAGATAACAGGAGCGCAGGCTCGAAATTGGAGAAAATTGTTCTAGAACGGCTTCCGCCAATTCCTCATCTCACCGTATGTGCACGGCTGCTGAGCACGACGCCTCGGACACTTCATCGGCGCTTGATCGAAGAAGGAACCACTTACCGTGAAATAGTGGAATCAATTAGGCATCGCATGGCGTTAAAACTGCTCAGAAAAGGGTCTTCCATCAAAGAAGTGACCTATTTCTTGGGCTATGCGGACATCGCCAGTTTCAGGCGCGCATTCCGGCGCTGGGAAGGTATGGCGCCGTCGGATTGGTCGGCAAGAGTGCAAGAGCCGGCGGGTGAATCCAGGTAATTGATGGCTCTTGGAATGTGAAGGATATGCTTGATGACACACCAGAAAAGTTCGTGCGACTGAACTATATTCGGCCAAATTTTTGCCGAATATTTTGATCAAGTGTAGAGCCAGCAGATGCCCCGTGCGCGTGCGATGCTTTCTTGATCGAAACATTGCAGGCCTTCGGTATCGAATGGAAAAAAACGTTTTGTCCATCGTCTCAAACGATAGCAGGCCCGCGTTTACGCCCGATCTCCCAACATACCCCGCTACCGCGCACTATGGCCGCAAGCGGCTGCCCCAGGCGCTGTTCAATTACCGGTTTCCAGGGCACCAGGCTGAATCCTATGCCATCGTCCAGCATCGCGTAGCGCCCACTGGCGAGCATGACGCTGCGGCGGTAGATGCCGGCCACGCGCTGCCCGTCGGCCACCGGGCGATGCTCCAGGCCGGTTTCGCCGGCAATGTCCTTCGCGGCCTGCGCCAGTTCCCGGTTGCGCAGCATGCCCAGCAGGTTGCGCGCCAGGATCACACGCTGCCCGCGCCGCTCGGCCAGCCCCTGTTCGGCCAGGAAGTCGGCGCGCTGCTGCATCGCCTGCTTGGCCTCCGCGCCAAAGCCCAGGTCGCCCAGGCCCGAGCCGCCGCCGATCAACTGCTGGTCGAGCCAGGTGGCCCCGATCACGCGTGCCTGCCGCTCGATGGGCAGGTGCGATTTCAGCTCCACGGCCACGCCGCCCAGGCGTTGCGCGTCGTAGCGCTGGCCCTGCTCGGGCAGGTCGCCCGGCACCTTCCATAGCCCTTCCGCCACACGCTCCACGATGCCCGCCCGGCGCAGAGCTTCCAGGCGGCGGACATGGGCCGCCACAACTTCCTGCGGGTCGCGGCCCGGTACGACCTGGCCCTGCGCGATGGCGAGGTGGTGGTCGGTGCGGTACAAGCCATCGCTCGCCAGCGCGGCGATGTTCCTGTCGGCCGCGCGCACATCGGCCGATCCCTTCACCTCCACTACGGCCCCGGTCGGATAGTTCGCCAGCTCGTCGCGGGCGTTGAGCGCGACGTAGTGGGCCTTGCCGTCCACGCCGTCTATGACCAGATAGCCCCGGTCGCGCAACTCGTCGGCCAGCCCCTTCGCGGCCACGCGGCCGAGGATGGTTCGGCCGTCGTCCCCCGGCTCGAACACCGCCAGCTCGCGCGGCTCGCCGCGCATGGCCCGCTGCATCGTGCGGATGATGTCGCCGCGCTCGCCCAGGGCGCACAGGGTCTTCTCTGCATCGGCATGGACGGCCCAGGTGCCCGGCCGCGTCTCGTCGGCCAGGCCCAGGCGCTGCAAGCGTTGCAGGCGGCCGATCAGCAGCAGGCGCCGGCGCTGCAAGCGGGGTTCGTTGAGCCGTTCGGTATGCACCAGGCCATCGCCGCCGGCCTCGCCCATTTCTCGTTTGAGGGTGCGATCCAGGCTCGTCCACCGCTCTTGCTCCACCTCGCGCTGCAAGGTCTGCTGGATCTCCAGCTCGGTGCGCGGCCCCAGCCATTCGGTCGCCAGCTCGGCGGCGCGGTGGCGGAAGCCAACGGCGATGTAGTCGCCCGCGATGATGAGGTCTTTGCCCGTGTCGTCGCGCCCGCGCACGACGATGTGCGTGTGCGGGTTGTCGGTGTTCCAGTGGTTCACGGCCACCCAATCGAGGCCCGTGCCCAGGTCGGCCTCCATACGCTGCATCAGGTGCCGCGTGTAGGTGCGCAGGTCTTCCAGCTCCGCGCCATCCTCGGGCGAGAGGATGAAGCGGAAATGGTGCCGGTCGTCGGCGCAGCGTTCCTTGAAGGCGTCGAGGTCGGCCATGTCTGTCTGCGGCCTATAGGCTTGGCCCGGCTCGCCGTCGCGACCCACGCCATCGCGCTCGATGTAGCGCAGGTGCTTGGCAAGCGACTGCGGGCTGGCCCGCTGGTGATTCACCAGCAGCGTCTTGATGGTCACGCGCCGGGACATCGGCGTCAGCTTCGCGCCCGCAAAGCGCGCCGCCGTATGGCCGCGCCCCAGGCGCGATCCGGGCCGTTGGCCGGTGCCGCCCGCCGAGCCAGGACGGCGCACCGTGGACTTGCCGCTGCTGGCCTTGCCCGTCTGCTTGAGCACCTTGGAAACGAAGCTCTGCCCCTGGCCCTTGCCCCGGTTCTTCGGGGCCTTTGGAGGGTTCGGGTGCACGCGGAAATCGTCATCGCGGCGGTCGCTCATGGCTGTGCTCCCTGCAAGCTCTGGCGTGTCCTGTCGTGCGAAGCACGCGGACATGCCTGCATTGGCGCGGGCCTCGCGCCATACGCGGCACGGCGGCGAAGCCGCTCCGTGCCGCGCCACCCCCACGTGCAGACTGGCTTTCGACGCGGCCCGGTGCCGCGTCCTTTTGTCTTGCCTTCCGCCTTTGCCCTTCGCTGTCGCTCCGGGCAGCGGCGGCCCGGTGGCGCTGCTGCGCGTGCAGCCAGCGCGCCGGCGAACGCGGCGACGGCCATAGGCCGGGCGCGTTCAAGGCAAGACGCCTGCACATGGGAAGGCAGCGCGAAGTGCGGCGCCCGATACGAAGGATCGGCGCTCGCACTGCATGCGCGATGACACGCGGAAAGCCACGGGATCGACACGCCCGATGGCACGAGAAGATGCACGGCAACGTGCAGCGAATCGGCGGCCATCATGGGCGGGACTCCAGCCACACCGGACGGGCGATGCCGATCACGGCGGATGCGCTGACCGGGCCGAAATACCGGCTGTCGAACGATGCCGGATTGGTCACGCTCAACAGGAACAGCTCGCCCGGTTCGAGGCGTCGGCAAAGGTGCAAAGACGGCAGCGCCCGACCCATCCGGTCGGCAGGCAGCACGGCGGCCGAAGGCATGCCGTCGATGCGTACCTGACCTGCGGCTATGCAGACGTGTTGCGGCGCGACTGCGCCCACACGTTTGAGCAGCGGAACGCGCGTCGGCAGGTAGCCGCGCTGCGCAGCGAGCGCGGCGGCCGTAGCCGGAAGCGGCACCAGCACGATGCTGTCCACGGACAAAGGACGTGGCAGCGAGGTGGTGTGCGAATCGAGCGGTTCGATGCGATACCAGCCGACCGCCACGCTGTCGGACGGGTTGTAGGTCAGACGCGGCAGCGGCGACACGAAAGCCGCCCAGGCCAGCGAAGCGAAGCCGATGGCGGCCAGTGTCGCCACGACGATGCGAGCGCGCAGGCGTGAGCGAGGACGCGGCGCCACGTCGAGCGCCTTGGGTGTGGTGGTCGGGGCGGTCATGGCAGCACCTCCCCGGCCAGCCAAGCAGCGTGCCGCCCGGTGGTGTATTCGGGCAGCGCAAGGCGAGCCGCAAGACGGTTGCCCAGCGTGCGCCAGTACGCGGGCGACACGTCGATGACGGCGATGCCCAGCGCCTCGATGCCGTCGATGCGCTCCAGCACGGCGCGCACGTTGGCATCGCCTTCGGTGTGCAGCAGCAGGCGCGCGCCCGGCTGCACGCCGGGGATGCGCTGTGCCGCGTCCAGCGGTGTGCAAGCCTGCATCACCATGAGCTGCCAGCGGATCGTGCCGTAATCGTTGGCCTGCCAGCGGATGCGGCAGAACATCGCGCCCGGCAGGAACACCGCGCAGCGCCGCCAGTCGTCCAGGCGCAGCGTGCGCGCCGGTTCACCAAAGCGCAGGTAGAGCTTGAAGCGATGTTCCAGGTAGGCCAGCGAAACGCGCGTCAGCGGCACGTTGCCGGCCTGGCCGGCGAGTACCGCGGGATGTAGCGACGGTGCAGCCGTGGCCGCGCCAGCGGCGGGCGAAGCGGATGCGGTCATGGTGTGTTCTCCCTGCGGTGTTCTGGAAACTCTCGCTCCAGCAGGCCGCGCAGCAGGTCGGCCACGGTCACGCCTTGCGTGAAGGCCGACACCTTGATGCGCGCCCGCATGGCGGGTGTGATGTCGAGGGTCAGGCGCGCGGTGTAGAGGTCGCCTTTGCCCAGCGCATCGGCATCGCCCTGGCGAATCCACGCCTCGGCGTGTGGATTCGCAGGAGGACGTGCGCCGATGCCAACGCGCTTGCCCGTGCGTTTGGTGTTGGGTGGCTGCTGCGCTGTCATGTCGGCCACCGCAGCAGTTCGTCCACCAGGGCGGTGATTTCGCGGGCGGCGGCGCTGTCGGGCGCTGTCTCGCGTGCGAGCCGGCCAGCGGCCACGCTGTCGGCGAACACGATGCGCTGATGCACTTCCGAACGCAGCGCGGGCAGCGGCTGTTCGGCCAGCGATTGCCGCGCCTCGCGGCCGATGATGGTGGTGCTGACGCGCCGGTTGATGATGAAGGCCGCGCGCAGCGCAGGCCTGAACACCTGCGCCTCGCGGATCAGCGCCACCATCTCGGCGCTGGCCCAGAGGTCGTAGGGGCTGGGCTGCACGGGGATCAGCACGCGCTCGGCCGCCAGCAGCGCGGAGCGCGCCAAGGCGGCGATGCGCGGCGGGCCGTCGATGATGACGTGATCGGCCCGCCTGGCGAGTTCTGGCGCTTCCTGATGCAGCGTTTCGCGGGCAAGGCCCACGGCGCTGAACAGCCGTGGCAAGCCTTGCTGGCTTCTGCGCTGCGTCCAGTCCAGCGATGAGCCTTGCGGGTCGGCATCGAGCAGCACGACATGCTGCCCGCGCAGCGCCAGCTCGCCGGCGATGTGTGTGGCGAGCGTGGTCTTGCCGACGCCGCCTTTCTGGTTGAGCAGCGCGACGATCATGGCGTGGCCCTCCTGACTGGAAAGCCAAGCTTTGCCTGCCGTGCGAAACGCTGTTCGCCGTGCCGTTTGATGGTTGTCCACCGAAACGGCGCGCTTCTACTAAAAGTTATGTATTTCTTGTTAGGGAAGTTAGAGGGGACGCAAACCCGCGCCGTTATTGGCTTTCCGGCGCTTTCGTACTCCTGATAGCACGATAGGCGTACTCCCGATAGCACGATACCTGGTACTCCTGATAGCACGAGGCCGTCCACA
This sequence comes from Pseudoxanthomonas mexicana, assembly GCF_010093385.1. Taxonomy (GTDB): domain Bacteria; phylum Pseudomonadota; class Gammaproteobacteria; order Xanthomonadales; family Xanthomonadaceae; genus Pseudoxanthomonas_A; species Pseudoxanthomonas_A mexicana. Next base: position 54,275 of record NZ_PDWV01000012.1, read on the forward strand.
CCTTTTCCCGCAGTTATCCCCGTGCCGTGTGCAGCACGGGCCGGAAGGTCAGCAGTTCTTGTCCGTCGTCCGGCATCCGCTCGATGCCCAGGACGTAGCCGGGCAGCGACTGCCGCGCCACCAGGGCGCGCAGGTCGTAGGCGAAGTCCGAGAAGCGCGCCGCGCTGCCCGACTTGCGGTGCAGGTGCTTGAAGTCGAATTGCCAGCCGTGTTCCTGCCGCCCGCCGTGCTTGCGCACCAGGCGGTACAGCCAGCGTTCGATGCCGCCCTTCAAGCGGAAATAGGCCGGGTCGATGGTCAGCACCAGGGCGGCATCGAGCACGCCCGCATAGAACCAGTCCGGCAGGATCAGTTCGATGCCCAGCGGCACGCCGCTGGCATCGGCCAGTTCCTTCCACTCGTTGATCCACGAGAAGCGATGCAATCGCCTTCCCGTGGTTTCGCGGATGGACGTGGCCACCGTGGTCGATTGCAGCCGGTCGAGCGCGGCTTTCAGCCGCAGGTAGTCGTTGAGGGACGTGCCGCGCCCGATGAAGCGCAGGATCTCGTAGGGCGTGGCGCGTATCCAGCGCGAGGGGCGGATGCCCGCGTCGCGCGCCTCCACGATCTGCGAGGCGGCCCATATCAGCACGTCGGCATCCCATATCGTTGCGATGCCATGCTCGGCCGTGCCTTCCACGCGGATGGTGATGCCGCCGGCGCGAAAGTCGATCGGCGCCGTGCGCCGCGACTTCGCCAGCGAGAAGAACGGAAAGGCCATCAAGTCCTGGCTGTCGCGGGGTGCCATGTCGCCCGGCAGCGCGCGGAACAGGTCGAGCTGTTCGCGCTGCGGCAAGGCTTGCCCTGGCGGGCTGGACATGGCGACGGCCACCCACGCGCCAGCGATCAGCGGCCGTCACGGTAGTCGCCCGCATGGCGTTCGGCATATTCCGGGTCGGAAGTCGCCTCGTAGCTGCGCTGGTCGGCCCAGGCGTCGAGGTCGGACACGGCGTACATGACGCGGCGGCCGAACTTGCGGAACTTCGGGCCGCCGCCGACCACGCGCTGTTTCTCCAGCGTGCGGGGACTGAGGCGCAGGTACTCGGCGGCTTCGTCGTTGGTCAGGTAGCGTTGGGGCTGCGCAGGTGCAGTGACAGCAGCGGCGGCAGGCCGCAAGGGAGCAGGTCGCATGGGATGAACCTCCATCAAGCCCGGCCGCACCACGCGGCCGGATAGAGGCACTTTCAAGTAAGCGCGGCCCCCCGCGAAGGGACGATCTGCGGGGGACGCGAAACGTCCCCCCTACTGCAACCGCAGCGGCGGAAGCTGTGCCAGGCGGCGATAGCCGCCGCGCATCAGCGCATCCCCACGGCGCACCAGCCTGCGCACGCGGGCGCGCAAGGCGCTGTCGGTGTGCCAGTCGGCGGCGACGGCATCGGCACCGAACAGACCTTCGGCCATTTCGCGCAAGGACGCGCCCGCCAGGGTCGCGTCGAGCGCCTGGAGCGTATGCAGTTCCAGCAGCGCGGCCGGCGGGGGCCGGGAACGGGCCGCCGCCGCAGGCGCGGCGGCGGTGGCCACGGCCAGGGCGTCCAGCCCGGCCGCGAGCGTGCGATAGCGCGCGCACGGCGTGGCGCAGGCCCGAGTGGCGTAGAGGTAGGCCATGCCGTCCTCTAGGCCCGGCCCGAGCGCGAGCCGCAGGCAGCAGCCGGGCCAGTGCGACACCAGCACCAGGCGCTTGCCGTCGTGGATCAGTTGCTTGCGGCCAGGAACGCGCCAGAACTCGAAGGCATGGGCTTCGGGTGGCGGGTCGTCATCCGGGTAGAGCTGCTCCACGGCATCGTGATCGGGGAACCAGGCTGGATGCGCGTCGCGCGCATCCAGCGCCGGGTCTTCCAGCAGGCGCAGGCCCCCCGCCTGCGCCGCGTCCGGCCAGCGGCGACGGTGCAGCCAGTCGCGGCGGTAGCCGGGATTCCGGCGCAGGTATTCCCAGGCCAGCGCGGGGCCATCGAGGTGCAGGACGTAGAGATAGGCCGCTGTCGGATACCAGTGTTCGGCGCTGCGATCAGTCATGGCAAAACCTCCCTGTGCTCGGGATGCGTCGCCACGGATTCCGCCGTGCGGGAGCTATCGAATCGCCATCAGGTCGTCATCAAGATCGGGTTAAGCTGTAACTGTCGGTGTCAAGACCGTTTGGCTCCGGCGTGTTGCGGAAATCGTCTGAATGCGACGGCCGCACAACCCGGAAATGGTGCGCGGCATCGGATACCGTGCCGCAGTCCTTGCCAAAGATCATGACTGCCTGCATCAGGCTGGCACCGCTTCGGTGCATCAATGCCGATCCAGACCTGTCCGGTCTTGAGTAAGACTGAAATAGTCTCAATGCGCCCCGGCTGGCCGGACTGCGCTGGCGTTCATCAGTCCGTGATCGAACCGTTCTCCTGGGCCAGCCGGATATACTCCGACAGCGGGCGCACCGCCTGGAAATACCGATCCCGCCGCACCGGCAGTTTGCGCGGCCCGACGATGCCGGCCAGGTCGGAGAGCTTGACCGTTCCCAGCGCAGGCATCCCGATGCCGAGGTCGATCAGGCCGTAGGCCGTAGGCCGTGTCGCCATCGGCGGGATCGAGCGACACCAGCAGCCAGGTCGCGTGCGCGTCCGGCGTGAACAGTCGCACCACGGGCATCGGGTCGATGCCTTGGCCGGCAGCGCGTGCCGCGCCGTGGGCCAGCAGCCGGGCGCGTTCGTCGGCGGTGAGAAGCGGCAGGGTCATGGCCGGAACCTCCACGAAACCGAGGATGCGCGGATGCGCTTCTGCGTCGAAGCACGGAACCGCCAAACCGTTTCCGTGCTTTCGTGCGCAAGCACGGATGTGCAAACCATCGCATCCGTAGAAGAACGCATGCGCGTAGGCGGGATTGTAGGAAGCCGGAAAGACACGGATGCGATTCCCCGGTTCTGTCGGAATCCGCCGATGCGGATTTCCGTAAAGGCACGAATACGGAAATCAACATCGCCAAATGAACACTTTAGATTGTAGCCCTATTGGGTTCAATGGGCTGTCATCTTGGTTTTTACGGGGAAACCAAGTTGGTGACAGCGAAACACTCATTGGCGACGGCAATACGGACGGTCAGGAAGGCGCGCGGCTTGAGCCAGGAAGCCTTTTCGGACGTGTCCAGCCGCACCTACATGAGTTCGCTGGAGCGCGATCTGAAAAGCCCGACCCTGCATAAGCTGACCGCGCTGTGCGAGGTCATGGAAGTGCATCCGTTGACGTTGCTGACGCTGGCGTATGCCGGCGACAGTTCGCGCAAGACCGAGCAGATCTTGGCGCTGGTGCGCCAAGAGCTTGAGGCCATCTCGAAGGAAAGCGACGCGCCGTAGGCGCGTGCGTGACGTGCTGCGCCAGCAGCCCGGCGCCCCGCCGCAATGGGCGGGGCGCGGTGGGTGACCGTCAGGCCGCCTTGGGCTTGCTGCGCGACCAGATCAGGTCGTGCGTGCCGTCCTCGTTCTCGATCAGGCGGGCATAGACCGTTGCCGGGAACGAAGGATCGTCCAGGGTCACGGACACGTAAGGGCGTCCGGCCTCGCTGGTCTTCTTCCACGCCGCGCCGATGTCGTGGCCTGCCGCCTGCACGCGGAAGTCGGGGGCGTTCTCGCTGTCGCCCTTGTCGTTGGGAACCAGCTTGACCTTGACGTTGAGCGTCAGGGTGCGGAGCGTGCCGGTGAAGCCGTCTTTCTCTGCGGTGAAGGTGCCGATGTTAGCCATGATGTTTCTCCTTTCGGGTTGAACAAGGTCGCGCCCATCGCGTCCTTGTTGTGAACCGGCCGGGGGGGGATGGGCTGGCGGCACCGCGCAGCGGGCGCAACCCCGGGGAGCACCTGAAAGCGAAAAGAATTTGTCCCGCGAGGAATGCGCGTAGCGCAGGGGAAATTGTTTTCGCTGGAAGGTTGCCGCCATGAAGCCCAAGGCGCAGCCGTGCCCTCACCAGGATTCACGACAAGCCAAGGACGCAGGGGCCGCCCGCTCCCGAAAGGAGACATGGCCGACCTCGGCATCCCCGCATGACGGCTGCACCGGCTTGTGCCCTGACGCGGGCAAGGCCAACCCCAATGACAAAGCGAGAACGCCCCTTGCCGCCGCTGGCGGCAACGTGCTTGAGGGGTGGCGTGGAAGCTCCATAAGGCAAGGCCGGGCGGCGTGTCGGTGAACCGTCCTTCGTGACGTACAGGCGAACCGCCAGCGTCGAGGACGGCACGCTTTCGCACAACCTGCCGCAGCAAGCCGGGGCGTAGCCCCACAAGCCCCGCCCATTGCGGCGGGGCGCCATCGAGATCCTGCCCGCGCCAGCGGGCGCCGATTGCCGTGCCGCGTGCAAGACACTTGCACGCCCGCCCCGTCGCCACCTGGTCAAAGGCGGCGACGGGGCGGTCTTGCTGTGGACATTGAAACCGGGCGCGGCCACCGCCGCGCCCGGATTTTGAGAACGGCCCCGGCGCATCGCGCCGGGGCCGCTGCGGTTATTCCTTGGTTTCGATGATCCACCACACCGAACGCGACAAGGCGCTGCCGGTGATGGGGTGAATGTCGGTCAGGTCGGCGCAGGCCGTCCAGCCCTGCGGCGGACGGTAGCCGCGCACGTCGCCATCGCCATGCCAGCGGCGGGCGCGCACTGTGCCGGGGGCATAGACCGCTGCCATGCGCGGGCGGGCGGTCGGGTTCTGGCGATTCATGGGAAAGGCTCCGGGCTTGCCGAAGCGCCCCGGCCGAAAACCGGGGCGCTCGGTAGTGGTGAGGGTCATGCGGCCAGCGCCTGCACCTCGTCGTCGGCTTCGAGGGCTTCCGGCGCGTCATCGGCCACGGCCTGCGGCTCGTCCTGCGCCGTGGTGTCGTCCGCGCCCTCGGCCTTGAACACCGCAGGCATCCAGCCGGTGCCGTCCGCCAGCCGTTCGGCTTCGCTGGCAATGTCGCCCTTCTTGAGTTTCGCCAACCGGGTGACGTGCGCCGGGGCGTACTCGGTCACGGCTTCCAGAATCACGGCTTTGGAAACGTGCTTGAAGTAGCCTTCGGCGGTCGGCTTCCACCATGCGGCCATGTCCAGCCCCACGGCCTGCGCCAGTTCCGCGCCGGGCTGGTGCTGCGAAGCGCGGGGCGTCACCACGTCCACCGTGGACGCCACGCACACGGCCAGCAGGCGCACCAGCTCGTCTTGCGATTTCGCCTGCAACGCGGCAAACAGTTCGGCGCCGTCCTCCGGCAACGCTTCGCCCGCGACTTCCTGCAAGGTGCGCAGCGCCACGGCGGCGGGCGATTCCGGCATGTCCGGGGCCATGCCTTCCAGCCGGTCTTGCACTTTCAGGTTCACGCCCAGCGGCAGGTCGTGGCCGTAGTGGCTGCCCTGCAAGACGGCCTGCACCATGCCATGCACCAGCGCGGCCAGCGCGACGTGCGGATGCCGCGCCACTTCGATTTGCAGCGCCGCCGTGCGGTGGGCGCTCAACCGATGCGCCAGCCGGTCGGACAGGCTCGCGGTCTTGGGCGCTTCGTCGGTGTCGTCACCTTCCTCGTCGTTCGCACTGTCGCCCGCGCTGAAACCCTGCCGCAGCTTTTCCAGCGTGCGCAGCGCCTTGGCCTCGGCCTCTCGCAGCAGGCCGCGATGAATCACGGCCTCGCCTTCGCGGTCGAGGGTGACGACGGCACCGGCCACGGCGCGCACGTCCGGGGCGTAGCCCTGCAAGGCATCCTCCACGGCCTGCAATTCCCCGGCCACCTGTTCGCGGCGCGGTTCCAGCGCCTCGGTCTTGTCCTCGTCCTCGGCGTCGTAGGCGTCTTCCAGTTCGGCGTCGATCTTGTCGAGACGGGTTTGCAGCGAAGCGATGCGGCGGGCTTCGCGGGCGCTCGGTTCGCGGCGCTGGCGCGGGGCGCTCTGGAACGCCTGCCGGTCGGCGTGGCTCATGTGCGGCACGGCTTCCACCCATGCCCAACCCTCGGCGCGCACGTCCTCGGCCTGCGCGTCCAGCTTGGCGCGCACCAGCGTTTCCAGCAACGCGGCATCGGTCAGGTAGGTTCCGGCATCGCCTTCTGCGAACAGATCGCGGCGGATGCCGCCGCCTGCGGCTTCGTAGGCGTCCAGCCCGACGAAGCGCACCAGCGGATGCGTGGCGGTGATTTCACGCTCGGTCAGGCGGTCGCGCAGCGCGGATGCGCCGCGCTGCCATTCCGGCGCGCCATAGAACGCGGCTTCCTGCGCGGCGTGGTCGTCGGTGATGGTCAGGGCCATCAACTGTTCCAGCGTCACGCTACTGGCGCGGTAATCCGTCATCAGGCGCGGCGACACGTTCGCCAGCTTCAAGCGGCGATGCACCACCAGCGGGGACACGCCGAAGTCGGCGGCAATGTCTTCGATGGGTCGGCCTTCCTTGACCAGCGCGGCGAAGGCCGCGAACTGGTCGGCGGGGTGCATGGCTTCGCGCTGCACGTTCTCGGCGAGGCTCACGGTACGGGCGGACGCATCGGCCACCAGCAGGCACGGCACTTCGTAGTCGGCGGCAATGCGCTTCTTCTTCGCCAGCAGCTTCAACGCGGTCAGGCGGCGGTCGCCGGCAACCACTTCGTATTGCTCGCCATCGGCGGACAGGATGACGATGAGGTTTTGCAGCAGGCCGACGCGGGCGATGCTCGCGGCCAGTTCGGGGATGGACTGGCGCGGGGTCGTGCGGACGTTGCGCTTGGAACGGCGCGGCAACAACTGCGACAGCGGAACCAGAATCAGGTTCTTGGTCGGGTCGGCCACTTCCAGCGGCGCGGCGGTTTCGATGGCATGGATTTCGGTCTTGGTAACGGCGTTCATGGTGATAACTCCTAGCGGTTCGGATGCAGCAGCGAGAGAAGCGGCAAGGGCTGCTGCCTGCCCCTGCCGCGTGGGGAATCAGGCTTTCAACTGGCGCAGGCCATCGGCCAGCATCCAGAGAGCGCGATTGAGGCGCACATCGGAATCAATGCCCTGCACCGGGCGGGTTTGCTGGCGGCGTCCGTTGGCGCTGCGGCCATGCAATCCGCCTTTGGTCAGGTTTTCTTGGGTGCGGTTGAACACGCTCCACAAGTCCGGGCGGCGGTCGTCGAACCGGCGTGGCATCAGGATTTGCGATTCGGTGATGGGCGCGGGCTTGTTGTCGGTGGGGTCGTACTTCAAGGCCAGCGCGGAACGGGCGAACACTTCGGCTTCGCCTTCGTCCAGCGTGATAGCGCGCATGGCATCGCGGGAATCCTTCACCCGGTCGAAACCGCGCAAGACTTCGTAAGCGCCTTCGATGACGTGCCCGGAAACGTCGCCCTTGTGGGGCACGCGCACATCAGCCACGGTGTCGCCGCACACAAGGCCATTGCTGCACACGAACCGGAACATGCCCGCCAGCATCTGATAGCTGCTCGTCCCGTCATGGGAGTTCAGCAGCACAATTTCATTGGCTTCCGCGCCGTTGATTTGACTGGCATGGCGCAGGCGCAGCATGTGTTTGGTGTGTTCGCGCTTGCCTTCATCGCGCACGCGGGTTTGCGTCACCATGAAGGGCTGGAAGCCTTCTTTGCGAAGCTCGGTCAGCACGGCGGCGGTGGGGATATAGGCGTAACGCTGCGAACGGCTTTCATGCGGCGCGTCCGCGAAGATGGACGGCGCTACGCGGTGAATCTGGTCATCGGTCAGCGGGTAATCGCTGCGCAGCGAGGGGGAACGGGAAGCGAAGCGGGATGCGAGTTGCATGGTCTTTCTCCTGACGAAAAGGGTTTGCTGTTCAAGCCGCACACCGGATTCCTAGATTCGGAGCCCAGCCTTTCGGCTGTTCTGTGCGGTTGGCACGAGGAACCCGGTTGGCCCTGTTGCCACCGTCTTTCCTGAGTTCATCGCCCGCGGCCAAAGGAGCGCGCGGACGGGGGCCGTCAAGGAAACAAGCGCAGGGTTGGTGCGGCCCGCAGCGCAGCGAGGACACGGCCCTGCGCGCCTTGACGGCACACGGGAGAGCGGGCTACGGTCGCGGAGAAGGTGATGAAGTCAGGGGAGACGGCTGGACATGGCAACGGCCGTCCCTGTGTGCCGAACCGCACGCAAGCGAAGCGCGCAGGCCCGGATCAAGGAATCCGGGCCGTAGGCGTCAGCCGAGCGGAGCGAGGGAACGATGGAAGCCCGTCAGGGGCGAGACGCCGCAGGCGGCTCGATGCGCTGCGCGCACGACAGCGCGACCGGCCATCTCCCAGGTGGTCGGGGACGCCCATGCTGCTTTTGCGATGTCGCTGTGGGAGCTGAGGCCGAAATCGCTGCGAAATAGAGCGAATTTCGACTGGAGAGAACCCAGGCGCCTGCCTATCGTGGGGCCTTCACCAATTCAGGAGATTCCCATGACACAGCAGGCCCCTGCCGAGGCTTCAACGCCCGGCACTCCACCCCAAGGCATCTTCCTGCCCTCGATGGTCTGGATGACCGACCGCGAGACGGTTGCCGCAGAGAAAAAGCGGCTGCTCGCCCTGCATCAGCAGCTCAATGTCCTGGTCAATGACGCGAATCCTTCGGACGAAAACGCCACCTGGCACATGATGGCCGAGGCGTCGCTGTTCCAGTTGGATCAAGACATTGACGCGCTGTTCGACTGGCTGGAAGCCAGCGAGCGCGGACAACGGCGGGAACGGCCCGACAGGGTGTACGACTGACCCCACGCGGGCCGCGCCGGCGCAGCCGGGGCGGCGGTATCGAGGGGCGCCAAGCGCAGCGCGCAGCGCCCCGGAAGGGGCGCGAAGGCATCAACCCGACGGCGGCACGCCGGGATGCCATGCGGTTTCGTCCCGTCACTTGCCTAATGATTCAATAAATGTTGTATTATAAAATAATGAACGAAGATCAAGCCGTTTCCGCCCTGAGTGCCCTGGCCCACACGCAGCGACTGCGCGTATTCCGCGCCCTCGTCGTCGCCGGCTCGGAAGGACTGACCCCCAGCGTGCTCGCCGACCAACTCGACGTGGCCCGCAACACGCTGTCCTTCCATCTGAAAGAGCTTGCCCACGCCGGCCTTGTCAGCATTGAGCAGCAGGGCCGCAACCTGATCTACCGCGCCGAATACGGGCACATGAACGGCCTGATTGGCTACCTGACCGAGCACTGCTGCGAAGGCGGCATCTGCGAGGTTTCCGAATCCTCCCGCTGCGCTTGCTGACCCGTAATGACCGACACCACCTACAACGCACTGTTCATCTGCACCGGCAATTCGGCCCGCTCCATCCTCGCCGAAGGCTTGCTTAACGACTTGGGCAAGGGGCGCTTTCGCGTCTTTTCGGCCGGCAGCCACCCGAAGGGCGAAGTCCACCCACTGGCGCTCGCCACGCTGGAACGCATGAACCTGCCGACTGCGGGCTACCGCAGCAAGAGCTGGGACGAGTTCGTGGCACCGGGTGCGCCGGTGTTCGACTTCATCTTCACCGTCTGCGACAACGCCGCCGGCGAGGCGTGTCCACTGTGGCCGGGCAAGCCCGTCTCGGCGCATTGGGGCGTGCCCGATCCGGCCGCCGTCGAAGGCAGCGACGAACAGCAGCGCAAAGCGTTCTTCGATGCGGCGGTGACATTGCGCCGACGCATCGAACTGTTCCTGTCGCTGCCGGTCAAGAGTCTGGATGCCATGTCCTTGCAGCGCGAGCTGCGCGACATCGGCCAGCAGTGAGGCATCCATGACCGCCACGACCAACACGGCCGGCTGTGCGCCGGCGGTTCCCGCCATGAGCGGCTTCGAGCGTTACCTGACGGTGTGGGTGGCGCTATGCATCGTCGCCGGCATCGCCCTCGGCCAATTCGTACCCGGCGTGTTCCAGAGCATCGGGCGCATGGAAATCGCCCAGGTCAACTTGCCGGTCGGCGTGCTGATCTGGGTGATGATCGTGCCGATGTTGCTCAAGGTGGACTTCGGCACGCTCGGCCAGGTCAAGCAACACTGGCGCGGCATCGGCGTGACCCTGTTCGTCAACTGGGCGGTCAAGCCGTTCTCGATGGCGCTGCTGGCGTGGATCTTCATTCGCCACGTCTTTGCCCAATGGTTGCCGGCCGACCAACTCGATAGCTACGTGGCCGGCCTGATCCTGCTGGCCGCCGCGCCTTGCACGGCAATGGTGTTCGTGTGGAGCCGGCTGACCGGCGGCGACCCGGTCTTCACGCTATCGCAGGTCGCACTCAACGACACCATCATGGTGTTCGCCTTCGCACCCGTCGTCGGCCTGCTGCTGGGCCTGTCGTCCATCAGCGTGCCGTGGGCGACGCTGCTGGTGTCGGTGGCGCTCTATATCGTCATTCCGGTCATCGTTGCGCAGGTCTGGCGTCGGGCGCTGCTGCGCAGAGGCCAGGCCACGTTCGATGCGGCGCTGGCGCGCATCGGCCCGCTGTCGATCGCGGCGCTGCTGCTGACGTTGGTGCTGCTGTTCGCCTTCCAGGGCCAAGCCATCCTGCAACAACCGCTGGTCATCGCCATGCTGGCGGTGCCGATCCTGATTCAAGTGTTCTTCAATTCCGGTTTGGCCTACTGGCTCAATCGCCAGGCCGGCGAACAGCACGCCATCGCGTGCCCGTCGGCGCTGATCGGTGCGAGCAACTTCTTCGAGCTGGCCGTGGCCGCCGCCATCAGTCTGTTCGGTTTCCACTCCGGCGCGGCGTTGGCCACGGTTGTCGGCGTGTTGATCGAGGTGCCGGTGATGTTGCTGGTGGTGCGCCTCGTCAATCGCTCGCGCGGCTGGTACGAGCGCGGCCACTCAACGACCTGAGAAAGAACCCATGAGCACCATCACGATCTATCACAACCCCGACTGCGGCACCTCGCGCAATGTGCTGGCCTTGATCCGCAACAGCGGCGAAGAACCCACGGTCATCGAATACCTCAAGACGCCGCCCGCGCGGGAAACGCTGGTCAAGCTGCTGGCCGATGCCGGCTTGCGCGTGCGCGACGTGCTGCGCGAGAAGGGCACGCCCTATGCGGAACTCGGCCTGTCCGATCCGGAATGGACGGACGCGCAGTTGCTCGATTTCATCGGGCAACACCCCGTCCTGATGAATCGGCCCATCGTGGTCACGCCATTGGGCACCAAGCTGTGCCGCCCCTCGGAAGCTGTACTCGACCTCTTGCCGCAGCCGCAGCGCGGCGCATTCAACAAGGAAGACGGCGAGCCGGTGGTGGATGCGCGGGGGCAGCGTGTCTGATCTGTCCATTGACCTACCGAACCTCGACGCCACGCTGTTCCAGCAACCGGAAAACGAACGGTTGTGGACGCCCGAACGCGCCACGCACGCGCCGCGCTTCCTGCTGCTCTACGGCTCGCTGCGCGAACGCTCGTACAGCCGCCTTGCGGCCGAGGAAGCGGCGCGCATCCTGCGTGCGCTCGGCGGCGAAACGCGGTTCTTCAACCCGTCGGGCCTGCCACTGGTGGACGATGCCAGCGACGATCATCCGAAGGTCAAGGAGCTGCGCGAACTGGCGCAATGGGCCGAGGGCATGGTGTGGTGTTCGCCGGAACGCCACGGCGCAATGACCGGCCTGATGAAGACGCAAATCGACTGGATTCCGCTGTCGTCCGGGGCGGTGCGCCCGACCCAGGGCAAGACGCTGGCGGTGATGCAGGTATCGGGTGGTTCGCAATCCTTCAACGCGGTCAACCAGATGCGCGTGCTGGGCCGATGGATGCGGATGCTGACCATCCCGAACCAGTCTTCGGTCGCCAAGGCGTATCAGGAGTTCGACGACGCCGGACGCATGAAGCCCTCGGCCTACTACGACCGCATCGTGGACGTGATGGAAGAACTGATGAAGTTCACGGTGCTGACGCGCGACGTGGCCCCGTATCTGATGGATCGGTACAGCGAACGCAAGGAAAGCGCCGAAACATTGAGCCGGCGCGTCAACCAGGCAGCGATCTAGAGCTGCGCTCAAGGCTCGTCTGTGCGCCGGTCACGCTGCTCGATCTGCAAGCGCGCCCGTTCGGTCGCCTGTTGCAACCGTTCGCCCAGCACCGCACGCGGCGGCAAGGTGGTCAGGTACTCGGCGACATGGATGCCCGATTTGTCCAGTTCCAGCAATTCGATCTGTTCGCGCTTCTTACCCGTGCAGAGGATGATCCCCAGCGGCGAGGCTTCCTCCGGCTCCCGTTCGTGCTTGTCCAACCAGCGCAGATAAAGCTCCATCTGCCCCTTGTAGGCTGCCTTGAACTCGCCGACCTTCAACTCCACCGCCACCAGCCGACGCAGCTTGCGGTTGTAGAACAGCAGGTCGAGATGAAAATCCTCATCGTCAATCGGGATGCGCTTCTGCCGGGCAACGAAGGAAAAGCCCGCGCCCAGCTCCAGCAGGAAGGATTCCATTTCGCGGATGATGGCCGCTTCCAAGTCGCCTTCCTGCCAGGTGTCCCGCAGGCCCAGGAAGTCGAGGATGTACGGATCGCGCATGACCAGGGCCGGCGACATGCGCTGCGCATCGCGCAGGGTCGCCAACTCCTGCACGATGGTTTCGTCCGGCTTTTGCGACAGCGCCGTGCGCTCGTAGAGCATCGAGTTGATGCGCTCGCGCAGCGTCCGCACGCTCCAGCGTTCGGCCCTGGCCATCTGCACGTAGTAGTCCCGCTGGAGCGGGTCTTTCAGCGGCAGCAGCGCCAGGAAATGCGACCAGCTCAATTGTCGTGACAGCGTCACGACAATTGGCTCGTCCGGGTAGGTGGCGGCGAACTGCACCATGCGGCGCAGGTTCTTGTCCGCGAAGCCGCGCCCGTAGTCGCGGACAAGCTGCTCGGCCAGGGTAGGCAGGATTTCCTCGCCATACCCGGCCCGCTGCCCGGCCAGCACCTCCGTATGGATGCGCTGGCCGATGCGCCAGAACAGCAAGGTCAGTTCCGCATTGACCGCCGAGGCGGCACGCTGGCGCGACGCCTCGATCAGTGCCCGAATGTCGCCCAGCAGCGCCTTTGGCGCTGCGGGTGACGCGATGGATGCCTTGCGCCTGGTCATGCCGTTGCCTCCGCAGGGAGCCGCTTGGCGCCGGTGATCGTCTTGCGCCGGTTCGCCACCAGTTCGGCCGCCTTGCGCACCGGGTCATCCTCGGTGTGGACGTAGCGCATGAACATCGCCACGGTCTTGTGCGCGGTCAGCGCCATGCCACCCTTGACCGGGATGCCCGAGTTGGCAATGTCGGTCGCCGAGCGGTGGCGGATGCCGTGCGTGCCTACATGCGCCGCGCCCGCTGCCTTGAGCGCACGGCTCCAGCCGTTGTAATACTCGCCCGTGGTCAGGTGCTGGCCGGGATGGTTCGGGGATGGCAGCACATACGGGCAATCGTCCCGGCGCGGTGCTGCCGAAAGCAGCCGATAGGCTTCCTCGCTCATGGGCTTGGACATGCCGCCGGTCTTGCTGTCGGGCCAGACGACGCGCCGGTTCTCGAAGTCCACCCAATCCCATTGGAGCGTGACGATTTCGCCGCGACGGCCGGCGAACTCGAATTGCAGCCGGATCGCGAGCGGGATGACGTAGCTCTCCAGTCTCTCGGCCTCCAGATGCTCAAGATGACGGAACAGCTTGCCCATGTCCTCGTCGCTAATGAGGTGGGTGGCCTTGCCGTTGGGGAACATCGGGACATGCCGGCACGGATTGGTGCCGTCGGGCCGGTAGCCCCACACCTCGGCCAGATTGAACATGCGGCGCATGACGCTGAACGTGCGGTTCGCGTCGGCCGGCTTGTGCGTCATCTTCTTCATCATCCCGGCCACGTCCGGGCGCTTCACGTCCTGAACCTTCATCCGGCCGATCATCGGGACGATGTTGCGGTCGATGACGCTCTGATAGCCTTCCTGGGTGCTGGGCTTGTTGCGCAGCTTGGAGTAGTCCTCCATGAACTTCGTGCAAAGCTCCTTGACCGTGGGCGCTTTGCGCGCCTGCGCCTTGTCTGCGGCCGGGTCGCCGCCCCGGCGCACCTGGGCCAGCCATTCCTGAGCCAGCGAGCGGGCCTGTTCGACGGTCAGTTCCCCGTACTGACCCAAGGCGGGCTTGCGGCGCTCGCCGGCGTTCGTCCGGTACTGGAGCATGAACACCTTGCGGCCCGATGGGGTAATCTTGCACAAGAAGCCGGGCACCAGGGTATCCCTGAGTTCGACAGCCTGCGCCTGGGGTTGTGCCGCATCGACTGCGGACTTGGTGAGCTTGATCTTTGCCATGATGACTCCTCGGAAAGACCCGATTCCCAAGAGCCTCATAGGGGCCACCAGCAGGGAAGTTGGGTCAGGTTTCGGAAAGAACCGGCATATGTTGAACTCGCCTAAGTTATTGATAAACCTGCTGTATCGGGCTTCGGCGTAGTCCAGCGAAGTTCGGTGCTGGAGTCATGGTGAAATGAAAAAAGCCGCTCATCGAGCGGCTTTTTTTCCATACCTGCGCGGCTAGCCGGTCACCACCAGCCCCAGTAACCCCAGCGCGGGCCCCAGAAGGGGTCGTAGTACGGATAGGGGCGGACTTCCACTTCGCGCACTTCCGGCCACAGGTACACCACGTCGGCGGCGACGCGCGGCAGCTGGTAGTCGTATTCGCCGATGCGTGCCGTTTCGTAGCCCTCGATCTTGCCGATGAAGGTCACCTCGCGGCCTTCGGCGAACACGGCAGGGTCGTAGAAGCCGGCCCGGCACGCGATGAAGCGGCCGTCGGTGGCATCCGGTGCGGACGAAAGCGGTCGGCCGGTGGCGCCCAGCGGGCGCGACACCAGTTGGAAGCAGGTCGAGTTGGGTCCCGGCGTGGTGCTGATGATCCGGCCGCCCCAGCGGACCGGCGCACCTACCTGGGGCGTGGCCACCGCGTCGCGCGGATTGACCTGGGTGAAGCTGCCCTGCAGCGGCTTGGGCGCCGTTGCGCAGGCGGAAAGCAGCGCGGCGGCTGCGACGAGGACAGCGAAGCGAAGGTTCATGGCCAGTCTCCAGCGGTTATGGGCGGTGCCGGCGCAGGTCTTCGATAAGAGCCCGCTGGTCCCCCTCACCCGGAGCGTAGCGCGCAGCGGCGAAACGGCGGCTGAGCGAAAACAGCAGATTGGCGCCTTGTGGGCGGCGTGCCGCCACGCGTCGCGCCCAGTCGCCCGCGGTTTCATGCGGTTCGCGGCCCAGTCCCAGGCGGGCATAGCGGGCATCCAGGCGATGCCAGGCCCGCAGCAGCGGATCGCGTTCGCGCTCGCCCCGCGCCAGGAACCACGCCATCCAGGCCAGGGTCGCCACCGCGCACAGGCCGAACAGCAGCGCCAGTCCGCGGGACCCCAGGCCGTTCCCGCCCAGCCGCTCCAGCAGGCGCGCCTGCCGCTGCGCATCGAAGCCCAGCACCAGGTCGTTCCAGCCGCGGCGCAGCCAGTCGCTGACGCTGCCGAAACCCTCCAACGTCAGGCGACCGGCCTCCACACCTTCGCCGAGGCGGTCGTCCAAGGTGTCGTAGATACGCTCGGGCGCGACCGCCGCGGTCGGGTCCACGCGCACCCAGCCGCGCCCCGGCAACCAGACCTCGGCCCACGCATGCGCATCCATCTGCCGGACCACCCAGTAACCGCCGAGGCGGTTGTACACCCCGCCCGTGTATCCGGTGACCACGCGTGCCGGCACGCCCGCCGCGCGCATCAACACGACGAAGGCGGAACTGAAATGTTCGCAATAGCCCTGCTTGCGATCGAACAGGAACTCGTCGACCGCATTGCGGCCGGGCAGCGGGGTTTCCAGCGTGTAGGCGAATTCGGCCCGGATCCAGGCCAGGGCGCGCCGGACCAGGGCGGCATCGTCCGCGCCGGCTTCGCGCCGCCACTGTGCGGCCAGGGCGCGCGTGCGCGGGTCGAAGCCGGCGGGCAACTGCAGGGCCTGCTGGCGCAGCAGGTGCGGCAACGCGGCTTCGAAGCTCGTCGGCGTGGACGCGCGCATGCGCCATCGGGTCAGCGCGCTGAGCGGCGTGCGCACCGTCATGCCGTAGTCGTTGGCCAGGTGCGCGCCCTCGGGCGCGGCGACCGCCAGGTCGAGCGCGACCAGCTGGCGGCGGTCGGTGGGCTCGACTTCGAGCTGGTAGTCCCATTGCCGGTCGCCGTGCTGGACGCGCGCAGGCGGCAGGCCGCGCAGCCACGGGGCCTGGGTCCAGGTGCGACCGTCGTAGTTCCACATGACCGGGCCACGCCAGTACATCTGCTCGGGTGGCGGGGTCGCGCCGAAGAACTGGGCACGCAGGGCAGGATCTTCATCCGCCATCAGGTCCAGCCAACCGCCGGGCGACATCTCGTCGCCCAGGCCCGGCTTGGACAGGGCGCGTTCGGGCACGCCCCACAGCGGGCTGGCGAAACGCGGGAACAACCAGAACGCCGCCAGCACCAGCGGCAAGCCGATCAGCACCAGTCGACCCACCAGCGCCATGCGGGGCACCACGTCCGGTCCCGTGGCCACGCTGCGCGCCTCCACGTCGGCCAGCCTGTGCAGCGCGACCAGCGCACTGCCGATGCCCAGGGCCCCCAGCACCATGGTCAGGGGGCCCTGGTCGAGCAGGAACGCCGCGAACGGCGCGAACAGGGCGAAGCCCAGCAGGCTGCGGTTGTCGCGCAGACTGCGGGTTTCGCCGGGCTTGATGGCCAGCATCGCGGCCAGCAGCGCGCAGCCGGTATCGCGACCGAAGCGGAACCCCGTTACCGACAGCACGGCCGCCAGCATCGCCAGCGCCAGCAGGATGCGCACGAATGCCGGAAGCGGCCGCCGCCACGATGCGGCGGTCAGTACCAGTCCGGTCGCGCCGAGGCCGAGGGCGAGCGCGGTCGGCAATTGCACCAGCAGCGCCAGCAGGCACAGCGCGGCGCTGGCCAGCGTCCACAGGCGGCTGTCGCGATCGGGGATGAGGGCGACGTCAGCGTGCGGCATCGGCATGCGGCATCAGCGCGAGGGCGCGCAGGCAGAGGTGGCGATGGGCGGGGCCGTGGGAGGGCCCGAGGGCCGGCTGGCCGGGCAGGGTGAGGCGGTAGCGGCGATCCGTGCGCTCGGCCTGTTCCACCCAATGCGCGAGGCGCCGGATGCGCTGCTCGTAAGGCAGCGCGCCCAGTGCGTCCCATGCGAGCGACACCTCGACGCCGACCGGCTGCTCGTATTCGCGCACCAGCAGGGTGTCCCGGCGGGCCGACGGTTTCCATGCGATCGTGCGCGGCGCATCGCCGGGACGATAACCGCGCAGGTGGTGGACATCGTCGCCGGCCGGATTCAGGCGGGCGTGCTGGCCGGTGTTGCCGCCTTCGGGCAGCGGCGGTCCCTGTACTTCGGGGGCCGGATACACCAGCAGCGGCGACGGCCAGACCCACGACCACGCGCGCGCCAATCCCAGCGGCTGCGTGGTCGACACCCGCAGGCGGCCGATGTCGTGCCAGCCGCGCTGGCGCGTATCCAGCAGGAGCTCGGCGACCGCACTTCCTTCGGGCGGCAATGGCGGCACGAACGTGCTGGCATCCAGCGCATCCAGCCGCAGGCCGTTCCGTCGGCGTGCATCGCGCGCGGACAGCGCCACATGCACCTGCAGGCGCTCACCCGCGAACACGGGATCGGCCGACACGGCGTCCACGCGCAAACCGGACAGCTGCAGGTGGGCGAAGATCAGGCTGGCCATCGCCGTGGCGCCGAGCAGCAGGGCCAGCAGCAGGGCCGGGTTGTTGTTGTAGTTCAGTGCGCCCAGCGCCATCGTGAAAACGAGGGCGGCGTAGAACAGCCCGAACCGCGTGGGCAGCACGTAGACACGGCGACGGTCCAGCCGGACCGGCAGCGCCTCCACCGCGCGCGGCCGCGCCCACTGGGCCAGCCACCGGGCCGCCGATGCCTGCATCGCCACCTTCAGTCCACCGGTACCGCGTGCAGGATGGCCTTGGCCAGCACGGAGGCGGACGCCGCTTCCGCTTCCGGCACCAGCCGGTGCGCGGCCACCGCGGCGAACAGGGCCTGCACATCCTCGGGCAGCACGTGGCTGCGTCCCAGCAACAGTGCATAGGCGCGCGCTGCGCGCAGCAGGGCGATGCCGGCGCGCGGCGACAGGCCCACCCGCACGCCCGGGTGCTGCCGGCTGCGCGACAGCAGCGCCTGCACGTAATCGATCAGCGCATCGCTGGCGTGGACATCGTTCACGGCAGCGCGCAGCGCCAGCACGTCCTCGGCGGACAACAGCGGCAGGGCCTGTGCGATCAGCGTGCGCCGATCGCTGCCGGCCAGGGGTTCGCGGTCGGACGCCGGATTGGGGTAGCCCAGTGCCAGCCGCAGCAGGAACCGGTCCAGTTGCGAGTCGGGCAGGGGATACGTGCCCGACAGGTCTACCGGGTTCTGCGTGGCGATCACGAAGAACGGCGTCGGCAGCGCGTGGGTGGCGCCATCCAGGGTGACCTGGTGTTCGGCCATCGCTTCCAGCAGGGCGCTCTGGGTGCGGGGCGGCGCACGATTGATTTCATCCGCCAGCAGCACGTTGGTGAAGACCGGCCCGGGATGGAAAGTGAAGGCGCGCGCCTGCGCGTCGTACACCGACACGCCCAGCACGTCGGCGGGCAACAGGTCGGAGGTGAACTGCACGCGCTGGAAGCCCAGGCCGAGGGTCGCCGCCAGCGCGTGCGCCAAGGTGGTCTTGCCCAGTCCCGGCAGGTCTTCGATCAGCAGGTGGCCATCGGACAGCAGCGCGACGAAGGCCAGCCGCACTTCGTGCGTCTTGCCCAGTACCAGCGCATTGACCTGCGCCTGCGCCCGTTTGAGGGCGTCGGCGAGGCCTTCGGATAGCATAGGGCGGGTGCTGGGAATGGCGGACATCGCGCTCTCGGTTCCGATCGTGGTCCGGAGAAGTGTAGCGAGATGGACGAAGAACAACGCGCGCGCCGATGGTTCCTTGCCGTGTGGGCAATCGTGACGATGGTCAAGGTCGCGATCGCCGCGCGCCTGCCCCTGTTCGTCGATGAGGCGTTCTACTGGCAGGAGGGCCAGCACCTGGCGGCGGCGTATTCCGACCTGCCGGGGTTGACCGCGTGGCTGACGCGGCTGGGCGTGGAACTCGGCGGGCATCACGTGCTCGCGGTGCGCGCGCCGTTCCTGCTGATCGCGGCGGTGCTGCCCTGGCTGGTGGCGCGCAGCGCCGCGCACTGGTTCGGCGCCGTCGTGGGCTGGCAGGCGGCGTTGCTGACGGTGCTGATGCCGCTGTCGGGCACGCTGGGCCTGCTGGCGCTGCCCGACGTGCCGATGGCGCTGGCGACCGTGCTGTGCGCCGATGCCGGGGCGCGCATGCTGCGCGGCGTCGATGCGATGTCGGCCACCGAACTGGCGCTGGGCCTCATGCTGGGCGCGCTGAGCCACTATCGTTTCATCGGCGTGATCGGCGTGGGCCTGATCGCGCTGCTGTGGCTGCCGCAAGGGCGCGGCGTGCTGCGCGATGCGCGGGTCTGGGTTGCCCTGGCGGCGGGCCTGCTGGCGTGGGCGCCCCTGCTGGCCTGGAATCTGGAATACGCCGATGCGGGCCTGCGTTTCCAGTTGCTCGACCGTCATCCGTGGCGCTTCCATGGCGACGGCGCGCGCTTCCTGCTGGTGCAGGCGGCACTGGCCACGCCTCTGCTGTTCTGGGCGATGCTGGTGGTCAGCGTGCGCGGCATCCGCGGCGAGGGCGGCGGCGAGGGCGGCACCGGGCCCGAATGGCGCTATTTCGCGCTGCTGGGCGCAGTGTCCACCTTCGGGTTTTTCCTGCTGGGCTTCTTCGCCGACAACGAGCGCGTCAGTTTCCACTGGACGCTGCCGGGCTATCTGGCGCTGCTGCCCGTCGTGCCGCTGCTGCTGCGCGAATGGCCCCGCAAGAGGCGTCTGGCGACGTGGGGGCTGGCGGTCGCCGGTACGGTGCTGATGCTGGGTTACTACGTGGCGGTGTCGGTGCCCGGCCTGCGCCTGCAGGCGGCCGGCAGCAAGTACTACCCGGAGAATTTCGCCGGCTGGGACCGGCTGGCGATGGAAGTGGAACAGGCGCGGGCGCGCATGCCGGAAGAAACAGCGTTGCTTGCGGACAGTTTCAAGACCGGCGCCGAGCTCGGTTTCGCGCTCGCGGACGCGCGCATCCCCGTGCTCGACCACCCACTCAACCGCAAGCACGGACGTGCCCCGCAACTGCAGCTGTGGGGCCTGCAGCACGAGGGTCGCGTGAATGCGCCCACCCTGCTGGTGGTGGGTGCCACGGACGTGAAGTTCAGCGCGCTGCTCGCCCACTACCAGCAGCTGTGCTCCGTGGTCGGCCCGTTGCCGCCGCCGCAGGCCGTGAACATCGACCATGGCGCGCGCCGCTTCCTGCTGTTCGCGCTGCCGGCTGCCCGCCACAGCGGTGCCTGTATTTCGCCGGCGGTCGCCCATATCGATGTGCCGCAGGCCGGTGCCCGCGTGGCGCGCCGCTTCAGTGTGGGCGGATGGGCGGTGAAGGACGGTGTGGGGGTGGCCCAGGTGGAGGTGTTGCTGGATGGCCGGGTGGTTGCCACCGCGACGGACTTCACCGACAACACCTGGCTGCAGCAGTTCCTCAAGAGCGGATCGCGCGACCCGCGCATGCCGCGCGTGCAGTTCGAGGCGCAGGTGGACGCCAGTGGCCTGCCCCCAGGTCGCCATTGGCTGGGCCTGCGGCTGACCGGCGGCGACGGCAGCGTGGAGACGTGGGCCGAACAGCCGGTGGTGCTGCGCTAGCGGATCAGGGCAGGTCGAAGCCTGCTTCGCGCAACATCCTCGCCACGGCGATCAGGGGTAGCCCCACCAGGGCTGTCGGGTCGGAGGACTCGATGGCATCGAACAGGGCGATCCCCAGTCCTTCCGACTTGAAGCTCCCGGCGCAGTCGAACGGCTGTTCCGCGTCCACGTAGCGTTCGATCTCGGCCGGGGCCAGGGCGCGGAAGCGCACGGTCGTGACATCGGCCGCTTCCAGCACGCGCCCGTCCCGGACCATGCACACGGCGGTGTGGAACCTGACCCGGCGACCGGACATCGCGCCCAACTGGGTGAGCGCCGCCTCGCGGTGGCCAGGCTTGCCCAGCGGCGCGCCATCCAGCTCGGCAGCCTGGTCCGAGCCGATGATCCACGTGCCGGGGTGCTGCGCGGCGATCGCCTCCGCCTTGGCGCGGGCCAGGCGTGCCG
>NZ_PDWV01000013.1 GCF_010093385.1 Pseudoxanthomonas mexicana
TTCCCGTCTCCTGTGGTCTCCCGCCTCCATGGTGAGGGGGTGCCGGCGACGGCATTGATTGAGGTGGCAGCGGCCCCTCACCATGGAGGCGGGAGACCACAGGAGACGGGAATGCTCAGGAAGCTGGCTCAACACGCACCGGTCGTAACGCTGTTCATGGCCGGCACGATCGCGGGATTCATGGCCGGAATGGCCATTGGGGCTCAAGCGCCTAGCGCCGGGCCCGCGGGCTCGGATATCGCCGCACTGCTGGGAGCTCTGGCCGGCGCCGCGATCACGGTAATGGGCGCTGTTTGGGTAGCTGACCATCGCGCGGACAAGGAGCGCGACCGCCTGCGCCTGATCCTGGTGGAAGGACTGCGACGCCTGCAGCACCAGGCTGCGCTTCCGTTCGAGCAGGTCACCACATCCGCTGCTGGGAGACTCCGGGCACGCGCGGTGTTCAATCGCTGGCAGTACCTGGCGGCTTTCAGCCCGTACCGTGAACTGGATGCCTTCGACCAGATCCACGCCATGGCCGAGGTCGATGCCTGCTGTAGGTCGCTGGCGGCCCATCTGGACGAGCCGCGCGATCAGGTCAACGGCGGCGGTACGAGCGCAATCGTCGCCGCGCTGGCTGTGCGGCGGGGGGCAGGATCTCCCAGCGTGGTCCAAGAGGCGTGCGAGGAGATCGTCCGTCGGTGCGACGACGCACTGAAGGCGCTCTCGTAGACGGCGCAAAGTCGGCCCCCAAACGCGCGCGTGCGCGCGAGAGACATTCAACGGGGGCAGGCAGGCAGTTTCCCGCCGATCTGACTCACTCGACGAAAATCCCCACACCCCTATAAAGACCGTCGTTGAGTCAGTCGAGTCACTGGACACAGAGGGAAAACGGTTAGGAGTCGCCATACGACGACGACCTCCTACCTCGATTTCCTTCCCGTAGTGGCTTTGGACTGGAAGCGTCGAGTCACCGTCGAGTGGAAACCCTTGTGCTGCCTGCGTTTTGCTGCTGACTCGACGGTCCATTTTCAGAACTCCGTCGAGTCGTTGAGGTGGTAGACGATCGCTGGATCCTTCCGACGCTCGACCTTCTCCTCGCGCGAGACCAGCAGGCCGTCGCGAACTGCGTCCTGCAGGTACTGCGTGCCCCAAGTCGGCGACTTGCCAGCGGCGACTGACACGGCGCGCGCGGTGGCCTGCTTGCCGTCCTCGGTCAGCTTCGCCACGACACGCACGACCTGGCTCACCAGCGCGCGGCGCCCCTCGTCCTTGGCCTCCTGGCGCATCTCGGCGCGGCGGCCGCGGATGACCTCGTGCAGCTTGCGCCAGCGTTTGCCGGCCAGATCGGAAGGCGCGTTGTGCTCCGCCAATGCTGGACCGTACGCGGTGGCATGCCAGCGGAAGAACACGGGCGGCGGGTCCTGGCACTTCGAGCTGTCCAGGCAGACCAGGCCGGCCAGCCGCTCCGACATTCCCGGGGCCACCGCGCGCCGCAGGACCGTCCGGGCGTCGCCGTCGGCGAACGGCTCGTCTTCCGATCCCAGGTTGACCAGCAGGAAGCACTGGCGGGCGTTGGCCACCAGCGACGTGGCGCCGCGGATGTCGGCGGTGCTGATCGTCAGGTCGGGGAGGTTGTTGGCGGCGGCCTGGCTCGTGTGGTGGATCAGCACAGCAGCGACCGAAAGCTCGCGGGCGATCCGCTGCAGCGCCGCGATCAGCGCACGGTGGCCCCGGTTGTCCTCGTCCGCGTCTGTCAGCGTCGAGGCGGTCTCGAAGAAGACCAAGCCGGGCCGGCGCTTTCCGTCGCTGAGCTTTGCCAGCGCCGCGATCAGGCTGTCGACCATGATGGTCGGCACCGGACTGCGCTCGTGCAGGGTGATCAGTTGGCGGATGTCGCGCAGCTCCGGCGCTTCCAGGTCAGGGACACGGATCCGGGCGATGGCTGTCGCCGCATCGCCGGCGGTCATCCGCGCCGTCTGGGCGCGCAGCTTGCGGGCGAACTGCTTACGGCTGTCTTCGGCGCTGTACACGACCACGTCGGTGCCATGGCGTGGCGCGCAACCTGCGACCGTGCGTCCGAGGGCATAGGCGATCGCCAGCGCCACGAGCGTGCTGGTCTTGCCTTCGCGGCCCGGAGAGCCGATCACCGTCACTTCGCCGACGGGGAATAGGCCGGTGCCGTCGCCCTCGAACGCATGCGGGTCAGGCAGCTCGGCGAGCGCGAGGTCTTCTTCGGACAGCGGCGTCAGGTGGTGGGCCAGGCTGTCGGCGAGGGAGGGCTTTCGCACGCTCTGCAGCGCGCGCACGGGCTCGCCAGGGGATCCGAACTCGGCCGCCAGCGCCTCGTCGCGCTCGTCCGCATTGGACAGCGCCTGCTCGGCTCGCTGCTCCAGCGTGGCCCGGCTCATTTCCGCACCTCGGGCGCCACGGCGGGCGAGGTCTGAGGATCTGCTGGACCTCGTCGATTCGATCGATGGCGAGTTTCAGCCGCGCCGTGTCGTCGGACGACAGTGCGATCCCCTGCGAGACGTCTGCTGCCGAGAACCAGACGACCTTCGACTCCAGGCAGAGTGCGTCGAGCGCGGCGCCCCACTGGGACTCGCGCGCTGCGCGCTGTCGCCGCCGGCGGTCTTCCGGCGTGTCTGCTGCCAGACGTTCGGGAAACAGATCGCCGAGGGTCAGTCCTGCCGCTTGGACGATAGCCGCAGCGTCGCACCCTGCGAAGCAGTGCAAGAGCACGCGGCCATCATCCAAATCGCTGACCGCCAGCTTCCGGCTCCGACTCGTCTTGCTGCAGGCCGGGCAGCAGGCCCGCCAGCCGCGGCCGCTGCGCTGTACGCCGTCCAGGCGCTCGAGGATGGTCTCAGCCGGCATGCGCGGCATCCCTCCGCAGCAGGGCTTCGCGAAGCCGCAGGACAGCGCGGTGCGCCCCCAGCAGATTGGCCGCCATGGCCTCTGCACGCTCGACCGTGGGGTCGTCGCTGAGCGCGGCCATCTGGGCTTGAATCGCGTCGCCGACCTCGGCCAGTGCCCGGGCCTGCTGCTCGGCACTGGGCTGGTAGAGTGCCGCGTAGATCTGCAGTGCCGGGTTCAATGGACACCGCCCGACGCGCGCTCGTCGAGCACCATGTTGAGGCTGGCGCGCAGGCGATCCAAGAACAGCTGCGCATGCGTCACCGAGACGGCCAGGTCACGTGTGCATGCGGCCGGACCTGCTGCCTCGGACGCCCGCAACTGGCAGAGGATTGTCTCGAGTTCCTGGCAGAGGAAGTGGCGAAAGCTGACCACGTCGTGCACGGGCTCGACGCGAAGCGCTGGAGGAATCGAGCGCTCGAAGAGGGGGCATTCGGCTTGAATCGCGCTCGGAGGCATGAGCCGGCTGGACAGCCGTACGATGGCCCCGAATGCGTCTAGGTCTGGCTGGACGCCGGCGGCCTGAGCCTGTGCAAGCACCGCGTTCGCCGCCTTCAGCAGAAGCAGTCCATCCCGAACCCTCCAATCGGCCGGCGCGCTCACGACTGCGGCTCCGCGGCCTCGACCGGCGTTGCAGCAGCAATCGTCCGCTGGATCAGGGCGTCGATGTCCGACCCCTTCCAGACGACCACGCCAGGGCTCAGGCGGATCGGCTTCGGGAACTTGCCGGCGCGGACGCCTTTCAGCCAGTAGGACTTGGAGACGGGGAAGATCGCGGGAATGCCGCGCTTGCGGTCGCCGACGATATCCGTAACACGATAGAACTGCTCGGGAGGGGTAGGCATAAAACGGCGATATGTTGTGAGGCCGTTTCCAACAATATGCCTAGTTTTGGGTGCCTCCAAACAGATCTGGGGGGAGAAAGGCGACTATTTTTCCTCCAGATTTTCAGGGGGCTTATCGAAGCGGCCCTCTGCTGCTCGCTGCTTCATCCAGGCGGAGGCTCGGATCTTCTTCAGCTCGACTCTTACGTCCCGCTCTGAGATCCCCGGGGGTATGTGCCACAGCTTGCTTCCGTCATCGTCGACTTGGCTATGGATCCACTCGAGGATTTCGCCCGCTGGAGGGTAGACAGAGGCGACGCGCTCTCCGCGCTCCGCTCGCTCGATGCTTACCTGGGTCCAGGCGTACAGGAAAAACTGAGCGAGACGGTGGTCCTTCTGTCGGCCGGGACGCCTTCTCCGTTCGCACGCGGCTTGCACGTAGTGACCGAGCCAACTGTTCTTGCTCACACTTGTTTGCAGGGCTGCGCTCCTTCCGATCTCGCCGCTGAGAATCGTCACCAGCTCGCCCAGCCTCGTCGTGTTGTTCTCGCCAGCGAGATACTCGGAGAGGTACTTGTCTAGTCGAGCGGTTAGCGCATCACGCGCCTCCTGCACAGGGTCTCGAGCAGGCGGCGCTCCAGCATCTCCTGCGAACTTCAGTCCAGCGCCTACGCCACCTAGGAGCGTGAGGCGCTCGGGTGGAACATCACTGTGCTTCGATACCTGCTTGGCGTCTTCAGCACGAGCCCATGCAATAAAGCGTCGACGTTTCGCAAACGATGCGCTGCTCACCTTCAGTCCTCGGCCGGTACTGACTTCGCCATGCGCAGTGCGGCGCGCCACCGATAGGCCGTCGCGCGGTGCATGCCCAGGTCCTGCATTAGCTGCTGCACAGTCGGAACCTGGCCGCGGCATCGATCAGCGATCCGCACGGCGGTCACAAGTTTCAGGTTCGCTTGATACGGATGCGGGTAGCCAGCGGCGAGAGTGAATCGCTCCTTCATGGTCAGCTCCTCCCCCAGACGCGTTCAACTGGCGCCACGCAGTCAGAGAGCACCTCGAACTGCTCCTCGATCTCCGGGTCATCGATTTCCGTGATCGCCTGCTGGATTCGCTTCAGCGCGATCTCAGCGCCGCGTCGCTGTTCGTCCTGCTGGTCGAGCAGTCGGTTCACCAGTCCCAACACGAAACGGACGTCGTCTTGCGCGTCGCTGCCTCCTGGCCAGCCGAGTCGGTCGACTAGGTCGGCCAACCCCTTCCGAACCTCATGCGCCGGCACGCCTTTCCCTTCGCCATCGCGGGCGCGCCAACGCGGTGTGGCTGCCTTGCGAAGCGCGCGCAGATCCACGTCGATGAACTCGCCGCCGTCATCGAACCGCCCCACGGTCAGCTGGCCGTCCATCACAGCACCTCCTGGCCGCGCAGGATGCCGGCCTCAGGGACCACCGCACGAATGCGCTTCAGGAGCTTGCGGGCTTGCAGGCGGGTCTGCCGCTCGGGGCCGAGTGGAAATCCGCTCACCACGCCGCCATCGGGCATCTGCAGGGTGACGCACACTCGATACGTACGGCGACCCACGCGCTGACCAGGTACGCGTCGCAACGGGCGCGGAGTGCCGGCCACACGGCGCCGGAAGGGTAGGGCAACGGGAGTGCCAGGGAGGAGGATTTCAGCGCGCATGGGACACCTCGCTGCGCGCCTGCACGATCTGGCTGACACGGGACAGCATGTCCGACAGTGCCCAGCAGGCGCTCGGCAACGTCTCTCTGTCGTCGATGTGATTGCCGCCGGCGTGGATCAGCTCGACGATCGCGCGCGACTGGCTCAGTAGGCGCGTGGCCTCGGTGACCAGCGGGTCGGGGAGGTGCGTGCGGGTAGCGGGTACACTTGCGATTGCCATGGTCGTTCTCCTTCGGAACGGTTGTGGAAGGCGGGCCGGGTGCTCGTAACACCCGGTTCCGCCGCATTACCGGCTCGTGCCGGATCTCTTGGGGAAGGGCAGCACGTTGCTCTGGTCGCGCAGCCCGTCGATGTAGTCGGCCCAGTCTTGCATCATCTTCGTGCGTGCCTCGAGGTGCGCAGTTCTGTTGTACGCGCGGCCGTTCGGGTCCTTCACCGCATGCGCCAGCTGATGCTCGATGTAGTCCGGACGCACACCCAGCACCTCGTCCAGGATCGTCCGCGCCATCGCGCGGAAACCGTGGCCGCTCATCTCGTCACGGTCGAATCCCATGCGGCGCAACGCGGCCAGGATCGTGTTGTCGCTCATCGGACGGCTTCGCGATCGCACGCCCGGGAACACGTACTTCCCACGACCGGTCAGCGGCTCGATCTCGCGCAGGATGCTCACGACCTGGCGCGACAACGGGACCAAGTGCGCGACCCGCATCTTCATCTTGTCCGCTGGGATGTTCCATTCGGCGGCGTCGAGATCAAGTTCAGCCCATTCCATCGAGCGCAGCTCGCCAGGGCGCTGGAACACATACGGCGCGATCTGCAGCGCGCACTTCGTGACGAAGGAGCCCTGATAGCTGTCGATCGCGCGCATGAGTTCGCCCACGCGCGCCGGCTCGGTGATGGCTGCCAGATGCGTCTGCTTCACAGGAGGTAGGGCACCGCGCAAGTCAGCGGCCGGGTTCCTGTCGGCACGGCCGGTCGCGATGGCGTAGCGGAACACCTGACCCATGTTCTGCAGGATGCGGTGCGCGGTCTCGACAGCACCGCGGTCGACCACGCGATTCAGCACGGCCAGCAGTTCGCGGGCGCCGATCTCAGCGACGGGCTTTCCGCCCACCCACGGGAAGACGTCGTTCTGCAGCCGCAGCAGGATCTTCGTGGAGTGGGCCGGCACCCAGACGGCGCTCTGCTTCTCCAGCCACTCGCGCGCGACGACCTCGAAGCTGTTGGCTGCCCGCTCCTGGCCGGAGGCCTTCGCCGCCTTCCGCTGCTCGCCCGGGTCAGCGCCGGCGGCCAGCAGGCGACGCGCTTCGTCGCGCTTCGCTCGTGCGTCCGCGAGACCGGTGTCGGGGTAGGTGCCCAGGCTCAGGGTGTTCCGCTTTCCGGTGACCGGGCGGCGGTAGTCCCAGCGCCACCAGCGCGCGCCGTCCGGGCGCAGAAGCAGATACAGACCTTGTCCGTCGGTGAGCTTCACCGGCTTGTCGGAGGGCTTGGCCTTGCGGATGGCGGTGTCGGTCAGGGGCATCGTGCGGTAGTCCTTGCTGACGGTAACCGGTCGGCGACCGGCCCCGTTCCCGCTAAACCTACCGACAGTTACCGCGAGCTTGCAATACCACCCATGACACCCATGGAGACACAAAAAAGGCCGGAAGCCTTGATTTCATTGGGCTTTCCGACCTGATTTGTACTGCATTACACAGTGAAATGGTGGAGGTGGGCGGAATTGAACCGCCGTCCGAAGGCACTCCATCCCCGGTACTACATGCTTATCCCGCCGTTGAGTCTCGTCCTGCAGCAGCACGGTGGGCCAAGCGCACCGCAGAACCAGCCTGTTTTGGGTTAACCGGGTGCTGACAGGCAACCACTCCCGGCGATTCCGTGATGATGACCTTACGCTGCGAGCACGGACACAAGCAGTTTCAGGGCTTACGCCTTAAGCGGCGAGAGCGTAGTTGTCGTCGTTGGCAACTAGAGTTTTGCCGCTGGATTTACGAGGAAAGCTGCCCCCTCGGCATGCACCAGGAAACTTTGCAACCCCCGTCGAAGCCAGTGCACCCCCGGGAGTCAGAAACTTCCTGACAAGGGCAAGTGTAGGGGCGGGCACCCCGCTTCACAAGGCACCGCTGCCAGCGCGTTCAGGCTTGAGGTCCGCAGAGCAGTCCTGATATGCCCCCTTAGTAAGGGGGCGAATTCGCGCGTCAGCGCGAATGGGGGATCGGCAGCGCGCGTCGGGGCCCGAGATTTGCGAAGCAAATCTTGGGGGCTTCATCGCGAAGCGATGGAGCTACGCGTCCTTGTTGTGCTGGCGCATGACGCGCGACTTCTCGCGGGCCCAGTCGCGGTCCTTCTCGCTGGCGCGCTTGTCGTGGGTCTGCTTGCCCTTGGCCAGCGCCAGCTCGGCCTTCACCTTGTTGCCCTTCCAGTACAGCGACGTGGGCACCAGTGTGTAGCCGTCGCGCTCGACCTTGCCGATCAGGCTGTCGATCTCGTTCCGATGCAGCAGCAGCTTGCGCGTGCGGCGATCGTCGGCGACCACGTGGGTGGAGGCCTGGATCAGCGGCGTGATCTGCGCGCCGAACAGGAACAGCTCGCCATGCCGGATCACCGCGTAGGCCTCGGTGATGTTGGCGCGGCCGGCACGGATGGCCTTCAGCTCCCAGCCCTGCAGGGCGATGCCCGCTTCGTATCGCTGCTCAAGGTGGTACTCGTGCCGGGCGCGCTTGTTCAGCGCGATCGTGCCTGTTGCTTTATTCTTGTCGGGTTTCTTTGCCATCCGTCCTATTGTCGCCGAAGGCGGAACCCCACGCGAGCCACATGCATACGATCCGCCGCAGCGCCCGGGTCGAACCCTCGGCCACCCGGATGTTCGACCTGGTCAACGATGTGGCCG
Organism: Pseudoxanthomonas mexicana; assembly: GCF_010093385.1. GTDB lineage: Bacteria > Pseudomonadota > Gammaproteobacteria > Xanthomonadales > Xanthomonadaceae > Pseudoxanthomonas_A > Pseudoxanthomonas_A mexicana. Next base: position 8,287 of record NZ_PDWV01000013.1, read on the forward strand.
CGTACCCGCGCCGCTTCGACTGGTGCAGCGCCGCCGAGCTGATCGAACAGGGGGAAGCGCGGCTGGTGGCGCGGCTGGACCTGGGCCTGGGCTCGCTGCGCACCTGGTTCACCACCGAAAACGCCCTGGACCGGCCCCACCGGATCGACATGAACCTGGTCGACGGCCCGTTCCGCAAGCTGCACGGGCGCTGGGATTTCCATGCCCTGGACGAATCGGCCTGCAAGGTGACCCTGACCCTGGAGTTCGAACCCTCCAGCCGCCTGCTGGGCCCGGCGATGGCCCTGGGCTTCCAGGGATTGGCCGACCGGATGGTGGACGACTTCGTGCGCGCCGCCGACCGCGGGGAATGACGTGCGGGTGGACGTGATCCGCGCCTGGCCACACCGGTTCGAATCGGTGGGGCTGGATCTGCCGGCGGGCGCCACCGTCGGCGACGCGCTGGCGGCCAGCGGTTTCGTCGATGCCGGCCATCCGGCGGTGGCGGTCCATGGCGTCATCGCCACGCCGGACACGCCATTAAACGAAAACGACCGCGTGGAAGTGCTGCGGCCGTTGCTGATCGATCCGAAGGAGGCGCGCCGGCGGCGTGCGCTCAGGTAAGAGAAGAGCCGCGCCTCAGCGGCGGCGACCCTTTTTCTTTTCCTTGGCCAGGTTGGGGCCGAACTTGCGCACGTCGCGCGACAGCTGCAGGTCGGCTTCGGGGAAATATTCGCCCTCCCAGCTGGCCAGCGTGTCGCCGTTGAACACCAGCGTGAGGTTCTTGATCTCGGTGGTGCCGCGCCGGTTGGTGCGGTTGCTGGCCGTGTAGTCCCAGCGGTCGGCGTGGAACGGATCGGCGATCGACGGGCTGCCCAGCAGCGACTGCACCTGCTGCTTGCTCTGGCCCACCTGCAACTGGTCCACGGCCGTCTTCTCGATCAGGTTGCCCTGGTAGATCGGCTGCTTGTAGAGGATGCCGCAGCCAGCGGTGGCGGAAGCGAGGACGGCAACCAGCAGGAATTTGCGCATTGGGACAGGTACGGTGGGAAACCGGGCCGATGATACACTTCCGCGGACCGCCGCAACCGAGCTTCAGGCAGCTGGCGCTAAACCGAGAGTGAACGGAGACGCCATGGAATCGCAGGATCTACGCAAAGTCGGCCTCAAGGTCACCCACCCGCGGATGCGCATCCTGGAGCTGCTGGAGCAGAAGAGCGCCCAGCACCACCTGAGCGCGGAAGACATCTACAGGCAGCTGCTGGAGCACGGCGACGAGATCGGACTGGCGACGGTCTATCGCGTGCTGACCCAGTTCGAGGCGGCCGGGCTGGTGCTCAAGCACAACTTCGAAGGCGGCCAGGCGGTCTACGAGCTGGACCGTGGCGGCCACCACGACCACATGGTGGACGTGGACACCGGCAAGATCATCGAGTTCGAGAGCAGCGAGATCGAGAAGCTGCAGCGGGAGATCGCCGCCAAGCACGGCTACGAGCTGGAAGAACACTCGCTGGTGCTGTACGTGCGCAAGAAGCGCTGAGGACCGGCAGTTCGCCTTTCAAGGACGCGGGAGCGACGTCAGTCGCGAAGCCGCACCGGTAGAGCCTCATCGCGACTTGCGTCACTTCCGCAGCGGCAGCAGGGGAGTCAGACCGCGTTGGCGAGCAGCCGCTTCGCGGCCGCGTGGGCTTCCTTGCTGACTTCCACGCCGCCCAGCATGCGGGCCAGTTCCTCTTCCCGCTGCTTCGCGCCGAGCTTTTCGACCGCGCTCTGGGTCATCCCCTCGACCGGCGCCTTGCTGACCCGGTAGTGCGCGTGCCCCTGTGCGGCGACCTGGGGCAGGTGGGTGACGCACAACACCTGCCGCTGGGCGCCCAGGGCGCGCAGCTTCTGGCCGACGATCTCGGCCACGGCGCCGCCGATGCCGGTGTCCACTTCGTCGAACACCATGGTGGGCACCGCGTCCAGCCCCAGCGCCGCCACCTCGATGGCCAGCGAAATGCGCGCCAGCTCGCCGCCGGAGGCGACCTTGCGCAGCGCGCGTGGCGGCTGGCCCGCGTTGGCCGATACCAGGAACTCGACGCGTTCGGCCCCCGTCGGGTCGGGGCGCTCACCGTCCTGCGGCTCCAGCAGGATCTCGAAACGCCCACCGCCCATGCCCAGCTCGGCGATCAGGGCGGTGGTGGTATCGCCCAGGGCGCGGGCGGCACGCTGGCGGGTGCGGCTGAGCGCGCCCGCCGCATCGCGCCATTGCTGGCGGGCGGCGCCGATCTCGTCGTTGAGCTTCAGCAGGCGTTCGCCGGCGCCACGTAGACCGTCCAGTTCGGCGGCCAATCGGTCGTGCTGCTCCTGCAGGCCCTCCAGCGGCACCCGGTGCTTGCGCGCCAGGTCGTGCACACGGGCGAGCTTGCGCTCCAGGGCGTCGAACTGCAGGGGCTCGCCGTCCAGGTCGTCGCGGACCTGGCCCAAGAGGGACAGGGCTTCCTCGATCTGGATGGCGGCGCCGTCGAGCAGGCCGTCGACATCGCGCAGGCGCGGTTCGTGCTCGGCCTGGCGGGCAAGATCGGCCCGCACCTGCTGCAGCTGGCGGGTCAGGGACGGCGTGTCGTCGCCGGCGAGCTGCCCCAGTGCGGCGTCGCAGGCCTGGATCAGGCCGGTGGCATGGGCCTGGCGGCGGTGGCTGGCGACCAGCTGTTCGAGCGCGGCGGGCGACAGGTCTTCGCGCTGCAGCTCCGCCAGCTGGTGTTCCAGATAGTTGATGCGGTCGGAGACGTCGCCCTGGCCCGAGAGCTGCTCGCGCTGCTGGAGCAGGGCCGACCACGCGCGGGCCGCGTCGCGCACCCGGGCGCGTTCGGCGTCGTTGCGGGCGAATGCATCCAGCAGATCGAGCTGGCTGTTGCGCGCCAGCAGCGCCTGGTGCTCGTGCTGCCCGTGGATCTCCACCAGGCGGCCGGCCAGCTCGGCCAGCTGCGACAGCGTCACGCTGCGCCCGTTGATCCAGGCGCGGGACCCGCCGTCGGCACGGATGACGCGGCGCAGCTGGCACTGGCCCTCATCGTCCAGTTCGTTGTCGGCCAGCCAGGCCTGGGCGGGCGAGCCCGAAGGGGCGGAAAACTCGGCAGACAGTTCCGCGCGCTCGGCGCCATGGCGGACCACGCCGCTGTCGGCACGCAGACCCGACAGGAAACCCAAGGCATCGACGAGCAGCGACTTGCCGGCGCCGGTTTCACCCGAGATGACCGTCATGCCCTCGCCGAACTCGAGTTCGGCGGCACGGACGACGGCGAAGTCCTTGATGGCGAGATGTCTGAGCATGCGGCGGATTGTAAGCGGAGCCGGCGCAAGTTCTGAGACGGACGGGCATGGCTTGCAAAGCCGCGGGGACGACGTTATCTAGCGGGCATGAAATCCCCGTCGCCCTCGCTGGACCCCCGTGCCCGCCAGTTGCTGCGCACGCTGATCTCGCGCTACATCCGCGACGGCGAACCGGTGGGTTCGCAGACCCTGGCCCGCCATGCCGGGCTGGAAGTCAGTCCGGCCACCATCCGCAACATCCTGTCGGAACTGGAAGAGGTGGGGCTGCTCAGTTCCCCGCATACCTCCGCCGGGCGCATTCCCACCGCCCAGGGTTACCGGGTGTTCGTCGACAGTCTGGTGCAGGTGAAGTCGCTGGGCGAGGGCGAAGTGGCGCGCCTGCGCGCCGAGCTTCCCAGCGGTGCGGGAACCCAGGCCCTGCTGGGCAATGCGTCCGAGCTGCTGTCGGCGATGACCCATTTCGTGGGCGTGGTCAGCGTGCCGCGACGCGAGCAGTTCGCCTTCCGCTACATCGATTTCGTGCCGCTCGATGGGCAGCGGGTGATGGCCATCCTGGTGTTCGCCGACAACGACGTGCAGAACCGGGTCATCGAGACCCGCCGTCCGTACGAGCGCGCCGAACTGGAGCGCATCGCCAACTACCTCAACGCCCAGTTCGCCGGCCGATCGCTGGCGGACATCCGTGCCAGCCTGCTGCGCGACCTGCGCCGGGCGCAGACCGAGATGGAGGGCCTGCTGGCCGAATCCATCGAACTGGCGGAGCAGGCGCTGACGCCGCCCAACGACGATGTGGTGCTGGCTGGGCAGACCCGGCTGATGGGCGTGCAGGAGCTGGCCGACCTGGAGCGGCTGCGCGACCTCTTCGAAGCCTTCGCCCGCAAGCGAGAAATCCTGCAGCTGCTGGAACGCACGATCCGCGCGCCCGGCGTACGCATCTTCATCGGCGAGGACACCGGGCTGGCGCCACACGACGGGGTGTCCGTGGTGACCGCGCCGTACATGGCGGCCGGGCAGGTGCTGGGGGTGCTGGGCGTCATCGGGCCCACGCGGATGGCGTACGACCGGGTCATTCCGGTGGTGCAGGCGGCGGCCGATGTGCTGGGCGCGGCCTTGAATCCCGACGCGCCGGCCCCATAGGTTCCCGGTTGGGCGGCAGGACCCGCCGCCAGGGAACCGAAATGAACGAACAGCACGAACACGATGCCACCCCGGGCCAGGCGCCCGAATCCCCCGACACCGACGCCGCCCTGCTGGCCGAGCTGGAAACCCTGCGCAACGAGCTGGACCAGCTGCGGGCGACCACGCTGCTGGAGCGCGCCGATCTGGAGAACCAGCGCAAGCGCGTGGCACGCGACATCGAGCAGGCCCGCAAGTTCGCCAACGAGCGCCTGCTGGGCGACCTGCTGCCGGTGTTCGACAGCCTGGACGCCGGCCTGGCCGCCGCCGGCAGCGAGCCCAGCCCCCTGCGGGACGGACTTGAGCTCACCTTCAAGCAGTTGCTGAAGGTCGCCGGCGACAACGGCCTGAGCCTGCTCGACCCGGCCGGCGAGGCTTTCAACCCCGAACACCACCAGGCCATCAGCCAGGCCGATGCGCCCGACGCGGCACCCGGCACCGTGGTGCAGGTGTTCCAGAAGGGCTATGTGCTCAACGGCCGCCTGCTGCGTCCCGCCCTGGTGGTGGTGGCCAAGCACGACTGAACGACACGCGGGTGGCGCTTGAACGGCGCCATCGCATCCCTATATCGGGACCATCCACCCGGCCGATCGCCGGGTCCAACATCAGAATTTGCTAGGGAGCGAAATCCATCATGGGCAAGATCATCGGCATCGACCTGGGCACGACCAATTCGTGCGTGGCGATCATGGACGGCGGCAAGGCCCGCGTCATCGAGAACTCGGAAGGCGACCGCACCACCCCCTCCATCGTGGCCTACACGAAGGACGGTGAAGTGCTGGTCGGTGCCTCGGCCAAGCGCCAGGCCGTCACCAACCCGAAGAACACCTTCTACGCGGTGAAGCGCCTGATCGGCCGCAAGTTCACCGACGCCGAAGTGAAGAAGGACCTGGACCTGGTGCCCTACGGCATCATCGCGCACGACAATGGCGACGCCTGGGTGCAGACCAGCGACGGCAAGAAGATGGCGCCGCAGGAAATCTCCGCGCGCGTACTGGAGAAGATGAAGAAGACGGCCGAAGCCTTCCTGGGCGAGACCGTCACCGAAGCCGTCATCACCGTGCCGGCCTACTTCAACGACAGCCAGCGCCAGGCCACCAAGGACGCCGGCAAGATCGCAGGCCTGGACGTCAAGCGCATCATCAACGAGCCGACCGCGGCCGCGCTGGCTTACGGGCTGGACAAGGGTGACGGCGGCGCCGACCGCAAGATCGTCGTCTACGACCTGGGCGGCGGCACGTTCGACGTATCCATCATCGAGATCGCCAACGTCGATGGCGAGAAGCAGTTCGAGGTGCTGGCCACCAATGGCGACACCTTCCTGGGCGGCGAGGACTTCGACAAGCGCGTCATCGACTACCTCGTCGAGGAGTTCCAGAAGGACCAGGGCATCGACCTGCGCAAGGACCCGCTGGCCCTGCAGCGTCTGAAGGACGCCGCCGAGCGCGCCAAGATCGAGCTGTCCAGCTCGCAGCAGACCGAAGTGAACCTGCCGTACGTCACCGCCGACGCCTCGGGCCCGAAGCACCTCAACATCAAGCTGACCCGCGCCAAGCTGGAAGCGCTGGTCGAAGACCTGGTTAAGAAGACGATCGAGCCGTGCCGCATCGCGCTGAACGACGCCGGCCTGCGCGCCAGCGACATCGGCGAAGTCATCCTCGTCGGCGGCCAGACCCGCATGCCGAAGGTGCAGCAGGCGGTGGCCGAGTTCTTCGGCAAGGAGCCGCGCAAGGACGTCAACCCCGATGAGGCCGTGGCGCTGGGCGCCGCGATCCAGGGCGGCGTGCTGGCCGGCGACGTCAAGGACGTGCTGCTGCTCGACGTGACCCCGCTGTCGCTGGGCATCGAGACCCTGGGCGGCGTGTTCACCAAGATCATCGAGAAGAACACCACCATCCCGACCAAGGCCTCGCAGACCTTCTCCACCGCCGAGGACAACCAGTCCGCGGTGACGGTGCACGTGCTGCAGGGCGAGCGCGAACAGGCCCGCTTCAACAAGTCGCTGGCCAAGTTCGACCTGGCGGGCATCGAGCCGGCGCCGCGCGGCATGCCGCAGGTGGAGGTGTCCTTCGACATCGACGCCAACGGCATCCTGCACGTGTCGGCCAAGGACAAGAAGACCAACAAGGAACAGAAGGTCGAGATCAAGGCCGGTTCGGGCCTGTCCGAGGACGAGATCAACCGGATGGTCGCCGATGCCGAGGCGCACCGCGAGGAAGACAAGAAGTTCCAGGAGCTGGTGCAGGCGCGCAACCACGCCGACGGCCTGATCCACGCCACCCGCAGCGCCATCACCGAGCACGGCAGCAAGGTGCCGGGCGACGTGATCGGCCGCGTCGAATCGGCCATCGCGGATCTGGAAACCGCGATGAAGGGCGACGAGAAGGCGCAGATCGAGGCCAAGGCCAAGGCGCTGGAGGAGGCCGGGCAGTCCCTGTATGCGGCGGCCGCGTCGGGCGACCAGTCCGGTGCGGGTCCGGCGGGCGGTGGTGCGGCCCCGGCCGACGACGTCGTCGACGCCGAGTTCACCGAAGTCAAGGACGACAAGAAGTAATCCCGGCCCACGGGATGCGGCGAACGGGAGACGTGGCCTGCCACGGCCTCCCGTTTTGCCATCCGGCGACCCTGCCAGACCAGCCTGACGACACATGAGCAAGCGCGATTACTACGAAGTCCTGGGCGTGGCCCGCGACGCCAGCGAAGAAGACCTGAAGAAGGCCTATCGGCGCTGCGCGATGAAGCACCATCCCGACCGCAATCCCGGCGATGCCGCCGCCGAGGCGGCGTTCAAGGAGTGCAAGGAAGCCTACGAGGTGCTGTCGGACGGGGCCAAGCGCCGCGCCTACGATGCGCACGGCCATGCCGCGTTCGAGCACGGCATGGGCGGTGGCGGTCCCGGCGGCCCGGACATGGGCGACATCTTCGGCGACATCTTCGGCAACATCTTCGGCGGCGGTGGCGCACGCGCGGCACGCCGTGGCGCCGATGTCGGCTACGTGATGGAACTGGACCTGGAAGAAGCCGTCGCCGGCATCGAGAAACGCATCGAAATCCCCACGCTGGTGGCCTGCGATCCCTGCAAGGGCACGGGCTCGGCCGACGGCCGCGTCGAGACCTGCGGCACCTGCGGCGGTCGCGGCAACGTGCGCATGCAGCGCGGCATCTTCGCCATGCAGCAGGCGTGCCCGGCCTGCGGTGGCCGCGGCCAGACCATCAGGAATCCCTGCACCGAGTGCCATGGCGCCGGCCGCGTGGAGGAAGAGAAGGTGCTGTCGGTCAAGATCCCGGCCGGCGTGGACAACGGCGACCGCATCCGCCTGACCGGCGAAGGCGAGGCCGGTCCGCCCGGCACGCCCCCGGGCGACCTGTACGTGGAAGTGCGCGTGCGCGAGCACGACATCTTCCAGCGCGATGGCGACGACCTGCACTGTGAGGTGCCGATCCGCATCTCGCAGGCCGCGCTGGGCGACACCGTGCGCGTGCCGACGCTGAAGGGCGAGGCGGAGATCCGCATCCCGGCCGAGACGCAGACCGGCAAGCTGTTCCGCCTGCGCGGCAAGGGCGTGAAGTCCGTGCGCAGCCGCAGCGAAGGCGACCTGTACTGCCGCGTGGTGGTGGAAACACCGGTGAACCTGACCCCGGAACAGCGGGAGCTGCTGGAGAAGTTCGAGGCCACCTTCATCGGAGAGGAAGCGCGCAAGCATTCGCCGAAGTCGGCCACGTTCCTCGACGGCGTCAAGGGGTTCTGGGACCGCATGACGTCCTGATACGGCGCGGCGTCTTGCTTCTAGAATGGGGCTCCCTGGTGGAGCCCTTTTCGTGTCCGGACCCCTGATTGGCATCGTCGGCAGCGCAGGTGCCTATGGCCGCTGGCTGCAGCACTTCTTCCAGGAACGGATGGGCCTAGAGGTCATCGGCCACGACCCCGCCGACCCCGCATCGAGAGACGAAGCCGAGCTCGTGCAGCGGGCGGACGTCCTGGTTTTCTCGGCGCCGATCCGCCGCACCGGGGCGCTGATCGCCCGCTATGCGGAGCTTGCCGCCGGTAGCGAAGCCGGGCGCTTGTGGCTGGACGTCACTTCGATCAAGGCTGCGCCGGTGGCGGCGATGCTCGCGTCGCGGGCAGAGGTCGTGGGCCTGCATCCGATGACCGCACCGCCCAAGACGCCGACTCTGAAGGGCAGGGTGATGGTGGTCTGCGAAGCGCGCCTCGATGCATGGCGACCTTGGATGGCGTCGCTGCTCGCCGCGCTCGAGGCCGAGTGTGTGCAGGCCACGCCCGAGCAGCACGATCGCGTGATGGCGCTGGTGCAGGCGATGGTCCATGCCGCCCACCTCGCCCAGGCGGGCGTGCTGCGCAGCGAAGCGACGCGCGCGGGCCCGCTGGACGCGCTGATGCCGTTCCGTTCCGCGTCGTTCGAGATGGATGCGGCCATCATCGCGCGCATCCTGTCGCTCAACCCGGCGATCTACGAAGACATCCAGTTCGGCAATCCTCATGCCAGCGATGTGCTGCAGGCGCTGGCGCGGCAGATCCAGCACATGGCGAACCTGGTGGGGGAGGGCACGGACGCGGCCCGCGCCGCGTTCCGGCGCGAGTTCCTGCATGACAACCACGCCGCCATCGGTCCGGACATGCTGGCCCAGGGAAACTACAGTTACGAACGGATCGGCTACCTGCTGGCCGACCTCGCCGGCCGGGAGGCGATCAGCGTGCACCTGCCGGAGGATCGCCCCGGCTCGTTGCGGGCGTTGCTGCACGTGTTCGAACGGCATGGCATCAGCCTGTCGTCGATCCACTCCTCGCGAACGCCGGAAGGCGATGTGCACTTCAGGATCGGATTCGACGAGGACGTGGATGGCGCGGTACTGGCGCGCGCCGCGGAAGAGATCGACGCAAGCGGACTGGGAAGGGTGCTGGCATGAGCGTGGCCGAGCAATCCAGGTTCCTCGTCGACGCCGTACTGATCGGCAAGGCGGTGCCTTTCACGCGTGCGGGCAGCGTCAGCGCCATCGCCAAGACCCCTGTATCCGGCCCACAGCGCGTCACTCGGCTCGGGATCGCCGACGACGAGCAGGGCGACCTGCGTGTCCACGGTGGGCCCGACAAGGCCATCCATCACTATCCGCGCGATCATTACCGTGCCTGGAGCGCCGACATCGGGCTTCACCCCCTGCTTGAGCAACCCGGTGCGTTCGGCGAGAACATCACCACCACCGGCATGCTGGAGCACACCGTGTGCCTGGGAGACCGCTACCGCATGGGCACGGCGCTGGTGGAGGTCTCGCAGTCGCGCCAGCCGTGCTGGAAGCTGTCCGATCGCTTCGCCATTCCTGACATGGCGCGTCGTGTGCAGGACACCGGTCGCACGGGCTGGTACTACCGGGTGATCGAGGAGGGGCATGTGCAGCAGGGCGATGCCCTGGTGCTCGCAGACCGTCCCCACCCGGCATGGCCCCTGTCCCGTTTCATCGCGCTGCTGTATCAGCGGGCGATCGACCCGGGCGTGCTGCATGACGTACTGGAACTGCCGTTGGTCCCTTCGTGGAGGGTACTGTTCCAGCGGCGCCTCGAGCGCGGCTCGGTGGAGGATTGGAGCAAGCGCCTGACAGGCGTCGCGACGGACGGGTGACGCGCACGACCTCATAAACGCGTTTACTCGACAGCGCCCCGCGTACCGCCCTAGCATCACGGCGTGGATGCAGGGGGTATGCATCATGTCCATCATCCGCAAGGAGTGTCGGAGATGAGTCGGGATCGCAAAGTGACGTCCCTGTCGTCGGTCCGGCCGCCAGCGCCCACGTCGGGCGAGGGCGCGTCCGCCGACGCCGTCGCCCTGCTGAGGCGTATCGTGGCGGCGCAAGGCGAGATTGCCGCCGCCGGCCCCGACCCGCAGGACGTGGTGGATGCCATCACATCCCGCGCGCAGGCGCTGACCCGCTCCGCCGGGGCGGTACTCGAGATCCGCGACGGCGACCTGATGCGCTACTGGTCGGCCAGCGGCATCGCGCATGGCCAGGTCGGTCTCGCGTTGCCTGTCGAAGGCAGCCTGTCGGGGCGCTGCATCAGCGAGGCCTGCGTGCTGCGCTGCGACGACAGCGAGGACGATCCCCGCGTCAATCGCGAAGCCTGCCGCACGGTGGGCCTGCGCTCGATGCTGGTGGCGCCGTTGCGCTTCCGCGACCAGGTGGTCGGTGTGCTGAAGGTGCTGTCCGCCTCGCCCGGGGCCTACGACGACACCGATTGCAGCACGCTGGAACAGTTGAGCACGCTGGTGGCCGCCAGCATGTACATGGCCATCGAGCATGCGCAGATGCGCGCGACGCTCCAGGCTCGCATGGGGCAGGGCGAGCGCGAACGCAGGGATCTGCGCGATGTCCGGGAGCGCCTGCTGCAGGTGCTGGAACACGGGCGGATCGCGATCGCCCTGCAGCCGATCGTCAGGCTGGCCGATGGTGTCGTCGTCGGCCACGAGGCATTGGCGCGCTTTCCGCTGGAGTACGACCTGTCGACGGTGCGCTGGTTCGAGGATGCCGCGCGTACCGGACTCAGCGTCGAGCTGGAACTGGCCGCCGCCGCCGCCGCGCTGGCGCGGTTCCCATCGCTGCCCCCGGAGACGTTTCTTTCGGTCAACGTGTCGCCGGAAACCGCGTGCAGCGAACGCCTGCGCCAGCTCATCGCCGGGCATGACCTTCGGCGGCTGGTACTGGAGGTTACCGAGCACACGCCGGTGGACGACTACGGACGCCTGAACCAGCGACTGTCGGCGCTGCAGGAGGAGGGGGTACGCATCGCCGTGGACGATACCGGCGCGGGCTTCGCCAGCCTGCGCCATGTGCTGCGGCTGGCGCCGGACATCATCAAGCTCGACATCACCCTGGTCCGCGAAGTCGATCAGCGCCCGCGCATGCAGACGCTGATCGCCGCGCTGCTGACCTTCGCACAGGGCACGGGTGCCGACCTCATCGCCGAGGGTGTGGAAAGCCCGCGTCAGCTCGAAACTCTGAAGCAGCTCGGTGTGCCGTTGGGACAGGGGTTCCATCTTGGTCATCCGCAGTGCACCTGAACGCCGGGACTTCGCCACGCGGCACCCGGCCGTTACCATGACCGGATGGACACCTCTCCGACCCGATTGCTGATCCACGGTGCCTCCGGCCGGATGGGCCAGGCTTTGCTCCGCCTGGCCGCCGAGCAGCCCGCATGCACGGTGGTCGCCGCCGTGACACGCCGTGCCCCCGAGCAGCGTGTCGTCGATGGCGTGCCGCATTTCGCCGCCACCGAGCTGGGCGGCGTTCCGGCCTTCGACGCGGCCGTCGACTTCAGCCTGCCCGAAGGCTTCGATGCCGTTCTGGCCCTGTGCGTGGACCGTGGGTGTCCGCTGGTGTCCGGCACCACGGGCATCGATGCGGCGCAGCAGGACGCACTGGCCACGGCGGCGACCCGCATCCCCTTGGTCTGGGCGAGCAATTTCAGCCTGGGCGTGGCCGTCCTGGCCGAACTGGTGGAGCGCGCCGCGGCGGCGTTGCCGGGCTGGGACGTCGATATCGTCGAATCGCACCACGTGCACAAGAAGGACGCGCCGTCCGGCACGGCACTGACCCTGGGACATGCGGCGGGCGGCGCGGGGCAGGCGGTGCGCTATGCCAGCCTGCGAGCCGGCGACATCGTGGGCGAGCACATGGTGCAGTTCACCGGGCTGGGGGAGCGGATCGAGCTCACCCATCGGGCGACCCATCGCGACATCTTCGCCCGCGGTGCGCTGCATGTGGCCCGGTCGCTGGTGGGGCGCCCACCCGGGGCCTATCGCGTGCGCGATCTTCTGGATTGATGCGCGCCCATTCATCATGCCCGCTCTTGGAATCTGAATGCGCGGCGCCCTTGTCCGGTGCGGCCCCGCAGCAGAATGCAAAAAACGGTGGCGCTGAACAGGGCTTCTCCGTACAATTCCCGCTCGCCTGTTACCCATCGCCACGGACCGGATGAACGCCGCGTCCGCGGTTTCTTGCAGCCGCAAGCCGGTGGGACAGGGTTCCTCCACCCCAAGGCGAACCCCGTGACTCGACCCGCACTCCTCGTACTCGAAGACGGCACCGTATTCGAGGGCGAATCCGTAGGCGCAGACGGCCTGTCGGTCGGCGAAGTGGTGTTCAACACCGCGATGACCGGCTACCAGGAGGTCCTGACCGACCCGTCCTACGCTCGCCAGCTCGTCACCCTGACGTACCCCCATATCGGCAACACCGGCTGTACCGACCAGGACGATGAAGCGTCCAGGGTCTGGTGCGCCGGACTGATCGTGCGCGACGTGCCGCGCCGCCCCAGCAGCTGGCGCAACCAGCAGGCGCTCCCGGGATGGCTGCAGACCCGCGGCATCGTGGCCATCGCCGGCATCGATACGCGCAAGCTGACCCGCATCCTGCGTGAGCGCGGCGCCCAGAACGGGGCGCTGATGGCCGGCGACGACATCGATGTCGAGAAGGCGCTGGAAGCGGCACGCAAGTTCCCTGGCCTGAAGGGCATGGACCTGGCCAAGGTGGTCACCACCGACAAGGCCTACCCGTGGCGCGATGGCCAGCTGGACCTGGACCGCAATGCCTTCGTTCAGGCCCCGGCGAAGTACAAGGTGGTGGCCTACGACTTCGGCGTGAAGCACAACATCCTGCGCATGCTGGCCGAACGCGGCTGCGACGTGACCGTGGTGCCGGCGCAGACCAGCGCCGCCGACGTGCTGGCGCTGCAGCCCGATGGCGTGTTCCTGTCCAACGGCCCGGGCGATCCGGAGCCGTGCGATTACGCGGTCACCGCCATCCGCGAGTTCATCGCGAAGAAGACGCCGACTTTCGGCATTTGCCTGGGCCACCAGCTGTTGGCGCTCGCGGCCGGCGCACAGACCATGAAGATGGGCCACGGCCACCACGGTGCCAACCATCCGGTCCAGGACCTCGACACCGGCCGGGTGATGATCACCTCGCAGAACCATGGCTTTGCGGTCGACGAGACCACGCTGCCGGCCAACGTGCGCGTGATCCACCGTTCGCTGTTCGACGGCACCAACCAGGGCATCGAACTGACCGACGCACCGGCGTTCTCGTTCCAGGGCCACCCGGAAGCATCGCCGGGACCGCATGATGTCGCACCGCTGTTCGACCGTTTCGTCGCCTGCATGGAGCAGGCACGGTCATCGTGAGGGGGATGGCTCCGTGCCATCGATTGTCCGTACGGGGTGGCGGGGGTCGCCGCCCCATCTCAGGGAGTGGAAGATGAAAGTGATGATCCGTCTGTTGTTGCTGCTGGTCTTGCTGCCACTGCAGGGTTTTGCGCGTGAGGTGCCGATCCAGGATTTCTTCAAGGATCCCCAATTCACCACCGTGTCGCTGTCGCCCGACGGCAAGCACATCGCGATCAATGTTCCCCAGGCCGACCGGACGCTGCTGGCAGTGGTTCGTGTTGCCGACCAAGCGATTGTCGGCAAATTCGACTATGGCGAGAACCGACACTTCCGGCAGGTGTACTGGGTCAACGACAACCGTCTGCTGTTCGTCGTGACTTTCAAGACGGGTCGTTTCGATTTCGAGACCGCGCGCGGCGACATGTATGCCGCGAACATCGATGGGACGGGCCGCCTCGATATCCCGAACGGCAACACATACCGCATCGTTGATCTGACGCCGGAAGATCCGGACACGATTCTGGTTCAACGCTCCGTCGAGACGTCGTTCCTCTTCAAGCTGAACGTCAACAATGGCCGCATCATGAATGTAGCAAGTGCACCGGTCGAGCAGGGAAGCTTCCTTGTCGATCATGATCGCAAGGTGCGTTTTGTTGCTGGCGCCATGAACGACGGCCGCAATGTCACTTATCGACGCGATGGCGACAAATGGAGTTTGGTGCACGAGAGTGAGCGCAATGGCGCGACGTACTATCCACTCGGCTTCGACGCAGAGAACAAGCGTGTCTACATGGCGAAGGGTGCCGATGGAAAGCCTGAGTCCATCGTGCTGCTCGATGTCGATACGCGTGCCGAGATCCAGCTGTCCAGCAACGGGACTGTCAGCCCTTCGGGTTACCTGTGGAGCAGCGACCGCAAGACACTGCTGGGGGTCTGGTACGAAGATGGCATTCCCTACTGGGACTGGGTCGCTCCCGACCATCCGGAAACCAAGGTCTATGCCGGGTTGACCAAAGCGTTCCCGGGCAAAGCCGTACGTTTCCATCGCGCATCAGACAATGGTCGCTATCTTATGATGCAGGTGTACTCGGACGTCCAAGCGCCCGAGGCATACCTGTTCGATCGCCAGACAGGGCAAGCGCAGTTCCTCACGGCCAGCATGGACTGGATCAAGCCCGAAGAGATGTCGCCGATGAAGCCCATCGTGGTGAAGGCGCGCGATGGTCTTCCGCTGCACGGCTACATCACCATCCCGAAGAACAGCAATGGCAAGAACCTGCCGCTGATCATCAATCCTCACGGCGGCCCGCACGGTCCGCGCGACGAATGGGGCTTCAATCCCGAAGTCCAGCTGTTCGCGAATCGCGGCTATGCCGTCCTGCAGATCAACTACCGCGGCTCGGGCGGCTACGGCAACGCGTTCGAAGGCATGGGCTACCGCAAATGGGGTACGACCATGCAGGACGACCTGACCGACTCGGTGAAGTGGGCGATCGCGCAGGGCATTGCGGACCCTGATCGTGTCTGCATCTATGGCGCGTCCTATGGCGGCTACGCGGCGCTGATGAGCGTGGTGCGCGAGCCGGACCTGTACCGCTGCACCGTCGGCTACGTGGGCGTCTACGATCTGGATGCGCAGCGCGATGCCGACTTTATGGGGCACGAGAGCGGCCGCAACTACCTGAAGGACGTGTATCCGCCCACGGCCGCCGAGCGCATGGCGCAGTCGCCGGCCTACGGTGTCGAACGCATCAAGGTTCCGATCCTGCTGGTCCATGGCGAGAAGGACGTGCGTGTACCGATCAAGAACATGCATTTCCTCATCTCGCAGCTGGCCAAGGTCGGCAAGAAGCCGGATGACGTGATCGTGGAGAAGAAGGAAGCGCACGGATTCCGCGACCTGCAGAACAACGTCAACCTCTACACCAAGATGCTGGCGTTCTTTGACAAGTACATCGGGCCGAACGCGAAGACCGCCTCGGCCCCGTAACCCTGGAAGCAGTCCCCCATGCCCAAGCGCAACGACCTAAAAACCATCCTGATCATCGGCGCAGGCCCGATCGTCATCGGCCAGGCCTGCGAGTTCGACTATTCCGGCGCCCAGGCGTGCAAGGCGTTGCGCGAGGAGGGGTATCGGGTGGTGCTGGTCAACAGCAACCCCGCGACCATCATGACCGACCCGGAGATGGCGGACGCGGTCTACATCGAGCCGATCAACTGGCAGACGGTCGAGAAGATCATCGCCAAGGAAAAGCCCGATGCGCTGCTGCCCACCATGGGTGGGCAGACGGCGTTGAACTGTGCGCTGGACCTGGCCGACAACGGGGTGCTGGAGAAGTACGGCGTCGAGCTGATCGGCGCCAAGCGCGATGCCATCCGGATGGCCGAGGACCGCGAACTGTTCCGCGTGGCCATGCAGGAAATCGGGCTGGAGTGCCCGAAGGCCGCGGTCGCGCACACGCTTGAGGAAGCGCTGGAGATCCAGACCCGCGTCGGCTACCCCACCATCATCCGCCCCAGCTTCACGCTGGGCGGCAGTGGCGGCGGCATCGCCTACAACCGTGAGGAACTGGTCGACATCGTGACCCGGGGCCTGGAGCTGTCGCCGACCACCGAGGTGCTGGTGGAGGAGTCGGTGCTGGGCTGGAAGGAGTTCGAGATGGAGGTGGTCCGCGACACCGCGGACAACTGCATCATCGTCTGTTCCATTGAGAACCTGGACCCGATGGGCGTGCACACCGGCGACAGCATCACCGTCGCCCCGGCGCAGACCCTGACCGACAAGGAATACCAGCGCCTGCGCGATGCCTCCATCGCGGTGCTGCGCAAGATCGGCGTGGATACCGGTGGCTCGAACGTGCAGTTCGGCATCAATGCGCAGACCGGCCGCGTCGTCGTCATCGAGATGAATCCGCGCGTGTCGCGTTCATCGGCGCTGGCGTCCAAGGCCACCGGCTTCCCGATCGCCAAGGTCGCCGCCAAGCTGGCCGTCGGCTACACGCTGGACGAACTGAAGAACGAGATCACCGGCGGCAAGACCCCGGCCTCGTTCGAGCCGGCGATCGACTACGTCGTCACCAAGATCCCGCGCTTCGCCTTCGAGAAGTTCCCGCAGGCCGATGCCCGCCTCACCACCCAGATGAAGTCGGTGGGCGAGGTGATGGCGATGGGCCGCACCTTCCAGGAGTCGCTGCAGAAGGCGCTGCGCGGCCTGGAAACCGGCAAGGTCGGCCTCGACCCGACCGGCCTGGATCTGGCCAGCGAAGACGACCTGACCACGCTGCGCCGCGAACTGAAGGCGCCGGGCCCGGAGCGCCTGTTCTACGTGGCCGATGCGTTCCGCGCCGGCATGAGCGTCGAGCAGGTGCACGCGCTGTCCTTCATCGACCCCTGGTTCCTCGACCAGATGGAAGAAATCATCTCGGCCGAGCAGCAGTTCGCTACCGATGGCCTGGGGTCGCTGGACAAAACGCGCATGCGCCGCCTGAAGCGGATGGGGTTCTCCGACGCGCGCCTGGCCCAGCTGGCCGGCACCGACGAGGCCGCCGTGCGCGTGCTACGCAAGGCGCTGGGCGTGAAGCCCGTGTACAAGCGCGTGGATTCCTGCGCGGCCGAGTTCGCCACCAGCACGGCGTACCTGTATTCGACCTATGAGGACGAGTGCGAGGCGCAGCCCACCAGCCGCGACAAGATCATGATCCTGGGCGGCGGTCCCAACCGCATCGGCCAGGGCATCGAGTTCGACTACTGCTGCGTGCATGCGGCGCTGGCGCTGCGCGAGGACGGGTTCGAGACCATCATGGTCAACTGCAACCCCGAGACCGTCTCGACCGACTACGACACCTCCGACCGCCTGTACTTCGAGCCGCTGACGCTGGAAGA
The DNA here is from genome assembly GCF_010093385.1 of Pseudoxanthomonas mexicana. GTDB lineage: Bacteria > Pseudomonadota > Gammaproteobacteria > Xanthomonadales > Xanthomonadaceae > Pseudoxanthomonas_A > Pseudoxanthomonas_A mexicana. The sequence goes on from NZ_PDWV01000013.1 coordinate 25,809, forward strand.
CGTGCTGGAGATCGTCGAACTGGAGCAGCCGAAGGGCGTCATCGTCCAGTACGGTGGCCAGACCCCGCTGAAGCTGGCACGGGCGCTGGAAGCCAATGGCGTGCCGGTGATCGGTACCAGCCCGGACTCCATCGACCTGGCCGAGGACCGTGAACGCTTCCAGCAGCTGGTCGATTCGTTGGGCCTGAAGCAGCCGCCGAACCGCATTGCGCGCAACGACCAGGAAGCCCTGCTGCTGGCGCGCGAGATCGGCTATCCGCTGGTCGTGCGTCCGTCCTACGTGCTGGGTGGCCGTGCGATGGAAATCGTGTACGGCGAATCCGACCTGGCCCGCTACGTGCGCGACGCGGTCAAGGTGTCCAACGACTCGCCGGTGTTGCTGGACCGCTTCCTCGACAACGCGGTCGAAGTCGATGTGGACATCATCGCCGACGCCGAAGGCCACGTGCTGATCGGCGGCGTGATGGAGCACATCGAGGAAGCCGGCGTGCACTCGGGCGACTCCTCATGCTCGTTGCCGCCGTATTCGCTGTCGACGAAGACGCAGGACGAACTGCGCCGCCAGGTGGTCGAACTGGCGAAGGCACTGAAGGTCGTGGGCCTGATGAATACCCAGTTCGCCATCCAGGCGAGCGAGGACGGCAGCGACGACATCGTCTACCTGCTGGAAGTGAACCCGCGCGCCTCGCGCACGGTGCCATTCGTCTCCAAGGCCACCGGCATGCCGCTGGCGAAGATCGCGGCCCGCTGCATGGCCGGCAAGACGCTGGCCGGGCAGGGCGCCACGAAGGAAATCGTGCCGGACTACTACTCGGTCAAGGAAGCGATCTTCCCGTTCGCCAAGTTCCAGGGCGTGGATCCGATCCTCGGACCGGAAATGCGCTCCACCGGCGAGGTGATGGGCGTGGGCCGCAGCTTCGGCGCGGCCATGGCGCGCGCGCAGGAGGCCGGCGGCATCAAGGCGCCACCGGTGGGCAAGGTGTTCATCTCGGTACGCGATCCGGACAAGAAGCGCGTGCTGCCGGTAGCGCAGGAACTGGTCGGCCGCGGCTACTCCATCGTCGCGACCGCCGGCACCGCCGCGTGGCTGCGTGAGCACGGCATCGACTGCACCCAGATCAACAAGGTGCTGGAAGGCCGTCCGCATGTGGTGGACCTGATCAAGAACGGCGAAATCGTGTATATCGTCAACACCACGGAAGGACGCCAGGCCATCGCCGACTCCTTCTCGATCCGGCGCGAGGCCCTGCAGCACCGCGTCACCTATTCAACCACCGTTGCCGGCGCCAAGCCGCTGGTGCATTCGCTGGAATACCGCGGCACGGGCCCGGTGCTGGCATTGCAGGAACTGCACAAGGAGCTTCAAGGGTGAGAGCCCCATTGACCATGCAGGGCGCGCAGCGCCTGCGCCAGGAACTGGACCTTCTGAAGACGGTCAAGCGTCCCGAGGTGATCACTGCCATCGCCGAGGCGCGTGCGCACGGCGACCTGAAGGAGAACGCCGAGTACCACGCCGCCCGCGAGCAGCAGGGCTTCATCGAAGGCCGCATCAAGCAGCTGGAGAGCGAGTTGTCGCACTCCGAGATCATCGACGTCAGCAAGCTCAATGCCGGCTCGCGCATCGTGTTCGGCGCCAAGGTGGTGCTGGCCGACGTGGATACCGATGAAGAGAAGCGCTACCAGATCGTCGGCGACCTCGAGGCGGACATCAAACTGGGCCTGATCGCGATCTCCTCGCCGCTGGCCCGCGCCCTGATCGGCAAGCACGAGGGCGACAGCGTCACCATCGATGCCCCGGCCGGCCAGCGCGAGTACGAAATCGTCAGCGTTTCCTACGCCGACTGAGTCCATGGCCCAGGCCACACTGCTGCTGCCTGCGCGCACCCGCCTGGTCGGGCTGGCGCTGCCCGACGACGTGGCGCGGGCGCTGGGCCGCAGCGACCGCAGCGACACGGATGCCGGCGAGCGCGCGCAGCTGCGGCGGCAGTTCCAGCTGGTGCCCGACCATTGGCCCATCGCCGCGCTTACCCGCCAGCGTGATGCGGGCGATGCCGCCGGTGCCCGCTGGCTGCGTGCGGATCCGGTGCGGGTGTCGCCGGACATGACCGGGGCGCGCATGCTCGCCCACGGCGAATCGCTGGGCCTGTCTGCGGAGGACGCGGCGAATCTTCTGCCCGCGCTCAAGCCCCTGTTCGGCGATGCCGGCATGCCGCTGGATGCACCGCACCCGGCGCGCTGGTATCTGCGCCTCCCGCTGGAAGCGCAGCTGCCCGAGTTCGCGCCGGTGGACGATGTGCTGGGCGACGATCTGTTCGCGCACCTGCCGCACGGCGATGCCGGCCGCCGCTGGCGGGCCCTGCTCAGCGAGGCCCAGGTGCTGCTGCACAACCACCCCTGGAATGCGCAGCGGGTGTCGCAGGGCAAACCACCGGTCAATTCGCTGTGGTTCTGGGGCGCGGGTGCGCTGCCGGACTTCGTCCGCACCGGCTTCCGCCAGGTCAAGGGCAACGATGTGCTGCTGCAGGCCCTGGCGCAGGCGGCGGGCGTGGACGCGAGCCATGCCGGCGGCGAGGGCGGTGTGGACGCGCTGATCGACCTGCGTCACCTGCGCAATCTGGACCTGCTGTGCCGCGATGCGCTGCGCCCGCTGCTGGAGGCCCTGAAAAAGGGCGAACTGGACACGCTCACGCTCGACTTCGAGGATGGCGGCCTGTTCGCGCTGCGTCGCGAGCAGCGCTGGCGGTTCTGGCGCAGGCCCCTGCCGCGCCTGGATGCAGGCCGGCCCGATCACGTGCCGGCATGACGCCGGCGGCCCGGATCCGCCGACGCGAGGCGGGCGCGGCCGGTACATGGCCTGCCCATGTGCCCATGCTGCTGCAACGCGTCTACGAAGCCCGGGGGGCCGGTTCGATGGAGCAGGCCCAGCCTAGGCTCGCCCAGCTGCTTCCCCCCGACCTGCTCGGCGGCATCGATGAAGCGACGACGCTGCTCGCCGATGCCATCGCGGCCAACCGCCATATCGTGATCGTCGGCGATTTCGACTGCGACGGCGCCACCGCGTGCGCCGTCGGCGTGCGTGGGCTTTGCCTGCTGGGCGCACGGCGTGTCACGCCAGCGGTGCCCAACCGCATGGTCCATGGCTACGGACTGTCGCCTTCGCTGGTGGAGGAACTGGGCGCACTGGCGCCCGAGCTGCTGGTCACGGTGGACCACGGGATTGCCTGTCATGCCGGGATCGCGGCGGCCAAGGCGCGCGGCTGGCAAGTCCTGGTCACGGATCATCACTTGCCCGGTGACGTGCTGCCGCCCGCCGATGCGATCGTCAATCCCAACCTGCGCGGCGATCCGTTCCCCAGCAAGATGCTGGCGGGCGGGGGCGTGATGTTCTACGTGCTGCGCGCGCTGCGACGCGTGCTGCGGGGACGGGGGGCTTTCGATGGCCCCGAACCCGACCTTTCGTCCTTGCTGGATCTTGTCGCGGTGGGCACGGTCGCCGATCTCGTCCCGCTGGACGCCAACAACCGCGCCCTCGTCGGCGCGGGCCTGCGTCGCCTGCGCGCAGGCCAGGCCTGTGCGGGCCTGCAGGCGCTGGTGCGCGTGGCGGGGCGTGACCCGGCCCGGCTCACGGCCGCGGACATCGGCTTTGCGGTCGCCCCGCGCCTGAATGCCGCGGGCCGGTTGGAGGACATGGCGCTGGGCATCGCGTGCCTGCTGACCGACGACGCCAGCCAAGCCGATGAGATGGCGCACGTGCTCGACGGCATCAACGCCGAACGCCGCGGCGTGCAGCAGCAGATGGTGGACGAAGCGCAGGCGGCGCTGGCGCGTGTCGACGTCGAGGGCGCCGTGCCGCTGGCGCCGTGTCTGTTCGATCCGGAGTGGCATCCGGGCGTGGTCGGCCTGGTAGCCTCGAAGATCAAGGAACGCCTGCATCGCCCGGTGATCGCGTTCGCGCCCGCCGAGCCGGGCAGCACGGTGTTGCGCGGCTCGGCACGCTCCATTCCCGGTTTCCACATCCGAGATGCGCTGGCGGCGATCGATGCGGCGAACCCCGGTCTGATGCAGCGTTTCGGCGGTCATGCGATGGCGGCCGGCCTGTCGCTGGACGAAAGCGCACTGTCTGCCTTCCGTGAAGCCTTCCACGAGCAGGCCTCGAAGCTGCTCGATGAGGCGATGTTGCAGGAAGTGCTGCTGAGCGACGGCGAGTTGCGGTCGGACGAACTGGATCGCGCCCATGCCGAAGCGCTGCGCAGCGCCGGGCCATGGGGACAGGGCTTCCCCGAGCCCATGTTCGATGGCCGTTTCGATGTGCTGGATTGGCGCGTGATCGGCGAGAAGCACCTGAAGTTTTCGCTGCGTCTTCCCGGTCATGCCGCAGCGCTCAATGCGATCCACTTCAATGGCTGGCAGGACCAGGCCCCACCTGCCCGTATCCATGCGGCCTACCAGTTGGACACCGACGACTGGCAGAACCGCCGCGGCATCCAGTTGCTGATCCGTTACTGGCAGGCCGCGGAGTGAGTGCTCAGGACTCGGTGGAGCCGACCATCGCCGGCGAGCCGTCGGTTCGCCCGCCAGGCAGACGCTTCAGTCCGAACAGCGGTCGCAGCCAAGCGACCCGGCGCACGACTTCATAGCCAGCGAAGCAGGCGGCGAAGGTGACCATTACCAGCAGGATGCCTTCCACCAGCGGCGGGATCGCCAGTGGCTTCAGGTGGTGGGCGAGGACGACGGTGACGGTCTGGTGCAGGATGTAGACCGGGAACACCGCCGGCACCAGGTACCGGAGCGCGCGACTGTCGCCGGGATTCCAGTGGCGGGCGAAGCCGAGTACCGCCACGATCGCGCACCACTGGTCCAGTCCCCAGACCATGCGCATGGCGGTCCGCAGCAGCTCGGGCGGCTGCCCATCGGCGAAGCGGACGAAGTAGGCGATCAGGCCCGCCCAGGTGGCCAGCCACAGCAGCAGGGCGACCCAGCGCGCCCGGACCATCGCCGCCCAGACCCCCTCGCTGCGTGCGATCAGGAAGCCCAGCAGGAACACGCTGAAGTACTGGGCATGGTTGTACCAGTCGTCGACCAGCGCATGGGTCTGTTCGAAGCGACCGACCAGCAGGATGCGCGCCAGGCCCAGGAACAGCGTGGGCCACACCACGATGCCGATTCCGGCCAGCGCCTTGTCGAGACCACGCCCCGCGGCGATCAGGGCGCGCGGCGCCATGCGCCAGAGCAACCACAGCACCATGGTGTAGACCCATAGGTAAGCAACGAACCAGAGATGGTTCCAGGTGGGCATGTCCAGGCAGCCGTCTGCATCGCAGAAACCGTCGTAGCCGGTCAGGTAGCGGCCATAGAAGGCCAGGTACCCGTCGTGATAGCCCCCCGGGAGCTGCTCGACCACCTCGTAGTAGGACTGCGGAGGCACGATCACCAGCATGCCGAACACCAGCGGCACCAACAGACGCCAGGACCGGCTGGCGAGGAACCCCGGCCGGCGGCGGGCCACCTCGGCACTGCGTCGCTGCCGTTCCAGCAGGAATGCCGTGGCCGCCCCCGACACGAGGAACAGCAGCGCCAGCCGCCACGGTGAACTGAGCAGCATGAAGGGCTCCAGCGCATCGCTGGCCGCTGGACTCTTCACGTGCCAGTCCCAGGTCACGTAGTACATGCCCACGTGGTACAGCACCAGCAGCCCGAAGGCGCAAACACGGACCCAGTCCAGATCGTGGCGGCGTTGCATGGGGGTTTCCTCGTCCTGTGAAGGCGCCAGCGTGTCGGGTCTGCTCGTCAGTACCCACTACGAAGGGACATGTGGGGGCGGGCAGGGGGCCAACGGCCGGCATGCAGGGACGAATCGCGAAGGGCGCAGGACCGCAGAGGGCTAGAATGCGCGCATGACCGAACGCGCCGTGCTGTCCTACGAACGCTACCAGCCCTGGAAACGCGTGATCGAGGCCGGCTTCTGGATCGCGGTGACCGGGGTCAACTGCGTCGCCAACAGCATCACCACGCTGATGGAACTGCGACGCGGCGATTCGTCCATCCAGGCCTGGGAGCCGGCCGTCTGGGAAACCAGCAGCGCGGTGATGTGGCTGTTGGTGGTGTTGCCGGCGATGGCCTGGTTCACCCGGCGCTATCCTTTCCAGTGGGGCGACTGGCGGCGACAGCTCGCACGGTATGCCGGGGCCAGCGTCGTCGTCTGCCTCGTGCACGTGGTGGGCATGGTGGGGTTGCGGGTACTCGCCTACCGGGCCCAGGGCATGACCTACGACTTCGGCCCCTGGCCGCGCGAACTTGTCTATGAGTACCTGAAGGATGTCCGCAGTTTCGCCTCCATCGTGCTGACAATGGAGGCGTACCGCCTGCTGCTGCGCCGTTGGCAAGGCGAGGCCAGCCTGCTGGCGGAGCCCGACGAGGGCCCGCCGCTGGAACCGGTGGACCGGCCCGAACGCTTCCTGATCCGCAAACTGGGGCGCGAATTCCTGGTCGCGGCGAACGACATCGAGTGGCTGCAGGCCGCAGGCAACTACGTCAACCTGCGGGTGCGCGGGCACGACTATCCATTGCGCAGCACCATCGCCGGCATCGAATCCCGCCTCGATCCGCGCCGCTTCGCCCGCATCCATCGCAGTTACGTGGTGGCGCTCGACCATGTCGCATCCATCGAGCCGCTGGATTCCGGCGACGCGCGCGTCCACCTGCGCGACGGTACGGTGCTGCCCTGCAGTCGACGCTACCGCCAGGACCTGAGGACGCGCACCGGCGCCGAGCCGGGTTAGTGCTCAGGCCGCGCGCAGGGCCGCTTTCGGCAAGCGTTCGATGGCGTAGCTCGCCATCAGGTCGACGTTGCCGCTGCGCACGGCGTTTTCCGGTTCTTCCAGAACGCTGGCCGCACTGGCGCCTTCCGGCAGGGTACGGCCCCACAGGCCGGCCCACGCGTTGCGACGGTCCTTGGCGGCGTAGAGCGCACGGTCGGCCAGGCGGATGGCGTACTCCCACCCTTCGCGTCCCTCCTCGAAGAACGGGAACGGCGCGAAACCCAGCGACACCGTGAGATCCCAGGCCCGCCCCGGCGCCAACTCGCGGGCGCCGCCCAACCGCTCGTGCAGGCGCGCGGCGACCGTGCATGCCTGCGCCGCCGTGAGATCGGGGCAGGCCATCAGGAATTCCTCGCCGCCCCACCGTGCGATCACGTCGCCAGGCCGGCACAGGGTGCGCAGCGCGTCGGCGATGTCCACCAGCACGTCGTCGCCGGCATGGTGGCCGAACCCGTCGTTGACCTGCTTGAAGTGGTCGATGTCGATAAGGAAGAGCACATGACGCATGCCGGGCGTGGCGCGTTGCGTCGACATCGCCTGCAGCGCGGTACCGGCCGCGCGGCGGTTGCGCAGGCCGGTGAGAGGATCGGTCGCGCTGACGGTGCGCAATTGCTGGTTCTTGCGCCGCTGGAGCAGGCCGAAGCCGACACCCGCCATCACCAGCAGGATCATCGCCGCGACGCCGGCGTTACGCAGCAGGCGTGTTCTCTCCTCGTTGAGGGACTGGATCTGGGCCTTGTGCCGCATGGCCTGCAGTTCGCGCTGCGCGGCGGCGCTCTCGCTGCGCGCCTGCAGCTCGGCCAGCGATGCGAGCCGTTGCGCCTTGAGCGTCTCCATTTCCAGTGCGTGCAGGCGTGCGCCGACCGCCATGACGCCGTCCGCCTGGCCAAGCGCGGCATGCGCGGCCATCCAGGCGCGCAGCACCTCGCGCTGCTTCTGCGGCTGCGGCGTGCCGTCCACGTGCGACCAAGCCAAGCGTGCCGTGGCCAGCGCGGCCGTGGGGTCGCCGGCGATGCGCTGCAGGGTCGACAGCTTGGCCAGCGAGCCGGCCAATCCCGGCGTGTCCGCACTCGTCTGCTGCGCCCGGATTACGGATGTGAGCACCTGCTGCGCCGGCCCCAGGCGCCCCTGCGTGATCCATATTCCCGCACGCTCTGCGCGCAGGCGTTCCACCACCGCCAATGCCTGCCTGCGGTGCGCCATGGCCTCGCCCTGGTCGATTACGGCCAGGGCCTCCGCCGTTCGGCCCAACCTGACCAGGTTGAGCACGTGGTTATGCAGGATCGCCGGATCTTCCAGCCCGACGGACGCGGCGATGGCCAATGCCTTGCGATGGAAGCCGTCGGCCACTTCCGGCGAGTCCAGGTAATCGGCGTGGATCAATCCGATGTTGCTGAGGGTGGTGGCCTGGAACAGGGCGGCCTCGTCGGCGGGCAACTGCCTGGCCAGGTCCTGCACCCGCAGGTAGGCCGCCTCGGCGCGATGGATCTGGCCGGCACCGTGGAAGACCGATCCTGCCTGCGAATAGGCGCGGGCGCGGAACGCCAGGGCCAGTTCGGGATTCGCCAGCACGAGGCGCTCCATGCGGGCACCGGCCTCCACCGCGCGTTTCCGGTCGCCGGACAGGCCGGCGGCGATGCCCAGGCAACTGAGGGTCTTCAGCTCGTCCTCGACGGTCAGGTCGGCCTCGCGCAGCAGCGATTCGGCCAGCGCGGCCGCCACGGGGGGCGCATCGCGGCGCAGCTTCAGGCAGCGGGCCACCTGGCTGGCCCGCTCGGTGCCGGCCGCAACCGTGCCCTGGGCCCGTGAGGAGGGCAGGCCCAGCAGCACCAGGCCCAGCAGGCAGGGCAACAGGCGGGCGGCGAAGGGAGTCGGCATGAGCGGTCGGCTGTCGGCAGGGGCGCGCATATCGAATGCAAATTCCGTTCCATGCCGGCGCAGGACGGGTACCTGCACGCCTCTGGTATCCTTGCCGACCGATTCCATTCCCCCGTCACAGCCCCATGATCGAGCTCAATCCCATCCGCCAGCGCATCGCCGACCTGCAGGACAGGCTGGCCTCGCTCCGGGGGTTTCTTTGACTACGATGCCAAGCGCGAACGCCTGGAAGAAGTAAACCGCGAGCTGGAAAACCCGGACATCTGGAACAACGCCGAGTACGCGCAGCAACTGGGCCGCGAGCGTTCCCTGCTGGACAAGACGGTCAACGGCATCCGCGACATCGAGGAAGGCCTGACCGGCGCCGGCGAGCTGCTGGAGCTGGCGGAGATGGAGAACGACGAGGATACCGCGCACGCCGTGGTGGCCGACGTCGAACGTTATGCCGCGCACGTGGACAAGCTGGAGTTCCAGCGCATGTTCTCCGGCAAGATGGACAGCGCCAACGCCTTCGTCGACATCCAGGCCGGCGCCGGCGGCACCGAGGCGCAGGACTGGGCGGAAATCCTGCTGCGGATGTACCTGCGCTGGTGCGAATCGCGCGGCTGGAAGACCGAGCTGATGGAAGCCAGCGGCGGCGACGTGGCCGGCATCAAGTCGGCGACGCTGCGCGTGGAGGGCGACTTCGCCTACGGCTGGCTGAAGACCGAGACCGGCGTGCACCGCCTGGTGCGCAAGTCGCCGTTCGATTCGGACAACCGCCGCCATACCAGCTTCACCTCGGTGTTCGTTTCGCCGGAAGTCGATGACAACATCGACATCGACATCAATCCGGCCGACTTGAAGACCGACGTGTACCGCTCCTCCGGCGCCGGCGGCCAGCACGTCAACAAGACCGAATCGGCCGTGCGTATCACCCACGTGCCCACCGGGATTGTGGTGGCCTGCCAGACCGGCCGCAGCCAGCACCAGAACCGCGACAACGCGATGAAGATGCTGGCCGCCAAGCTGTACGAGCTGGAAATCCAGAAGCGCAACGCGGAGCGCGATGCGGTGGAAGCCACCAAGTCCGACATCGGTTGGGGCAGCCAGATCCGCAACTACGTGCTGGACCAGAGCCGCATCAAGGACCTGCGCACCGGCGTAGAGCGTTCGGATACCCAGAAGGTGCTGGACGGCGACCTGGACGAGTTCGTCGAGGCCAGCCTGAAATCCGGCCTGGAAGCGGGCGCCAAACGCATCGACGCTTGAAAGCAGGAGTCAGTGGAGAGGAGTGAGGAGTGAGCGTCAGGTTCGCTCCTCATCCCGGCTCCCCTCACTTCTCACTCCTCCCCACTCACTCCTCGCCTACGCCATGACCGACCAGACCAGCGCAACGCCTCCTGCCGACGAGAACAGCCTCATCGCCGAGCGCCGCGCCAAACTGACGGCCCTGCGCGGGCAGGGCATCGCGTTCCCCAACGACTTCCGTCGTGGCGACTACGCCGGCGACCTGCAGGCCCAGTACAGTGATGCCGAGCTGTGGACTGTCGAAGCGCTGGAAGGTACCGGCCGCCGTGTGAAGCTGGCCGGCCGCCTGATGGCCAAGCGGGTGAGGGGCAAGGCCAGCTTCGTGCAGATCCAGGACGAATCCGGCCGCATCCAGCTGTTCCTGCAGGCGAACACGCTGGGCGAGACTTACGATGCCTTCAGGGGCTGGGACATCGGCGACATCGTCGGCGTCGAGGGCAGTCTGACCCGCACCCGCACCGGAGAACTGTCGGTCAAGGCCGACGTCCTGCGCCTGCTGACCAAGTCGCTGCGTCCGCTGCCGGACAAGTGGCATGGCCTGTCCGACGTCGAGCAGCGCTATCGCCAGCGCTACGTGGACCTGATCGTCACGCCGGAAGCGCGGGACGTGTTCATCAAGCGCTCGCGCATCATCCGTGCGATCCGCGAGTGGCTGGATGCCCGGCGTTTCCTGGAAGTCGAGACGCCGATGATGCATTACATCCCCGGCGGCGCCGCGGCCAAGCCGTTCACCACGCACCACAACGCGCTGGACCTGGACCTGTACCTGCGCGTGGCGCCGGAGTTGTACCTGAAGCGCCTGGTCGTCGGCGGACTGGAGCGGGTCTACGAGATCAACCGCAACTTCCGCAACGAAGGCGTCAGCACGCGGCACAACCCCGAGTTCACGATGCTCGAGCTTTACGAGGCCTACGCCACGTACACCGAGATCATGGACCTCACCGAGGGGGTCATCCGCGATGTCGCCCACGAGGTCCGGGGCCCCGGCCAAGTCACCTGGGACGGCCAGGACATCGACCTGGAGCCGGCGTTCCGCCGCTGGCGCATGGATGAGGCGGTACGCCACCACAACCCCGAGATCAGCCTTGCCGACTGCACGGACCGCGAGGCGCTGGTACGCCATTGCGAGCGGCTGAAGATCCATGTGAAGCCGTCCTACGGCTGGGGCAAGCTGCTGCTGGAGATCTTCGAGAAGACCGTGGAACACACGCTGATCCAGCCCACCTTCATCACCGATCACCCGGTGGAGGTTTCGCCGCTGGCCCGCGCCAACGACAAGGACCCCGGCTACACCGACCGCTTCGAGCTGTTCATCAACGGCAAGGAGCTGGCCAACGGCTTCTCCGAACTCAACGACCCCGAGGACCAGGCTGCGCGCTTCATGGCCCAGGTCCAGGCGAAGGAGGGCGGTGATGACGAAGCCATGCATTTCGACGCCGACTACATCCGCGCCCTGGAGGTCGGTCTGCCGCCGACCGGCGGCCTGGGCATCGGCATCGATCGGCTGGTCATGCTGTTGACGGGCTCCGATTCGATCCGGGACGTACTGCTGTTTCCCTACATGCGTCCGGAAGCCCAGGGGTGACCCACGGTCCCCGCGAGCGTCAAAAGAGTGACGCTGCGCGGCAGTATGGGCACATGACGGCGTGACGCGACGGGACCACACTGGCGGGGCCCCAGCCCGCGGGCGGCGGACCCCGGGTGGACACGGGACCGGACATGCCGAAATATGTGACGAACATCAACGTGCGGAACCCTGAAACACCCTGGAGGCGGCTGGCACGCTTCCTGCGTGGACTTCCACGCAGGTCGGTCAATTCTTCGCCGCCCGCGCCGATAGAGATCAGGGGAGGGGGCTCCGTGATCGGCATCGGTTCCCTTCGTGGATCTCGGCCCCAGCCTGGGGCCGGGCCGCCGAACAGGACTGCCACCATGCTGGATGCGAGCGTCGCCACCGCCGGAGTATCCTTGCCCGACAGCCACGTCACGTGGCCACAAGGGGTGGGGCACGCATTGAACATCGTCATCGTCGACGATCAGACGTCCGCGCGTACCATGCTGCGCCATGTCATCGAGGACATCGCGTCCGAGCTGGCCGTCCACGATTTCGGCGATCCCCTGGCGGCCTTGGAATGGTGCGAGAAGAACCGCACCGACCTGCTGCTGCTCGACTACCGCATGCCGGGCATGGACGGGCTGGAGTTCGCCCGCCGGTTCCGCCGGCTGCCGATGCACCGCGACATCGCCATCATCCTGATCACCGTGGTCGGCGACGAACCCATCCGTCAGGCCGCGCTGGAAGCGGGCGTCATCGACTTCCTGGTCAAGCCGGTGCGTCCGCGCGAGCTGCGTGCCCGCTGCCGCAATCTGCTCCAGCTGCGCCAGCAGTCCGAGAACGTCAAGCAGCGCGCCCTGTCGCTGGAGCAGCGCCTGCTGTCCAGCATGCACGAGGTGGAAGAGCGCGAGCGCGAAACGCTATCGCGCCTGGCCCGCGCCATCGAGTACCGCGACAGCGGCACCAGCGCCTACCTCGAGCGCATGGCCCACGTGGCGGGACTGATCGCCGAGCAGCTCGGCCTGCCCGAGGACGAGGTGCGGACCATCGAGATGGCCGCGCCGCTGCATGACATGGGCAAGATCGCCATTCCCGATTCGGTGCTGATGAAGGCGGGCCCGCTGACCGCGGACGAGACCGATGTCATGCGCCGTCATCCGAAGATCGGGCACCAGTTGCTCTCCGGCAGCCAGAACCGCTTCATCCAGGCGGGCGCCGTGATCGCGCTGCGGCACCATGAGCGCTACGACGGCAGCGGTTATCCCGATGGCCTCGTGGGCGAGGAAATCCCGTTGGAAGCCAGGATCGTGGCGGTGGCGGACGTATTCGACGCCCTCATCTCGCCGCGCCCCTACAAGAAGGCGTGGGACAAGGACGCGGCGCTGGCCTATCTGTATGCCCAGCGCGGTCGCCTGTTCGATCCCGCATGTGTCGACGCGCTGATCCGTGGGCGGGCGCGGCTGGACGACATCTGCGAACGCTACTCGACGGTGCAGAGCCGTCCAGGGATGGAGTGAGCCATGTCCAACGTCCTTACCTGGGTCAAATCCCGCCTTGAGCATCGCGGCGACAGCGAGCACGGCCAGGCGCTGATCCGTGTCGCGCTGATTTCCATCATCCTGGTCTACGCGCTGCTGCCCTCGTCGCGCGCGGCGCTGCCCGCTGACGAATACTCCATCGTCCTGACCATCATCGTCTCGGGCTTGGTCAACGGCCTGGGCATCATTGCCTGGCTGTTGGTGCAGCCGGGCAAGTCGCACGTGCGGCGCGGGCTGGGCATGATCGCCGACTACGGCCTGCTGGCCGCCGCGATGAACGGCATGGGCGAGCCGCTGTCGTGGGCCTACGTGGTGCTGATGTGGATCACCGTGGGCAACGGTCTGCGCTATGGCAACCGCTACCTGGTGGTCGCGGTCACCATGGCCAGCACGGCTTTCGCCGCCGGGGTGTGGATGAACGATTATTGGCGCGCCAACGCCACCCTCGGCGTCGGCCTGGTGCTGGGCCTGATCGCCGTGCCCATGTACCTGTCAGGCCTGCTGCGGGACCTGACCCGCGCCACCGACGAAGCGCGTCGCGCCAACGAGGCCAAGAGCCGCTTCCTGGCCAACATGAGCCACGAGTTCCGCACGCCCCTGAACGGCCTGGCCGGCATGTCGGAACTGCTGGCCACCACGCGCCTGGACACCGAACAGCGCGAATGCCTGTCCACCATCCAGGCCTCCACCCGCACCCTGCTGGGCCTGGTGGAAGACGTGCTGGACATTTCCGCGATCGAGGCGGGCAAGGTCAAGCTGAACGTCGTCGAGTTCTCTCCGCGCGAGCTGGTGGAGAGCATCGGCCTGATCCTGATGCCGCAGGCGCGCGGCAAGCAGGTGCGCTACGAAGGGCGGGTGGACGACGCCATTCCGGCCAAGCTGCGGGGCGACGCGGGTCACCTGCGCCAGGTCCTGCTGAACCTCGCGGGAAATGCGGTCAAGTTCACCGACGAAGGCGAGGTGCGCCTAACAGTGGCACCTACGCTGGTGGACGGCCAGCACCTGCGCCTGCGTTTCACCGTCACCGACACCGGGATCGGCATCCCCGTGGCGTTGCGCGAGCGCCTGTTCGAGGCGTTCGAACAGGCGGACGGCAGCCTGTCGCGCCGCTACGGCGGCACGGGGCTGGGGACGACCATCGCCAAGGGTCTCACCGAGGCGATGGGCGGCACCATCGGCTTCGAGAGCAACGAGCAGCGCGGCAGCTGCTTCTGGGTCGAGCTGCCGTTCGACGCGGTCCCGGAGCGCGTCATCGTGCCCGCCGTGCAGGGCCACGCCGAATGGCTGGAGGAAACGCCGGATACGGCCAGCGCCGAGAACATCATCGCGTTCTCGGACCCGTTCCTGCGCCACCGCGCGCGCGTGCGCAGCATGCAGATCCTGGTGGCCGACGACCACGAGGCCAACCGCATGGTCGTGCAGCGCCTGCTGCAGAAGGCAGGGCACCGCATCACCTGCGTCAACGGCGGCGAAGAGGTGCTGGACGCGCTGGAATCCTCGTCCTACGACGCGGTCATCTGCGACCTGCACATGCCGGGCTTGAGCGGCCTGGACCTGCTCAAGCAGCTCCGCGTGATGGAAGCGGGCAGCGGCAGCCGCACCCCGGTACTGATCCTGAGCGCCGATGTCACGCCCGAGGCGATCCAGCGGTGCGAGCAGGCGGGCGCGCGCGCATTCCTCGCCAAACCGGTGGTCGCGACCCGGCTGCTGGAGGCGCTGGCCGACGTGGCCACGTCGGGTCGCGTGGCCGCGACGACGGTTTCGAACACGCCCGTGCGGCCGGAGGTGTCCGACGGTGTGCTGGACGTCAGCGTGCTGGACGAACTCACTGCCTTGGGCATGGGGGACGCGTTTGAACGGGAATTCATCGAGCAGTGCCTCAACGACGCCGATGGCTGCATCGGCGCCATGGCCCATGCGATGGAGCGGGGCGACGGCGAACATCTGCGCGAACATGCGCATGCATTGAAAGGCGTGGCCAGCAATCTGGGGTTGGTGAAGCTGGCGGCGGCCGCAGGCGAGATCATGGGCCTCGCCGACTGGCAGATCTCGCGCGAATGGCGCCACCGCCTGGCCGCGCTCAACTCCCACCTGAGCCATGGCCGCGCGGCACTCGATGCGCGGCAGCGCGTGCGCGGCGCGGCGGAGAAGGGCGGCGAAGGCTCCTCGTCCTGACCGCGCGTGGGACCGTCAGGCGGGTGGCGTGAGCGCGATCCGGAGGGGTATCTCACCGGGCACCGGCAGAAAGCCAGGCCCGTGGCGAGTACGGTGTCCCGGACTCGCCCTTGAAGGCGCCTGCGCGCGCTCCAACCCCTGATGCCCCTGTAGTCCCCTGTACTTGCAGCAGACGTGCGGGTGCCGCTCAGGCAGCGCGGATGGAGCGCTTTTCCTGGGCGCGGACGATGCGCTCCATCATCTTCAGCGACTTGTCGCCCAGCGTCAGGGCCGTATCCACCCAGACTTCGGTGATGCCCATCAGCTCGTCGTAGCCGACCGGCTGCGCCAGGTTGCGGCAGGCATTCAGCGCCAGGTGCGCATGGGGTGAACGGCGCTGCTTGTCGATGATCGTCTGCACGGCCGCCGCTCCCTGGCCCTTCGGCACCAGCACGTCCACCACGCCCATCTTGTACAGCTCGTCGCTGGTGTAGATGTTGCCCTCCAGGATGATCCGCTCGGCGACCTGCGGCGACACGCGCTTGCACAGGAAGGAATAGGCGCCCATGCCCGGGAACAGGCCGAACAGCACTTCCGGCAGGCCCATGTCCACGCCTTCTTCGGCCACGATGGTGTGGCAGGACAGCGCGATCTCCAGGCCGCCGCCCAGCGCGTCGCCCTGGATCAGCGCAATGGTGCGTACGTCGCCGCCCAGGCCGGTGTTGAGATGATGCACGCCGTCGATGCAGCGACGCGCATAGCTGAGCAGGCGGTCGCGGGTGTTCTCGCGGATCAGCTGCGAAAACAGTTCGAGATCGCCGCCGAGGTTGAAGGCGCTGGCATCGGACGCCACGACGAGGTGGCGCAGCTTGCCCGGCTGGCGCTGCGATTCGCGCAGGGGGATCGAGTTCATGAAGCTCAGCACGTCGTCGAGCATCTGGCTGCGGAAGCACGGACGCACGCCGGGCGCTACGTCCGAATGCATGTACATCCAGTGGGCATCGCCGCTGGGTTCGGACTCGACGCGGATGGTCGGGAAGGAACGGGTGCGCTGCAGTTTTTCGACGTTGTTCATGGAGAGCTCCTTGGAGGGGTTTCTTGCCCGCGCGGCAGGGGAAAGCGGGTGACGGATTAATGTGACGCAGGTGGCATCACGCGCCGATCCTACACCTGAACGAATAATTAAAATCCAGTGCACACGCGCGCTTGCGGCAAGATGCCGGGGGCAGGAAGGCTTCAGTCTCGATATTTGTGACGAACGTCTAGAATCCACCGCTAAAGTCCTGAACCAAAAGAAAAAGGCCGGCACAGGGCCGGCCTTCTCCATAAAGCTGAACAGGGATCAGCCGGCCTTGGCGGGTTCGCGCAGTTCCTTGCGCAGGATCTTGCCCACGTTGGTCTTCGGCAGTTCCGTGCGGAACTCCACGTAGCGGGGCTGCTTGTAGCCGGTGAGGTTGTGGCGGCAGTACGCCTTGATCTGCTCGACCGGGAGCGACGGGTCCTTCTTCACGATGAAGACCTTCACCGCCTCACCGGACTTGTCGTCAGGCACGCCCACCGCCGCCACCTCCAGCACGCCGTCCAGGCCGGCAATCACGTCTTCCACCTCGTTCGGGTACACGTTGAAGCCGGACACCAGGATCATGTCCTTCTTGCGGTCGACGATGTAGAAGAAGCCGTTCTCGTCCATCTTCGCCATGTCGCCGGTGTGCAGCCAGCCTTCGGCGTCCATAACCTTCGCCGTCTCCTCGGGACGCTGCCAGTAACCCTTCATCACCTGCGGACCCTTGATGCACAGCTCGCCCACTTCGCCGAGCGGCACGATGTTGCCGTCGTCGTCCTTCAGGCAGGCATCGGTGGACGGCACCGGCAGGCCGATCGCGCCGTTGTAGTCGTGCAGGTTCATCGGGTTGATGCAGGCCGCCGGCGAGGTCTCGGTCAGGCCGTAGGCCTCGACCAGGGTCACCCCGGTGACCTTCTTCCACTTCTCGGCGACCGCCCGCTGCACGGCCATGCCGCCGCCGAGCGTCATCTTGAGGTTGGAGAAATCCACCTCATCGAAGCCGGGCGTGTTGAGCAGGCCATTGAACAGCGTGTTGACGCCGGTGATGGCGGTGAAGCGCGTGGCCTTCAGTTCCTTGACGAAGCCCGGCATGTCGCGCGGATTGGTGATCAGGTGGTTCAGGCCGCCCAGCTTCATGAAGACCAAGCAGTTCGCCGTCAGGGCGAAGATGTGGTACAGCGGCAACGCGGTGATGATCACTTCGTTGCCGTAGTCCAGGCCGGTACCGACCCACACGCCGGCCTGCTGCATGTTGGCCACCAGGTTGCGGTGCGTGAGCATCGCGCCCTTGGCCACGCCGGTGGTGCCGCCGGTGTACTGCAGGAAAGCGATGTCGCCGGAATCGATGTCGACGTCGGGCAGGGCATGCAACTGGCCCAGGGTCAGCGTGTCCTTGAAGCGCACCGCGCCCGTGATGTCGTAGTCGGGCACCATCTTCTTCACGTACTTCAGCACGAAGTTGACGATGGCGCCCTTGGGGAATCCGACCAGGTCGCCCAGCGCCGTGGTGATGACCTGCCTGACCTGGGTGCCGGCGAGGGCCTCCTGCGCGGTCTTGCCGAAGTTGTCCACCACCAGCAGCACGCTGGCGCCGGAATCCACCAACTGGTGCTTCAGCTCGCGCGGCGTGTACATCGGATTGACGTTGACCACCGTCAGGCCCGCGCGCAGCACGCCGAAGATGGCGATGGGATACTGCAGGCAGTTGGGCATCATGATGGCGACGCGGTCGCCCTTCTTGAGCTTCAGCTCCCCAAGCAGGTACGCCGCGAACTGGCGGCTGAGCTTGTCGATCTCGCCGTAGGTCAGGGTCTTGCCGAAGTTGCGGAACGCGGGGCGGTCGCGATATTTGCTGATCGCCTCATCGAAGACGGACACGATGGAGCGGTACTGCTCCAGGTCCACTTCGTGGGGCACGCCTTGCGGGTAACTCTTGAACCACGGACGTTCCTGACTCATCGTTCTGCTCCCTCCCCAGGGTCTTCTGGCTTCGTTGCGGCGTACTGTGGGCCGGCGCCCGGTCGCGGCGCCTTTCGGGAGCATACCGTTCCGGATGGAAAAGGCGAAGGTTTCGATGGCAGTCACGGAAAAGAAGATGCGGGTCGCCGCGCTGGCATTGCTGTTGGGACTGGTGGCGTGCGCACCCGCAGCGCCCGAGCACAGGCTGCGGGCGCGCTTCGGCGAGATGCAGGCGGCGGTGGAAAAAGGGCAGGCCGGCGACTTCATGGAAGGCGTCAGCCCGGATTTCACGGGCGAGTCCGGGATGGATCGTGCGGCGCTGCACAATCTCCTGCGGGCGCGCATGCTGGCCGACTCACACTTGGGCGTGACCACCGGACCCTTGGAGGTGGTCGTGCAGGGCGACAACGCATCCGTCGCGTTCGATGTGGTGCTGACCGCGGGCAACGGGCGTCTGCTGCCGGATCAGGCACGTGCCTATCGGGTCACGACCGCGTGGCGGACGGAAGACGGTGAGTGGCGCGTCTACCATGCACGCTGGAACGGCGCGCCTTGATCATTTCACCGGCGTGAGCTTCCCGGGTGTCCAGCGGTAGCGCAGTGTCTTGGCGACGGTGGGACAACAGCGGGGATCGTTCGGACCAGGCCATTTGGTCTTCAGCTCGATGGTGCCGTTGCGCACCAGCATGCCTTCCACGCTGCCGAGCGGCTCGCCGGTCTCGCCGGCGGGCATATAGCGCTGTCCTTTGTGCGCCAGCACCGTGACGCCGTGGTGCCAATAGGTGGGGCCCAGCATCGTCCACAGCACGACGACCTCCGCCTCGCCGTCACCATCCCGGTCGGCCACGGCGATGTCGCCCGCTTCATAGGCTTCCTGCGGGCTCGCGCTGGCCTGCTGTGTGGCCAGGAACTGCTCGGCGATACGCCTGGCCTGGTCGGCGTCGGGTGGGACGGCGCGTACGTTGGCATGGACGGCGAGCAAGAGGAGCAGGCAGGTGGAACGCAGGACAGGGATTCCCATAGCGGCGTCTCGGTTGACCTCCGACGAAGGCCTTCAACGCCCAGAACGCCGTAAGCGCGCCCAACCGGCAAACTTCCCGTGCGTGGTCTTGCCTTGGCAGGGGAGGAGCCATGATGATCGGCTCGTCCAAATGGGGAAACCGCTCATGCCGATTCGCTGGAAACTCTTGGCGTGCCTGTGGCTGGCCGCTGGAAATGCCCTCGCGCAGGACGCGCTGCCGTACCAGACGCCCCCCGCCGAGATCCTGCAGCTCGCCGACGTGCAGCGCCCGCCCACCGTTGGGACGGACAGCCGCAAGCAGCGCCTGGTACTGTTTTACCGCGATACGTTCAAGTCGCTGGCGGAACTGTCCGACGAGGAGCTCCGTCTCGGTGGCCTACGGGTCAATCCGCGCACCAACATCGCCAGCACCACGACCTACTACAACCACGTGCAGGTGCAGGAACTGCAGGACGGAAGCGCGCGGCATGTGACGGGATTGCCGGCCTCGCCGCGTCTGGCGAATTTCACCTGGTCGCCCGACGAACGCCGGCTGGCATTCACGCACACGACACGGACCGGTGTGGAAGCGTGGGTGATGGAACTCGCGACCGCACATGCTACACGCCTGACGGAAGCCCGCGTCAACGCCAATGTCGGCAATCCGCTCACGTGGTTCCGCGACAACCAGGCGTTGCTGGTCCGTATGTTGCCCTCACAGCGCCCGGCGTTGCTCGACACTTCGCGCGCCGTCCCGACGGGACCGACGGTTTCGGTAAGCGATGGCAGCAAGGCCCAGAACCGCACCTATCAGGACTTACTGAAGAACCCCTCGGACGAAAGCAATTTCGCCGTGCTTGCCACCTCCGAACTGCACCGAGTGCCGTTGAAGGGGCGCGCCACACTCTGGCGCGCGGCGGCCATGTACACCGGGGAGTCGTTCTCGCCGGACGGCCGCTATGTATTGCTGCACACGCTGAAGAAGCCGTTCTCCTACTTGGTGCCCTATGGCCGCTTCCCTTACCGTGCGGAAGTGGTGGAAACCACGGGCAAGCCGGTGGTGACCGTCGTCGATGCTCCCTTGGCGGAGAACCTGCCGAAGGGCTTCATGGCCGTGCGCGCGGGGCGTCGCGACATCGAATGGCGCGCCGACCAACCCGCGACCTTGGTCTGGGCAGAGGCGCTCGACAAAGGCGACCCGGCGAATGAAGTGCCGTTCCGCGACGAAGCCTTTGCCTGGCAGGCGCCGTTCTCCGGCACGCCGCAATCGCTGTTCAAGACCGTCGACCGCGTGCAGGGCATCCTGTGGGGCGACGACACGCATGCGATCGTCACCGACTACTGGTGGAATACGCGCCACATCCGGACCTACGTGCTGGATCCGTCGAAGCCGGGTGCGCCACTGCGCGAACTCTTCAGTCGCAGCTACCAGGATCAATACAGCGATCCGGGCCAGTTCGAGACGCGGAAGAATGCAGCCGGCGAGACCGTCCTTGCACTGGATAATGGGCAGGTGCACCTGATCGGCGAAGGTTTCACGCCCGAGGGTCAATTCCCCTTCATCGACAGGATGGAACTGGCCACCGGCGAGAAGAAGCGCCTGTACACGTCGAGGCTGGAAGGCCAGAAGGAAAGCATCCAGGCGCTGCTGGATCTGCAGCAGGGCACGGTACTGGTACGCATCGAATCGCCGACCGAGTTCCCTAACTATTACGTTCGTCACCTGAAGCAGCGGATCGCACCCGTGCCGGTGACGCGCTTCGAGAATCCGTTCAAGGCGCTGCAGGGCGTCTACAAGGAAGTCCTCACGTACACGCGAGCGGACGGCCTGCCGCTGACCGGTACGCTGTACCTGCCGGCCGGCTACGACCGCGAGGCCAGGCGCGAGAAGCTGCCGCTGGTGATGTGGGCGTATCCCACCGAGTACAAGGACCGCGACAGCGCCGGCCAGAACACCACCAATCCTAACGAGTTCATCTTCCCGAGCTACGGCTCGCCTGTGTACTGGGTCGCGCGCGGCTATGCCGTGCTCGATGATGCCGCGTTCCCGATCGTGGGCGAGGGCAAGGACGAGCCGAATGACACCTTCATCAAGCAGCTGGTGGCCAACGCAAAGGCGGCGATAGACGCCGTCGACGGCCTCGGCTACATCGACCGTTCGCGCGTGGCCGTGGGGGGGCATTCCTACGGAGCATTCATGACGGCCAACCTGCTGACGCATTCTGACTTGTTCGCGGCCGGCATTGCGCGCAGCGGCGCTTACAACCGCACGCTGACGCCATTCGGCTTCCAGCAGGAGGAACGCAACTACTGGGAAGCTCCCAGCGTCTACAACGACATGTCGCCCTTCATGCACGTGGACAAGATGAAGACGCCGCTGCTGCTGGTGCATGGCGAGGCCGACAACAATTCCGGCACGTTTACCATGCAGAGTGAGCGTTACTTCAATGCGCTCAAGGGCTTCGGCGCGCCGGCGCGACTGGTGCTGCTACCGAAGGAGAGCCACGGCTACGCAGCGAAAGAATCGGTGCTGCACCTGCTGTGGGAACAGGACCAGTGGCTGGAGCGCTACGTGAAGAACAAGGGGCAGGCCACCGGCGCGTCACCAGCGGCCGCTCGCTGACGTCGGACGCACCTGCATGAAAAAGGCCGCCCGAGGGCGGCCTTTTTCTTTCCGTGTCAGTGCTGTCAGGCGGCCCTTCGCCCAGCCAGCTGGCGCAGCACGTAGTGCAACAGGCCACCGTGCCTGAAGTACTCGACTTCCTTCGGCGTCAGCAGCAGGACTTTGGCCTTGAACTCCACCGCCTTGCCGTCGGCCTTGTGCGCCGTGACCGTCGCGACCTTCGCGGCGCCGTCCTGCAGGCCGGTGACGTCGAACGTCTCCGACCCGTCCAGGCCCAGCGACTGCGCATTCTGGCCATCGACGAACTGCAGCGGCAGCACGCCCATGCCGACCAGGTTGGAGCGGTGGATGCGTTCGAAACTCTCCGCGATCACCGCCTTCACGCCCAGCAGATTGGTGCCCTTGGCCGCCCAGTCGCGAGAGGAACCCGTGCCGTATTCCTTGCCGGCGATGACCACCAGCGGCACGCCGTCGGCCTTGTACTTCATCGCTGCATCGTAGATGGACAGTTTCTCCGGCGCGCCGCTGCCGTAGTGCAGCGTGTTGCCGCCTTCCTCGCCTCCGAACATCAGGTTCTTGATGCGGATGTTGGCGAAGGTGCCGCGCACCATCACGTCGTCGTTCCCGCGGCGACTGCCGTAGCTGTTGAAGTCGACCGGCTGCACGCCACGCGAGATCAGGAAGCGTCCTGCCGGCGAGTCCTTCTTGATGTTGCCGGCGGGCGAGATGTGGTCAGTGGTGATGGAATCGCCGAACAGGCCGAGCACGCGCGCGCCGTGCACATCATCGATGCTGCCGACGGCCATCGACATGCCGTCGAAGTACGGTGGGTTCTTGATGTACGTCGAGCTACCGTCCCACGCGTACAGGTCGCCATCGGGCGAGGCGATGGTGTTCCAGCGCGTATCGCCCTTGAACACGTCGGCGTAGTTCTTGGCGAACATCTCCGGCCCGATCGTCGCAGCGATGAAGTCGCCGATCTCCTCGTTGGTCGGCCAGATGTCCTTCAGGTAGACCGGCTGGCCATCGCTGCCGATACCCAGCGGTTCGGTCGTCAGGTCGATGTCGGTGGTGCCGGCGATGGCGTAGGCCACCACCAGCGGCGGGCTGGCCAGGTAGTTCATCTTCACTTCGGGATGCACGCGGCCCTCGAAGTTGCGGTTGCCCGACAGCACGGAGGCCACCACCAGGTCGTCGGCGGCGATCGCGGCCGAGACATCGTCCGGCAGTGGGCCCGAATTGCCGATGCAGGTCGTGCAGCCGTAGCCGACGACATAGAAACCCAGCTTCTCGAGATCGCCGAGTACGCCGGCCTTCTCCAGGTAGTCGGTGACCACGCGCGAGCCCGGCCCCAGCGAGGTCTTGACCCAAGGCTGCGCCTTCAACCCCTTGGCCACGGCGTTGCGGGCCAGCAGGCCGGCCCCCAGCATCACCGCCGGATTGGACGTATTGGTGCAGGACGTGATGGCCGCGATGACCACGTCGCCGTCACGCAGCTTGGTCGCGCCGCTGTTGGGCGACGATTCATGCGCCGCCTCTTCGGCCCCGACGGCGGTACCGCCACCACCTTCGTTCTTCAGCCGGTCTTCCTGCACCAGGTCGTTGCGCTTGCGGCGGGCATCGGCGAACGGCGCCAGGTTGTCGCGGAAGTTCTGCTTGACGTCCTGCAGGAGCACGCGGTCCTGCGGGCGCTTGGGGCCAGCGAGGGAGGGCTTCACGTCGCCCATGTCCAGGTGCAGCGTGGCGCTGTACTCGGCATGCGGGCTGTCGGGCGTATGCCACAGGCCCTGCGCCTTGGCGTAGGCCTCGACCAGCGCGACCTGTTCTTCGCTGCGGCCGGACAGGCGCAGGTAATTCAGTGACTCGCTGTCGATCGGGAAGATGCCGCAGGTGGCGCCGTACTCCGGTGCCATGTTGCCGATGGTGGCGCGGTCGGCCAGCGGCAGGTGCTGCAGGCCGTCGCCGTAGAACTCGACGAACTTGCCCACCACCCCCAGCTTGCGCAGCATCTGGGTGACGGTCAGCACCAGGTCGGTGGCGGTGGCACCCTCCGGGAGTTTGCCGGTCAACTTGAATCCGACCACCTGCGGAATGAGCATGGAGGAGGGTTGGCCCAGCATCGCGGCCTCGGCTTCGATACCGCCCACGCCCCAGCCCAGCACGCCGATGCCGTTGATCATGGTGGTATGGCTGTCGGTGCCGAAGACGGTGTCGGGATAGGCGATGGCCTGCCCATCCTGCTCGCCCGTCATCACGACGCGGGCCAGGTTCTCCAGGTTCACCTGGTGGACGATGCCGGTGTTCGGCGGCACCACCTTGAAATTGTCGAACGCCTTCTGGCCCCAGCGCAGGAAGCCATAACGCTCGCGGTTGCGATCGAACTCGATCTTGCCGTTGAGGTCCAGGGCCTCGGGCTTGCCGAACACGTCGACCTGGATGGAATGGTCGATGACCAGTTCGGACGGAATCAGGGGGTTGATCTGGTCCGGGCTGCCGCCAAGCTTGACCACGGCATCGCGCATGGCGGCCAGGTCGACGACGCAGGGCACGCCAGTGAAGTCCTGCAGCACCACGCGCGCCGGCATGAAGGCGATCTCGGTGTCCGGTTCGCGGGTCGCCTCCCACTGCGCCACCGCCTGGATGTGTTCGGGCAGTACGGTCACGCCGTCTTCGCAGCGCAGCAGGTTCTCCAGCAGGATCTTCAGCGAGTAGGGCAGGCGGGCGAAGCCTCCCTGCGGGTCCAGCCGTTCGGCGAGCGCCGGCAGGCTGTAGTAGGCGTAGGACGTGCCGTTGACGTCCAGGGTTCGGCGGGCGGCGAAGGAATCGCTCATCGCGGAGGCTCCTGTAGCGGGGGAAAAGGGTGCGAGGGCAGCATAAAGCGTCCGTCCCGCGCGTCTTGTCGAGGCTTGCCCGGATTATCCGCCAACCCCGGCGCGGGCCGGGACCCGACCAACGGATGGGGTGGCGGACCGGGGAGGCATGCGGTACGTCAATGAAAGTATGTATAATTTATCCATACTCAAGAGGGCGTGACGATGGAAGCCACCGTTGCCGAACGCGGACAGATCACCCTCCCCAAGGCCGTGCGCGATGCGCTGGGCCTGACCAAGGGCAGCGTGTTGAAGGTCGAGCTGGAAGGTAGCCGCATCGTGTTGCGGAAGAGCGTCGACGACGCGATCTCGCGCGGGCGTGGCAAGTTCGCCCTCGATGCAGACGTCGCGAAAGGCGCCGCCAGCGAATGATCGCCGTCGATGCTCCCGTGCTGATCGAGCTGCTGACCGACGGTCCGCGCGCGGACGCCGTCGGGGCCGGGCTGCGCCAGAGCCTGGGCAGCGGCCGCGTCGTCGTCTGCGATGCCGCGCTGGCGCAGCTGTGCGCGTCGCTGCGCAATGGCGCGGAAGCGCTGGCGGCGCTTGAGGAGATGGGTGTGCATTTCAATGCCGTCGAAGCCAAGTCCGCGCTGCGCGCGGGCGAGATGCAGCGCCGCCACCGCCAGCGTGAGGGCGACGCCAGGCCGATCGCCGACTTTCTGGTGGGTGCGCACGCCCTGCTGCAGTGCGACGGCCTGATCACCTTCGACACCGCCTTCCATCGCGATTATTTCAAGGGCCTGAAACTGATCGTGCCCGCGAACGAATAAGCAGCATCCCGCTTTCCCATTCCACCGCATCAACGAACGACCGGAGCCACCCATGTTGGAAGCCTATCGCCACCACGTAGCCGAGCGCGCCGCGCTGGGCATCCCGCCGCTGCCGCTGTCGGCCCAGCAGACGGCCGAGGTCATCGAACTGCTGAAGAATCCGCCGGCCGGGGAGGAAGACTTCCTGGTCGAGCTGATCACCCACCGCGTGCCCGCCGGTGTCGACGATGCCGCCAAGGTCAAGGCGTCCTACCTGGCCGCCGTCGCATTCGGCACCGAGAAGACTCCGCTGATCACGCCCAAGCGCGCCACCGAGCTGCTGGGCACGATGCTGGGCGGCTACAACATCCACCCGCTGATCGAGCTGCTCGACAACGCCGAGCTGGGTGCGACCGCCGCCGAAGGCCTGAAGCACACGCTGCTAATGTTCGACAGCTTCCACGACGTGCAGGAGAAGGCCGAGCAGGGCAACGCCCACGCCCAGGCCGTGCTGAAGAGCTGGGCCGATGCCGAGTGGTTCACCAGCAAGCCGGAAGTGCCGCAGTCGCTCACCATCACCGTGTTCAAGGTGCCCGGCGAGACGAATACCGACGACCTGTCGCCGGCACCCGACGCGACCACGCGCCCGGACATCCCGCTGCACGCGCTGGCGATGCTGAAGAACAAGCGCCCCGACGCGCCGTTCGTACCCGAAGAAGACGGCAAGCGCGGTCCGGTGCAGGAAATCCTGTCGCTGAAGGAGAAAGGTCACCTGGTCGCCTACGTCGGCGACGTGGTCGGCACCGGTTCCTCGCGCAAGTCGGCGACCAACAGCGTGCTGTGGTTCACCGGCGAGGACATCCCGTTCATTCCGAACAAGCGCTTCGGCGGCGTCTGCCTGGGTTCCAAGATCGCCCCGATCTTCTACAACACCATGGAGGACGCCGGCGCGCTGCCGATCGAACTCGACGTGTCGCAGATGAATCACGGCGATGTGGTCGAGCTGCGCCCGTACGAGGGCAAGGCACTGAAGGACGGGCAGGTGATCGCCGAGTTCCAGGTCAAGTCCGAGGTGCTGTTCGACGAAGTGCGTGCCGGTGGCCGGATTCCGCTGATCATCGGCCGCGGGCTGACCGCGAAGGCGCGCGAAGCGCTGAAGCTACCGGCGACGGACCTGTTCCGCCAGCCGCAGCAGCCGGCCGACAGCGGCAAGGGATTCTCCCTGGCGCAGAAGATGGTCGGCCGCGCCTGCGGCCTGCCGGAAGGCCAGGGCGTGCGCCCGGGCACCTACTGCGAACCGAAGATGACCTCGGTGGGCTCGCAGGACACCACCGGCCCGATGACCCGCGACGAGTTGAAGGACCTGGCCTGCCTGGGCTTCTCGGCCGACCTGGTGATGCAGTCGTTCTGCCACACCGCGGCCTATCCCAAGCCGGTCGACGTGAAGACGCACCACACGCTGCCCGAATTCATTTCCACCCGTGGCGGCATCTCGCTGCGTCCGGGCGATGGCGTGATCCACAGCTGGCTCAACCGCATGCTGCTGCCCGACACCGTCGGCACCGGTGGTGATTCGCACACGCGTTTCCCGGTGGGCATTTCGTTCCCGGCGGGCTCGGGCCTGGTCGCGTTCGCCGCGGCCACCGGCGTGATGCCGCTGGACATGTCGGAATCGGTGCTGGTGCGCTTCAAGGGCCAGATGCAGCCGGGCGTGACCCTGCGCGACCTGGTCAACGCCATCCCGTACTACGCGATCAAGGCTGGCCTGCTGACCGTCGCCAAGCAGGGCAAGAAGAACATCTTCTCCGGCCGCATCCTCGAGATCGAAGGCCTGCCGGACCTGAAGGTGGAGCAGGCGTTCGAGCTGTCCGACGCCTCGGCCGAGCGTTCGGCCGCCGGCTGCACGGTGCGCCTGAACAAGGAACCGATCATCGAGTACCTCACCAGCAACATCACGCTGCTGAAGTGGATGATCGCCGAAGGCTATGCCGCCGCCCGTTCGCTGGCCCGCCGCATCGCCAAGATGGAAGCGTGGCTGGCCGACCCGCAGCTGCTGGAGCCGGATGCCGATGCCGAGTACGCCGCCGTCATCGAGATCGACCTGGCCGAGGTGCACGAGCCGCTGCTGGCCTGCCCGAACGATCCGGACGACGTGAAGACGCTGTCCGACGTGGCCGGCACGAAGATCGATGAAGTGTTCATCGGTTCCTGCATGACCAACATCGGCCACTTCCGTGCGGCCGCCAAGCTGCTGGAAGGCAAGCGCGACATCCCGACCCGCCTATGGGTCGCGCCGCCGACCAAGATGGACGCGTCCGAGCTGACCAAGGAAGGCCACTACGGCACCTTCGGCACCGCCGGCGCGCGCATGGAAATGCCGGGCTGCTCGCTGTGCATGGGCAACCAGGCGCAGGTGCGCGAGGGCGCGACGGTGTTCTCCCCCTCGCCCCGCAACTTCCCCAACCGCCTGGGCCGCAACTCCAACGTGTTCCTGGGGTCGGCCGAGCTGGCCGCGATCTGCTCGCGCCTGGGCAGGATCCCGACCAAGGCCGAGTACATGGCCGACATCGGCGTGATCAACGAGAAGGGCGCGGAGATCTACCGCTACATGAACTTCGACCAGATCGAGGAGTACCAGGACGTGGCGAAGACGGTCGCCGCCTGATCGCCCGCTGCAACGAAAAGGCCCGGCAATGCCGGGCCTCTTCTTTGGGACGGTGGCGGATGGGTCAGGACAGCCAGTCGTCGACGGCGTCCAGCATCTGCCGGCGGCTGAAGACGAAGTCCCACATGCTGCCGCCCAACTGGCGCCACAGCACGGCCGAACGCACCGCCGCCAGCAGGATCGCCCGGATCTCCGCCACCACACCCGGTTGGCCGAGGTAGTGCGGGTTGCCCTGGACCATCACGCGCGGGCGCAGGTGGCTGATGGTGTCGGCGTAAAGGCCGCCGAGCGCCGACAGCACATCGGGATGCGTGCTTCCGTGCTGCTCGGCGCGCGGCGCGATGTCGGCCAGGCCGCGGGTAACGGCGTGCACGGTGTCGTCTTCGCGCACGAACCGCCGCTCCAGCTGCAATACCGCCATCGCCAGGCGGGGCAGGCCGTCGTCCTGCGCCTCCTTGGCCAGGTAGCTGCGCAGGACCCGCAGCCCGGGGGTGACGTCGCCCAGGCGCCCGTACACCGCCAGCGGCGTGGCGGCTTCGATGCGGAACACGCTTTCCAGCGACGCCTGCACGGCAGAGGATTCGGATTGACCCGTTTCGGCGATGCGCCGCACCTGGTGGAGGGCCTGTGCCAGCCCGGCCAGGGCCAGCACACGGTCGGAATATCGGTTGCTCAAGCTGCTTGCTCCGCGAAACGGGTTTCCAGGGGGGCGTCGGTGCGCGCGATCACCGCACCGCCCAGGCATTCGTCGCCGTCATACAGCACCAGCGACTGTCCCGGCGTGACGGCACGCTGCGGCGTGGTGAACTCGACCATGACGCTGCCATCCTCCATCACCTGCACCCGGCACGGTTCGTCCGGCTGGCGATAGCGCGTCTGCGCGGTGCAGTCGAAGCGGCCAGCGGGCGGACTGCCCGACACCCAGTGCGCCGTGTCGGTCCACAACCGCGTGGACATCAGATAGGGACTGTGCGTGTCCTGGTCGACGTACAGCACATTATGGGCCACGTCCTTGCCCACGACATACCACGGCGCCTGCGGACGGCCACGCACGCCACCGATCTGCAGGCCTTCGCGCTGGCCCAGCGTGAAATAGAACACGCCCGGGTGCTCGCCGACCACCTGGCCCTGCGGGTCGCGCATCTCGCCGCGCCGCGCGGGCAGATAGCGTCCCAGGAACTCGCGGAAATCGCGCTCGCCGATGAAGCAGATCCCGGTGGAATCCTTCTTGTCGTGCGTGGGCAGCCCCGCCTCGCGCGCGATCCGGCGCAGGTCCGACTTCTGCAGTTCGCCGATGGGAAACAGCGTGGCCGACAGCTGCGTCTGGCCAAACTGGTGGAGGAAATAGCTCTGGTCCTTGCCGCGGTCCATGCCGCGCAGCAGCCGCCAGCGTCCGCCCGCTTCGCCCACGCGCGCGTAGTGGCCGGTCGCGATCTTCTCGGCCCCCAGCTCGCGGGCGGCATCCAGGAAATGCTTGAACTTCACCTCCCGGTTGCACAGCACGTCCGGGTTCGGGGTGCGGCCGGCGGCGTACTCGGCCAGGAAATGTTCGAACACGCCCTGCCAGTACTCGGCCGAGAAATCGCGGAAATGGAACGGGATACCCAGCCGGCCGCAGACGGCCACGGCGTCGCGGCGGTCGTCTTCGGCACGGCATTCGCCGGTACCGTCGTCGGCCCAGTTCTGCATGAAGAGCCCGGCGACGGACTCGCCCTGCTGCACCAGACGCAGCGCGGCCACCGACGAATCCACGCCACCGGACACCCCGACGATGACCCGCGGAGCGCTCATGCGATGTGCCGCAGCGTGGACAGCGGCGAACGACGGCCGGCCAGGTAGTCCTGCACGACCCGCCAGACCAGCGGACTGCGATGGCGGTCGGCCTGCGCCTGCAGTTCCGCCGGTGTCAGCCACACCGCCTGGACGATGCCGTCATCCAGCGGACGGTCGGGCAGGTGCCGAACGGGATCGGCGGAGAAGGCGAAGCGCAGGTAATGCCGCCCGGTCTCGGCCTTCCACTGGTAAGCGCCGATGAAGGCGGTCGGCGCCACCTCCCAGCCGGTTTCCTCAAGGGTTTCGCGACGGGCGGCGTCCAGCAGGCTTTCGTCCGGCTCCAGGTGGCCGGCGGGCTGGTTGAACACCAGCCGGCCCTGAGCGCGCTCTTCCACCATCAGCAGCCGGCCATCGCGGACCACCACGGTGGCCACGGTGACGTCGGGCTGCCAGAACCGGCCCTCGCGATAGCTCACTTACAGGTCGTCCTGGTCGCCGGAGAGTTCGATCTCCTGGTTGTCGGCTGTCTCGGCCGCGATGTCCATCGCCGCTTCCAGCGCCGCCGCATCCACGTTGTCCGGCAGCTTGATGACGAAGTACAGCACGTCGCCGGCGATCTCCCAGCTGCCCAGCTTCTTGGTGCGGCTGTCCGCCAGCAGCGCCAGCGCCTGTTCGCCGTCGATGCCGTCAGCCGCGATGCGTCCGGCCGGCGAGAACACTTCTCGGATGCTCAGGCCGCTGATCTGCTCGGTGCCGCCCGACACGAAGACCAGCTGGGTACGGTTTTCCTTGTCGTACGAATAGGTGGCCTTGTAGTCGCCGTCGGCATCGATCTCGTACTGGATGCCGCGTGCCTTCAGCCGGGCCTCGACCGACGCATCGGCAGCGGTGGCGGGTGCCGCGACGGCGGCGGCGGTGCACAGCAGTGCGGTGATGGGCAGGCGGGACAGCGTCGGGATCATGGTCGGCTCGGGGTGGATGGAATGGCGCATTGTGGCCGGGGTCACGCATGGCGTCCATGCGGGCGACAGCGGCCAGCGCCTATAATCGGCACATGCCCCGCAAGAACGAAAACGAACGCGACCATGGCCTGATGGTGGAGACCAGCCGGCCCGAGGTCGCGCCGCCGCCCCTCTACCAGGTGCTCCTGCTCAACGACGATTACACCCCGATGGATTTCGTGGTGAACGTGCTGCAGCAGTTCTTCGCCATGGACCTGGAGAAGGCCACCCAGGTGATGCTGCACGTGCATACGCGCGGCCGCGGCGTGTGCGGGGTCTACACCCGCGAGGTGGCCGAGTCCAAGGTGGCCCAGGTCAACGAGTTTTCCCGTATGAACCAGCATCCCTTGCTGTGCACGATGGAGAAGTCCTGAGGGATTCCGGCACGGGCAGGCCGGACCGGCCCGAGTGGTATGGGGGCGTCATGGCCTGGTGCAAGGCAACGATCCCTGAACACTGAAATCCGGTAGGCTGATGGAAAACCGCCCGCCAGGCCGCATATTGTCGGCATAGGCCCCGGAGGCAACCATGTTCAGCAAAGACCTCGAGCAGACCATCGGCCAGTGCTACAAGCGCGCCCGTGAAGCTCGGCACGAATTCATGACCGTCGAGCACCTGCTGCTCGCCCTGTTGGAGAATCCCTCGGCGCAGGCCGTCCTGAAGGCGACCGGTGCCGATCCCAACCGCCTGCGCGCGGACCTGGAGCAGGCCATCGAGGCCTCGGTCTCGCGCCTGGCCGAAGACGATGGCCGCGATACCCAGCCGACGCTGGGGTTCCAGCGCGTGCTGCAGCGTGCCGTCTACCACGTGCAGTCCTCGGGCAAGAAGGAGGTCACCGGCGCCAACGTGCTCGTGGCGATCTTCGGCGAGAAGGATTCGCACGCCGTGTACTTCCTCAACCAGCAGGACGTGACCCGGCTGGACATCGTCAACTACCTGTCCCACGGCATCGCCAAGCAGGGCGAGGAAAACGAGGCCTCCGGGCATCCGGAGGGCGAGGGGAAGGCCGAGGGTGCGGAAGGCGAGGGCAAGGGCGACGCCCTGGCCGAGTTCGCCAGCAACCTCAACGAGCTGGCGCGCCAGGGCCGGATCGACCCGTTGGTCGGCCGCGGCGACGAGATCGAGCGGACCATCCAGGTGCTGTGCCGCCGGCGCAAGAACAATCCGCTCTACGTGGGCGAGGCCGGCGTGGGCAAGACCGCGCTGGCCGAGGGCCTGGCCAAGCGCATCGTCGAAGGCGAGGTACCCGACGTGCTGCTGGATGCCGTCATCTATTCGCTGGACCTGGGCGCGCTGGTCGCGGGCACCAAGTACCGCGGCGACTTCGAAAAGCGCCTGAAGAGCGTGCTGGCGTCGATCAAGAAGATCCCGGGCGCCATCCTGTTCGTGGACGAGATCCACACCATAATCGGCGCCGGCTCGGCCAGCGGCGGCACGATGGATGCCTCCAACCTGATCAAGCCGGCGCTGGCGTCGGGCGAGCTGCGCTGCATCGGCTCGACCACGTTCCAGGAGTACCGCGGCATCTTCGAGAAGGACCGCGCGCTGGCGCGCCGCTTCCAGAAGATCGATATCGTCGAGCCCACGGTGGGCGAGGCCTACCAGATCCTGCAGGGACTCAAGCCCAAGTACGAGGCGCACCACGGCGTCACCTACGCCGACGATGCCCTGCAGGCCGCGGTCGACCTGTCGGTCAAGCACATCGGCGACCGCCTGCTGCCGGACAAGGCCATCGACGTCATCGACGAGGCCGGCGCCCGCCAGCGCCTGCTGCCGCAGGAAACGCGCAAGGAGCTGATCGACGTCGAGGAAATCGAGACCATCGTCGCCAAGATGGCGCGCATCCCGGCCAAGCAGGTGTCCTCGTCCGACAAGGACGTGCTGCAGCACCTGGAGCGCAACCTGAAGATGGTCATCTTCGGGCAGGATCCCGCCATCGAGACGCTGGCGTCGTCCATCAAGCTGGCCCGCAGCGGCCTGGCCAACCCGGAGAAGCCGATCGGCAGCTTCCTGTTCGCCGGTCCGACGGGTGTGGGCAAGACCGAGGTGACCAAGCAGCTGGCGCTGCAGCTGGGCATCGAACTGGTCCGTTTCGACATGTCCGAATACATGGAGCCGCATTCGGTCAGCCGCCTGATCGGCGCGCCCCCGGGTTACGTGGGCTTCGACCAGGGCGGCCTGCTGACCGAGAAGATCGTCAAGACGCCGCACTGCGTGCTGCTGCTGGACGAGGTCGAGAAGGCCCACCCCGACATCTTCAACATCCTGCTGCAGGTCATGGACCGCGGCGTGCTGACCGACACCAACGGCCGCGAAGCGAACTTCAAGAACGTCATCCTGGTGATGACCACCAACGCCGGCGCCGCGCAGGCGTCGCGGCGGACGATCGGCTTCATGCAGCAGGACCATTCCACCGATGCGATGGAAGTGATCCGCCGCAGCTTCACGCCCGAGTTCCGCAACCGCCTGGACGCCATCGTGCAGTTCCAGGGGCTGGGTTTCGACCACATCCTGCGGGTGGTGGACAAGTTCATCATCGAGCTGGAAATGCTGCTGCAGGAGAAGCACGTCAGCCTGTCGGCCACGCCGGCGGCGCGCGACTGGCTGGCCCAGCACGGCTTCGATCCGCTGATGGGTGCGCGTCCGATGGCCCGCCTGATTCAGGACAAGGTGAAGCGGCCGCTGGCCGACGAGCTGCTGTTCGGCAAGCTGGTCAATGGCGGGCGGGTCGGTATCGACGTACGCGATGGCGAGCTGGTGGTCGATGCGCAGGCAGAACCGGAGCGCTTGTTGCCGGCGACCGTGTAGGTCGCTTCCGGAATCGATTGCAGGTAAGAAAAAAGGCGGCCCACGGGCCGCCTTTCTCGTATCGCTTCCGGCGGCTCGATCCCCGCCTCAACGCCGCGCGCGTTGCTTGCGCTTGGCGAACTCTTCGGCGGAAATCGTCTCGACGACGCTGACATCGCAGGTCGAGGTCTTGGTACGCACCTTGGTGCCGGCGGGGCACAGCCGGTCGGCCTGGCCATCGGCGCTGATCTGGATGGTCGGCGTCATCGTCACCGAATCGCAGTTGCGGGCGAAGCCGAGGCGGTAATGGGATTGACCATCGCGAAGGAAGATCTGGCCGCCGCCGCCGGCACGGACAATCTCCTGGCTGCTTCCCAGTGCGACGCAATCGGCAACCGGTTCGCCAGCGATGGCGAAAAACGGAGAGAGGCCCAAAGCCAGCAGGGCGGTCATGGAGAGATGACGAGGTTTCATGGCAGTCGTAATTGGAGGCAGCCCGTATCGGCCGACATCCATGCTAGGGATCACGCTGCCGACGCGAATCTGCCCAAAGTCGCCATGACCACCGACCCAATGACGAAGGTCATTGAGAGGCGACCGCAATAACGAAGAAAGCGGCCCAGGGCCGCTTTCCGATCAGACGCATCAAGAAGCTTATTTCATGCGGTAGGTGATTCGACCCTTGGTGAGGTCGTAGGGGGTCATTTCGACCTTCACCTTGTCGCCGGTCAGGATGCGGATGTAGTTCTTGCGCATGCGGCCGGAAATGTGGGCGATGATCTCGTGCCCGTTCTCCAGCTTGACCCGGAACATAGTGTTGGGCAGCGTCTCGGCGACGGTGCCTTCGAATTCAATGGAATCGTCTTTCGACATGTAAACCTGTGTGTGCCGCGAGGGATGGCGGGTGCCATGAAGCCCGGTATTGTACGCCCCGCGCGCGCCAGGTGCAAAAATTCCGTTATGGCACCGATGCTTGCGCCAGTTCGGCGGCCGGCATGCGTCCGAATCGGAGGGTCCAGGGGCCTGCGGGCGCCGGCAGGTCCACCAGGCCTGCGACCTCGGCCAGGAAACGATGTCGGGGCATCCGGACGGCCCCCAGCGAGACCAGATGGTCGTTTTCCACCTGGGCATCGATCAGCGGCCAGCCCCACCCGTGCAGCCGCGCCGCCAGCGTGGCCAGCGCGACCTTGGAACCGCCCGACCGGCCACTGAACATGCTCTCGCCGAAGAACATGCGCCCGATCGCCACGCCGTAGATGCCGCCCACCAGGGCGTCGCCCTCGAACACTTCGACCGAATGGGCGTGCCCGTGGCGATGCAGGTCGATGTACGCCTGGCGCATGCCCGAGGTGATCCAGGTGCCGTGCTGACCCGGCCGTGGCGCCTTGGCGCAGGCCATGATCACCTGCTCGAACGCGGTGTCCGCCCGGACCTCCCACGGGCTGTGCCGGAGGCCGCGGCGGAAGCGGGAAGACAGGCGCACGCCATCGGTGGCGAACACCATGCGCGGATCGGGCGACCACCACAGCGGCGGCTGGCCGGGCGAGAACCACGGAAAGATGCCGTGACGATAGGCATTCAGCAGGCGCGGCAGCGACAGGTCGCCCCCGATCGCGAGCAGGCCGTCGGGCTCCTGCATGGCGCTGTCAGCCGGCGGGAAGGGCGCGTGGGGATCGGAAGACAGGACGAACGGCCGCTGGCGCATCGGGTGATCCTGGGCTCGGGCCGCGCGCTCAGGCACGGTCCTGCTGTTTGAACGGCGAGTGCGACTGCAGCGTACGTGCATACCGGCGTACCGCCTGGCTTTCCTCGTCGCACCAGTGCGCCAGCGCACCGGCGAACTCCGGGTCGGCGATCCAGTGTCGCGAGCGTACCCAGGCCGGCAGGAAACCGCGTGCGATCTTGTGCTCGCCCTGGGCCCCGGGCTCGAACCGGGCCAGACCCTCGCGGAGGCAGTAGGCGATGCCCTGGTAGTAGCAGGTCTCGAAATGCAGTCCCGGCAGGGGCGCTTCGCCCCCCCAGTAGCGGCCGTACAGCGTGTCGTGCCCGCGCAGGCACAGCGCGCCTGCGATGGTGCGACCGTCGTGGTCGGCCAGGAACATCACCAGCTGCCGCGGCATCGTCTGCGCCAGATGCTGCAGGAACGGAAGCGTCAGTGCAGGCGAATTGCCGTAGTCCTGGAACGTGCGCAGGTAGAAGCTGAACATGGCCTCCAGGTCGGCCGCGGTCGCCTCGTCGCCGTGCACCGTGCGGATGACGACGCCGGCCCGCTGGACCTTCGCCCGTTCCTGGCGGATGTTCTTGCGGTGCTTGTGGTCGAAATCGGCCAGGAAGCCGTCGAAGTCGCGCCAATGCCCCGGATTCCGCCAGTGGTACTGCACGTCGATCCGCGGCAGCCAGTCGGAAGCGTACGCATCGTCCTCGTCTTCCGCATGGAAGTTGACGTGCGCGGACGACAATCCCAGGCGCAGCACCTCATCGCGCACCGCGGTCAGCAGCGCCTTGCGGTGCGCGGCGTCCTGCGCCAGCAGGCGCGGTCCGGTGACCGGCGAGTAGGGCACGGCACAGAGCCATTTGGGATAGTAGTCCAGCCCGTGACGGGCATAGGCGTGCGCCCAGGCATGATCGAAGACGAATTCTCCGTGCGAATTGTCCTTCAGGTAGCCCGGTGCGGCCGCAACCAGCGTGTCGCCCTCCCACAGCGTCAGGTGGTGCGGTGTCCATCCCCAGTCCCGGCGCAGGCATGCCTGTGACTCCAGCCCGTGCAGGAAGGCGTGGGCCACGAAGGGATTCCGACCATCGTGCAGGGCGTCCCAGTCGCGCGCGCGCACGTCGGCTAGGGACGGAAGGAAGCGGGCGTCGTACATCGTCCGCGATGCTAAGGTCGCAGGTCCAGCACGTCGATGGTCGGCGGATTGAACAGCCGCATCGGCAGGCCGATCTCCCCCGTGCCCACGGTGGTGTACACGCGGACGCGGCCGTGCGGCGTGCGCAGGAACTGTTCGCCCCGGTCAAAGCCGTACTGGCTGGGAATCACGTGCCGGTACAGCCAGGGAATGCGAATCTGCCCGCCGTGCGTATGGCCCGCCAGTACCAGGGCGACGCGGGCAGGGTCCAGCGCGATGGCGCTGTCGGGATTGTGCGCCAGCACGACGGTGGGGCCAGAGGCCGGACCGGCCGCAAGGAAGCCCGGATCGTCCTTGCCCGCCCAGCGATCCCCCAACCCGGCGACGCCGAAGCCACGCACGGTCACCGTCCGGCCTTCGATGACCTGCACGCCGTGCGTCGCCAACGCCGCACGCAGCTCCGCATCGATGTCGGGGCCGGGAGCCTGCTGGTCATGGTTGCCCAGCACCGCGTAGACCGGCTTCTGCAGGGTCTCCAGGGGGGCGAACATGCGCTCCAGCGGCTCGCCGCCGGGCTCGTAGGTGAAGTCGCCCGCGATCACGACCGCGTCGGCCCGCAGCGTGTTGATGCGGTCCACCAGCCGCTGCAGGTAGGCGCGGCCCTTGTAGACGCCCAGATGGATGTCGCTGATCAACACCAGCCTTGCCTGCGCGCCGGTGCCCGTCAGCCCCGTTTCCTGCACGCGGAGACGCTGGGGCCCGACGAAGCGCGCCCATGCGAACACCAGGCAACCGGCCAGCAGCAGGGCGACCAGCCAGCGGCCACGGCGCTCGCGCAGTCGCCACCCCAGCCACGCCATGAAGGGCACGACGAGCCAGCTCCCGTGGAACAGGCACTGCTTGATCAGCAGCTTGTCCATCCGTGGAAGGCGTCGTTGCCCGGATCAGCCGTCCTTGTCCAGGAAGCGCTCCGCATCCAGCGCCGCCATGCACCCGAAGCCGGCCGAGGTGATGGCCTGGCGGTAGTGCTGGTCGGTGACGTCGCCGGCCGCGAACACGCCCGGGATGGTGGTGGCGGTGGCGTTGCCCTCGATGCCGGAGCGGATCTTCAGGTAGCCGTTGCTCATGTCCAGCTGGCCTTCGAACAGGCCGGTATTCGGGGTGTGGCCGATGGCCACGAAGAAGCCGTGCACGTCGATGTCACGCGTGCTGCCGTCCTGCACCGACTTCACCCGGATGCCGGTGACGCCGGCATCGTTGCCCAGCACCTCGTCGACCGTGTGGTGCCACACCGGCTCGATCTTGCCGGCCTGGATCTTGGCGAACAGCTTGTCCTGCATGATCTTCTCGGCGCGCAGGGTGTCGCGGCGATGCACCAGATAGACTTTGCGGGCGATGTTGGACAGGTACAGCGCTTCTTCCACGGCCGTGTTGCCGCCGCCGATCACCGCCACGTCCTGGTCGCGGTAGAAGAAACCATCGCAGGTCGCGCAGGCGGACACGCCGCGGCCCTTGAAGGCTTCTTCCGACGGCAGGCCCAGGTACTTGGCCGTGGCGCCGGTGGCGATGATCAGCGCGTCGGCGGTGTATTCGCCACTGTCGCCGATCAGCTTGAACGGCCGCTTGGACAGGTCGGCGGTATGGATGTGGTCGAAGATCACTTCGGTCTCGAAGCGCTCCGCATGCGCCTGCATCCGCGCCATCAGGTCCGGGCCCATCAGGCCATGCGCGTCCCCCGGCCAGTTGTCCACTTCGGTGGTGGTCATCAGCTGGCCGCCCTGCTGCAGGCCGGTGACCACGACGGGCTTGAGGTTGGCGCGGGCCGCGTAGACGGCCGCGGTCCAACCGGCGGGGCCGGAGCCCAGGATCAACAGGCGGCAGTGCTTGGAAGTGCTCATGTATACTCGCGAAAAGGGGTGATCGGGCAGGCAACGACGCGTTGGCGCATCATCCAGGCACATAGAGTGGCGGGGCGTATCCGGCGAATCAAGGCACGCTGCTGGAATGCGGCGATGCAGCCGGGACCATGCCGGGCTCGATCCAGGACGCTGCGCCACCGCGCAGCGTTTTTGCTATCCGGGCAGACCCACGGTGAGAACGGACCGCTGTTGCCGTACTGACGATTCGTTTACTATCAATCACTAACAGAAATTTCCTAAGGTCTGGCCCCAAGGTGGCGAAGCAGCTCCCGGACAACGGCAAATCCAAGGGCGGCAATGCCGCCGCGCGCAGGCAGGCGTCACCGCCGAACCCGCGCAGGCAGCGCCTGTGGCGCGATCTGGCGCTGATCGCCATCGCGCCGCTGCTGCTGTATCTGCTGGCCAGCCTCTTCACGTTTTCGCCTCAGGACCCCAGTTGGTCGCAGTCGGGCAGCCTGACGGCGCCGGTCCACAACATGGGCGGACTGGCCGGCGCCTACCTGGCCGACATGCTGTTGTGGCTGTTCGGCTACGTCGCCTTCCTGCTGCCGTTGATCCTGGGCGCGGTGGCCTGGATCGCGCTGTTCGGCATGGATACCGACGGTGATGGCGAAGCCGACCTCGGCCCGGCGCTGCGCCTGATCGGCATGGTGGGCTTCCTGATTTCTGCCACCGGCCTGCTGCACCTGCGCGGCGTGCCGGCGGAACATTTTTCGGCCGGTGCCGGCGGCATCCTCGGTACGCTGGTCGGCAAGTCGCTGCTGAAGCTGTTCGGTGGGTTGGGCGGCAACCTGTTCCTGCTGGTGCTGTTCCTGACCTCGGTGACACTGGCGACCGGACTGTCGTGGTTCGCCGTGATGGAGCGCATCGGCAAGTACGTGCTGATGCTGCCGGACCTCTTCCGCCGCGGCAGCCAGCAGGCCAACGAGTGGCAGCAGACCCGCGCCAT
Organism: Pseudoxanthomonas mexicana; assembly: GCF_010093385.1. Taxonomy (GTDB): domain Bacteria; phylum Pseudomonadota; class Gammaproteobacteria; order Xanthomonadales; family Xanthomonadaceae; genus Pseudoxanthomonas_A; species Pseudoxanthomonas_A mexicana. The sequence continues at coordinate 65,246 of NZ_PDWV01000013.1, forward strand.
GCGCGAGGAACGCGAGACCGTCCGCAAGACCGACGCCATCGCGCGCGCAAAACGCGAGCCGGTGAAGATCGAACCGCCCGCGCCGGCGGTTGTCGAGAAGAGCGAACGCGCCAAGCGCGAGCAGCAGATCCCGCTGTTCCACGGTACCGGCGGCGACGAATCCGGCCTGCCGCCGCTGTCGCTGCTGGACGATCCCAAGCCGCAGACCAAGGGGTACTCGGAAGAGACCCTGGAAACGCTGTCGCGGCAGATCGCGTTCAAGCTCAAGGATTTCCGCATCGACGCCCAGGTGGTCGGCGCCTATCCGGGCCCGGTGATCACCCGCTTCGAGATGGAGCCCGCGCCGGGCGTGAAGGTCAGCCAGATCAGCTCGCTGGACAAGGACATCGCCCGCGGTCTGTCGGTGAAATCGGTGCGCGTGGTCGACGTGATCCCCGGCAAATCGGTGATCGGCCTGGAGATCCCCAACACCAGCCGCGAGATGATCTTCCTGTCCGAACTGCTTCGTTCGAAGGAATACGACAAGTCCGGCAGCGTCCTCACGCTGGCGCTGGGCAAGGACATCGCCGGCCGCCCGACCGTGGCCGACCTGGCACGCATGCCGCACCTGCTGGTCGCCGGCACTACCGGCTCGGGCAAGTCGGTGGCGGTCAACGCGATGGTGCTGAGCCTGCTGTACAAGGCCTCGCCGAAAGACCTGCGCATGCTGATGATCGACCCGAAGATGCTGGAACTCAGCGTCTACCAGGGCATTCCGCATCTGCTCGCGCCGGTGGTCACCGACATGAAGGAGGCCGCCAACGGCCTGCGCTGGTGCGTGGCGGAGATGGAGCGCCGCTACAAGCTGATGAGTGCGGTGGGCGTGCGCAACCTGGCCGGCTTCAACAAGAAGGTCAAGGATGCGATGGACGCGGGCCAGCCGTTGATGGACCCGCTGTTCAAGCCGAATCCCGATCTGGCCGAGGCGCCGCGTCCGCTCGAGCCGATACCGTTCATCGTCATCTTCATCGACGAATTCGCCGACATGATGATGATCGTCGGCAAGAAGGTCGAGGAGCTGATCGCCCGGCTGGCGCAGAAGGCGCGCGCCGCCGGCATCCACCTGATCCTGGCCACGCAGCGTCCGTCGGTCGACGTCATCACCGGCCTGATCAAGGCCAACATCCCCACCCGCATCGCCTTCCAGGTCAGCTCGAAGATCGACTCGCGCACGATCCTGGACCAGTCCGGCGCGGAAACGCTGCTCGGCCACGGCGACATGCTGTACCTGCCGCCGGGCACCGCGATGCCGGAACGCATCCACGGCGCCTTCGTCAGCGACGAGGAAGTGCATCGCGTCGTCGAGCACCTGAAGGCGAGCGGCAGCGCCGACTACATCGAAGGCGTGCTGGAAGAAGTGCAGACCATGGGCGACGGCATCGTCGTCGGCCCGACCGGCCTGCCGGAATCCGGGGGCGGTGGCGGCGACGAGTCCGATCCGCTCTACGACGAGGCGGTGAAGATCGTCACCGAGAGCCGCCGCGCGTCGATCTCCGGCGTCCAGCGCCGGCTGAAGATCGGCTACAACCGCGCCGCGCGCCTGATCGAAGCCATGGAAGCCGCGGGCGTGGTCAGTCCGCCGGAACACAACGGCGACCGCCAGGTGCTGGCGCCGCCTCCGCCGCGCTGACGCCACCTGAATGGACGGGGAGGGGGCCGCCCATGGTCTGCAGCCTGTTCAGTTTCGCCACGGCACACTCCTCACCACGTCCCCAGAATCGGAACGCCCATGCTCCGCACCACCCGCTACGCCCTCCTCGCCACGGCCCTGTTCGCGACCACCGCGCTCGCCGGTGCGCGCGATGAACTGAAGACTTTCACCACCGGCCTGAAAGGCCTGGATGGCCAGTTCACCCAGAAGGTCTACGACGGGGGCGGCAAGCTCAAGGAAACCTCGAATGGCCGCGTCGCGCTGTCCGCGCCACGCCTGTTCCGCTGGGAGTACAACGCGCCGTACGAGCAACTGATCGTCGCCGACGGCAAGCAGGTGTGGGTCTACGATCCCGACCTGCAGCAGGCGACCGTACGCGAACAGGGCATCGAAGAAGAGAACAGCCCGCTGGCGGCGCTGATCGACCCCGGCAAGCTGGACCGGCAGTTCAAGGTCGCCGAAGCGGCCGGGCAGGGTGGTGTGCAGTGGCTCACCCTCACGCCCAAGAACGAAGGCGAGGCCAGCTTCCAGACCGCCCGTCTGGCCTTCGCCAACGGCACGCTGGTCAGCATGGAAGTGAAGGACGCGGTAGGCCAGCGCACCGAGATCCGGTTCTCCGGCTGGAAGCGCAACCCGGCGTTTGCGACGGGCACGTTCAAGTACGCGCCCGCGAAGGGTGTGGACGTGGTCGGCGGCCCGTAAGCCCGAACGCCTCCTGGCGGGTGCACGCAACGCCGCCCCGCATGCGGACATGGTCGTGCATCCGGCGTGGTGAGCCACCGGTGATTGCTTGCGCCGCGGCTTCTGCCCGGCGCCGCTACAATGAGCTGTGGCCCGATCGAAAACGCCCCTGGAACCGTCGACCGACCTGTTGAGCGTCGACAACGAAACGCTGCGCCCGCTCGCCGAGCGGATGCGTCCGCGCACGCTGGACGACATGGTGGGCCAGCGCCGGCTGCTCGCGCCGGGCAGTGCGCTGCGCCGCGCCGTCGAGAGCGGCCGTGTGCACTCCATGATCCTGTGGGGCCCGCCGGGCTGCGGCAAGACCACGCTGTCGCTGTTATTGGCGCGCTATGCGGACGCCGAGTTCAAGGCGATCTCCGCCGTGCTGTCCGGGCTGCCGGAAGTACGGCAGGTACTGGCCGAAGCCGCGCAGCGCTTCGCCAGCGGGCGGCGCACGGTGTTGTTCGTGGACGAGGTGCATCGCTTCAACAAGGCGCAGCAGGATGCGTTCCTGCCGCACATCGAGCGCGGCACCATCATCTTCGTCGGTGCGACCACCGAGAATCCCTCGTTCGAACTGAATTCCGCGCTGCTGTCGCGCTGCCGCGTGCACGTGATGGAGGCCGTCTCACCCGACGACATCCGGCAGGCGCTGCAGGCCGCGCTGGATGACGCGGAGCATGGACTCGGCGGACTGGGCCTGCAGGTCGATGACGCCGCGCTGCTCGAGATCGCTGCCGCCGCAGACGGCGACGTGCGGCGCGCGCTCACCCTGCTGGAGATCGCCGCCGAGCTGGCGGCCGACGAAGGCGGACGCATCACGCCGCAGACGCTGGTGCAGGTGCTGGCCGACCGGACGCGACGCTTCGACAAGGGCGGAGAACAGTTCTACGACCAGATCTCCGCGCTGCACAAGTCGGTACGCAGTTCCAATCCCGATGGCGCGGTGTACTGGCTGGCGCGCATGCTGGATGGCGGCTGCGATCCGTCCTACCTGGCACGCAGGATGACGCGCATGGCGGTGGAGGACATCGGCCTGGCCGATCCGCGCGCCCTGCAGATGGCGATCGATGCCTGGGATACGTACGAGCGCCTGGGCAGTCCGGAAGGCGACCTGGCGCTGGCGCAGCTGGTGATCTACCTGGCCAGCACCGCCAAATCGAATGCGGGCTACAGGGCGTTCAACGCCGCCAAGGCCGACGTGCGCGAGCACGGCACGCAGGAGGTGCCCATGCACCTGCGCAACGCGCCGACCAAGCTGATGAAGTCGCTGGGCTACGGCACCGGCTACCAGTACGACCACGATGCCGAGGGCGGCATCGCGCGGGACCAGACGGCGTTCCCGGATGCGATGGGCGAGCGCATCTACTACGCGCCGGTCGAACGCGGGCTGGAGATCAAGCTGAAGGAAAAACTCGACCGCCTGCGTGAGGCGCGTGCGCAGGCGCGCCGCGCGTCCGGGCGCGAAGACTAAGCGGACAGGGGCACGACGCATGCCGGTACAGGCCTGGGTATGGTGGCAGCAACTGGGGCTGATGATGGCCGGCGGCGCGCTGGGTGCCGCCGCGCGCTTCTGGCTGGGGGGCGTGTTGATGCGACACCTCGGCAGCGGGTTCCCGTGGGGGACGTTCGCCGTGAACATGATCGGCTCGTTCGCGGCCGGTTTCCTGGCGATCTGGCTGGAATCGCGCGGCCCCTCGGCGCTGTACTGGCGTGCATTCCTGATGGTGGGTGTGCTGGGCGCACTGACCACGTACTCGGCGCTGATGGTGGAATGCCTGCTGTTCGCGCGCAGTGACCGGCAGGGCCTGGTGCCTGCGTATCTGGCCGTCACCCTGGTGGGCGGTCTGGCGCTGGTCTGGCTTGGCGCACGCCTTGCCGGCCTGCTCCGCGGCTCCGCCTGGTAGCGGCACAACGTCCACGCCGGACGCGTCCGGCCACCTCCCATGCGCTCATGACAGGCCCGGTCCGCCTGCGGACGAGCGGCGCGTGCCGGAACGAAAATTTAACGCCTGAGGCGGATACGCCTAACGATTCCCGTGCAAACGTGACCCGCGTCGCTCTTTAGGGGCTTCCCCTGGGCTCCGGATCGACCACAAGGAGAATCAACATGTGCATTCGCAAGACACTGATCGCTTCGGCGGTACTGCTGGCACTCGGTACGACGGGACAGGCACTCGCGCAACAGACCAACAACGAGAGCGGACGGGGTGACGACATCCTTGTCAACCTCGCTGTGGACATGAGCAACAACAGCACCAACACGGACAACAGCGACAACTCGGACAACTCGGACAACTCCGACAATTCCGATCACAGCGACAACAGCTCCCACGACGGCGACAACCGCGACAACCGGGGGCGCGCCAATGCGGAAGGATTCGGCTCGACCGCCGCGAACAACGGCAGCACGGCCACATCCACCTTCTCCAACTCCTTCAACCACAGCAAGGCGGTCGCCGAAACCAAGCTCATGGGCTCGGTGTCGGGCGTCACCGTGCACGACATCGGCAACGTCGCGCAGAACTGGGGCGACGCCAATGGCGGTGACGGCGGCAAAGGCGGTGCCGGCTACGGCGGCAAGGGATACGGCGGAAGCGCGGCCGGCGGCACCGGCAATGGCGGTGACGGCGGCGATGGCGGCAACGGTGGCAGCGGCGGCAGTGGTGGCGATGCCAACAACGGCAGCGCGACCGCGGGCGACTCGTCCAACGGCAGCGCCACCATCGGTGATGCGACTGCGGGCAACGGCGGCCGCGGCGGCAACGCCAACGATACCGGTGGCGCCAATGGCGGCGACGGCCAGGGATGGGGCGCGGACGGCAACGCGACGGCCGGCGACGGTCGCGGCCGCGGCGGCGATGCCGGCGGCTGGGGCGGTGACGGCGGCGGGGCCAGTGGTGCGTCCGGCGGCGATGCCGGCAGCATGAGCGGCGACACCGGTTCCATTGCGGGGGCCTCGGGTGGCGACGCCGGTGCGGGCAGCGGCAACGTGCGCGAGCGCGGCAACGGTGACGGGACCAGCGGCGACGGCACGGCCACCGGCGGTGCCGGGACCTCGGGCGACGCGACTGCGACCGGTGGTGCCAGCACGGCGACCGCGGGTGCGGGCACCTCGGGCGACGGCACGGGTACGGGCGGCGACGGCTCCGGCACCGGCGGTGCAGGCTCCGGCACGGGTGGCGATGCCACCGGCACCGGTGGTGCAGGCAATGGCTGGGGCGGGGCCGGCGGCAGCGTGACCGCGACCGCAGGCAACGGCGGCGACGGCGGCGATGCCAGCAACGGCGATGCCACCAACGGCGGCGCGTCGTCCAGTGCCAGCAATGGCGACGCCACGGCCGGCAACGGCGCCAGTGGTGCGGTGGGTGCGACCGGTGGTGCGGGCGGCGTCGGCAACGGCGGCGACGGCAACGGCGGTGACGGCAACGGCGGCGTGGGGAACGGCGCGACCGGCGGAGCCGGCGGCGCAGGCGGTTCGGTCGCGGTCGACGCGGGTGCGTTCGACATGTCCAACAACATGACGAGCGTCGGGCAGTCGGCGGCCGGCATCATGGTGGCGGCGCAGAACAGCGGCATGGCCTCGCTGATCCAGCAGGGCATCACCGTCCAAGCCAACCTGACCGTAGGCCCATAAGCGATCCGCCGGCGTCCCGGCCCGTACGGCCGGGGCGCTCCGCGCGGACGTCGGGCGCCCCGCTTCGCGGCGGGGCGCCTTGAGGCCGCACGGTGGACGCATGGCAAGGGAGACTGACCATGCATACGCACCAACAGGCCGGGTTGCGCATCGCAACCTGTGGATTGCTCGTCCTGGCGTTCGCCGCTTCGGCCGAAGACGGCATCGCGACCGGCGCCGCACAGGCACCCGTACTCGTGCTCGAATCCCCCGTTCCGGAGCTCCCGGTCGTGGCGGTCAGCGAACTGGGCCACGCCGTCGCGGTGGACCGGCTGTCCGCCCTGCGGGGAGGCGACGGCAGCCAGACCGAGAACCTCATCGATGTCGATGGTTCCGTGGACGACAACACGGCGCACCACATCACCAGCGGCACCAACAGCATCGCCGACGGCGCCTTCAGCAACGCCAGCGGCATCAACACGGTCATCCAGAATTCCGGCAGCAACGTGCTGATCCAGAACGCGATGATCGTGACCGTCGACTTCGCCGGCGGCCCGCAATGAAACGTCGCGTCCGGTCCTGGCGATGGCCTGCCTACGCGGCACTGGCCTGCGCGTTCGCCGTACTGGGCGGCGCGTCGGCCGCGACCAGCGACGTGCGCGTGCCCGGCGGCGCCTACAACGTCCGCCTGACCAGCCTGAAGGAAGCGCGCTTCAAGACCACGTTGCCGCAGCAGTACGACTTCAGCTGCGGCTCCGCGGCCACGGCCACGCTGCTGACGCACCAGTACGGCCATCCGGTCAGCGAAGTGGACGTGTTCGTGCAGATGTACAACAACGGCGACCAGGCGCGCATCCGCAAGGAAGGCTTCTCGCTGCTGGACATGCGCCGCTACCTGCGCTCGAAGGGCTACGAGGCGGATGGCTTCGAGCTTCCGCTGGACAAGCTGCAGCAGGAGAACGTCCCGGCGATCGTGCTGCTCAACGATCGCGGCTACCGCCACTTCGTCGTGGTGAAGGGGCTGCGCGACGGCCGCGTGCTGTTGGGCGATCCGGCACGGGGCACGCGCGCGATGCCGCGCTCGCGCTTCGAAGCGCTGTGGGACAACCGGGTGATGTTCGTGGTGCACAACCAGCGCCAACGCGCCCGCTTCAACCAGGCCCGTGACTGGCAGACCGCTCCTCCGGCGCCGCTCGACATGGGAATCCAGCGCGACGGCCTGCGCAACGTCACCGTGCCCCGGCGCGGTCCAGGAGACATCTGACATGGACGCAAGACGACACCCGGCCCTTCGCCTGGCGCTGCTGCTGGCGGTACTGCTGGTTCCCTCTGGCGCGCGCGGGCAGGGTGGCGAACTGGGCACCGAATGGCAGCCGGTGGATCCGGCGCGGCTGGCGCAGATGCGCGGCGGCTTCCAGATGCCGTCGGGCATGATGCTGTCGTTCGGCATCGAGCGCGTGGTGTTCCTCAATGGCGAACTGACCGCGCGCATCGCCGTGCAGATTCCCGACGTGGCGCGCATCACGCCCGAGCAGGCCCAGGCCCTGGCCGACTTCAACCGCGGCATGGTGGTGCAGATCGGCGAGGGCAACCGCTTCGATCCGGCCCAGGTCGCCGGCGGGCTGGTCATCCAGAACACGCTGGACGACCAGGACATCCGCACGCTCACCCGCATCGAAGTGGGCGTGGACACGCTGGGCGCCTACCAGAGCCTCAATGCCAACGGCGCGCTGACCGATGCGCTGATCCGCGCGCCGGGCGGCCCCTGATCCGCACGCCGTCCTCCACGCACACGAAGGGGAACACCATGAAAGGGACGTCTCTGATCGAAGTGGCACCGCTGGCGCTTGCCGTGGGCCTGGGCGTGCAGGCCGGACAGGCGAGGGCGCAGGTGGCGGTCGATCCCGCCCCTCCGGTACCGCCGGTCCCCCTGCAGCCCTACGAGATCACCGCCGACGCACGCCTGGACGCGCTGCAACGGCAGCTCAACGAACAGACCCAGCGCCTGCAGCAGATGCGCGAGGCGATGCTGGCGCAGGAGCAGCAGATCTTCAGCCTGCAGAATGCGCTGAACGAGGAAATCCTGGCCAATGCGCGCGCACGCGGCGCGCCGGCGCCGGTCATCGTGCCGTCGCTGAACCAGGCGCCGACCTTCCGCGACACGCCGGCGCCCGAGCCCACGTACATCGTGGTCGGTCCCTCGCCGCCACCTGCGTCCGCCGCCGTCGCGCCGGTCGCATCCGCCGGCCACGGCGTGCAGGTCGCGCAGGCCGGTGCGCCTGCGCAGCAGGCGGACGGCACGCAGGCGCCGCAGCGCGTGGGGCAGGCGCCCGAAAGCGACTCGCGTCCACCGGAAGTGGCGCAGATCTTCGACCAGCCCGGCGTGCTGACGCCCAAGAACAAACTGGTGCTGGAGCCGGCCCTGCAGTACGGCTACTCGGCCAACGACCGCGTCGCGCTGGTGGGTTACACCATCATCCCGGCCATCCTGATCGGCCTGATCGACGTGCGCCAGGTGAAGACCACCACCGCCGTGGCCACGCTGACCGGCCGCTATGGCGTCAGCCGGCGCATGGAGGTGGAAGCCAAGGTGCCGTACGTCTACATCCACAGCGACACCGTCAGCCGCGAGATCTTCACCGGCTCGGCGCAGGACCGCGTGTTCAACGCGCGCGGCAGCGGCATCGGCGACGTGGAAGTCACCGGCCGCTATCAGCTCAATCGCGGCGGCCCCGACAAGCCGTTCTATATCGCCTGGCTGCGCTACAAGAGCAGGACGGGACAGGACCTGTTCGACGTGACCACCGATTGCGTGACCCGCTGCGTGGCCAACACCACCGGCACCGGCCTGCCGCTGGACCTGCCGACAGGCAGCGGCTTCAACGCGGTACAGCCCGGCCTGACCTGGCTGTATCCCTCCGACCCGGTGGTGTTCTTCGGCAGCTTCAGCTACCTGCACAACTTCAAGCGCAGCAACGTCTCGCGCCGCGTGCTGGGCGGGCAGACCGAATTCCTGGGCGACATCAAGGCCGGCGACATCATCGGCTTCAATCTGGGCATGGGCCTGGCGTTGAACGAGAAGGCCGCCATCAGCATCGGCTACGACCAGAGCATCGTCGGCAAGACCAAGCAGGACGGGCGGGAAGTCGCCGGCGCCGTGCGCACCACGCTGGGCACCTTGCTGCTGGGCGGCACGTACCGCTTCAGCGACCGAATGTCGTTGAACGTCGCGCTCGGCGTGGGCGTCACCCGTGACACGCCAGACCTGACGCTCACCGCGCGCGTTCCGATCAACTTCTGAGGCGCGCTCGCCGCGCCTGGTTCAGACGGACCGGCCCTGCCACCACAACCCAAAGGCCGCCGCCAACATCAGCCACTCGGTCCCCGCCAGCACGAGTGTGGCGGTTTCCACCGGCCACCAGCGCAGCAGGGCGACGCTGCGGAACAGCACGATGGGCAGGTAGAGCGCCATCGCCAGCACCAGGCCCGTGCGCATCTGCTGGGTCCAGGCGAACCATGCGAACAGGAAAGCCAGGCCCAGCTGCAGGCCGCCGTAGATGGCGAGGTATTCGGTCTGCCCGGACCGCGTCAGCGATGCGTAGCCGACGGCCGCGGCGGTGCGCGCGGGTGCCAGCGTGCACCACACGGCCAGCAGCAGGTAGATCGCCGCGTTGAGGTACAGATAGGCGCTGGTCATGGTGTTGCTCCTGCAATGGAATGACGCGGTTCTCGCATGGCAGGGGGTGATGGCGCAGTGAATGCGCGGAAAAGTCCGATGCCCGCATGCGGTGTGCGCCGATGCCACGCCCGGATGCTCGGCGCGATCCTGCGTGCCCGCCGTCGAGGAACGCGCCATGTCCCACTCCCATGCCCCTGCAGGACGCCTGCTGCTGGCCTGCGTGCTCATCGCATTGGGCTCGTCCACCTGGGGCAGCGGTCCCGTCTACAAGTGCCGCGACCACGCCGGCCAGGCGCACTACCAGGCCAGTCCATGCCCGACCACGCAGCACACGGAATGGAGGCGCGAGTATCCGGACAAACCCTCTGCGCAGACGGACGCCGGCCCCATCGCGCCCCCGACG
>NZ_PDWV01000014.1 GCF_010093385.1 Pseudoxanthomonas mexicana
GCTCGATCACCTGCTTCACCGCTTCGGCCCGGAACTCATCTGTGTACTGCTTGCTGTTGCCCATAAACACCTCGGTCATTGCCATCAATTATGGCAACCGGATGTCTACGAAAGGCTGGCCGGTCCATACATCGACTATCTCTACAACGAGAATCCGGCCGGGGCCGGCACCGGAGAGCACCATGTCCGAGAGATCCGCTACACCGGCAAGGTGGCGCTGGCTGGACAGTCATCCAGCAGTGCGCCCTATGCCAAGGTGCAGTTCAATTACACCACGCTGCCTGCCGAGCAATGGAGTCGCGGGTATCTGGCCGGCGGCTTGGTCACCGCGACCCAGAGGCTGGACAGTATCACCAGCTGCGCCAGCGCCGGCGCCGGGTGCCCTGCGGACCAGCAGGCGCGCCATGTCGTGCTCACCTATGCGCCGTCACCCTCCGGCAGCGGCCAGGACACGCTGATCGGCCTGCAGGAATGTCGGGACAGCACAGCGGCCGTCTGCTCGGCGGCCACGATGTTCGGCTGGAGCACGGCCACCCATGCGTTCGCGACGTACGAGGCACCGCCCAACCTGACATTGGCCACCGATCACTTCAAGAACTTCAAGCTGGGTGATATCAACGGGGATGGCCGCCAGGACCTAGCGGTGCTGTACCTGGCCGGTGCCGGCTGCTCCGGCGGCAGTTGGGTGATCTCGATGCTGGGCAGCCTCAATGCCAGTGGGCAGCCGGCATACGCCAACACGACCTGGAACTGCGTGCCGGCCAACATCACCGACCGCGGCGACGGTGCCTGGCACCTATTCGACTACAACGGCGATGGGCAGGATGACTTGTTCGTCTCCAGTGCCTCGGGTCAAGGCTGGCGTGTGCACCCCTCCAATGGCGTGCACTTCGACATGGCCACCAATCTGATCGCGAGCCTGTCCCCGATCGTGCCCTCGGCCACGGCCGAGTCCTCACAGGTCCATCTGGCCGATATCAACGGCGATGGCCTGACCGACATCGTATATCCCACCAGCGGCACCCTACGGGCGCGCATGATGGAGCGCCAGGCCGGCGGCTTTGCTTGGGGTGGCGAGCGGTCGGTGATCGTGGATGAGAGCACGCTGCCTGAGCCTGCCCTGGGTTGTGATGATCCTTTCAACAATCTGGTGCGCAACTGCGAGCGCACCATCTCCGGCACGCTGACCACCAAGACCGGCTTCATGCAGATGGTGGATTTCAATGGCGATGCGGCGTCAGACCTGCTGATTCGCATCACCACCCGTGCCGACGTGTTCACTGGCTTTCCTGGATGTGAGATTGGACCACTGGAACGTCGTGTCAATGATGGCGGCACGCCCGGCTTCATTTCGCGCTTCCACAATGATGAAGAAGACGCAGGCACGGCCGTGGCCTTTTCTGTGCCGAATGATCCTTGCTGGGAACGCGTCACCTCCGACTCCCTCTACGCGCTGACCGTGCAGGCGCAAACCGCCAGCACCGTGTCACTGGCAGGCTTCGATGTCGTCTCTGTCGGAAATCCGCATGCGGTGGTGTTCGCGGATTTCAATGGCGATGGCCTGAGCGATCGCGCCGTGCGTAGCACGTCGAACTCGGAGTGGACCTACGCCCTGAACAATGGTCGGTACTTTGTCGGCGGCGGCGCACTGACGTTGACCGACTATCGCGATCAGGTCCGCTTTCTCGACGTCACGGGCGATGGCCGTGCGGACATGCTGTATCTGATCAACTATGGCACCCACAAAGGCTACGCCGTGCGTCGGGCACTGCCCGAGGGCGGTTTCTCGACCGGCTCCACGCTGCCTGGCGGCAACGCACGGCTGTGCCAAGGCAGCGGTTGCGATCAGAACAAGCACGTTCCGATCTTTGGGGACGTCGATGGCGACGGCAACATGGATTTCCAGGCGCTGAGCTTTGCGGGCAGCACCGTCGGCACCGCCTTCTCGCGCAGCGCCCAGACTTTCCAGCCGCGCGATCTGATCACCAGCATCACCAACGGCCTGGGCGCCACAACCCAACTGCAGTACGTCCCGCTGACCAACACGGCGATCTATCGCCGCAGCACGGGCTCGCGCAATGGCCTGAACTGGGGTCGGGGCTCGCCTGTGGTCGATCTGCTTGCGCCCACGTATGTGGTGGCCAAGGCCAGCAGCAGCGCGCCGCGGGCGGGCAATCCCGCCGCCATGGCCAGCCTGTACTACCGCTATGCCAACGCCAGGGTACAGGCCGGCGGTCGCGGCTTCCTGGGCTTTGGCCGCATCGAGACGATCGATCCCAACCAGACCGGCGGGTATGTGGTCACGGTGAGCACCTATGCCCAGAACTATCCCTTCACCGGTATGCCGGTGCAGACCATCAAGAAGGCCGTCAGCGGGGCGTATGTCGCCCCCACCTGCCTAAACGCGATTCCCGCAAACGCGTGCTTTAGCGGCCCGGGCGTGGCCCACCCCGACCTGGGTGGCCAGTGGTTCTCCAATAGCGTGCAGAGTTGGGAGATGGCGCCAACCTCGCTGGCGACGCAGGTGCCAATCCACGTGCGCACCCAGGGCAGCGAAGAGTCTTTGCGCGACCCGTTCACCGGCGAGGTCACAAGCAAGGTCGCCACCGCTTTCAGCTACGGCAGTCATGGCAACGTGACGCAAACGGTGGTGGATACCTATACAGGGGCGTCGAACCTGACCGCCACGCAAATCACCCAGAACACATACAGCGATGACGTTGGCGCCTGGCGGCTGGGACGCCTGACCGCGAGCACCATCACCCACCGCCGGCCGGGCTATCCAGATGTGGTGCGCACGGCCGGCTTCGGCTATGCGATGGGCGGGGCCAGGACCGGTCTGCTGACGTTGGAGCAGCCCCAGCCAAGCGCCGCCGCGAACCTGGCCTCGGCCAAGGCCTATGCATTGGATGAGTTCGGCAATCGCCTGCAATCGGTGACTTGTGCAGCCCCCGCCGCAGGCTGCTCGCTATCAGGCTTCGTTTTCCAACCCTCAGGCATCGATGCGATCCGCCGCTACTCGCGCGTGGAGTACGACACGCAGGGCCGCTTCCCGGTCGCCACCTACGAGCCGTTCTGGAACGGGTTCACTGGCGAGGAACGTCGTACCACCTACGTGGTCTCCCGCAACATCTTCGGCGAAGCCACCGATGTGCTGGACGTCAACGGCGTGCGCTCGCTGGCCATCAAGGGCGCGCTGGGCCGTGACTACTTCACCTGGAGGCAGACCCTGCCCGGGGCGTCGCCTGGCAATGGCGGCATCATAGGCACTACCACGTACCGCTGGTGCAGTGGCACGGGCGCAGTGGCTTGTCCGGCCGGGGCGGTGTTCCGGCAGCAGGTTGCCGCCACCGCGGCCGCCCGCCAATGGACGTGGTTCGACGTGCTGGGCCGCCCGATCATGAAGGCCAGCGAGACCTTCAACGTCGGCGTCATCGATCAGGACGTCTCGGCCACGTGCACCGAGTACGACGGCGCCGGACGCGTGGTGCGGACCTCCACGCCATTCTTCCTGGCCGGAACCGCGGGCACGACCGGGCCGAGCGATGTCGGCAGCGTGTGCAGTGCGCCCTCGCGCGCGTGGGCCGCTACCACTTACGACCTGCTGGGGCGGCCGACGCTGATCCAAGCGCCGGATGGATCGCAGCAGAGTACTCAGTACGCGGGACGGACCACCACGGCGTGGGATCAGCGCAGCAACCCGACGGTGCAGGTGGTCAACGGCAAGGGCGAAGTGCTGGCCATGCAGGACGCCAGTGGTTTCACCACGCAGTTCACCTACCAGGCCGACGGCAACGTGGCCAGCGTCACCCGCAACGCAGGCGCGGGAGCAATCACCAACACCTTCAGTTATGACGTGCTAGGCCGCAAGATCCAGCAGGTTGACCCGGACACGGGCACCTCGACGCTGGAGTACAACGCGCTGGGCGAAGTGATCGCCCAGGTCGACAATGGTGGCTATCGTACCGAGCGTGAGATTGACGCGCGCGGGCGGGCCTGGCGGATCACTGCGAAGCTGCCCGGCGGCGTTATCGAAAGCCAGACCACCACCGAGTACGACAGCTACATCGCCGCCAGCGGCCAACCGGTGATGGAGACCACCACCGGGCAATACGAGGCTTGGGCGGGACAACCCGACAACGCGACCGATTACCTTCGGCAGTTTCTTTACGATGCGATGGGGCGCCCGGCGGGCATGGGCGTCATTGTCGAGGAGGGCATGTTCGGCACCGAGGTGCAGTACGACGTGTTGGGCCGACCGTGGAAGGCGCGTGATGCCAGCGGCGCCTGGAGCAAGACCGAGTTCGGGGCGCGCGGTGCGCGGGCCACCTGTGCCAGCGATGAGTTGGACAGTAATCCGATCTGTAGCAGCGCGATCGACACCTACAACCGCACGCTGGCCACCGATGCTTGGGGTAACGTCAGTCGGGAGATCCGCGCCGGCCAGTCCAGCATGGAAGTGCGCCGGCAGTACCACGCCCTTACCGGGCGCCTGACGGAGATCTGCGCAGGCAATACCAACTGCAACTTGGTGCAGGAAGGCTATGTGTGGGATGCCGCCGGCAATCTGGCCTCGCACCAGAAGGAAGGACGCTACCTGGAGCAGTTCACCTATGACAGCCTGAACCGGGTTATCGAGGGGCGGTTGACCATGGCTAATGGCGTCACCGTCAACCAGGTGCTGCTGGCCAATGCCTACGACCAGCTCGGCAACATCTGTAGCAAGGACGGACTGGGATACGGCTATCCCGGCGCCGATGGCTGTGTGGGTGCGCTGCCGATGCCTCAAGCTGGGGCCATCCCTTCGCTGGCCAGCCAAGCGCCGCAGACGCTCACTAGCCTCACCAGCGCCGCAGCACGACCCAGTTTTTCGGCGCTGAACCGCGGCCAGCTGTTTGCGCCCGAGTATCGCAACCGCCGCTACAGCGCAGGCGATGATCGTCCAAGTTGGGACGATGAAGCCGATGGCTGGTCGCTAGGCTTCGAGCAGCCGCAGGGCGGCGATTGGCAACGCAGGACCAAACCGGCGCGACCGGCTTCGCAGGAGATCGCGCTGCCCACCGCGGGCGCTCAGTTGGCGACGCTGACGCGCACAGCCACGACCTCAGCTGCGGTCACGTCCGTGGCCAACAGCCCCCACGCAGTCAACAGGACCGGTGACGGCGCCGCCGCCACGTTCTACTACTACGACGATCGCGGCAACCAGACGCTGCGCGATGCACCCGGCAGTAGCAACGATCGCACCATCCGGTACACCGCCGATGGCAAGGCCCACGAGATCCAGATGGGCAACGGGCAGACCACGCGGTTCTGGTACGGCCCGGATGGGCAGCGCTACAAGCGGCAGGACGGCGCCACCATCACCCTGTACATCGGCGGTGTCGAGCTCGTGATCCAGAACGGCTTGCAGACCGCCCGCCGGTATGTGGCCGGGGTAGCCCTGCAGACGGTCGTCGATGGCGTGGTCCAGGCGACGAAGTTCCTGTTCCACGATCACCTGGGCAGCTTGATCCGCGTCGCCAACAGCGATGGCAGCGTGGCCGAAGCGCTGGACTACGCCACCTTCGGTGCGCGTCGCGCTTTCGGCAACCCGGCCGGAAGCGGTACCGCCTCGTCCAACACCCCGCGCGGCTTTACCGGGCACGAGTACGTGGACGGCACGGACGTCATCCACATGAATGGCCGCATCTACGACGCGACGCTGGGGCGGTTCCTGCAGGCCGATCCGCTGATTCAGGCGCCGCCCAACGGCCAGAGCTGGAATGCCTACACCTACGTGTTCAATAACCCGCTGGTGTACACCGACCCGACGGGTAATTTCAGCCTGCGGCAGGCGCTGGGGCTGATCATCGCCATCGTAGGCACGATCTTCATGCCGTACCTGGCGCCGGTGTTCACCAAGCTGGGGGCAGCCATGCTGGTGGGCTTCGTCAGCGGCTATGTCAGCACGGGGACGCTACAGGGCGGTCTGTTCGGCGCGTTCTCGGCGGCGGTCTTCTACGGGATAGGCACCAAGTTCCAGCAGCTACAGGCCGCCAACGGCGCGGAATTCAAGGGTGTGTTCGGCACTGGCCTGACCGGCGAGCAGTTCGCCAACAAGGTGCTCAGCCACGGTGTTGCCGGTGGTGTCATGTCGCGCCTGCAGGGTGGGAAGTTCGGGCATGGATTCCTGAGTGCGGGCGTGGCAGAGTTGAGCGCGCCGATGATTGCAGGCATCGGGAACGGTGCCCAAAGCGCCGCACCAGCTCGAGTCGCGGTGGCGGCGCTTGTTGGCGGCACCGTGTCGGAGGTGACGGGCGGAAAGTTCGGCAATGGCGCACTACAGGCGGCCTTCAGTGCAGCGTTCAATGATGCTTTGCATGGGTACACGGAGGACGCAGAGATTGGGAGATTGGTTCACGACCGAATCTATGAGAACGAACTCGCGACCAATCCTTTACCTGTGACCAGAGGTAAAGTGGGGAACATGGGCTATCTTGATGGTTATACGGACCTAGCAATTGATCAGTACATCATCGAGATCAAGCCAGAGAGCTACATGTTGAGCGGATACAAGTACGCAATGGCACTCGACCAGGTGCAGGGTTATGTTTCGGCTGCAGGCGCAAACAGATGGTTTAAGGGCGGCGAACACATCATGACTGGCGCAAGGTCGTTTGAAATTAGAACGAGTTCTTTGTTTATGAACAGAACCTACGAGATCACCGTACTGGCCGATCCCCACAACTTGAACTCCGGCCTTGTCTTCTACTCGAAGCGACTCATCAGCCAAAGGGTAAGAAGCCTGTGGCGACTGCCAGCCAATTCTAACGAGATGGCTCCGGGCGTTCTTCCAGGGCAGCCGCAGCGGATCCCAGTTTGCGTGCGGCCGGGTTTCTGTCGATGAATGGTCCTGTGGCTTTTCAAAACCTTGACTTTGCACGCGCTGGCCTGCAGATAAAGGCCATTGAGGAAGAGCTTGTTGCGAAAGGATTTGGTGCTTTCAAAATTCTCCAGGAGCGGAGGCTTTTGTTTGCTACGCATGATGATGTCCAGCTGCTATCAAGGTATGACGAGGAGCGCGCTGCAGAGATACTGTCTGCAGTAAGAGACTCGGGAAGTTCGATGGGTGCCGGAGATGGTTATGCCTCTCCGTACTTGAATAGTTTGAGGGTCGCAGCATGTCAAGGAAAGGGCGTACTTCCTACGGAACGCCTCCTACACGTGTTCAAAGCGAACGGAACTCTTGCACAAGAGCAAGCAGGCTTGATCGCTGAGCGTGCACGAGCAGCTTTCAAGTCTGAAGCTATTGGCCGATTTCCGAGCCACTTTTTCTCTAGCCAAGCTGACGTTGTGGAGTATTTGTCAGGCTACGTCGCAGCCAACACTGGAAGTTTCGTAAAGAGCAGGAAACTAGTCGACGGAAAATTCATCGCTTCGTTCGCGCTTACTGAGTCAACCTGTATGGCTTTAGGGCTCAGCGCTAAGCCGTCTGTCCGAAATGGACATGCAATCTTGTTGTGGGTGCCCTGGGTGCTAGGACTTCCTTCAGCGAAGGTCCTTGGAAAGCGATTTCATGAGCTTCATTCGGTAGGGAAACCTGTCGACGTAAGATCCGCCATTGATGGCCTCAGGATCTACGATGTGTCCGAATCTTCCGCTGAACTGACTCACGCCTTTAGCGCTTATGTGGCAGCCACCCGTCTCGTTATTGAGCACTCGACGGAGGGTTGAGTCGCTCGGAATTGCGAACTGGCTAGGATCAAGCAGTAGTGCAGGCGTGTAGGCCGACACTCCAAATGCCCAGATGCTTGGTGGGACTGTCCAGTTTACTTGGCGACGGTGTCCAGTTCATTTGGCGGCAGTGTCCAGCTAGCTGGCTGTATGTACCAAGGCCAGCAAGCCGTGGCGCATCGGCAGGTTCGTCGCGTTCATGCGCCGCCCTCCTGCACCTGCACGGCACGCATCATGCCGGCCTCCATGTGATACAGAAGGTGGCAGTGGTAGGCCCACATGCCCAGCGCATCGGCGCGCACGCGGTAACTGCGCTTGCTGCCCGGCGGCATGTCCACGGTGTGCTTGCGCACCATGAAATTGCCGTTGTCGTCTTCCACATCGCTCCACATGCCGTGCAGATGGATCGGGTGGGTCATCATCGGGTCGTTGACCAGCACGATGCGCAGGCGCTCGCCGTAATTCAGCCGCAGCGGCTCGGCGCCCGAGAACTTGATGCCGTTGAAGCCCCAGGCAAACTTCTCCATGTGCCCGGTCAGGTGTAATTCGATCTCGCGGCCCGGGTCGCGGCCGTCGGGATCCTCGAACGCGCTCCTGAGCATCGCGTAGGTGAGCACCTTGCGCCCGTTGTCGCGCAGGCCGTTGCCCGGGTCGTCCAGCCGCGAAGTCGGTGTCATGGCCTGGTTGTCGACCAGCGGATTGCCGGTCTCGCTGGCCGGGTGCGTCTGCATGCCGCTTCCCATGTCCATGCCCTGCATGTTCATCCCGGACATGTCGTGGCCGGCGTGTTCATTGGCTGGCTGGCCGTGATCCATTCCCGCCATGCCTTGCATCGCACCCATGTCATGGCCGGAATGCTCGCCACCGGCCTGGCCGTGATCCATGCCCATGTCGGCCATCGTCAGGATCGGCCGTGGATCGACCGTTGGCACGGGTGCCCGCAGGCCTTCGCGCACAGCCAGGGTGCCGCTGACGTAGCCCGTGCGCCCGGAGTCCTGCGCGAAGATAGTGAAGGCGTCCTGGCCGGACGGCTCGACGATGACATCGAAGGTCTCGGCGACCGCGATGCGGAACTCGTCCACCGTCACCGGATGCACGTACTGGCCGTCGGCGGCAACCACGGTCATCTTCAAGCCCGGGATGCGCACGTCGAAGTAGGTCATCGCCGAGCCGTTGATGAAGCGCAGGCGGATCTTCTCGCCGGAACGGAACAACCCGGTCCAGTTGCCGAGCGAAGTCGTGCCATTCATCAGGTAGGTGTACGTGTTCGCATTGACGTCCGACAGGTCGGTCGGCGACATGCGCATCTGGCCCCACATTCGGCGGTCGGCCAGCGTGGCTTTCAGGCTGTCCTCGCGCGCATCGCGGAAGAAGTCGCCGACCGTGCGCATGTAGTAGTTGTCGTACATCGACATCTTCTTCAGCCGCGAGAACAACGCGGCTGCATCCAGATCGGTCCAGTCGCTCAGCATCACCACGTAATCGCGGTCATAGGCGAAAGGTTCGGGCGCGATCGGGTCTATGACCAATGGCCCGTACAGGCCCGCTTGTTCCTGGAAGCCGGAATGGCTGTGGTACCAGTAGGTACCGCCTTGCTGCACGGTGAAGCGGTAGTGATAGGTCTCGCCACGGCCGATGCCGTTGAAGCTCAGCCCGGGCACGCCATCCATAGTTGGCTGGCAGCAGGATGCCGTGCCAGTGGATTGAGGTGTCGTGACCGTGGATCGAACCGGCGGGCAGCGCGTTGGAGACGCGCAAGTTGACCGTGGTGCCTTCACGCCAACGCAGTAGCGGCGCCGGGATCGAGCCATTGACAGCGATCGCTGGTCGCGTGCGCCCAGTGAAATTCATTGGCGTCTCGCCAATGACCAAGTCGAACTCGGTGCCTGACAGCACGTTGGGATTGCCAGGGCCCTTGATGGCCCAACTGCTCTTGGGCCACAGCCCCAGGCCGGCGATGGCACCACCAGCCGCCAGGCCCTGCACAAAGCGGCGTCGCGACGGCTTGTGCTGGCCGTCGGCGGGAAAGTCGGATGACATTGTGAACTCCGTGGGTAGCGTCGGGTCATGGCCAGCGGCGTGCGGGCCATGCGCCATGCGAAACCGTTGCAGCAAGGCTGCAGACGGAAACGGGCGATATGTGGCGCTATGCAGCGCCGAGGGACGCTTAACCGATTGGAGGTCGGATCAGGTGTGGCAGGGCGGGAGTCGCGTGCCCAAGCGACAGCGGACGCAAGCTCCTAGGGTGCTCGATCTGCACCGGAGCGAAGGTCGTCATCGACACGGCGACCGGGGACGAGTGCATGCAGACGGAACGGCAGGCACTGGAATCGGAACCACAGCAATCGGGCGCTGCAGAGTCGGCTGGGGCTGCCATGCCATCGGATTTCACCGAGGCGGCATGGCGTTCATGGCATGGAGCTGAGGCAATCGTCTTCTGCGCCGGCGCAGCGACCGACGATGCAGCTCCATGTGCCATGTGCACGGACGCCATCGCCGTCGTCGCCCCATTAAGAATCAAGGCAACGCTCAACAGCACCCGCAACAGAATGGCCCAAGCTGACCTGCCGGCACTATACCTCCGAGTCGGAGCGCAAGGGTAGAGGAAGCATGGATCGGAATTGGCGGCCGCCCTCAGGTCGGCTGGCTACCCTCGGCGCAAGTCGCTCCGGAGAGCCCAAACGTACTGCCGATGCGGCCGTAACCCCCGTCAGCCCGTCATCACGCGGGATAAACCACTATTATCCCGCTTCAAAATACGGTCAAATTATTGCCCGTTCCGTAACTTGATTGGTATGTAATTTCGTGGTATGTAATACATTACGAAATAGTCGGAGAGCGCGATGGCACGCGGCGGCCTGTACAAGAGCGACATCCAGAAGGCCCGCGATACGAACCGGGCTCGGTAAAGCTGTGACTTTTCGCCCCGCTCCCGGCCAAGTCACAGAATTAGCGTGTAGTTCGGGCAAGTCACAGCTTTAGTGTGGCGATTCTTTCAACCTGAAGTTCGGTCGAAGATGGCGATAACGCCAGGCTGCGTTAGGTGCTCAGGGAGCGGCAAACTGCGGTCATGGATCATGATGTCGATCATCGCGTCATGGTCCGAGCACATTGGCTGTACCGCCGCAGTTACCAAGCGAGCCGCACGTTCTGCCAGTGACGGATCGACCACGAGGTAGATCACCAGGCCCAGCGGCGCATCCAGGTTGTTGGCGTACCTTGATTCAACGATGAAAGCCGCCTCCACGTAGTCCGTGGCTTGCGCACTGTCGCGCACGGCAGCTACCAACCAAGCCGGGACGGTAGTGGCGGGCCGGATTTCCAACTGAGTATGTTCGATCTTCTCAATGCGGGCCATATAGCCAGTGTCTAGGAGACTGGCGATCTCCTCTGGATACAACACCGCACCGCCATCGTTGGGATTGAGCATCAACGTGGCACCGCGCGTCTGGCTCAGCAACTCACGTGCCTCAAGCTCAAGAATCCTGACGGCCCGCGAGCTGGCGAACTGCGCCTTCTGTAGGGAGGTGAAAAACGGAATGGCATCAAAACCGTCCGGATGGCGGAATTGCACAAGCCGTAGGTGCTTGCTGTCGTCCGACACCGGCGCATGGACATAGACGGTGGCCTCAAGCAGGCTCCGGAAGAACGCCGGCTCCTCGGTCGGGTCGAGCCTCGATCTCTCCAGTCGCGCTTCCAACTCGTGATGGGGTGGTCCCGGGTGGCCTGGCGGCATGCGTGGTCGAGGTGGCATGCCCTACTCCCGATGCGGGCCGAGGGGGTAATTCCGCAACCAGTCCGCTTCGAAGCACGATGTTAGGTAGGGTCGTACGAAGAAGGATTGAGTCAGCTCGCGTAACCGTTCCTCGTGACCTGCTATGGCCTCGACATCGCTGATGGTCGGGTAATGCCGCAGCAGCCGATAGGCTTCTTGGCGAACGGTCTTTGGCACGGCTTGGTTGGCGGCGAGTTCTTTCAGGAACGCGCCGGCCTGCAGCAGGTTTCGCGTGCGCTCGCTGGGCATGGTCATGCGGGCACTGAAGCTGAAACTAAGGAATTCTTAGCCTACGCCGAAAGCGCATGCCAGACCAGCGCCCCCACTACGTGGTCTTGGAAGCGGGTTTTCGCTGGCGCGGTGTGGCGGCCTTCTTTGCCGTGGTTCGGCGCGAGCCCGACGTAGCCAACAGGGCATCTAGGCGGGCACGGGCCGCGGCACTCTCGCGCTCTGCCGCATGTTGGGCATTCTCCGCCGTCCGCTGAGCCTGGCCGGCGGCTTGCAAGGCGCGGGTGTGCTCACGCGCCTGCGTGCTCAGTTGCGCCTTCGTCGCCTTCACCTCCTGGCGGAGCCGATCGATCTCGGCAAAGCCGCGGTCCTCGGCCTGGCGCAGATGGGCTTGCAGCGCCTCACGCTCGGCCGCTGCGGCGGTGCGCTCTTGCTCCACGCGGTCCAGCGCTGCCTGGAGCTGCGTTTCCTGGGCGCGATTGCGTTGCTGGAGCTCCTCGTTCTGGCGCTGCAGATGGCCGACTTGGCTGGCCAATTCGTCGGCGCGCTGCGTACTGATGGCCAAGGCCGCCTCGGCAGACTGGGTGGCGGCGGTGGCCTGCTGCGCCTGGGTCTGGGCCTGGCGGACCTGATCGCCGGCAGCGGCCAACTGCGCCGCTAGGGCGGCCGGGGTGTCGGTCAGCCGCTGGCGCTCGGGCACCAGCGTAGCCTCAGCCTGCTGGCGTCCGGCCGCCAGCGCCAGCCCCCAGATCTGGGCTAAGGCCGGGCCCACGGCCTCCGGCACCGCCGGCATTTTCAGCCGGTGCTGCAGGCGTTCTGCCAGCTGCATCCACCACATATCCAGCAGCGGTCCGATCGTGTTCGGCGAGCCGCGTCCCAGGGCCTGCCGTACGCGTTCAACCGTAGGCCGCTCGCCGGCGCCCAATAGCGTGTCAGCCGCGGCGAAGACGAACCCCGGCAGGGATTCGTGAGAAAAACAGCCGAATCGGCTCTAACACCATGATTCAACGAGGAAACACCCCTCGACGTCAGGCAGTGCGTGGATTACAGACTTAGGCTTGATCGAACCAGAAGCCGCGTGACCCAGGCATTTCTGAAGTGCTGCTTAGGCACGCGTGCCCTTCTTGAATATTGGATTCAAGAGTTTCCACGCTCCTGACCCAACGGAAACCCTCAAGAAGGCTCCGACCATCGCCTGATCCATTGCAGTAGTTCCTCGTGCGGGATCGTACGTCCAGCGTCGACGTCGGCGATACCTTCGCGGGTCCGCCGATCCTTCTCTTCCTCGGTCAATTCCGGAAGGAGTGCTAGCAGTTTGTCTTCAGGGCTCATAGGCCGATGAGCTGCGCTCAAGTTGGCTTGATTCTCGTGAACATGGGCACGATCTGAGGATCATCCAGGCCCGCCGGCAAAGGCTGCGATACGTCGTGGACCGCCAAGTCGATGATGACGTCCAAATCTGAGCATAAGGGCTGTATGGCGGTGGTCACCAGACGAGCCGCCCGCTCGGCGAAAGCCAGGTCGACCACCAGCCAGATCAACAGACCGGGAGGCTGTTCGACGCCCCCCGACGAGTGAGTTTCCAGGAGATACGCCGACGAGACGAAGTCGGCGTGTTCAAGGCTGCCGCTGATGGCCGGAGCGAGCCAAGCCGGTGCGGCTTGGGCAGGTCTCACCGCGAACTCCGCCGGCTCCAGCCGTTCCACCCTGGCCAGAAAGCCCGTATCCAACAATGCCGCAACCTCTTCCGGGTAGAGGACAACGCCGTCGTCGTTGGGATTGAGCATCAACGTAGCGCCGCGAGTACCGGTTAGCAGCTCACGGCCTGGAACTCCCAGAATTCTGACAGCAGCCGAACTGGCCGCCTGCGCCTTGTCGAGCGAGGTAAAGAAGGGGATCGCATCGAAACCGTCAGGATGGCGGAACTGGACCAGCCGCAGTGTCCGCGCGTCATCCGAGACGGGCGCATGCACGTACACGATCGCATCCATCAGTCGCTTGAAGAATGCGCGTTCCTCGGCTGCGCTGTCGCGGGCCCGTTCAAAGGAAGCCTCCAGCGCTGCCTCTGCGGACGTAGTCCCTCTTGCACGCGGCCTGCTCGGTTGCTTCATAGTCAGATGCGATGAGGGCCAAGCGGGTATCCGGAGAACCAATCCGCCTCGATCTCGCTGCTCAGGTAGGGTCGTACGAAGGCCGACTGGGTCAGCGCTCGCAGCCGCTCTTCGTGCTCAGCAATCGCCTCGATGTCGCTGACGGTTGGATAGTGCCGCAGCAGTCGATATGCCTCTTGCCGCACCTCTTTGGGCACGGCTTGGCTGGCCGCTAGCTGCCGGAGGAACGCGCCCGCCTGCAACACATTGCGGGTGCGCTCAGATGGCGTCGTCATGACATCAAGAATGGCTGGAGCTAAGGAATGCTTAGCTTATCGCGTCTGTGGCCGGCTAGCGCACGGTGCAACTACAGACCTTGCGATTTCCAAATTAATCCGGTATAATCAATAACGTACTTCGCATAACGTCGCTTATGTAAAACCGCGGCGTGGCCGGTTTGGTGAGTCTGGTGTCTGAATGGCTCTGCCCTCGATCGGTGTCCTGCTCACGTTGCGGCTAGCCCGCGCCGGACGCTCCAGCCCTGATAGCCCTCAGTTCCGCGAGCACGATGGGCGCAGGCTTGGTAGGTTTTGAGGATCAACCCGGCACGTTTGAGGAGCACCGATGATGCAGCAAACGGTTGACTCAGAGCGCGATCCTGCTCAGGCCAAGAAGAATGCCCAGGCGAATTTCGATCGAATGATTACTGGCATTCCGATGGAAATCCAAGACAGAGAAGCCAGCTTGGCCAGTCGGCTGGCCGCTTTGCCTGGAAGCCCGATAAAAAAGCTGCGCGCCTTGCACAAGGAAATGGAGATCCTGTCCGCGGCGATGGCTCCATATGTCGCATGCAGTGCGGGCTGCTCGGCATGTTGCCGCTACCCGGTGCACCTTTATCCCGTTGAGGCCGAGCTTATTGAGAAGCGCTCCTCGCATTCTCGATTGCCGAAGTCGCTTCCTAGCGCCGACTTCCATGGTTCGCCCTGCCCCTTTCTCATCCAGGAGCAATGTTCGATCTACGAGGACCGTCCAATGGTTTGCCGCCAGCATGTTGCGTTGACCAACACGGCTTACTGGTGCGATCCGGTCAGATCGGGCGAGATCACTTTGCCGATGGCCCAACTCTCCAAAGTTCAAGAAGCTTTTCATGAGCTCGTAGCAAAGGATGGCCGCACGACTCCCATGGACATCAGGCAGATCTTCGCAGTACCCGGCGAAAGCTCCTAGGCTGGGAGTGCCTGAAAACTTGACCCGACAGCGTCCTTTTGTGCGAGATATGCGCGCAACGGGAATGTCAGGACTGATGGAACCGCGCTTCTTGCGTACGCCCACCGTAGCCATACGCCGAGGCGCGCGCATCGTGGACATGTACATAGCTTGTCGGGTGCACGGGGCCTAACAGGCGCTCAAAGCAAGCGAACACCTCGGCAAGATACTCTGCCTTCTGCGCTTTGGTGTTGGTCTCATCCGTCACGATGATCTCCAGCGAGAAGCTTGAGACGCCAATCTCACTCAGCGTCTTTCCTCCGATCAGCCAATCTTCAGGCCGGACATACGTGATGATCGTCGCGATCAGGCCCGCCTTCTTTCCTAGAATCCGGCTGGTCATATCGCTCACCTGTGTAGATATCTTCGCGGTCAGCGCGGGAGACGAAGATGCAGAGACTTTGATGTTGATCAGAGGCATGAAGGAACTCGTGTGAAGCCGAGAGGTTAGTTGATGGCGATGACCACTTTGCCGATGGGCCTTCCATGTTCCATGCGCGCAAACGCGGCAGCAGCTTCAGCAAAAGGAAAGATGATGTCGATAACGGGCACGATGGCGTGTTCGTCGATGAAGCGGATAAGGGCTTGGGTCATTTTCTTGGAACCCACTACCACTCCGGTGAGTGACTTTCCGCCGATGAGTGAGAATGGATCGATGCTCAATGCAAATCCGCCAGCGACGCCACCGATGGTCACGACTTGGCCGCCGGGGCGCAGACTTCGCAGCGAGCGAGCAATCGTGTCAGCTCCACCGATGTCCATCACCAGATCTACGCCGCCGGTCGTGCGGAGCACCGTTTCACCCCAGTTGGGATCGGTGTTGTAGTTGATGGCAGCGTGTGCCCCCAATGCCACCATATGCTCGATGCCCTCTCCCCTCCCAGAGAGCACCGTGACGTGCAAGCCGGCTGCCAGCGCGAGCTGGACCGCCCATGTAGACACGCCGCCAGTACCCTGAATCAGCACATGAGCACCGTCGGGCAGCGCGCCCAACTCAAACAACGCGTGCCAGGCAGTGACCCCTGCGCAGGCGATCGTAGAAGCTTGCTCCCATGACAGAGTGCGTGGCGCGTGCACCAATGCACTTTGATCTACCATCAGATGTGTCGTCAGCACACCGTCGATGTTGCCACCCAGCGACAGGGACAGCGCTTGCTCGCTGGGAAATCCCTCAGTCCACCGCGGAAAGAAGATGGGGAGTACGGCATCACCGATGGAGAAGTCGGTGATCGCCGAACCTACAGCTACTACTTGTCCGGCGGCGTCCGACAATGGGATGCGGGCTTCGCCGGCCCCCATCTGACCGTGAGCAACGAGTAAGTCACGGTAGTTGAGCGAGGCGGCCTTGACGGCCAGTAGCACCTGGTTCTCACCCAAGGACGATGGCGGAACCTCGATTCTGTGAAGGCTTTGTGGACCCTGTCCACGGATGACGCGGTAGGCGTGCATGAGGCTCATTGGGCGATTTGGGTGAGAGGTGGCGATCGAGATGGCGCAATGGCACAACGCATTCTTTAATGACGCCATTAATGAACAATATGGGCCGGATAGCCGATCGAGCTGAGTGCTTGCGTTATCAGCTCAAGCGGACGGCGGGTTTCGAGACTGATGCGGCGTTGGTGCGGCATGAACTGCGCCCGCATCGAGGGGTCTACGCTCATCAGCGCACGTCGAATGGGTGCCACACATGCGCTGCAAGCCATGGCCGGGATATGTAGTCGATGCATGCGTTGCTGCTCCAACCAGCAGGGATAGCCAGCGTCAGGCTTCCCACTGTGGCAACGTCAATGCCCGTTCGTCGGACTCGCCAAATCGTCCAAAATCGGGCATTCCGGGCGGTTGTCGCCATGGCATCGACTTGCTAGGTCGCGCAGCGTTCGCTGCATGGCCTGCATCTCGGTAATCTTGATCTGCAGATCGTCGATGTGGCCCTGGGCCAGTTTCTTGACCTGGGCGCTGGCTCGCCGGTCATCGCTCCACAAGCCTAAGAGCGATTGGATTTGTTTGATGGAAAATCCCAGGTTGCGGGCACGACGAATGAATCGAAGCCTGTGCACATCGGCATCGGTGTAGAGGCGATAGCCAGCAAAGGTGCGACTAGCCGGAGGGATCAGATCGATCCCTTCATAGTGGCGAATCATCTTGGCGCTGACCTCGCTGAGCGCGGCGGCCTCGCCAATGTTATGCAATCCGGCTTCGCGCGCGTCGGCCAGTTCGGGTCGCAGTGCCCTGGAGCTGCGTCTGGTTGCCATCATGCCTCTCCCACATCGATCTTGGTTGGCTGCCAACGGCGCAACAGCAGCGTGTTGGCAATCACGCTCACACTGGACAAGGCCATCGCTGCGCCGGCGATGACCGGATCAAGCAAGCCCAGGGCCGCCAGAGGAATCCCGACCACGTTGTAACCGAAGGCCCAGAACAGGTTCTGATGGATCTTGCGGGTCGTGCGGCGGGAAATGTCGATGGCATCGGCGATCAGACCCGGCTCAGCGCGCATTAGGGTAACCCCAGCGGCATGCATCGCCACATCCGTACCGGTTCCCATGGCCACCCCCAGGTTGGCGGCAGCCAGCGCTGGCGCATCGTTGACACCGTCGCCGACCATGGCCACCGGTGCCGACTGAGCCAATTCAGCGACCAACGCAGCTTTCTGCTCAGGCAATACATTGGCGCGCACCTCTTGGATGCCCAGCACCTTTGCCACCGAGGCGGCGGCGCCGGGGTTGTCGCCAGAAATCATGACGGTGCGCAAACCCAGCGTGTGCAGCCGTTGCACAGCCGCGGCTGCACCCAGACGCGGCGGATCCTCAAAGGCCAGTATGCCGAGCAACTGCGGATGATCGGTGCCCTGCTCTGCCAGCCAGGACACCGTGTGGCCGGTCTGGCTGAGTAGTTCGGCCCGGGTCTGCAATGCCGTGAGCGCCACGCCATGCTCAAGCATCATACGGGTACTGCCCAGCAACAGGTTCCTGCCATCCACCTTGCCGGTGATGCCGCGGCCAGGCACCGCCTGCACGTCGCGTGAGAGCGGAATGGCGCGCTGGCCCATTGCGCTCAGTACGGCCTTGGCCAAGGGATGCTCGCTGCCTTGCTGCAGGGCCGCCGCCAACGGCAACAGATCGGCCGCGTGGCCACGGGTGGCAGTTTCTTCGGTCAGTACCGGACGTCCTTGGGTCAACGTGCCTGTTTTGTCGAAGGCCACCACCTTTACGGTACGTGCCACTTCCAGCGCTTCGGCATCCTTGACCAGAATGCCCGCTCGGGCGGCCACGCCGGTGCCGGCCATGATCGCGGTCGGGGTCGCCAACCCCAGCGCGCACGGGCATGCGATGACCAGCACCGCTACCGCGCTCAGGATCGCCTGGTTCCAATCACCC
Organism: Pseudoxanthomonas mexicana; assembly: GCF_010093385.1. Classification (GTDB taxonomy): domain Bacteria; phylum Pseudomonadota; class Gammaproteobacteria; order Xanthomonadales; family Xanthomonadaceae; genus Pseudoxanthomonas_A; species Pseudoxanthomonas_A mexicana. The sequence goes on from NZ_PDWV01000014.1 coordinate 18,450, forward strand.
GTTCCCAGACCCCAGCCGAGCAGCGTGAGCAAAGCCAGGCCGATCACTACCGGCACGAAGATCGCGCTCACCCGATCCACGGTTCGCTGAATAGGTGCCTTCTTGGCCTGTGCATCCTCCACAAGGCGAATGATCCGGGACAACGCGGTTTCGGCGCCGATGGCCAGTGTGCGTACCAGGATGCGGCCTTCGCCATTGATAGCCCCACCGGTGACGCGATCGCCCTCCCCGCGCGCCACGGGCATGGACTCCCCGGTGATCAGGGACTCATCGACGTGCGTGCGGCCCTCCGCGATCACGCCATCCACGGGGATGCGCTCGCCTGGCCGCACACTGACAATGTCCGAGACGGCAACCTCGTGAATGGCAACCTCGCGCTCTTGTCCGTCCTGATACACGCGTGCGGTGGCTGGCCGCAGTGCTTGCAAGGCCCGGATCGCTTGCGTGGTCTGTTGCTTGGCGCGGGCCTCTAACCACTTGCCCAGCAGGATCAAGGTAATGATGACCGCCGAGGTCTCGAAGTACAGCGCGGCATCGCCGTGGTGTCCGGCATCATTGAACAAGTGATAGACACTCAAGCCATAACCGGCGCTGGTCCCCAAAGCGACCAGCAGATCCATGTTGCCGGTGCCGGCGCGCAGTGCATGCCATCCGGCGCGATAAAAGCGCGCACCGATCCAGAACTGCACCGGCGTTGCGAGCAAGAACTGCATCCAGCCCGGCAGCATCCAGTGCTGACCTGCGACCCATCCCAGCATGGGGACGACCAACGGCAGGGACAGGGCCGCAGAGATCAGCAGTTTGAGGGTGTCACCACTGAGCGCCTGGCGTGCCGGCGCTGTATCGATCTTGTCTTCCAGTGTCTGCGGTTCGATCGCGCGATAACCCGCTGCGCTGACGGCGGCAACCAGGGATGTGACCTCCACCAGTGACGTGGCCCGTATGCGCGCACGCTCGGTGGCCAGATTGACCGACACCTCCATCACGCCTGGCACAGCACGCAGCGCACGCTCTACCCGTGCCACACATGAAGCGCAGGTCATCCCTTCGATGATCAGATCCCGCTCATGGCTGGCAACCTCATAACCGGCCTGCTTCACCGCCGCGATCAAGGCGGGCAACGCGGCCGCCGGCGCGGTTACCTTGGCCACTTCTGTTGCCAGATTGATCGACGCATCGCTCACGCCGGCAACGGCCCGCAAGCTGCGCTCTACCCGGCCTACACATGAGGCGCATGTCATGCCGGCGACACTGAAGCGATGGGGGGCCGCAGGCACTGGTTGCGGCGAGGTGAGCGTTATGTCCATGGAGTAAGGACCAATAGGAACGAGCAGGTAGCCTGAGCCTTCCCATGATGGGAAGGTCAACAACACGGGACGGTTCTCCACTCAACTTGCCTGTCGCTTGACCTTCCCACCGTGGGAAGGCTCATCGTGACAGCGTCGGCAAACCGCCGATGCTTTTGGAGGGTTGTCCATGAATCTCGTTGTTGAAGGTATGACCTGTGGTCACTGTGTCCGAACGGTGACCCAAGCCATTCAGGCCCTTGACCCCCACGCCCAGGTGGACGTCGATCTGGGCAGTGGCGTGGTCAAGATCGAGGGCCTGCTTGCCGTAGAACAGGCGGTTGAGGCTATCCAGCGGCAAGGCTATGTGATCGCTGCCGTGCTCCCTTCTGAGGCTGGTACGCCGGCCGCCCCGGCCGCCGCATCCTCCTGCTGCGGCGGATGCCACAGCTGAGTCCGCGCGAGGGCTTGATCCTGATCAATGCCACTCAGCCCCAAGAGGGCTAGACTGGCCATCATGAGAGCTCGCACGGCCCCTGCCGTGATCTGCCCAGCGTCCGCAGGCGCTGCTTCGGGCGTGCGGGAGCTGTCATGGTGAAGCTGCTGAGGCGATGGCGGCGACCCCGTTCTCGTGCCCGACTGGCATGGCTGGGGCTGTGGGCGCTGCTGCTGCAGCAACTGGCGCTGGTGGCTTACGCCTGTCCGCTGGAATCGGTGGAAGCTGGACAAGCGACCCTGATGGTCGGTTGCGAAGAGATGTCCGCGCCGGATCCCGATGCTCCGGCGTTGTGCGACCAGCATTGCCAGCGCGATCACATCGCCACGGCCGATGCGAAGGCCCCTCAAGTGCCTTACCAGCCCGCGCTGGCCGCCTTCGCGCTCGTGCAGGCTCTCTTGCCACCGGTACACGCGCAGTTCTATCGGGATGTTCCGGTGTGCGTGTCCGATCCGCCTCCCCTGCAGCGCTTCTGTAGCCTGCTGATTTAAGCCCCCTCCTGGATTGACCCGTGCTCGTGCTGCATGCGTTGCAGCGCGCTCGTTGTCGTTTGTCCGGAGGTCTTATGGAGATGTCTTTCTTCTTGCGTGCAAGGCGCAGGATGGCGTGTGGGTTCGTGTTTGCCCTGGCGCTCAGTGGTCCTGTGGTGGCGGCATCGCCCGCTATCCCGATCAGCTACACAGAAGCCCTAAAACAGGCGCTTGCTAACGCCCCAACCCTGCAGGTGCGCCGATCCCAGATCGATGCCAGTACCGAAGAAGCCGCGCGTGCTGGCGCGCTGCCCGACCCACGCTTGATCGTGGGGCTGGCGAACTGGCCCGTCAGCGGACCCGATGCCTTCAGCTTGCGGGCCGATGAGATGACCACCCAGCAAGTCGGTTTGATGCAGGAGTTTCCTGCGCGTGCGAAACGACGTGCCGAGCACGCGCTGGCGCAAGCGACGCTGGCGCAAGCGCGCTCACTGTCGATGGCCGAACAGCAGATGGTGGCCCAAGCGGCCGCGCTGGCCTGGATCGAGCTGTGGAGTACGCAGCAAGCCGTAGATGCGTTGGAAGGATTGCGCGAGCCGGCACGCATAGCCGAGCGTGCGGCGCGTGCTCGCTTGGCAGGTGGCACGGCCGGGGCCAGTGACGTGCTTGCCGCCCAGGCCGCCCTACTGCAGTTGGACAATCGCCTGGAGCAGGTACATGCGGAGCACGCCGCCGCGCAGGCCGGCCTGGCGCGGTGGTTGGGTATTGCACCAGAGGCGATCTTGGCCAGTGGTGCGGCACCGGATTTTTCGCAGTTGCCATTGGAGCCCACCCAACTGCTGGTCAAACTGGACCAGCACACGCCACTACTGGGCTGGGAGGCACGCCAGAGCTTAGCCCAGGCCCAGGTGGATGCGGCCGTGGCCGAAACCCGCCCGGATTGGAGTGTGGAGCTCACCTACGGACGTCGCGAGCGCGCACCCGACGGCATGGCGCGCAGCGACATGCTCATGGTGGAAGTGGGTGTGGGCCTGCCGCTGTTCCAGAAGAACCGCCAAGCACGAGGCATCGCGGCACGGCGGGCCGAGCTGGAGGCGGTGTCCGCAGAGCGCGATGAGGCCCGGCGCATCCAAGCCGAGTCGGTGCAACGCGCGATAGCGCGATGGCGCGGGTTAACCGGCCAGTTGGAGCGTCAGAACACGCAGAGCCTGCCTTTGGCGCGCGATCGCGCACGCACGGCGTTGGCCGCCTACGGCGCCGGTGCCGACCTGCAGCCGTGGCTGGAAGCGCGGCGCGATGAGATCGAATTGCAACTGGAGAACGCCCGTCTGCTGGGCGAACAGGGCCGTGCCTGGGCGGCACTGGCCTATCTGCTGCCCCATGAGGAGAACACGCCATGAGCCCGACCAAAACGCGTCTCACACAGCTCGCCGTGGCCCTCGGGTTGCTGGCGATCGGCTTTGCCGGCGGCTACGCCTGGATGACTCGAACCTCTGATACCACCCCGCCCACCGGCACGAGCGGCGCAGATCAAGCACGCAAGGTGCTGTACTGGTACGACCCCATGGCGCCGGAGCAGCGATTCGACAAGCCGGGCAAATCTCCGTTCATGGATATGGAGTTGCTGCCCAAATACGCAGATGAGGCCATGGGGGGCGGAACGCAGATCGATCCGCGCCTGCAGCAGAACGTGGGCATACGCACTCAGGAAGTGACGGTAGAGTCACTAGGGACTGCCGTACGCGTGCCGGGCACACTGACGTGGGATCTGACCCAGGAAACCGTGGTCAGTGCGCGCATGGAAGGCTTGATCACCCAGGTGCAGGTAAAGGCGCCGTTTACCGAGGTTCGTCGTGGTCAAGCGCTGGCCACCGTGCAGGCCCCGGCATGGAACGCTGCCATCGCCGAAGCACATGCCCTGAGCCAAGCTCAGTCCGCGGGCGCGCGTGAGCTACAGGGTGCGGCGCAACAACGGTTGCGTTCGTTGGGTGTTCCCTCTGGCGCCTCGGCCAGAAGTGGCGTCGTGCTTGGCGCAGACCACAGTGGTGTCGTGACCGAGATCCTGGCACGCGAAGGGCAGACGGTGATGCCCGGTACGCCACTGTTCAAGATCAATGGGCTGGACACGCTGTGGCTGGAGGCCTCGGTGCCCCAAGCAGCGCTGGGCACCTTGCGGCCAGGGACCTCAGTGCGGGCCACGGTCAGTGCCTGGCCGGCAGAGCGCTTTGTCGGACAGATCCAGGCGTTGCTTCCCCAGGTCGACATGGCTAGTCGTACGCAGCGGGCGCGAATTGTGCTGCGCAACCCGCAGCGTCGGCTGGTGCCGGGCATGTTCGCCGAGGTTCTGGTGCAGCCCGATGCCGAGCAGGCCCTGCCAGTCGTTCCCACGGAGGCGCTGATCGCCACCGGGCGGGACAGCCGGGTCATCGTGCAGGATCCGGACGGGAGCTTCCGGCCGGTGCGGGTGAGTGTCGGACGTAGCGTGCAAGGGCGCACGCAGATCGTGGCAGGCTTGGCCGGTGGTGAACGCGTGGTCGTCTCGGGTCAGTTCCTGCTCGACTCTGAAGCCAGTCTCTCCGGTGCGTTGGAGCGCCTGGGCGCTGCACAACCGACAAGCCCTGCCAGCGCATCAGGTGTGCACGAGCGCCATGACGCCGGGCACGACCCTCGCACTGTCGTGCCGTCACCGTCCAGACAGCCTGCGCCTGTCGCGCCAGGGACCTCCACCTCTACGCCGCCGCGCTGCCCGGTGCAGTACTGGTATGACCCGATGGTGCCGGAGAAGCATTTCGACAAGCCGGGCAAGTCACCGTTCATGGATATGCAGTTGGTACCCAAGTTCGGCCCCGCCGCAGCCGCTGATTGCCAGGCAAGCGACGTCATGTCCGAAGCGATGGAGAGCACACCATGATCGCGCGCCTGATCCATGCTTGCATCGCCAATCGCGTGCTGGTGCTGGTTGCCGCCGCGCTGCTGGCGGTGGTCGGTATCTGGTCGGTAAAGAACACGCCGCTGGATGCGCTGCCGGACCTGTCCGATACCCAGGTCATCATCCGCACGCAATGGGCGGGGCAAACCCCGCGCATCATCGAAGACCAAGTGACCTACCCGTTGGCCACCACGATGTTGTCCGTCCCGGGCGTGAAGGCGGTGCGCGGCTTCTCCTTCTTCGGTGATTCGTTCGTCTACATCCTGTTTGACGATGCCACTGATCTTTACTGGGCGCGCTCTCGAGTGCTCGAGTACTTGAGTCAGGTACGCGATCGACTTCCGCCGAATGTGAATCCGGCGCTGGGTCCTGATGCGACAGGACTGGGCTGGATCTACCAGTACGCCTTGGTGGATCGGACCGGTCAACGTGATGTGGGGCAGCTGCGTGCGTTGCAGGACTGGTTTCTTCGTTATGAGCTAAAAACCGTGCCGGACGTGGCTGAAGTAGCCAGTGTGGGCGGTGCGGTGCGCGCTTGGCAGATCCAGCCCGATCCGCAGGCGTTGGCGGCCCGTGGACTGACGGTGGCCGAGCTCATCGAGGCGGTGGATGCGGCCAACGGCGCTACCGGGGGCTCGGTGATCGAACAAGGCGAAGCCGAACTGATGGTGCGTAGCGAAGGCTACCTGCGCACACAGGAGGCGTTCGAACAGGTGCCAGTAACCGGCAACGACGGTATCCCCGTCTTGCTCGGTGAGGTTGCCACGATTAGTCGGGGGCCGGTCTTCCGTCGTGGTATCGCAGAGTTGGATGGTCAAGGTGAGGTGGCCGGCGGCGTGATCGTCCTGCGGACCGGCAAGGATGCCTTGGGGGCCATTCGGAACGTCAAAGCGCGACTGCAGGCGTTGCAATCCAGCTTGCCCGAGGGCGTGGAAGTGGTGCCGGTGTACGACCGCTCCGAGCTGATCCAGGATGCGGTACGCAACCTCACCCACAAGCTTGGCGAAGAGTTCCTGGTCGTAGCGCTGGTATGCCTGCTGTTCCTGTGGCACCTACGCTCGGCGTTGGTGGCCGTCATCACCCTGCCCTTGGGTATCCTGGCGGCCTTCATCGTGATGCACGCCCAGGGGATCTCCGCCAACTTGCTGTCATTAGGCGGCATCGCCATCGCCATTGGTGCGATGGTCGATGCAGCGGTGGTGATGATCGAAAATGCACACAAGCATCTGGAGCACTGGCGGGAGGCGCACGGCCGGGAACCTCAGGGTGAGGAGCGCTGGCAGTTGATGGCCCGCTCGGCGGCCGAGGTCGGACCGGCCCTGTTCGCCAGCTTGCTGGTCATCACCCTGTCTTTCGTGCCGGTTTTTGCCCTGCAGGCGCAGGAAGGGCGATTGTTCTCGCCTCTGGCCTACACCAAGACCTACGCGATGGCCGCCGCAGCAGGGTTGTCGGTGACCTTGATCCCCGTCTTGATGGGCTACCTGATCCGCGGCCGCATCCGCCCGGAACAGCAGAACCCCATCAATCGCATCCTGATCGCTGGCTATCGGCCCATCCTGCTGTGGGTCCTCAAACATCCCGCTGTCACCTTGCTGCTCAGCGGCCTGCTGCTAGTGCTCACCTTGATCCCCTTTAGCCGGTTGGGCAGTGAGTTCATGCCGCCCTTGGAAGAAGGCAGCCTGTTGTACATGCCCACGGCCCTGCCCGGCCTGTCCGCCGACAAGGCCCGTCAGTTGCTCCAGCTCTCGGGCCGGATGATCAAGACCGTACCGGAGGTTGAGCACGTGTTCGGCAAGGCGGGCCGTGCCGAAAGTGCGACCGATCCGGCCCCGATCGAAATGTTTGAGACCACCGTGACCTTCAAGCCGCGGGATCAATGGCGCCCGGGCATGACCCCTCAGAAGCTGCGCCAGGAGTTGGACGCAGCGGTCAAGATTCCCGGTCTGACCAACCTATGGGTCCCGCCCATTCGCAATCGCATCGATATGTTGGCCACCGGCATCAAGAGCCCGATTGGGATCAAGGTCTCCGGACCGGATGTGGAGCAGATCGAGCGCCTGAGCCAGCAGATCGAGCAGGTGGCCAAGACCGTGCCCGGCGTGAGTTCGGCACTGGCCGAACGCGTCACGGGTGGGCGCTATGTCGATGTACAGGTGCGTCCGGAAATCGCTGCACGTTATGGATTCACTCAAGGCCAACTCCAGCAACTGATTGCCACGGTCGTTGGCGGCGATCCAATCGGGGAAACGATCGAGGGGCGCGAACGCTATCCCATCGTCTTGCGCTACCCCCGTGACCAGCGTGACTCGTTGCAGGCCTTGCAGGATCTGCCGCTGATCGCGCCAGGCGGTGTGCAACTGACCTTGAGCCAGGTGGCGGAGCTGTCAATCAGCCCAGGCCCGCCGATGCTCAAGAGCGATAACGGCCGGTTGGTGGGCTACATCTACGTGGATGTGGCCGATCGCGACTTGGGATCGGTGGTCCAGGACCTGCAAGCCGCGGTACAGACCCAGGTGAGTTTGCCTGCCGGCTATGGTCTGGCGTGGTCGGGGCAGTACGAGTATCTGCAACGGGCATTGGCACGCCTGCAATGGGTGGTGCCCGCGGCGTTGGCGATCATCTTCCTGGTCATCTGGATGGTGTTTCGCCGGCTTAGCGATGTATCCATCATCCTGCTCAGCTTGCCCTTGGCGTTGGTGGGCGGTTTCTGGTTGATCTGGGGGCTGGGCCATGCGATTTCGGTGGCCAGCATGATCGGATTCATCGCCCTGGGCGGCGTTGCCGCTGAGTTCGGCGTCATCATGCTGCTGTACCTGCGCCATGCCTGGGAGCAGCGCTTGGCCAGCGGTGCGCCGGAAGATGTGTCGACTCTGCAAGAAGCTATCTACGAAGGTGCCGTGCAGCGCGTACGCCCCAAGGCGATGACGGTGGCCGTCATCCTGGCCGGCTTGTTTCCGCTGTTCATCGGTGCCGGTGCCGGTTCGGAGGTCATGCAACGTATCGCCGCGCCGATGCTGGGTGGCATGCTCACCGCACCGGTGCTCTCCATGGTGGTGATTCCCGCAGCGTTCTATCTGGTGCGGCGACGTGGACTGCGCGCGGCGCGGGGCGACCAATGAGAGACAGACTGAGCACTTGAGGTGCGTCCCCACAAAAAGACGCCAGTCATGGAAGAAGTCATGACTGGCGTCAAAGGGGAGAGTACCGCCTACGTGCTTACTTATCAGTGCCCGGCGTGCGGGGAAATATCAAAGCTCAGCGACGCCCGATCCGACACAAAATCCAAGCTCTTTTGTGTAGAGGGCACCATGTGATTGGTGTGGATGTACCAGGTCTTGGCGGAGGTCACCTTGAAACTGGCTTGGCCTTGGGCATCGGTACGCAGCAGCGTGGCGCTACCGTGCCCGCCCTTGACCGGTGCGTCAGCGCGATGGCCGACGTACACGCGCAGGTTGGGCACTGGCGTGCCCTGCTGCAGTACCTGGAACGACAGCTGTTCGCCGACCTTCACGCTTCCAGGATTGCGGGCCAGGCGGATCTCCAACGGATAGCCCAGCGAGGCGGCGAAGTCGTCAGTCAGTTTCGTGCCTACTTGTCCAATGGCGCGGGCATGCTTGGTATAGCTGTAGGTGACCCCGTTGGGGAACTTGCTCGCATCATAGGTGGCCAAGGTATCGGGCAAGTCTTCCAACTCCAGGTACTTGCCGAACTCGCTGGCCGTACGGGTGCTGGTGGAAGCCATCGTCGAGACCCCTAGCAGATAGGTGCCCTCGCCCGCCGGATGCACGGTGAGCTGGCTTTGCTTGCCGACCTCTTTCCAACTGGCCAAGTCCGGGGCCGCCTTGGCGCCACCCTGGCTCAGCGAAACGTTCTGTAGACGCGCCCGGGTGACTGCGCCAGCACTTTCATCGAAGGTGCCGTTGTTGACCAGGGCGGTGTTCGCCTCGCCCGCTGCGGTGCCGGGCTTGGAGAAAGCGACAAACAGGTCGTGCGCGCCGGCGCTACCGGCCACCGCGAATAGCAGTAGTGCGGCAGATAGTTGCGTGTTTCTCATGATGTGTAGCTCCTTGGGATCGTGACTTACCAGTGGTAACCAAAGCGGACATTCCAGCGACGACCCAGCAAGTCGTACGTCATGGTGTCGGTGTTGGCGTTGGGGTTGTTCTGCACGAACGGCGCCTTTTTATCGAACACGTTCTCAACGCCGGCCGAGATGTCCCATTTCTTCTTGATGCCGTAGCTCAGTTGCAGGTTGTGGTACACCACGCTGGACACATGCGAGCCGATCGTGCCGGGCACGGCGATGATGTCGTCCGCACTGCCGATGTACTGCGCCGAATAGACGCCAGTCCAACGGTTCTTGCCCATGCGCAGTGAGCCCAAGCCACGCCACTGGGTGTAGCTACCCAAGCCGCTGGTGATCTTGCCGGCGTACTCAATGGTGGTGGCACCGGCGAAGGGAGTGACGTCGTAGCGCTCAAGATACGAGGCATCCAGACTCGCGCTTGCCTGCCAGCCGGCCACATCGAATTGATACAGCACACCGATATCCACGCCTTCGGATTCCTCGCTGGCCGCATTGACCTGCTGGGACGAGAGGTAGTTGACCTCACCGGTGACCGGATCACGAGTGAAGTTGGCCGGTGAGCAGAACGGATGGGCCAAGTTCGGCGTGGTGTAGCACGCACGCAGCTTGACCGAGCCTTCAATGCTACGGATCGCATTCTCGATGCGGATACGGTAGTAATCGGCCGTGAGCGTCAGCCCCGGCGCAAAGCCTGGGGTCCACACAAAGCCTGCCGTGAAGGTCCGCGCATCTTCAGGCTTGAGGTCGGGATTGCCGCCGGTCGTGGTGAGGATGGTGTTGCCCAACTGACGAAAGTTGGTGGGCACCCCGGCGGCCTGGCAGTTGGCCCGAATCACCGAGTCCGCGGGCAAGGTGCTCCAGTTGCTGCACGGATCCAGGGTGGTCAGGCTGCCTTGGCCGATGCCGCCAAACAACTCCGGGATGCTGGGGATACGAAAAGCCGTCGCGTAGTTGAGACGAATCTTCAGCGGTTCGGCCACCTGCCAATCCAGCCCCACCTTGTAGTTGGTGTCGCTGCCGAACAGGTCGTAGTCGGAATAGCGGCCGGCCAGGTTCAGGGTCGCGTAGTCCACCAACGGGACGTCCTGCAGCAGCGGGACGGCAAACTCGACAAAGGCTTCCTTGGCCGAGTACTCACCTTCGATCGGATCCTGACGCACGATGTTGGCGCTGCCGTTGACTACCAGCGGATCTGGGTACAGCCATCCCCGTTCCTTGCGAAACTCAACGCCCGAAGCGAAGGCGACGCTACCGGCGGGCAAATCGAACAGGGCGCCGGAAATGGTGCCGCTAAAGCCCTGCTGGCTGTTGCCACCGGAGCCGCGCTGGGTAAACAGGATGTAATCCAGCACTTCGGGCGTCAGGTTGCCGTAGCCCAAGTAGTTGCCGCACGGAATAGCCGCCCCTGGTGTGTTGCTGCACAGGCTGGTGTTGAGAGTGTTCTCTACCCGATCCAGGTTGGCGATATTGGTCGAGCTGTCCGTAGCAGAGTTGCGGCCCCAGTTCATCGCGACATTCCACGCCCAGTTATCGCCCCACTGCCCCTCCAAACCAAGCACGGTGCGAAACGTATCGACCTCCTGCTCGGTGATGCGCGCCCCGGCTTCTTCCAGACGCCGACGTTCCAGGGTCAGGTTCTGGCCGGTGGGATTGGTGGGATTAGTGGCGGCGATCCGGATGGTGCGATACACCCCCAGGGTATTGGGTGAGGCACGCTGATTGGACTGGCGATTGGTCGCCATCAGTTCCGTGAACAGACGGGTGTTCTCGGTCAGGTCGAACTGACCAAAGCCACTCAAGCCCACTCGCTTGATCGGGCTGACCGCATTGAGCAACAAGTTGTAGTTGTAATTGTGCTTGGCCGGATCATAGAGCTCGTAGGAGCGTGGATCCCCGTTGGGGTCCTGGTTGAAGTTGACCACGCGACCATCGGCCAGTCGGGCTCGCCCACCGATGGTGGACGAGTTGCCCACGCACTGCAGGGTGCCGGCCACCACACCCAACGGACACGGTGCCCGCGACGCCATGGTGATCGTGCCGCTTTCGGCATAGGTCAGGGCGCCAGACATTGAGCTGCGCTCGCCGGTGGTACCGAAGGCCAGGTTGAAGGAGCCGATCTCGCCATCGCCCTGGAAAGTCTGACCATAGCGGGTGGATAGCTCCACGCCATCCATTTCCTTGCGCGTGATGATGTTCACCACGCCGGCCACGGCATCGGCGCCGTAGATCGCCGATGCGCCGTCCTTCAGGATCTCGATGCGATCAACCAGGGCCAAGGGCACCACGTTCAGATCCACCGAATTGTTGGCGCCGGTACCACCGTTGACCACGCGTCGGCCGTTGAGCAGTACCAAGGTGCGGTTGACGCCCAAGCCACGCAGGTTGATCTGGGTGGTGCCGTTACCGTTACCCGTCCAGAAGTTGTTGGATTGCGAGCCGGCTGCACCGGCCGATGCAGGCAAGCGCTGCAGCAGCGTCTCGACCGAGACGGCACCGGAGCTTTGGATGGTCTCGGCATCAATGACCGTGGTGGGGCCCACACCGGACATCTGGGCGCGTTTGATGTGACTGCCGGTCACCTGGACCGCATCAAAGGTGGTGGGTGAAGCGGCCGACGGCGTTGAGGCGTCGGCGCCGCCGGAGAGGGAGGCGCTGTAGGCATCGGGACCGGCTTGCCCTACACCGGAGGTCGGTGCGTTGCGCGTAGGCGTCGGCGTGTTGGCACCTTCTCGCACGATCGCCAGCGCGCCGCTTTGATCGCGCTTGACCGTCAGTCCGGTTCCGGCGAGCAGGCGGTTCAGCGCTGCATCTTGGGACATGTCCCCACGCGCGCCTGCGGTGCGTCGATCACGAACGTCTTCGCTCAAGTAGACCAGGCGAACGCCCGATTGCCGGGCATAGGCTTCCAGCGCGACTTTCAGATCCCCTTCGGGAATATCAAAACTGCTCGTTTGTGCAGCGGCGGAGGCCGCGATGACCAGACCACACATGACAGCCAACGCTGTCCTCGCCACTTTCGTACGTGCCATGCATTTTCCCCAGGTCGGCGCGAATCGGCCTGATATCTGTGACGAGAGGACGGCACGCTTCCGGTATGAAATATTTCAGATTGATGTCTGCTGGCGTCTCAGTGCGGTTGGGACACGCGAATCTGATCACCCTGCGTCTCCACGCGCAGGTTGAAGCCGGTGGCCAACAGACGTGCGAAGGCATCCACACCTGTGGCATCGAAACTGCCGCCCACACGCATGTGGGCCGTTTCCGGATCCATCAGTACCAACTGCTTATCGTTGTAGCGATTGAACTGGGCCGCCACATCCGCCAACGTGGTTTGATCGAACTCCAGGGTGCCATGGCGCCAGCTCAAGGACCGGCGCACCTTGTCCTGAGCGTTGACTGCCACCAGCGTGCCCGCCGGCTTGCTATACAGCAGCCCCCCGCCCTGCACGATCACCGGCGGCCGTCCCGGTTTGGCCACCAGCGGCTCAACGCGCACCTTGCCTTCCAGCACGGCCACTTCCAGGCGTTCGCGTTCCTGCCTGACCGAGAACTTTGTTCCCAGTACCACGACACGATGCTCGCCGGCGTGGATGACGAACGGGTGCGCCGGATCGGGCTTCACATCAAAAAATGCCTCGCCCTTGTCCAGCCACACGTGGCGCAGCGAGGGGTCCACCTGCGCCCGCAGCTGCGTGTGCGTGTTGAGCTCCAGGCGGGAACCGTCCGACAGGGCGATCACCTCCCGGCCGCCAACCTCGGTGCTGTAGCGCGTGCCAGGGCCCCACCCCGTGAGGGTGAACAGCACCGCCAGCATGGCAACGCTCGCGGCAATGGCCCAGCGCATCGGCGCTCGCCAACGGTGTATGCGTGGCGGCTGCACGGCGCGTACCGCCGCCAACCGGTCTGCGCGCGTCCACACCGACTTCAAACGAAGCCAGGCCACACGATGGGCGGTGTCCTGTTCCAGCCAGGCTTGCAGCTGGATCTGGTCCTGTGCAGTCCATTGTGGGGACTCGGCACGGTTGATCCATTGCGCCGCGACCTGTTCGATGTCCTTGTGTGGGCTCATGGCTGCGAACGTTCCTTGTTGAAGCGCCGTGACGGACGCTGGATCTTGCCGGTACCGCCGAGCATGAAGTCGGCCAAGGCCCGCATACCCAACAGGGTCTGACGCTCCACCGTATCTTCGGCGATCCCCAATCGTCCAGCCACTTCGCGCTGGGATAGACCGTAGATCTTGCGAAGCTCCACGATCTGTCGACATTTGTGGGGCAGTTTCTGCAAGCCTTGCTGCAAGCGGCGCAGTTCATCACGGGCGCCTAAGTGTCGCTCCGGCGTGACCTCATCGCTTTGCATGACCGCCTGCTCCACATCGGCCATCGCTTCGATGGAGACAATACGAGAGCGGCGAATGCGATCGATGAGCAAGTTGCGTACGGTGGTCATGACAAAGGGCTTGGTCTGCGCGGGCAAGCCCCGTCGCGCGGCTTCGTAGATGCGTGCGTAAGCCTCCTGCCGAAGATCAGGAATCTCGCTGTCCTCATGTCCATGCCGGCGCAGGAAGGCATGTATCAAGCCTTCCAGGGGCAGGACATGGGATATGAACCACTCATCCAGCGCCGTGGTCACCGGGGTACTCGCTGATTCATCAGGCAGGCTCAAGCACGTCCATTCACTGGGACGAGCGCGGTCAGGAAATCCGGTACGCCGCAAGACCCGCCGGCCTGCTCGGCCGGCGGGCGTTGGGATCAGATCTTGAAATCGTCGTACGCCACCTGGCTGTCGGGTACACCCAGCCGGGTCAGCAGCTCGCGTGTGGCCTTAAGCATGGCCGGCGGTCCGCACAGGTAGAACTCGCAATCGGCCAAGGCCTGGTGGGCCTTGAGCAGGCGGTCATGCGCTACCTCATGCACCAGGCCCCGCAATAGCGCGTCGTCGTTCTGCGCTTCATCCGACAGCACCAAGTGCCAGCTGAAGTTCTCGTGCTGCTGGGCCAGGCGCTCCATCTCCTCGATGTAGGGCGCTTCCTTGAGACTGCGCGCGCCATACCAGAAGTGGATCCGCTCACCGCCCTGCCCCGCCAACAGCGTCCGAATCATCGCGCGCAGCGGGGCCATGCCAGCGCCGCCGCCGATGAACACTTTCTCCCGTCCGTGAGGCTTGAGCGCAAAGTCGCCGAAGGGGCCGCTGAAGCAGACCCGATCCCCGGGCGAGAGCGTGTACAGGTAGGTTGAGCCCCTGCCAGGAGGATGGCGTTTCTTGTCCGATCGTCCAGGACTGAAGCGGGCCAGCAAGGTCAGTCGCCCCTGTGCCTGATCGACAGGCAAGGCGAGCGAATACGCCCGACGGACCGGTTCGCGGTTGACCAACTTCTCGGGCAGGTCCACGCCCGCCCACTCCTGATGGTGGTGCTCGGGCCGCACGAGCTTGTTCACCGGTACCTCGTAGTTGGGCACATGCACCTGCAAGTAAGCGCCAGGTTGATATTCCGGACCGGGGGCCTCGTCGGGCTTGAGCACGATCTCGCGCAGGAACGGCGTCACTGCCGTGACCTGCTCCACGGTGGCGCCATACTCGGTCCACAGGCTGGCCCCGCCAGCCACCTCGACATCGGTGTCTTCCGTCACGGCCAGATTGCAGGCCAGGCGATAGCCCATCTTGACCTTGCTGGCGCCCAGGTGGGCGCGATCGGCCGCGGTGGCTTTGGGTGCCGCGCCGCGGAAGCGCACCTCGCACAGGCCACAGCTCTGCCCTCCTCCGCAGTTGGACGGCAGTTGCACGCCTTCGCGCGCCAGCGAGACGTAGACGTTGTCGCCTGCCGACGCCCGGACGGTACGCAGCCGTGTCCCATCCGGACCGAATACCGACAACTCGCGGGCCGGACGCCAGCGGCGCGGCACGAACTCGCTCCAATGGAAGCTGGCAAACAGCAGCCAGATACCGGTCAGGGCCAACCACAGACCGCCGATCGCGGCGGTGACCACCAACGGGTTGTTGAAGTTCTTGCGCCCGGTGTAGTCCATGATGTGCAACATCCAGAACACATCGAACAGGCGCCAGGTCTTGTTGCGGTGGTAAAGCACCTCGCCCGTCTGGGCAGACAGGTACACCGTGGTGTCCTGGCCATCGTCGGTATCCACGCGCCACAGTCGGCCTTCGTGATCGCGTACCTCACCACTCCACTCCAACAGGCGCGGTGCTTTCAACGTGCCAGGGCCGGTATAGGAGGCTTGCGCCAGGCGTGTGGCCCAGGCCGCGTCCAAGGCAATGGGTTGGCCGGACACGGCGTTGGCCAAGGTAATGCCCTGGGCATCGGCCAACTGATAGACCGGGGTATCCAGCAACCAGCCCGAACTGACGCGACTGATCTTCTTGTTTCCACCCAGGAAACTGGCCGGCGAGCGGGCATTGGCAGGCCACTCATGGGCCGCATGCTCGTGAGCCTGGAACTCATGGCCCTGCACCTGGTCATGGTCCAGCCAGCTCATCATCACGCCACTGGCCATCCAAAGCAGCAACTGCAGGCCGATGATCAAGCCGACCCATTTGTGCAGCGTTCTCATCCAGGGCGTCATGCTGCGGCCCTCCTGCGAAAGCTGTAGAACAGCAACCAGGCACCGCTGAGCACGAACACCAAGCCAACCGCCGAGGCCACGCGCAACAAGGTGTTGTTGACGTCCGAACGGGCCTCGTAGTCCATGATGTGGAACATCCACAGGAAATCAAACCAGCGCCACAGGCTGTGCCGCCGCGCCAGTAACTCGCCGCTGTAGGGCGAGAAATACAGGGTAGTTTCACCGGCATCGGCGTAGTGCACCGCCCACATGGGAACCGGGCGGGTGGCCACTTCTTGCGGCGCCTGGGTAACCCACTCGACCCGAGCTACGGGTGCCTGGCCCTGATAGACGTCTTTTGCCAAGGCGATCGCCATCTGCTGATCACCTGGGGAGAGCACCTCCCCCGTCGTAGCGTCCAGCAGGTACACCAGATCGCGGGCGTGAATCTCGTAGACATCCCGCTCAAGCAGTCGCTTGAGCTTGACCTGCGTCATGCCCGGATAGCGCCGCTGCAGTTCCTCACCGGACAAGTGAGTGGGTGCCACCAGCGGCTGCTGATGGGCATGGGCCAAGTGATCGCCATGGATGATGTCCAGGGAGATGACCGTCATGTACACGCCACTGATCATCCACAGCAGCGCTTGCACGCCAATGATCAGGCCAATCCATTTGTGGGCCTTGCGTGCCCAGAAAGCCGATTTCATAGTGATCTCGTTCGACAAGAGGACAACGCCTGCTCCCGTCACCAGGACGGGAGCAGGCCAAGCAGGTCTTACCAGTGGTATCCCACGCGGGCATACCAACGACGACCCAGCAGGTCATACGTCATCGTGTCGGTATTGGCGTCGGTGTAGCTCTGGATAAGCGGGGCTTTCTTGTCGTACAGGTTGTCGATGCCGAAGGACACATCGAAGGTCTTGTTCGGTGCGTACTTGAGCTGGACATTGTGGTAGGTCACGCTGGGTGCGTGATCGCCAATGTCGCCGGGGCTGGCATTGATGTCATCGGCCTTGCCGATGTACTGCAAGCTGTAAGAACCGGACCAGGCTTCGCGTTCCATCGTCAGCGAGGTCAAGGCGCGCCAGTGAGTAAAGCTGCCACGGCCACCGGTGATCTTGCCGGCGTACTCGATCACATCCGCGCCCGGGAACGGCCGCACGTCGTACTGGTCCAGATAGGACACATCCACGCTCAAGGTCGAATCGAACCCAGCAACCGCGAACTCGTACAGACCACCCAGGTCGATGCCCCGTACCCGTTCGTTGGCCGCATTGACCGGCTGGGACGACAGGAAGTCCACTTCACCGGTGATCGGATTGCGGGTGAAGTTGTCATTGCCGCAGAACGGATGCGCCAAGCCCGGGGTGTTGTAGCAGATCGACAGCTTGGTTGAGCCATCGATACGCTGGATCGCGTTGTCGATCTTGATGTTGAAGTAGTCCACCGTCAGCGTCAGTCCCGGCAAGAAGCTCGGCGTCCAGACCGCACCCACGGTCAGGGACTTGGCATCTTCCGGCTCCAGGTCAGGATTGCCGCCGGAGGTGGTCAGGATCGTGTTGCCCGGCTGTACGTAACCTGCCGGCACGCCGTACGCCTGACAGTTCTGACGCACTACCGAATCAGCCGGCAAGCTGCTCCAGCCGCTACAGGGATCGGTCGTGGTCAGGTTGCCCTCGGCTACGCCACCAAACAATTCGGGGATGTTGGGGATACGGAAAGCCGTGGCGTAGTTGGCGCGCACCTTCAAGGACGGCACGATCTGCCAATCCAGGCCCACCTTGTAATTCACGTCTTCGCCGAACAGGTCATAGTCGGAATAGCGCACGGCGGCATTGAGCGTCAGGCTCTCGGCGATCACGCTGTCCTGAAGCAGCGGCACGGCAAACTCGGCGAAGGCTTCCTTGGCCGTGTACTCACCGGCGATCGGATCCTGTTGGTTCGTGTTGGCAATGCCCAGTACCGTCAGCGGATCGGGATCGCGCCAACCACGCTCCTTGCGAACCTCGATGCCAGAGGCAAAGCCCACCCAACCGGCCGGCATCTCGAATAGCTGGCCGCTGATGTTGGCGGTGAAGCTCTTCTGGTCGTTGCCGCCGTTGTCGCGCGTCCTGAACAGGATGTAGTTGAGCACCTCGGGGGTCAGGTCGCCGTAGCCGAGATAGTCACCGCAGGGGATCGCCGCGCCGGGCGTGTTGCTGCACAGCGCGGTGTTGAGCGTGTCATCCACCCGGTCCAGGTTCGCCACATTGGTCGAGCCATCCACACCAGTGTTGCGGCCCCAATTCAGCGCGGCCGACCAGTCCCAGTTCATGCCCAACTGGCCTTCAATGCCCGCGACCACGCGGAAGGTATTGGTTTCCTGGAAGAACTCGCGTGGGCCGGCCTCTTCCAGACGGCGGCGCTGCAGCAGCAGGTCTTGGCCGGTCGGGTTGGTCGGGTGGCCGGCCGCAATATTGATCGGTCGATAGACACCCAGGCTGCCGGGCGTGGCCAACTGGTCGGACTGGCGGTTGGTGAACATCAACTCGGTGAACACGCGCGTGGTTTCATTCACAGTGCTGTCGCCGAACAGGCTGAAGCTCAAACGCTTGATCGGATTGACGGCATTGAGATAGGGATTGCCGTTGTAGTTATGCTTGGCCGCCGAATACGGTTCATAGAAGTCCCCGTCACCATTGGGATCCTGGTTGAAGTTCACGCGCGAGCCGTCGGCTAGCAATGCGCGCCCACCGATGGTGGCCGAGCTGCCCACACATTCGAGTTGCCCGTCGACCTCACCCAAGCCGCACGGTGCGCGTGAGGCCATGTTGACCGCGCCGGTCTCCGAGTAGTTGATGCCGGCCATCAACGAACCGCGGTCTGACGTAATACCCCAGGCGAAATCGAACGACTTTTCTTCGCCATCACTTTCGAAGGTCTGTCCGTACCGCACCGCCGCCTCGGCACCGTCGTAGTTCTTCTTGGTGATGATGTTCACCACACCCGCCACGGCATCGGCACCGTAGATGGCTGAGGCACCGTCCTTGAGGACCTCGATCCGCTCGATCAGCGCTACGGGGATGATGTTCAGGTCCACCGAGCTGTTGGCACCGGTGCCGCCATTGACCACACGACGACCATTGAGCAGAACCAGCGTGCGGTTAATGCCCAAGCCGCGCAGATTGACCTGGGTAGTGCCGTAGCCGTTCTCGGCCCAGTAGGCATTGGACTGGCTGCCGGCAAAACCGGCCGAGGCCGGCAGGCGCTGCAGCAGCGTCTCCACTGAAGTGGCGCCGGAGCGCTCGATGGCTTCGGCATCCACGACGCTGACCGGGCCGACGCCGGAAATCTGGAGCCGCTTGATGTGACTGCCGGTGACCTGGACGGTGTCCAGCGTCTTGGCCGACTCGCTCGTGGCGCCCTGTTCAGCCTGCTGAGCCAGAGCCACCGTGGAAAAACCGGCGCACAGAAGGGCACCGACGGATACCGCCAAAGGATTGCGCTTGAAGTACATGGGTTCTCTCTCCCCCGAAGGGCAATGCATGCGTATGACCCTGGTGCCCCAGACGTGGGGGCCTATGCGACATCAGGGCGTGCGTAGACGTCGCCAATCAATGGCGACCAAGCAGCATTAGCCGATGGGAGGTCGGAACAGCCGGGATACCTGTCGTCGCAGCGGCGGCAACTCAGGCGTAGGTAGGTAGGTGCTCGTCAGGGCGTGCTGGGCGGCAAAGATGACCGGCACACGCCCGGCGAAGAAGGTGAGCACACAGCTGCAGTCGCAGGAGGTGGTGCTGCAGTCGCACTGATGATCGTTCTGATCACCCTGCCCGGCTCGCTTGCCACCGGGAAGAATTTTGTTGCAATCGTTACTAATCTTGGCGCGTTCATTGACACGCGCGCCGCCATGCACCGAGTGGGTGCCATTCACCGCACCTGGGGGAGGAATATGCCGCACGGCCATCCGCGTGGTGGCCTGCGCGCTCAGGATCCCATCCGCGCAGAGCACGAGGATCAGGAACATACGCAGTAGCACGCGAAGCGAAGGCATGAGCGTGTGGCGAACCCGCAGGTTGTCTATACCACAGCAATAGCACGAGGAAATTCTTAGTGTCAACTGCTTGTGCAGTACAGCATCGAAAGTGGTTGGACTGGTTGTATAGACATGTAATGCTTGGGCCATGGACGAACCCAAGCCGCACTACCAGAAGCTCAAGCACTTCATCCTGCGTCACATCACCAACGGCGACTGGCCCGCGCGCAGTCGCGTCCCCAGCGAGAACGAACTGACGGCCAAGTTCGGCTTGTCTCGCATGACAGTGAATCGAGCGCTGCGCGAGTTGACCGATGCCGGCGTACTAACCCGGGTGCAAGGTGTCGGCACGTTCGTCGCCGGCCCCAAGGCCGAATCGGCGATGTTCGAGGTGCGCAATATTCGCGACGAGATTCAGTCACGCGGCCAGACACACTCGGTCCAAGTGCTGATCTGCGAGACGGTCGAGGCGCGCTCCAGTGTGACGACCAACTTCGGCCTGACGCCGGGCACGGAGCTGTTCCACAGTCGCCTGCTCCACCACAGCGATGACAAGCCGGTGCAGTTGGAGGATCGCTTTGTGCAACCCAGCGTGGCGCCGGATTACCTGGACATCGATTTCCACACCGAGATTCCGCATCAGTACTTGATGCGCGTTGCGCCGCTGGAGCGCGCCGAACATGTGATTGAAGCCGAGACGGCCAGCAAGCGTCTGGCTGCGCAACTGAAGATCAACGAAGGCGATCCGTTGCTGGTGCTGACCCGACGTACGTGGTCGCGCGGACAGGTGGCCAGCTTTGTGCGGTTGATTCACCCGGCATCTCGTTACCGCTTTGTGGGCACCTTCCAGGTTGGCGCCCCCCTGACCCCTTGAGGATTTGATGGATACCTTGGAACGCTCCGCTTCCCCTGCGCGCACCGTTCGCGCTCCGATCGGCACCCAGCTGCACTGCAAGAGCTGGCTGACTGAAGCGGCCTACCGCATGATCCAGAACAATCTGGACCCCGATGTTGCCGAGCGCCCGGAAGACCTGGTGGTCTACGGCGGCATCGGTCGTGCTGCGCGCGACTGGAGAAGCTTTGACCGTATCTTGGAAACGTTGCGATCGCTTGAGGATGATGAATCCTTGTTGGTGCAATCGGGAAAACCGGTAGGCGTGTTCCGCACGCATAAGGATGCACCGCGCGTACTGATCGCCAACTCCAACCTGGTGCCCCACTGGGCGACTTGGGAGCATTTCAACGAGCTCGATAAGAAGGGCTTGATGATGTACGGGCAGATGACCGCCGGCAGCTGGATCTACATCGGTAGCCAGGGCATCGTGCAGGGAACCTACGAGACGTTCGTTGAGCTGGGTCGCCAGCACTACGGTGGCAACTGGCAGAACAAGTGGATCCTCACCGCAGGCTTGGGCGGTATGGGCGGCGCGCAAGCATTGGCCGCAACGCTAGCCGGCGCCAGCAGCATCGTGATCGAGTGTCAGGAGTCGCGAATCGATTTTCGCATTCGCACACGCTATGTCGATCACAAGGCCACCTCCATCGAGCAGGCCCTGCAGATCATTGAAAGCAGTCCAGTCCCCGTGTCGGTGGGATTGCTGGGCAATGCGGCCGAATTACTCCCGCAGTTCGTCGCTCTTGCACGCAATGGCGGCGCCCGCCCCCATGCGGTGACCGATCAGACCTCGGCGCATGACCTGATCAACGGGTATCTGCCGTCGGGATGGACGGTGTCGCAGTGGGAGCAGGCCCGGGCGGGCAGCGACGGCCAACGCCGTGAATTGGCGCAGGCCGCGGCCGCCTCGTGCGCCACGCACGTACGCGCCATGCTTGATTTCCACGCGCTGGGCGTGCCGACGATCGACTACGGCAACAACATCCGGCAAGTGGCCCTGGATCAAGGCGTGGACAAGGCCTTCGCCTTCCCTGGCTTCGTGCCCGCCTGTATCCGTCCGCTCTTCTGCCGGGGCATGGGGCCTTTCCGATGGGTGGCCCTCAGCGGCGACCCGGAAGATATCTACAAGACCGATGCCAAGGTCAAAGAGCTGTTTCCGGATAACACGCATCTTCACCAGTGGCTGGATCAGGCGCGGGAGCGCATCGCGTTCCAAGGCCTGCCTGCCCGCATTTGCTGGCTGGGTCTGGGCGAGCGACACAAAGCGGCTTTGGCATTCAATGAAATGGTGCGTAACGGCGAATTGAAGGCGCCCATCGTGATTGGGCGTGATCATCTGGATTGTGGCTCGGTCGCCAGCCCCAACCGCGAAACCGAAGGCATGCGTGATGGTTCCGATGCGGTATCGGATTGGCCGCTGCTCAATGCCCTGCTGGCCACCAGTGGCGGCGCCACGTGGGTAAGCCTGCATCACGGAGGCGGCGTGGGCATGGGGTTTTCGCAGCATTCGGGTGTAGTCATCGTCTGCGATGGCACTGAACAAGCCGACCGGCGGCTAGCGCGCGTGCTATGGAACGATCCGGCCACCGGGGTCATGCGCCATGCTGATGCCGGCTACGAGCAAGCATTGGCGTGCGCGCGTGAGCATGAGTTGATCTTGCCGGCCATCCTGGAGTGAGCATCATGCTGAACTTGACGCCTGGCCAAGTGACCTTGGCGCAGCTGCGGCAGATCGCCGAAGGTGCCGCCCCCATCGCACTGGACCCCGCCTGTTGGGATCAGGTGCGCGCCTCTTCCCAAGCCGTCCAGGCCATCGTGGTGGCCGGTGAGCCTGCCTATGGCATCAACACCGGCTTTGGCAAGCTGGCCAAGGTCCACATAGCGCGCGAGCAATTGGAGCAACTGCAGACCAACCTGGTGCGCTCCCATGCCGTTGGCATGGGCCCGCTGCTCGATGACGCCTGCGTACGACTGATCTTCGCCACCAAGATCGCGTCTCTGGCCCGAGGCTACTCGGGCGTACGCGAGCAGACGCTGGCTACGCTAGTGGCGATCTACAACGCACAGATCTGGCCCTGCATTCCTGCCCAAGGCTCAGTAGGCGCCTCCGGCGATCTGGCACCGTTGGCGCACCTGACGTTGGCAGCCATGGGCGAAGGCCACGTGCGGGTTGACGGACAGGTGCTGCCCGCCAGCCAGGCGCTGGAACACGCGGGCATCACCCCGATCCGGCTGGCGGCCAAGGAGGGGCTGGCCCTGCTCAACGGCACGCAGGTATCCACCGGCATTGCATTGATGGCGCTGTTCGCGGCAGAGCAGATCTACTCAGCTGCCGTGTTGAGCGGCGCGATGAGCGTCGATGCCGCCTGCGGCTCTGACTCGCCCTTCGATCCGCGCATCCATGCCGTGCGTGGCCAGCCGGGCCAGATTGTCGTGGCGAAGCACTCCCTTCGCCTGCTGGCCGGTAGCGCGATCCGTGAGTCGCATCGTCAGAACGACACGCGTGTGCAGGATCCTTACAGTCTCAGGTGCCAGCCTCAGGTGATGGGGGCCATACGCGACGTGATGCAACATGTGGCACAAGTGTTGTGGACAGAGGCCAACGCGGTCTCTGATAACCCACTGGTCTTCACCGATACCAGCGAAGTGATCTCGGGTGGCAACTTCCACGCCGAGCCCGTGGCCTTTGCTGCGGATCAACTGACCATGGCAGTGTCGGAGATCGGTGCCTTAGCCGAGCGCCGGATTGCCTTGTTGATCGATTCGACTTTGTCAGGTCTGCCCGCATTCCTGGTGGCCAACCCGGGCGTCAATTCAGGTTTCATGATCGCCCACGTGACCGCCGCTGCACTGGCCAGCGAAAACAAAACCCTCTCCCATCCCGCCAGCGTGGATTCTTTGCCGACCTCGGCCAACCAGGAGGACCATGTCAGCATGGCGACCTTCGCCGCGCGCAAGTCTCGCGAGGTGGCCGATAACGTGCGTCGCATCGTGGCCATCGAAATGCTTGCCGCCTGCCAAGGCATCGAGTTCCGACGGCCGCTGCAGTCTTCGCAGGCTTTGGAAGCGGTGCACGCGCAGGTACGCGCCCTGGTACCCCGCTACGACGAGGACCGCTATCTGGCCCCCGAGATGCAGGCCATCGAGGCCTTCATCCAACGAGGGGGGCTGCAACCGTTCCTGGAGTGGCCATTGCAGGAGACGGGCAGGTGAATCCTGCATGGGCGGGGCGCGTGGATCTGCCGTTGTCGGCCGATACCCAGCGCTGGCATCAGGTGGTGGCGTCGGACCCGGATCTTGGCGCTCCTGGCATTGCCCTGCTGGGCTTTGCCAGCGATGAAGGCATTCGTCGCAATGCCGGACGGCCAGGTGCTGCACAAGGGCCCGATGCACTTCGCAGGACGTTGGCCAACCTGCCCGTGCTACAACCCTGCCCTCTTTACGACGCAGGCAATATCGTCTGCGAGGATCGTGCCCTGGAGCTGGCACAGGCCCACTACTCCCAGCGCGCCCAACAACTCTTGGATAGCGGGCATTGGGTCGTCGGCTTAGGCGGAGGTCACGAAATTGGCTATGCCAGCTATGCGGCCCTGTGCGGCCACCTCGGACCATCACCATCGCGAATCGGCATTTTCAACTTCGATGCTCATTTCGATTTACGCGAGCAGGGGTGTGCGAGTTCCGGCACGCCCTTCCTTCAAGCATTGGAGCACGCCCACAGGAGTGCCACGCCGCTCCAGTACCACTGCATTGGCGTCAGTCGCTCCAGCAATACACCGCGCTTGTTCGCTACGGCCGAACGTGAGGGCGCCCACTACATCACCGATGACGCCCTAAACGCGTGGAATTGGCACGCACAAGCGGAAGTGGTGAATCGCTGGTGTGATGCGGTGGACGTAATCTACCTGACCCTGTGCCTGGATGTATTGCCGCAAGCCACTGCTCCGGGTGTGAGCGCGCCTAATCCAAGAGGCGTGAGCCTAGAGGTCGTGGAAGCATTGATGGACTTGATCCTGGCTTCAGGAAAGGTGCGGTTGATGGATGTGGCTGAGCTGTGTCCGCCCTTGGACTTAGATCAAGCTACTGCGCGCATAGCCGCTCGCCTAATCCACCGCGCCTGTAGCGCGGTACGACCGGCGCTCAACAGGAGCGGGCAGCTGAACTCTATGGCTTGAGGCTACCGACTTGTCCTTGCCAACCGATCTAGCGCGGGGCAAGCATCACCCGCGGAGGCTTGGCATTCGTCTACCAATTGTTTCAGCCCGGTCTCCAACAAACGCAAATCTTCAATGCGCTGGCGGACTTCGCTCAACTTCTGTTCCGTCAGCAATCGGGTTTGCTCACACGCGCCCCTGCCCTCGATCTGCAACAAACTAGCTATCTCATCAAGACGGAACCCGGCCGCCTGAGCTCGTCGGATAAATCTAAGCCGGCTAACATCAGCCTCGCCATAGCGCCGTCCACCGCGTTGTGGACGTTCGGGCTCAGGAAGCAAGCCCCGCCGCTGGTAATAGCGAATCGTCTCGATATGTACATCCGCGGCCTTTGCCAGCCGACCGATGGTCATGGCACTCATGATCACTGCTTGACTCCGTACCATGGTACGGAGAATAACATACTGCCATGAGTCAGCATCGTCCTCCCAAGTCCTTTTTGCCACCTCTTTGGGGCGCGGCGGTTGCCGCTGTTGGCGCGTCAATATGCTGCGTGGTGCCGCTGGTGCTGGTCTTAATGGGAATCAGCGGAGCATGGATCGCTAACCTCACGGCCTTTGACGTCTGGCGCCCTTGGTTGAGCGCGCTCACCATACTTTGCTTGGCTTGGGCGTTTTGGACCCAGTATCGCTCAGGCGCGCAGCGGTGCAGCAATGACGGTGGCTGCACGGATACCCCATCACTAAGGCGCCGCCGTCGTTGGCTCTGGATGGCCGCCAGCGGGATCGTGCTGTTGCTACTCTTTCCCTATTACATTAGCTGGTTCTTGTAAGGAGCACTTTATGCGCGCAATGCTTCTTGGTCTGATCATGACGATCTGGATGTCGGCGGCTTGGGCCATCACACCTCAACGGGTCATGTTGCATGTGGAGAACATGACGTGTCCGGCATGCAGCATTACCATCGAGAAGGCCTTGGACAAGGTGCCTGGGGTAACGTCCACTCAGGTAGACACACGGGCTGGAACAGTGACCGTTATTTTTGATGCGAAAATCGTGGATTCAGCGAGAATAGCAAAGGCGATCACTGACGCCGGTTTTCCAGCGACCATCAAGACAGGATCGGAAAGTGGCTGACATGCAACTGGCCAGCACCTTGACTTGCCCTGTATGCGGTCATCGGGCAACAGAGACCATGTCCATAGACTCATGTCAGTTCTTCTATGAATGCGTGAACTGCAATAAGTTGATTCAGCCCAAAACAGGCGATTGCTGCGTTTTCTGTTCTTCCGGCCCGGTGCCGTGCCCGCCTATTCAACGGCACAGCTCCTGCTGTTCTGGCGCAGCCTAGCTAACCCCTCCTGGGCGGGGACACCGTTTTACCTAGTCTTTGAGCGGCGCAAGTAGACAGCAGACGTCACCGCGATCAATTGGCGAGAAGTTGCTTCATCTGGGCGATCTCTTGCTTCTGCGAGGTGATGATGTCCAGGCAGAGTCTGGTCAGCTCGGGATCCTTCAGGCGGTTTTCTTCGCACATCAGGATGGCGCCGGCATGATGGGGAATCATAGAGCGGATGAACTGCCGATCAGTCACCGCGGCCTGCGTACGGATTCCCCACCAACAGAACAGCATGAACGCCACGGTCACGCTGGCCAGGATCAGGTTACGCCGACGATCGGGGTACATGCTGGACATGAGCCAAAGCTCGATCAACAGCATCGGCGCAGCCATTAGCCCTGCCATGTAGAGCTGGTTGACGTTGTGATAGACGTTGGCCCACTGATCGACCATGGCATACATCAGGGCGTACATAGCCAGGAACGACAGGGCCATCATCAGCAGCAGGCGACCGTAGTGCCCCTGATGCGTCTGACCGGGACTTCCTTGCGAGGCGTGTTGCCCTAGATGCTGCGTGTGCGTGCTTTCGTGCTTACCGTGCGAAGAAGACATGTCGATCTCCGTGGGAATAGCAGAACATCGCCGAATCCCGGGGGCCAAGGACCCAGCCCCCGGGGAGATAGCAGTTACATACCCTTGCCGGCAGCGAATTCCTGCGGGCTCAGCTTGCCGTCCTTGTTGCTATCGAGCATGCCAAAGTGGGGTGCCAGCTTGTGCTTGGCCAGCTCTTCCTTGGACAACGAGCCGTCCTTGTTGGCATCGAGCTTAGTGAAGTCGGCATCGGCCGCGGCCGGCTTGTGCTGACCATGCTCCTGCTTCTTATGATCCATCGGCTTGTGCTGGCCGTGGTCGGTGGTGGGCGTGGTGGTCTGGCCACCGGCGAAGGCCGCGCCGGCCATCAGGAACAGGGCCATCATCGAGAGGGAGGCATAACGCTTCATTGCAGTACTCCTTGTGGGATATGAGCCATCAGTGACAGGAATGGCCGCGCGCAGGCTCATCGGCGCGGTCAGGGTGAGAGGTGGCAACAACGGTGGAGCCGGACAAACGCAAGGCATTGGTGACCACCGAAACCGAGCTCAGGCTCATGGCCAGGGCCGCCATCATCGGACTGAGCAAAAGGCCGAAGCTGGGGTACAGCAGGCCGGCGGCGATGGGCACGCCGATGGCGTTGTAGACGAAGGCGAAGCCCAGGTTCTGCTTCATGTTGGCCACTGTCGAAGACGAGATGGCACGGGCTTGCACGATGCGCCTCAAATCACCCTTGACCAGGGTGAGCTGGGCGCTGGACATGGCCACATCCGTGCCCGTCCCCATCGCGATGCCCACATCGGCTGCCGCCAGGGCCGGCGCATCGTTGATGCCATCGCCGGCCATGGCCACACGACGCCCTTGGGCTTTGAGTTGCTGGACCAGTTCGGCCTTGTCCTGAGGTTTGACGCCGCCACGCACATCGTCGATGCCCAGCGTGCGCCCCACGGCCTCGGCCGTGGCCTGTGCGTCACCGGAGGCCATCACCACGTGCAGGCCATCGGCACGTAGCAGGTTCAAGGCAGGCAAGGTCGTGGCTTTGATGGGATCAGCCACCGCAATGGCGCCGGCCAACCGCCCATTGACCGCCAGGAACATCACGCTGGCGCCTTCTTTGCGAAGACGCTCGGCGCTGCTCTGCAAGGGGGCTACATCGGCGCCAACCGATGCCATCAGGCTTTGGTTGCCGAGCACGACATCCTGATCGGCCACGCGCCCGCGAACGCCTTGGCCGGTGAGCGAATCAAAATC
Organism: Pseudoxanthomonas mexicana; assembly: GCF_010093385.1. Classification (GTDB taxonomy): domain Bacteria; phylum Pseudomonadota; class Gammaproteobacteria; order Xanthomonadales; family Xanthomonadaceae; genus Pseudoxanthomonas_A; species Pseudoxanthomonas_A mexicana. Next base: position 46,516 of record NZ_PDWV01000014.1, read on the forward strand.
CTGGGCGGCCACCAGGTTCAAGCCACGTCGTTGGGCTTCAGCCACGATGGCCTCGGCCAGGGGGTGCTCACTGCCCTGCTCCAGGCTGCCGGCCAAACGAAGGATCTGATCGGCGTCGAAACCGGCGTAGGAGAGCGTGTCGCGAAAGGCTGGACGTCCCTCGGTCAACGTACCGGTCTTGTCCACGATCAAGGTGTCGATCAGACGTAGCTGTTCGATCGCCTGAGCGTCGCGGAACAGAACTCCGACCTGCGCAGCGCGGCCGGTGGCGACCATGATCGACATGGGGGTAGCCAAACCCAGGGCACACGGGCACGCAATGATCAGAACCGATACGGCATTGAGGACGGCAAAGGTCCATGACGGTTCGGGTCCAAACAGGCCCCATCCGAAGAAGGTAAGCACCGCCGTGGCCAGCACGGCCAGAACGAACCAGTACGCCACCTTGTCCGCCATACGCTGCATCGGCGCGCGAGAGCGCTGGGCCTGGGCCACCAACTGCACAATCTGCGACAGTACCGTCCCGGATCCGACTTTGTCCGCCCGGATGACCAGGGCGCCCGTCCCGTTGAGCGTGGCGCCTATGACGTGGTCACCGACAGTCTTCTCCACCGGAATGGGTTCACCGGTCAGCATCGACTCATCGACACTGGTGCGACCTTCGATGACTTCCCCATCGACCGGCACCTTCTCGCCCGGTCGTACGCGAAGCAGATCACCCACATGCACGTGATCCAGCGCAACGTCCTCTTCGCCCCCATCGGGCTTGACGCGGCGTGCCGTCTTGGGCGCCAACCCCAGCAGCGACTTGATGGCTGCCGAGGTTTTGGAGCGCGCCCGCAGTTCCAGCAGCTGGCCGAGCAGCGTGAGCGAGACGATGACCGCCGCTGCTTCGAAGTAGACCCCCACCCGTCCATGCTCGCGGAAAGAGTCCGGAAACAGGCCCGGCGTCACGGTGGCCACCACGCTGTAGCCAAACGCGGCGGCCACGCCGATGCCGATCAGCGTCCACATGTTGGGGCTGCGATTGCCGATGGACTGTAGGCAGCGCACAAAGAAAGGCCACCCCGCCCAGAGCACCACCGGGGCGCTCAGCACGAGCTCAATCCAGGTGCGCGCCTGCGTGGACAAGCCGGGCAGACGATGTCCCAGCATGGCCAAGACCAGGACGATCAACGTCAAAGGCAACGTCCACCAGAAGCGTCGGGTGAAATCGCGTAACTCCGGATTGTCGTCCTCCTCCAGCGACGGCATCTCCGGCTCCAGTGCCATGCCGCAGATCGGACAGGTGCCGGGACCTGGCTGACGAATCTGCGGATGCATCGGACAGGTATAGACCGTGGCATGGGTATCGCGGGGGGGAGCCACCGCTGCTGGGGCGGTCATTTCAACTTGCTGGGCAGCACCGTCCGTATAACGGTCGGGATTAGTGATGAACCGCTCTCGGCATCTGGCTGAGCAGAAGTGATACTTCGTTCCGCCATGCAGAGCGTGGTACGGCGTTCTAGCCGCGGAGACCTGCATACCGCATACCGGATCACGCACCGAGTCTGGACCATCGCTGGCACCCTGCGGCATCGCCTTGCCGGCTTCATCGTGGGAATGAGGGGACATGGATCACTCTGGGCTGGAAGAAGGGATCGCGAGCAAACTGTCAGCTGCGTTGACCGTGCAGGACGTAAGGCTGCGTGGTGCCATCGGGCAGTACAAATTCCACCGTATAGGGTTGAACACGTCCGTCGGGCATCTCCATGCCAGGAGAACCGGCAGGCATCCCCGGTAGCACTAATCCACGGCCTACCGGGCGCTCACGCAACAGGCGCAGGATGTCTTGCACCGGCACATGACCTTCGACGATGTAGCCATCGATCTCGGCGGTATGGCACGAGCCGCGTCCATAAGGAACGCCCAAGCGCGCCTTGATCGGGTTCAGGTCTTCGCTGTTGTGCACCTCAACCGTAAAACCTGCTTTCTCCAGATGCTCCACCCACAGTTGGCAGCAACCGCAGGTCGCACTCTTATGTACTTTGACCAACGGCAACGGACGCTGCGGTTGAGTGACCTGCTGCGCAGCCGCCGATGTCGGAGATTGGGCGTCCGATGCCGCCTCTGAATTGACAGCCGATTCGGGGCGCGCGCATGCGGTCAGCGACAAGGCCGTGGCCAGCAGAAAGAGACAGCTGCGTGAAGTGTTCATCATGCTTCCTTAAGAGATGCCCGAGCGCCGAGGCGCTCGGGCGTGGAGCCGGGGCAGCTCCATGAAGGGATCAATGCTGGTGATCGTGGCCGTCATCGGCCTTGGGAGCTGGCTCGGCTGGTTTGGCTGGCATGGAACCGTGCTGATCGTGCTCGCCCTCGGACTTGGCCTGCGCAGGTTGCTTTGCCGGCTCGGCCGCATGCACGTGCGTCTTGCCGTCGGCATGCACATGCGTGGTGCCTTCCTTAGGCTTGCTCATGTCCATGCCCATGCCACCTGCTTCATGCCCCTGGCCATGGCCATGGCCATCACCCATCTCTTCGCTATCACCGCCGCCATGGTGATCTGCACCCGCTTCCTCGCCATGCGAGTGCCCGCCGGTCTCACCGCCACCGTGTGAATGGCCATCACTGCTGGCTACCAACGCCTGGTAGCCGGCCTTGTCCAGCTTGGGCAGCTTCTGCAGGAAGGCCGACATGTTCCAGATGAACTCATCGTCCATGCTGCCGCCCCACGCAGGCATGCCGCTGGCCTTGATGCCGTGCTTGATCACCCAGAACGCCTCAGCTGGACCCACCGGGTGCTTGCTTAGGTTTGGTGGCGCGGGGTACAGACCCTTGCTCATCTCGGTGGCCGCCGCATCTGGCGAAAGATGACAGGTCACACACATAGCGTTGTAGTTGCCCGCACCCTGGCGGATACGCTCAGGATCATCCAGGTTCGTGGGTACCTGAAGCTTGGCGGCGCGCACCTCAATGGAACGCTCACGCGCCGTTTCAAGTAGCGCATACACCGGGCGACTATGCGGATCATCAGCGGCCACGTTGTACACGCCCAGAGAGACCGCGGCGGTTGCGACCACCGCAACCAATGCCACGCCGGCGCCGAGCCATACCCACATCTTCTTGTTGGATTTCATTGTCAGTTCCCCTTAGAACCAGGTACGAAGGCCGATGACCAAGCGCGTGTCTTCAAAAGACTCGCCATGATCGCGTCGCATGTCTGCGGTATTGCCAAACGCACGCTCGTACACCACGCCGATGTAGGGAGCGAACTTTCGGGTGAACTCATAACGAAGTCGCAGGCCCGCCTCAGCGGTACTCAGACCCGAACCTATTCCGCGCAATGGATCGTTCTTGCCATACGCCGTGACCTCCACCAGCGGCTGCAGGATCAGCCGATTGGTCAGCAGCAGTTCGTACTCGGCCTCGACATTGGCAGCAGTCTGGCCGCCTTCGCCGAGATAGGCTGTGGCGGATACTTCGAACTTCATCGGTGCCAAGCCCTGTACGCCGATAGCGGCGAAGTTCTGCGAAGCCCCCGGCTTGAAGTCATGGCGCACACCGGCTACCACATCCCACCACGTGGAGATACTGCGGCCGTAGAGCACTTCCAGATCAGCCGACTCGGTCTGACCATCTGTGCGTTCGCCTTCACTGCGGAACCAGACGCGATTGAGGTCCGTACCGATCCAACCCTGACCCTCCCAACCCAGCCCGGTGCCCGGATCGGCATCCCAGGCTTCCAGGCGATTGAGCAGTACGTAGCTCTTGATCGAATTGTCATGCACCGGATGCGCGTGTGCGGGCGCGATGGCCGCCTGACGATCAGCCTCGGTCACCGCAGGAATCGGGGTGCGCGGCTGCGTTGGTGCGACAGGCCCATGTCCCATCTGACTGTGGTCCATGCCCTCCATCGATTGCATGCCAGCTTCTGGCGTAGCGGATGCGGGCGAACCGTGGCCCATCTGCGAATGGTCCATCCCCTGCATCGCAGGCGTGGACGTGCTGGAGGCGTCGGACGCAGCGGGCTGTGCCATCTGACTGTGATCCATGCCCTGCATCGGCTGCGTCTGCGCTTTGGGCGCTGCAGGTGTACTCGCGGGCGAGCTGTGCCCCATCTGCGAGTGGTCCATGCCCTGCATGGCAGGCTCGGCTGCTTGAGCCGGCGGCGCGGCATGGCCCATCGCCGCATGATCGATAGTCGCTTCGCTGGTCTTGGCCGGTGTTGTAGGTTTGGGGGCTGGCGCAGGCTTTGATGTCGGCGCCTGATGTGCAGAGTGATCCTGAGCCTGGGTCTGCGCGCCCTGCTCCATCGGCATGGAGCCGTGCTGCATGGATTGGGCGCTGGCCGCATTGGCCAGGGCCAGCGAGATAGCCAGGGTCAGCGCAGTCAGGGTGGTATTGCGTCTATTGATGTTCATTCGTCGACCCTCACCGTGCGCATCATTCCGGCTTCCATGTGATAGAGCAGGTGGCAATGGAACGCCCAGCTGCCCAACGCATCGGCACGCACGCGATACGTACGTCGGCTGCCTGGCGGCATGTCCACCGTGTGCTTGCGCACCATGAAGTTGCCGCTATCGTCTTCCACATCGCTCCACATGCCGTGCAAATGGATCGGGTGGGTCATCATCGTGTCGTTGACCAATACGATGCGCATGCGCTCGCCGTAGTTCAGCCGTAGCGGCTCGACATCGGAAAACTTCTGACCATTGAAACCCCAGGAGAATTTCTCCATGTGTCCGGTCAGATGCAGCTCGATCTCGCGACCGGGGTCGCGTCCGTCAGGGTCTTCAAAGGTGCTCTTGAGCATGGAATACGTCAGTACATGACGGCCGTTATCGCGCAGGCCATTGCCCGGATCGTCCAAGCGCGAAGTCACGCTCATGGCTTGGTTGTCCAACAGGGGATTGTTGGTCTCGCTGGCAGGGTGTGATTGCATGCCCCCATGCTGCATGCCGGCCATGGCACCATCGCCGGCGGCGGGCATCGCGTGACCCGCATGGGCCGAGGCCTCATTGCCGCTGGCAGGTGGGGTCATGCCGGGCATGCCCATGGCTGCACCACAGCCGCCTTCCATGCCCTTGCTGCCGCCAGACATATCCATCGATCCATGATCCATGCCCATGTCTGCCATCGTCAGCAGCGGCCGGGGATCCACAGACGGAAGAGGCGCGCGTAGTCCTTCGCGCACGGCGAGCGTGCCGCTGACGTAGCCGGTGCGACCGGAGTCCTGGGCAAAGATGGTGAATGCGTCCTGCCCGGAGGGCTCCACGATCACATCGAAGGTTTCTGCTACTGCAATGCGGAACTCGTCGACCGAAACCGGATGGACGTACAAGCCATCCGCCGCGACCACGGTCATCTTCAACCCCGGAATACGCACATCGAAGTACGTCATGGCAGAGCCATTGATGAAACGCAGACGCACCTTCTCGCCACTGCGGAACAACCCGGTCCAGTTGCCCAGAGAGGTCGTGCCGTTCATCAGGTAGGTGTAGGTGTTGGCGTTGACGTCGGACAGATCCGTGGGCGTCATTCGCATCACGCCCCACATCTTGCGATCTTCCAACGTGGCCGACAGACCATTGCGCTTCACATCGCGCGCGAAATCGCCGACCGTGCGCTTGTAGTAGTTGTCATGGCCCGGCATCTTCTTCAAACGATCGAACAGGGCCGTCGGGTCCAGGTCTGTCCAATCGCTCAGCATCACGACGTAGTCGCGATCGAAGCTGAAAGGCTCTGGCTCCAGTGGATCGATCACGATCGGTCCATAAAGCCCAGCTTGTTCCTGGAAACCTGAGTGGCTGTGGTACCAGTAGGTTCCGCCCTGATGCAGGGTGAACCTATAGTGGTAGGTCTCACCACGTCCGATGCCGTCAAAGCTCAGGCCCGGCACGCCGTCCATGTTGGCCGGCAGAATGATGCCGTGCCAATGGATGGAAGTATCCGTGCCATGGAGGGAGTTGGCCGGCAATGCATTGGAGACACGCAGGTTGACCGTGGTGCCTTCCCGCCACCGCAGCAACGGCGCCGGAACGGACCCGTTGACCGTGATCGCGGTGCGGGTCTTGCCGGTGAAGTTCATCGGCGTCTCGCCGATGGTCAGGTCAAACTCGGTGCCCGACAATACGTTGGCTTGTCCGGGGCCCTTGAGCGCCCAACTGGCTTTGGGCCAGAACCCCAATCCTGCGACTGCGCCTCCCAAGGCCAAGCCTTGGACAAATCGCCGCCGCGAAGGCAGCAGCGGTCCACCATGTGGACCACGAAAATCATCATGCGACATGTAAATGCTCCAAGCGTCGTGTTGCCACCGGCAGGCGGTGGTACAGAGCGGGTGGCTGGCCTATACAGGCATGCAAGCCACACCAACGGCGCCATTGCGGCGCCTAGGGACGCTTAGCCGATCGGTGGTCGGATCAGATGAGGCAAGGCAGGCGCCGGATGCCCCAAGGGCAGCGGCATGACATCCAGGCCCAAGGCCAGTTGTACCGAAACATGCAGGCGCGCAGGCAATGCGCTCGCGCACGCGTGCACGCAGGCGCACCGGCACGCAGACGACTTGCAACAGTCGGGGCCGGCATGATCGCCGTGCCCAGTGCCAGCCTTTTCAATCGATGTGGCATCGGGATGATGCTCAGCACTGTGATGGGCGACGCAGTCTTCGTCGACTTGCACCGCGGCAGCGACTTCGCTGGCCTGCTCTTCCATCACCGGATTCATACTGACCGACGCAAACGCCGACCACGCCCCGTTAAGCACGAGCATGGCGATCAGGATCAGTCGCAGTAGAAGTGAGGAGGCTGACACGGGCGACATGGTAAATCACTTTAGACAAGGCGCGCGTGTATCGGTCGTGAACAAAATCTCAGGCAGGCCTGAGATGCCGCGCCCCGTTAGTCGCGCTAGCCGCGCCCACTGGTGTTCCATCCGGGGGCGCTCCAAAGGGCCGGGTTGAAGCGAAGTGCTGCCCATAAAGCGAGCGACCGTACGGCCTACTTCTCGGATGTGCTCTCGATCAGCTTCACCAGCTCGCGCTTCTGCTGCTTGCTGAGCGAGCCCCAGCGTAGGAGCAACTTGGCCAGCAGATCATCATCGGTGTACAGCAACGCGGCGGGGATCCCCAACGCTTGAGCCAACCGCTCAGCGGTCTCCAGCTTCGGCTCGTGCTTGCCACGCTCGTACTGGTTGATTCGGGGGCTGGCCACGTGAGGATCCAGACCGGCCCGGATGCCCAACTCCTTCTGCGACAAGCCCGTGTGCAGGCGGGCTTGTTTGAGGCGTCGAGCGAAGGTCGGTGTTGAGTCGACTGACAAAGTCACGCGCGCACCCCATGGAGACCCCATAAGGATGGCGGATGTACCCTGCCTTGCATACTAAGATATTCTTAGCTTTGAGGCAACCGGCGACCCCGGTAGCGCTGCCATCGCCAGGAGCCACGCCGCTCCCTCACCCCCGGAACCCGCATGCCCGGAACCTCGTCAATGACGCCATCTGGGGTCGCCAGCATCGAGGCGTTGGGGCTTCGTGGCACCCTTTTCCTTGCCGCGCTGCTGGCCGCGCAGCTACGACGCATACCGGTGGCGCCCACACGCCGCTCCACCTTGCTGGTGCTGGACGCCTTGCGAGACTTGGCCCTGATCCAAGTTCCCTGGCCAGCGGATCGATGGCAGATCCGACCCGATGCCGAGGTCACGCCCATCGAAGATCTGCAATGGGCTTTCGCCTGGTCTACCCACGAGCGCAGGCACCTGCTCCCGGTGCTGGAAGACCAACTCGGTGATATGGCACACGATGTAGAACTGGCGGACGCAAAACTAGAGCTGTGGGATGAACTTGCACTCTGGGAGACCGAGCAGTTTCTAGAGCAGCAATTGCTCAAACATCACTTCGACCCAGGCTGGGCACGTGATGTGGGGTTCGTGTTTCAATCCGGACCGCGGGGTCTGCCGATCGCGCAGTGGCGCTATTGTTGCTGGGCGGCGGTACGCCAAGGCGCGTCGGTGGCAATGCGTCTTGGCGTGCACGACAGCGCCCATGTGCGCGAGGCCATCTTTCAAGAGGTCAAGAAGCGCTTGCGCTACCTGATGACCAGTTCGCCCCAGCAAGGCATGTTCAAGCCCTACCATCTGGCACCGGAGTCCTCAGTAGCCAAGCTGTTCGTAGACTGGGTCGTACCTATGGAATGGGCGTACTGGACTGGGGAGCGCTATCCCGGCCGCTAGCAGGCAAACGAGTAGCCTCGTTAGTCCGCTCCCCCACCCTGCGTACTGCTGCGCCGGGTTCTCTTCACCGTATTTTGTGCCGGCGTCAGTTGATTCAGCAGGGGCTCCAGCGCTTCAAGACGCGCGTTGGCACGCAACGCATCGGCTTCAGCGCTCTGGCGGCGCTCACGCTCCTGCGCAAGGGTGTCTTGGACTTGAGCTAGCTCGCTGCGCAGGGCATCCAAGGCCTTGACGTCAGTCTTCCAGCGCTCCTGCAGTGCCATGTGGTCCGTTGCGGTCTGGCGCAACGCCACGATCTCGCTGTGTTGGCCTTCGTGGACCTGCCTCAACTGGACAAGCTCACGCTCAATCCGCCCATGGCGCTCCAGCCATTGGCCATTGTCGCGGTTAAGCACCAACAGCTCCTGATTCTTCGCGCCCAAGGCTTCATTGGCCTGACGTAAGGCTACTTGCAGCTCTTGGATCTGATGCTCGTGACGGCGAAGCTCTTGCTCGCGCTGCTCTTTGGTTGAAGCGCGGTAGTGCTCGAGCGCTTCCCGGGCGTGGGCATGCTTGTCCTCCAGAGAACGCGTATGCGCCTCGTAATCAGCCAGCCGCACCGTCATGCCGGCGATGCGCTCATTCAACTGGGCGATTTCCGCGACCTTGTCGCGCAGATTCTGCTGAAGTAGGGCGTGAGCGGCTTGCTCTTGCGTCAAGCTGGTCTCAGTGCGCTGCAGCTGACTGCCCAGGGCAGCGGCTTCCTGTTGGGCGGTGGAAAGCGCTTGTTGCTGACGCTGGAGTTCGGCCCCATGGCGTTCTCGCTCCCTGGTGAGGATCGCTTCTGCCTCCTCTTGAAGTCGCGCAGCCAGGCGCGCGACCAAGTCTTGCAAGGCCTCACTCACGGCCACCGCACGTGACGGACCGCCGCCCTCCTCCTCTTCCAGTTCACGCAAGTAGCGATGGATCGTGGTCTTGGAGCCCGTGTTGCCCAGAGCCACCCGAACCGCGTCCACGGAAGGCTTCTTGCCTTGGGCCAGCAGCGCGTCACGCGCTTTCTGGACATCCCCTTTGTAGAGTCCTGCGCGCGCCATGATGCTGTTCTCCAATTATTTCGTAATGTATTACATACCATGTAATTACATACTAATAAAGAGTGCAGGCGGCCGTTCGGCGGCGGCTTTGCTCAGGCGGGATAATGTTGAATTATCCCGTGTGAAGGCTCTTGGACTCCCAAGATGGCGATTTGACGGTACGAAACCCGGCGAAACTCGCCCACTTGCACAAACATACTCACGCTTGAAAGCAAGATATGACCCTATTACACTAAGTGTAAAAGAGGCATACAGCAGGCTGGGCGTCCGCAGACATGGAAGTCAGGTTCGAGAACGAAACCCTCAAGCGACTGGAATCGGATGCCACGTTTACGGCAGGCCTGGATGGCGCTCTGGTCAAAGCCTTCCGCAAACGCATGCAACTGATCCGTGCTGCACCAGATGAACGCGTTTTCTACGCCATGAAATCCCTGCACTACGAAAAGCTTAAAGGAGATCGTGCGCATCAACGCTCGATGCGCTTGAACGACCAATGGCGACTGATCCTCCGCCTGGAAGAGGACGAGACCGGCAAGCTGGTCGTGATTGTTTCAATTGCCGATTACCACTGATCCCCAAGGACACGCCTATGAACACGTTCGCCGAAGTCTTTCCGCCGGGCGAATTCCTCCGAGAGGAACTGGAGGCACGGGGATGGACGCAGACCGAGTTGGCCGAGATCATCGGTCGCCCCGTGCGGCTGATCAACGAGATCATCGCCGGAAAAAAAGGCATTACCCCCGAGACCGCTATCCAGCTGGGCGACTCGCTGGGTACCGGTGCCGAGCTTTGGATGAACTTGGAGAGCCAATATCAGCTTTCCAAGGTTCGCACGGCCGATGACCTGATCAGCCGGCGGGCGCATCTGTATGAGCGCTTCCCCGTACGCGAGATGGTCAAGCGGGGCTGGATCACCGCAAGCAAGAACATCGATGTGCTGGAACAACAGTTCCTGCAGTTCTTCGGCCTCGGGCAGTTGGATGAGCCGGTTTTCTTTTCGCATGCGGCCAAGAAGAGCGACGCCGAGGCGCCACCGATGATCCTGCAACTGGCTTGGTTGCGCCGGGCCTGCCAAGTGGCTGGACAGATCGTGAGCGCGCCCTACGACGAGGCCGCATTGCGGAAGGCCCTGCCAAGCCTTGCGGCGATGCGTAGCGCGCCTGAGGAAACGCGCCACGTGGCGCGCCTGCTGGCCGAGTGCGGGGTCCGCTTTGTGGTCGTGGAACCGATCGCAGGTACCAAGATCGATGGTGCCTGCTTCTGGCTGGCCGACGACCAACCGGTGGTGGCCTTGTCGCTGCGCTTGGATCGGATCGACAACTTCTGGTTCGTATTGCGCCACGAGCTGGAGCACGTGTTGCATCGGCATGGGCGTGAGCGGGGTTACATCCTGGATCAGGAAATTGAGGCCACCGCCTCCGAACAGATCAATGAGGAAGAAGTGGTAGCCAACACCGCCGCTGGCGCCTTTTGCGTGGACCCGGCTGAAATGAGCGGCTTCATTGCTCGGGTCAACCCGTTCTTCAAGGAAGAGCGTGTGGTGCTGTTTGCGCAGCGCTTGAACGTTCACCCCGGCCTGGTCGTAGGCCAATTGCAGCGTCGCCTGGGTCGCTGGGATCTGTTTCGCAAGCACCAGGTCAAGGTTCGCTCGTTTGTCACCGGCTCAGCCCATACCGATGGCTGGGGCGTTGTCCACACCGATTGATGGAGGCTCCCCATGTCCTACACCACCGCTGTCAAAGAATACGTCGAGCGCTACAAAGCCGAAACCGGCATCGAGGGCCCGCTGGACACCCACGCCGTGGCCGAATGGGCCTGGCGCAATGGTCTGCACACGCCCAATGCCCGGACGGTGATCGACGCCATCGCCGCTGACATTGCCCAGGTGTTCCGTGAGGAGTATCGCGTGGACCGCCACGGTCGTCGGTACCGAGCCAAGCATGCGGCGACCTATAAGCAAGGCAACAAGACCCTCTCGCTGTGGGCAGATCTGGACGATCCGCAGGCCCCGCACAATCACTTTGTAAGGTCCTTCGCCCAGCGCCGCCAGCAGATCGTGGGTGACTGCCTTCAGCTCAAGACTGATGTCGATGTGTACAACGACAAGCGAGAACCAACCGAGCCGATCCAGATCCCACTTGATTTCACTCTGGACGTAATGGAGCTGCAGCAGCCCTATCGCAAAGCAGCCTGATTCCTTCAATGCGCCCCCTCCGTGGCAGGACGCATTGGATCTTTCCTACGCCACGAATACAGGAGATATCCGATGTCCAAGCGTGAGCAGTCTGGCCCGAAGGTCACCCGCACCGCCTCCTCGGTGTTGCGCGATCCCGGTGCCAGCAAGACGGCCAAGTCCCTGGCAGGTAGTGCGCTGGCCCAGGCCGGTACGTCCAAGCAGTCCTCTGGGTCCACGGCCAGCACCGCTGCCAAGGCCCTCAACGATGGCCGCACCAGTGCCTCTACGCGCACTCTGGCCGGCAGTGTGTTGACCCAGAAGTCCAAGAAGTGACCGCAACACAAGGGTGCCGGCCGTAACCCGGCTGGCACCCTTGGACGTGACGTTTCATTGCAGGTAACAGAGCGCCGAATTAGTCCGCTAACGCTTGGGTGATAGCTGAGCGAGCGAACTGCTTTCGTCCTGTTTGGGACGATCTTGTGTTGGCGCTGCGCCACTCACCAGATACACCACGTTTTCCGCGATGTTGGTGGCGTGATCGCCGATACGCTCGATGTTCTTGATGACGAACAATAGGTGGGCCAGGTCCAATGCAGGCACCTGATCGTCGGTCATTGCCTCGACGATGTCTTGGAACAATAGTGTGTGCAATGCATCGATCGTGGCATCATGTTCCCAGACACCTTGAGCCTGTTGGGCATCTCGCTTTGCAAAGGATTCTCCTGCGTCATGAAGCTGTAGCAGGGCCAAGTCGACCATGCGCTGGAGAGGCTCAGCAAATGCATCTGGCAGCTTATGAGGCGCCATGGCGATGACGCGCTTAGCAATGTTGCTGGCCAGATCGCCTGCACGTTCCAGGTTGGCGGCGATACGTATAGCGGCCATTACGTGGCGTAGATCCACCGCAAGCGGTTGTCGACGCGCTATCAGGCTGATGGCCTCCTCTTCAATCCGGGCCGCCAGTCGGTCCATCTGAGTGTCTTGCGCTTTCACGCTCTCTGCAAGTTCCTTGCTGGCATGGCGCAGCGCCCACACCGCATCGGTGAGCTGCCGCTCGGCCAGTTGGCCTAGCTCGCTGATCTGCTGAGTGATCGCCTCAAGCTCGGTGTCGAATGCCTGCACGATGTGATCGGTCATGTCAGCTCTCCTCAACCGAAGCGGCCAGTGATGTACTCGTGAGTCTTCTCGTGCTGGGGATTGGTGAAGAACTCCGAGGTCTCCCCGTACTCAATCATGTTCCCCATATGCATGAAAGCCGTGTAGTTGGAGATGCGCGCGGCCTGCTGCATATTGTGGGTAACGATCACGATGGTGTATTCGCTTCGCAACTCATCGATCAGCTCCTCGATGCGCGCGGTCGCAATGGGATCCAGCGCCGAGGTGGGTTCATCGAACAGGATCATCTCTGGATTGGGTGCCAGCGCCCGGGCGATGCACAGCCGTTGCTGCTGCCCCCCCGAAAGGCCGTATGCCGATTGCGCAAGACGGTCCTTAACCTCCTCCCAGAGCGCGGCCTGCCGCAGGGCAAGCTCTACCCGCTCGGCTATGATTCCCCTGTCACGCACACCCCGGATCAGTAGCCCGGAGGCAACGTTGTCAAAGATCGATTTGGGGAACGGATTGGGCTTCTGAAAGACCATGCCGATCCTCAGCCGCACTTGCATCGGATCGACGCTACTGCTGACGATGTTCATGTCTTCCGGGAAGAGCTGGATCTTCCCTTCATAGCGATTGCCGGGATACAGGTCGTGCATGCGGTTAAAGCAACGCAGCAAGGTGCTCTTGCCACAACCTGAGGGGCCGATCAGCGCTGTCACTTGGCGGTCGGCAATCGCGAGGTTCACGCTCTTGAGCGCTTGGAATGAGCCGTAGTAGAAGTTCAGATTCTCCACCTGCGCGCGGTAGGCAATCTCGCCAGACGCGATCGCATGGGCGGATGTGACGCTGGGCGGCGGCGGTGCTACGGCGCGATTCATGTGATCTCCAGACATAGGTGTCAACGCAGGTTGCGTCGTAGGCGGTAACGCAGCCAAATGGCGAAACCGTTCATCAGCAGCGTCATCGCCAGCAGGATGAGACCGGTCGCGGCCGCGTTGGTATGAAATCCAGCTTGTGGCCGCGAGACCCAGTTGAACATTTGGATCGGCATCACGGTGAAGGGCGAGTTGAGCCAGTCGAAGTTGACGAACGGAAACGAATCCTGGAGCGGCGATGGCGGCAAGAAGGCGATGAACGTTAGCGCGCCGATTGTGATGATCGGTGCGGTCTCACCGATAGCACGCGACATGCCCACGATGGCTCCCGTCAGAATTCCTGGGCGTGCAGCAGGCAGCAAGTAGCCACTGACTGTCTGCCATTGATCTGCACCCAGGCCGAATGAGGCTTCGCGGATGTCCTGGGGAATCGCACGCAGCGACTCACGGGTAGCGACGATCAAGATAGGAAGGATAAGAAGGGCCAGCGTGATGCCGGCGACCAAGATGGTTTGCCCCATGGCCAAGGTCTGCACGAACAAGCCCAGCGCCAGCAGACCGTAGATGATAGAGGGGACACCCGCCAGGTTGGTGACGTTGATCTCGATGAAGTCAGTCACCCAGTTCTTTGGGGCGTACTCTTCCAGGTACACACCGGCGGCAACGCCGAGCGGCACGGCCAGTGCCGCAGTAACGATCATCACCAGAGTCGTGCCAACCCAAGCTGACAAAATGCCGGCACTGCCCGGGCGTCGGGAGGGATAGCTGGTCAGGAAGTCACCATCGATACGGCCTGCGCCATCGGAAATGAAGTCGGCGATCAAGGCTCCCAGGACAACCAGGGTAGCAACCAACACAAGGACGCCCAGCACGGCGAATAGCCCATCGGACCATTTAGCCCGTTTCAGCAAGTGCGCTTCGCTGTATCCATCGAAACGGTTGGACGATAGTCCTGGCTTGTTCATTAGTACGCCTCCCGATAACGACGGCGTAGCCAGAACGCCAGCAAGTTGAAGATAAAGGTCAGCAGGAAAAGGGTCAGGCCGGCCGCGAAGATCGTCAGGTAGGCAATCGAATCATGGGGAAGGTCGCCCATGCTCAGCTGGACGATGTAGGAGGTGATGGTAGCGGCGCCCTCCAGCGGATTGCTTGCAATCTTGGCTTGTTGTCCCGCTGCCACAGCAACCACCATCGTCTCGCCGACCGCACGAGACATGCCAAGCAGGAAGGCCGCGGTAATGCCGGAGAACGCGCCTGGCACCACCACTCTTAGACCCGTCTGCAGGCGGGTAAAGCCCAGTGCAAATGCGCCCTCGCGCAGGCTGTCGGGCACTGCGCGCATGGCGTCTTCACTGACCGACACGATGTACGGCAGGATCATGATGCCAATGACGATGCCGGGCACGAGCAGATTGAACGTAGCCAGGCCGGGAATGATTTGCTGAAAGATTGGGGTCAGAAACAACAGGGCGAAATAGCCAAACGCCACGGTTGGGACGCCCGCGATCAGCTCCAGAAAAGGCTTGATGACCTCGCGAACGCGGGGCCGAGCGAACTCACTGAGATAAACCGCCAGGATCGTACCTGCGGGCGCCGCGATGAGCAGCGCTATCAGCGTGCTCATCAGCGTACCCGAGAGCAGCGTAATGATGCCAAAGTGCTTGTCCTCAAACACCGGCGTCCACTGCGTGTCCGTGAGGAAATCCCAGATCGATACCTGGGCAAAGAACTGGATGCTCTCACTGAGAAGCACATAGATGATGCCAGCCGTTACCAGCACCGACACCGTAGCGGCCAGAAACAGTATCACCCGCATGGAGCGATCCATCGCGCGGCGCCGACGCAGGAATGCGGGTGTCGGCACCAGCCGTTCGATCGTCTTGGTGGGACTCATCAGCGTGGAATCAATGGCCATGGCGAGCTCGGAAGGACACGGCGGCGACAGCGCCGCCACCGCGTCGTGAGGGTCAATAGACCAGTTTCTCTTTCAGCAGATCATCGATCGACACGCCGATCTTGGACCCGGTGAAGCCGGTACCAATCTCGCGCTTGGCAAAGCGCTCCCGGAAGGCAGCCTGCGCGTTGTCAGGCAGCGGCACATAGCCCACTTCTTTCACCAACTCGGTCGCATTCTGCGAGTTGAGATAGAACTCGACGAACTTGGCGACTTCCGGCTTGGTTTCAGCAGCCTTCTTGTTGACATAGATGAAGATCGGACGCGACAGTGGCTGATAAGTGCCTGCACGTGCGTTCTCCACGCTCGGCTCAACGGCCGGCGCATCCGCCGTAGCCTTGATCTTCACCGCCTTCAGCTTGCCGGGGTTTTCTTCGTAGTATGCCAAGCCGAAGAAGCCCAGCGCATTGACATCGCCCGACACGCCCTGCACCAGCACGTTGTCGTCTTCCGAGGCGGTAAAGTCGCCGCGGCTGGAGTGTTCCTTTCCGACGATCGCGGCGGTGAAGTAGTCGTAGGTGCCCGAATCCACACCCGCGCCGTACAGCACCAGCGGCTTGTTCGGGAAGCTACTGCGCACCTGGTTCCAGTTGCTGATCTTGCCTTGGGCTTCCGGCTCCCACATCTTCTTGAGCTCATCCACCGTCAGTTCGGCGGCCCACGTGTTCTGCGGATGGACGACTACGGTCAGGGCATCCAGGGCAACCGGCAGCTCGATGTACTCAACGCCAGCGGCCTTGCAGGCCTCCTTCTCCTCGCCCTTGATCGGACGCGAGGCATTCGAGATGTCGGTCTCGCCGCGGCAGAACTTCTTGACCCCGCCGCCGGTGCCCGACATGCCCACGGTCACCTTGATGCCGGGGTTCGCCTTCTGAAACTCTTCGGCCATGGCCTCGGTAACCGGGAACACGGTGGAGGAGCCATCGGCCGTGACCAGTCCCTGGGCAGCAGGAGCTGCTTCGGATGTCGCTGCCGGCGCTTGGGAGGCGGCGCCATCGGGCGCGGGGGTGGCGTTCTTGTTGCAACCGGTGATGGTCAGGATCGCCACTGCCAACAGGCTGTAGGTTGTCAGTTTCATTGCAGTCTCCGAGAAGGTTGGATGGGGTTATCAGCAGCAACGCTGCCGGACCCGGCGTCCCCAAGCCGAGCCGGCTAAACTCAGTTGGATCGCTTGCGCGGTGAAGCGGGCACCTCGGCGGTGCAGTCACACATCGCTTGGCTGTCCTCAGCCGTCCGGAGTTGGACACACTCTTCCGGGTGGCCTTGGCAGCAATCCTTCAACAAGAATCCGAGCAGGGCCTGCATGCCTTCCAGGCAGGCGCGATAGCGGATGAAGCGTCCCTCTCGCGTGCCGCAAATTAAGCCCGCGCGGCTAAGGACGGTGAGATGGTTGGATAGGGTCGTATGGCGCATGGCCATCTGCTCGCCCAGGTCACCTGCCACCAGACCCGTCGGCTCGTAACGCATCAGAGTGCGAAAGATGCGCAAGCGTGAACCGTTCGCCAGCGCCTGCAGCGCATCAAGCGCCCAATCGGTCGACATCGACGTCTGCAGAGTGCGCTTTTCCAGGTATTCGAAGATTTCTTCAGCGGTCGGGGCGTTGTTGCTCACAGGCGATCTCACTGGGTCAATGGACATGTCGAAATGTCATGACATTTCGACATGTCGGCACTGTGCGCCCGGTCTATGACAGGAAGATGACCAACCATCTGCCCTGGAGCCGGCATCTGGCGTCCGTTCGCCGCCTCGTTTGGTGTATGCCCTCCAAGGCTTGACGGCCCCTCTGGCAAGGCATATGGTTGCATCTACCAACCAATTGACCGCTTATGTCTGTCCAAGCGCCCATTTCAGCCTTTGATGCGCTTTTGCTCAGTGATGCAGAAGCGCTCAACGCGGCTGTTTCGCACTTGGTGCGGATCTACCAATTTCGGGACCGCGATCGCATCTGCTGTTATGACATCTCGGTAACCCAGTGCTATGCACTGGAGGCTTTGGTCGAACGAGGCCCTAGCAGAAGCCAAACCTTGGCCAATGCCCTCATGCTCGACAAGAGCACAACCACACGGGTCGTCGATGCTCTGGTGAAGAAGGGTTATGTGGTTCGCCAAGCAGACGCAGAGGACGCCCGCGCGCTTTCTTTGAGCGTAACTCCAGCAGGACGAGCACTTTATGAGCGGATCAACGAAGAACTTGTTGCACAACAAGCGTCCCTGATCCAGGAACTGGACCCCGCGGTGCGACGCGCCTCGATCGAGGTCATTCGTCGACTCGCGCGCGCAGCCCAGGATCGGTTCGTGTCGGGCGTGAGTGTGGGCGGCTGTGAGCCCTCTTGTGGTGCGCAAGGGACATGGAAGTGCGAGTGAATTTTTGCGCAGATGGTTGTTACTACCAACAGGAGTCCAGAGATGGCGTCTGATGTCACCCGCCGACAGTGGCATATGCCGCACCTAATGCTGCTCGGGCTACTGCCCCTCGCTTGGTATGCCGCTCTGGCCTCGGGATTTGCCGCTGCAGCGGTACTGGGCACGTGGCTAACGCTGAATCTGGCTGTGCTCATGCTGGCCGAGAAGTGGCGCCCCCACCGGCGCGAGTGGAGTTGGGACCGGCACCATCTACAGCGTGATGGCGTGGTGGGTGGGTTCAATGTCGTGGTTGACGCAGCCACAGGCGCCGCGCTTGCCGCGCTAGCGGTGACGTGGATGCCGGGAGGTAATCCGTGGTCACTCGGGACGCAGATCGTGGTGGGTCTGTTGGCGGCAGAACTGGGTAGCTACTGGGTACATCGTTGGAGCCATGCCGAAGGTTGGCTGTGGCGAGTGCACGTGACGCACCACCTGCCTGATCGCCTCACGACTTCAAACGCCTTGATGGCTCATCCGATAAACGCCATGTACGACAAGGCAGCGAAGTTGGGTCCACTCTTGATCCTGGGCTTGTCGCCAGAAGCGGTGCTCGCCGTCGCGCTGTTCGGTATCACCCAAGCGCTGGCTACACACGCCAACGTGGCCGGAACCATGGGCCCACTCAACTGGATAGTCGGTAGTGCGGAGCTGCACCGCCTTCACCACAGCACCGATGAAACCGAAGCGGGCAACTTTGGTACGGCGCTTCCAATCTGGGATCAGGTATTCGGCACGTACCGGCGGGGTGATGCCCCAACACGCGTGGGCGTGTTTGAACCCAAGCGCTACCCATCTGAGTTCGAGATTCAGCGGCTACTGCGCCTTCCATTCAAGCAGGTCGGCCCGCGATTTGCCGAAGTAATCAAACGGTGCTGCCCGATGGGCGCGCGTTGATCATTTTTTACTATCTGGATTGTTGCTGCTAACAACCTCTCTAGCCGCGTGCGGCCTCATCAGAAGGATTCACCATGAGTACTGATCTCCCCGTCGTTGTCATCGGCGCAGGTCCCGTGGGCCTCGCCGCAGCGGCACACCTACTGTCGCGCGAACTACAGCCCCTCGTGCTTGAAGCAGGCCACAGCGTCGGTGCTGGCATGCAGCACTGGGGCCATGTACGCATGTTCTCGCCGTGGGAATTCGCTATTGATCACGCCGCTGGTGAAATCTTGGCGCGGCACGCTTGGTCTGCGCCCAACTTGAAGCAGTTTCCCACCGGCGCAGAAGTCGTAGAGCACTATCTTCGGCCGCTAGCGGCAACGCCAGAAATGGCGCGCATCATCAAAACAGGCGCGCGAGTGACAGCCGTCACTCGACTGCGGAAAGATCGCATGAAGGACGCCCAGCGCGGACAGAGCCCCTTCTTGGTGCGCTACGAGGACGCCGCAGGCGAGCACGAGGTGTTGGCCAAAGCGGTGATCGATGCTTCGGGCACCATGGATACGCCGAACCCCGGCGGCGCCTCGGGTATCCCTGCGCGGGGTGAGATTGCACTGCGGGAACACATCTTCTACGGCATGCCCGATGTACTTGGCCGTGATCGCACGCGATATGAAGGCAAGCGTGTGCTCGTCATAGGCAGCGGGCATTCCGCGTTCAATGTTCTGGCGGATCTGGCCAAGCTGGCCGACCAGATACCTGGCATGCAGATCCATTGGGCACTCCGGCGCTCTAGCGTGGCACGGGTTCTGGGCGGCGGAGAGAATGACCAGCTAAAGGAGCGCGGCAAGCTCGGCTTGACCATCGCAGACTTAGTCAGGCGCGGCATCTTGAGCGTGGCGACCGATTTCCATCTGGACAAGCTGGAGCGCCTGCCGGGAGGCATTGTCGCCTCCAGTGGCGCGACATCGCTCGATGCAGTTGACGAGATCGTGGTCGCCACAGGCTTCCGGCCTGACGCGACGCTGCTTTCGGAACTTCGCATCGCACTGGATCATGGAACTCAGGCGCCTGCCGCGCTGGCGCCGCTGATTGATCCCAACGTGCACAGCTGCGGAAGTGTGAGGCCGCACGGCGCCGAAGAGCTCAAACATCCGGACGCCGATGTATACATCGTTGGCATGAAGAGCTATGGACGAGCCCCCACCTTCCTGCTGTTGACCGGCTACGAGCAGGTACGATCGGTGGCTGCCGCCATTGCGGGGGACTGGGAGGCCGCTCGACGGGTGGAACTGACTCTTCCCGAGACGGGCGTATGCATCACCCAGTTCTCCGACGAGGACGCTGAGCAGTCGACCCCCACCAGCTGCTGTGAATCTGCACCAGCTATCACAACAAGGAGCCCGTCGTGTTGCGGCGGCCCCGCGCCAGCCGGGACCGATGCATGCTGCGTTAAAGACGCCCAGGCCAAGGAAGCGGGTAAGTCCGGCTGTGGATGTAAAGACGCTGCGCCTGCTGTGCCGGCAACTCCAAGCTGCTGTGCCTGAAATGCGCTCAGAACAGGATCGCGCTGTCTGGTTGCTCGGGCTTTGCCAATGCGTCTTGTGGGGCGTGCTTTATTACAGTTTCTCCGTCTTGCTTGTGCCACTGGAGCATGCACTGGCGACGACGCGAACCGTCGTCGCTGGCGCGTTCTCTGTCGGGTTGATCGCCATGGCATCGGTCGCGCCCCAGGTCGGCCGTTGGCTAGATAGTGGGCACGCGGGAACGGTAACGCGCTGGGGCCTTTCACTGGCCATCACAGGGCTGCTGCTCCTGGGGCTGTCGGACGGCGTCGTGACGTTGTACGTGGCTTGGTTGGTCATGGGCATTGCGATGGCACTGCTGCTGTACGAACCGGCTTTCATCTTGGTTATGCGGGCCATTCTTGAGCCAAGGCATCGTCTGCGTGCGCTCGCCGCGGTGACCATCATGGGCGGTCTCGCAAGCACGGTTTTCTTGCCCCTGACGTCCTATGTCATTAGCGCATGGGGCTGGCGCGTGGCCGTGCTATCGGGGGTGGGCGCGCTGTTACTGGTGGCCTGTGTCATGGAGGTTTGGGTCATGCCGGCCTTGCCGGCTACCGAGAACACGCAGGCACCATCTACGTGGAGACATAAAGCGTGGCCGCGCTACATGCCCTCACTGGCGATCATCTTCAGCACAGGCAGTCTTGCCAGTATTACTTTGACGACGCTGCTGATCCCCTTCCTGATGGAACGCGGCACATCGGCAGAGACGGCCGCCATCGTGTTGGCAGCCTTCGGAGCAGCACAGTTGCCAGGCCGGATTTGGCTCTTGCGACAGACGCGAGCCCTGTCCGAGACAACGCTCACCACTGCGCCCATCGTGCTTATGGTGGCGGGTATGTTAGGCGTAACCTTGGCACCAGGTCCTTGGCTCAGCCTGGCAGCCGTGTCGGTGTTTGGTCTGGGCGCGGGCCTACAGACCTTAGCTAAGCCGTGGCTCGTCCAAGCCATCTATGGCAACTCCGCGGCTGGCCAATGGAACGGCGAGATTGCGCGCGCTCAAGGGTTCGCGCGGGCCTTGACGCCCGTAGCAGTCGCGAGCGTGTCTGTATCACTGAGCATCCAGGTCGTACTGGTGGTGATGATCATGCTTCTGGCCGCAACCATCCCGATCGCCCACCGGCTTCGCGCCACCCATGGCAACTAAGCTGGATGATGCAAAGGAACAAGCTTCGTTAGAGCCGCCGGCGTCCGGACTCATCAATGACGACCTCTCCATCTTCCTTCACGAATGGGCGCGTCACCGGAGGGAGAATATCCAGAACGAGCTCAGAGGGGCGGCAGAGACGGACCCCCTTATCAGTCACAACAAACGGTCGGTTGATCAGAATGGGATGGGCCAACATCGCGTCCAGCAATGCATCCTCATCCAGCAGAGGATCCTCCAACCCCAGCTCCAGATAGGGCGTGCCCTTCTGCCGAATGGCATCTCTAGCACTTAGACCCGCGGCTGAGATCAGTTCCCTCAGTCGCGCTCGCGAAGGGGGATCTTGAAGATACTCAATGATCGTCGGCTCAATGCCTGCATGACGTATCAAGGCCAATGTATTGCGTGAAGTTCCACAGGCTGGGTTGTGATAGATCACGGCTTCCATCAATGTCATTCCTCGATTGTCAGATAACGGTGGTACAACGGATCTTCCCGCGAAGGATCGACCGAACTACTGCGCTGCCCCTGAGGAGGCGGCGAGTTCCACAGCAGCCAAGTCGCCCTTGCGTTCGCTGTATCGACTGGTCAGATACTCGCTTCGCCCGCGCACCATGAGAGTGAACTTCACCAGTTCCTCCATGACATCGACGACGCGATCGTAATAGGCGGAGGGTTTCATGCGACCCTGGTCGTCGAACTCCTGCCAAGCCTTCGGCACCGAGGATTGATTCGGAATGGTCACCATCCGCATCCAGCGACCCAGCACGCGCAGCGCGTTGACCACGTTGAAAGATTGGGACCCACCACAGACCTGCATGACCGCCAGAGTGCGCCCTTGAGTGGGACGTACGCCGCCTTCCTCCAGCGGCAGCCAGTCGATCTGATTCTTGAAAACCGCTGTGATGCTGCCGTGGCGCTCTGGGCTGACCCAGACGTGTCCCTCGGACCATTCTGACAGGGCGCGCAACTCCTGCACCTTGGGGTGATCTACGCCTACGCTGTCCAAGAGCGGCAATTCATGTGGATCAAACACGCGCGTCTCAGCGCCGAAGTGCTGCAGCAACCGCTCAGCTTCCAGCGCGAGCTTGCGACTGAAGGACTGCGGACGGAGCGAGCCGTACAGGATGAGGATGCGTGGCGGATGCTTGGGGTCGTCCAGATTCAGTTTGGACGGGTGCGGCACATCGAGTGCGCCCGGGACGAGGTTCGGCAGTCGTACGTCTGTCATGGGGCATTGCTATCCTTCGTATATTCCAATATTCTAGTTTAATGGAAATCAAGAACGCAACCGCGGCATTGGCCGCACTGGGTCAGGCCACTCGCTTGTCCGTGTTTCGTCTGTTGGTTGAGGCAGGGCCAGGGGGTCGAATGGTGGGTGATATCGCTGAGGCGCTTTCCCTGCCTGGCGCCACCCTTTCATTCCATCTCAAGGAGTTGAGCAACGCAGGGCTCATTGAAGGCGAGCAGCGCGGCCGCTACATCTGCTATCGCGCTGATTTTGAGCAAATGAATGAGCTCATCGAGTTTCTGACCAGCAACTGCTGTGGTGGGAACCCCGTGACTTCGTGCATGCCCGCCACCAAGAAGACCAGTGCCAAGCCCACCAAAAAGGTGAGTCGATGAGCGAAGCGTCCGCTGCAACTAAAGCTGCATCCCTGTCCCAGCGGATGGGCGCTTTCGAGCGACATCTGACCCTTTGGGTAGTCCTGTGCATTCTTGCCGGTACCGGCCTTGGCTATCTCTTCGCCGGCGCCTTTGCAACGCTGGGAGGACTGGAGATCGCCAAGGTAAATCTGCCGGTGGCCGTGTTGATCTGGCTGATGATCATCCCGATGCTGCTGAAGATCGATTTCGCTGCCTTGGGCGATGTTACCCAGCACTGGAAGGGAATTGGCGTCACGCTATTCGTGAACTGGGCGATCAAGCCGTTCTCGATGGCCCTATTGGCTTGGATCTTTATCCGCCATGTCTTTGCCGACTACCTGCCCGCGGCACAGATCGACTCTTACGTCGCAGGCCTGATCTTGCTGGCGGCAGCGCCGTGCACGGCAATGGTGTTCGTGTGGAGCCAGCTTTGCGGTGGCGATGCTCGATTCACGTTGAGCCAAGTTGCTTTGAACGACGCCATCATGGTCGTTGCGTTTGCACCGATCGTTGGACTATTGCTGGGGATTTCGTCGATCACCGTCCCATGGTCGACGCTGCTGATCTCCGTGGGCTTGTACATCATCGTGCCTGTGATCATCGCAGTGCTGCTGCGGCGCTGGGTGCTTCGTAGGGGGGGAGAAGCTGCGCTTCAGACGCTTCTCAAGCGGCTTGGCCCTGTCTCGCTTAGTGCACTGCTGGTCATGCTGGTGCTCCTGTTCGGGTTCCAAGGCCGGCAGATCGTTGATCAGCCGCTGATCATTGGCATTCTGGCCGTGCCGATCCTAATCCAGGTGTATCTCAATGCAGGCGTGTCCTACTGGCTTAATCGCAAGCTCGGCGAAGCCCACTGTGTGGCAGGGCCTTCAGCGCTAATCGGCGCCAGCAACTTCTTCGAGCTCGCGGTCGCTACCGCCGTCGGTGTCTTCGGTGTTCATTCCGGTGCCGCATTGGCCACCGTAGTCGGCGTACTGGTGGAAGTGCCTGTCATGTTGTCCGTTGTCCGCATCGTCAACGCTTCCAAGGGTTGGTACGAAACCCGCGCGTGATTTTTCATCCATAGGATTTCTTATGACTCGCAAGTACAACCTACTCTTTCTGTGCACCGGCAACTCTGCCCGTAGCATCCTGGCCGAGGCCTTGGCCAATCAACTAGGCAAAGATCGCTTCAATGCTTACAGCGCGGGCAGTCAACCCCGCGGTCGGGTGCACCCGATGGCGTTGCAGGTGCTGCAGGAGGCCGGCCTGCCTACAGCCACCCTACGCAGCAAGCCATGGGATGAGTTTGCAGAGCCCGGCGCCCCGGAAATGGACTTGGTCATCACGGTCTGCGATCGAGCTGCCGGGGAGGCTTGTCCGGTCTGGCCAGGGCATCCTGTCACCGCGCATTGGGGTATCGAAGATCCCGCCGCCGTTGCCGGCTCCTCCGAACACATCCACAAGGCGTTCAACAATGCGCTCCATCTGCTCCAGCATCGGATCTCCTTGCTGCTGGCCCTGAAAATCGAAGCAATTGACCGACTTGTCCTTGAGACCCAAGTTCGCGCGATCGGCAAGTCATCCTGAGCTCGCAATCCCTTCCTCTTGGACCGGCCAGAGCTCTGTAGACACTCAGTCGCCGCTCTGCGCGTAGCGCCTTTCAAACTCTACCGGTGACAGTCCGCGAGCGGAACCATGCCGGCGGATCGGGTTGTAGAACATCTCGATGTAGT
>NZ_PDWV01000015.1 GCF_010093385.1 Pseudoxanthomonas mexicana
CTGCCTGGAGGCACCCCCGCCACGCCGGCGCACCTGCGTGAGACGGTGCCCACGCGGGCCTTCCGCAACTGCACCGAAGCCCGCGCCCGGGGCGCGGCGCCGGTACGACGGGGAGATCCGGGCTACGGCCCCCATCTGGACCGCGACGGCGACGGCGTGGGCTGCGAACCCTACCGGGGGCGCTGACACCCGGCATTTCAGCCGCTTTCGCCGGCGCCGCCCGCCCCGAAGGCGATCGCAACGCGCGCCACAGGCGTCGGCCGCTTTCCAGCCCGGCATGGGCGTGCGCCATAATGCGGCCGATGCCTGAACAGAATTCCCTGCCGTTCCCGGACGCCCCGAAACCCCCGACGCCGGCACAGAAGCCCGCGACGACGGATGCGCCCGCGCCCGACGCGGCGGCGCCCCCGGCGACCGACCACGACAATGCCGCGCCGACCGCCGGCGTCCCGATGGCCCCGCCGTTGCCCACCCGCCAGGCCAAGCGGCCGCTGTGGGCGCGCCTGCTCGGCCGCGTGGCCGATCCGTGGCTGGCGCTGAACATCGAACCCGAGGCGCCGGTCGGCCTGCTGGACGGCCGTCCGGTCTGCTACGTGCTGGAAGACTACGGCCTGTCCAATGCACTGATCCTCGACCGCGCCTGCCGCGACGCCGGCCTGCCCTCGCCGCTGGTGCCCCTGCCGGTGGGCGGCAATCCGCTCGGCCGCAAGCGGGCCTACGTGGCGCTGTCGCGCCGCAACGCCAGCACGCTGATTCCCGACCAGGTCAGCGCCAAGACCCATTCCGGTTCCCTGGCCCGGCTGCTGCAGGCGCACCGCGGCAATCCGGCGCTGGACGTGCAGCTGGTACCGGTCTCGATCTTCGTCGGTCGCGCGCCGGACAAGCAGAGCGGCTGGTTCTCGGTGCTGTTCTCGGAAAACTGGGCCATCGTCGGCCGTTTCCGCCGCCTGCTCGCCATCCTGCTCAACGGCCGCGGCACCATCGTGCGCTTCGCGCCGCCGGTCTCGCTGCGCGATACGGTCGATGAGGGCCTGGAACCCGAACGCACCGTCCGCAAGCTCTCGCGCGTGCTGCGCACGCATTTCCACCGCATCCGCGAGGCCGTCATCGGCCCCGACCTGTCCACGCGCCGCCTGCTGGTGGACCAGGTGCTGGCCGCCGAGCCGGTGAAGGAAGCCATCGCCGAACAGGCCCGGCGCGACAAGTCCAAGCCCGAGGACGCCTGGAAGAAGGCCCACGCCTACGCCTGGGAGATCGCCGCCGACTACTCCAACCCCGTGGTGCGGTCGGCCAGCTTCCTGCTGAGCCATGTGTGGAACCAGATCTACGACGGCGTACTGGTCCACCACCTGGACAAGTTCAAGGACGCCGCGCCCGGCCACGAAGTGGTCTACGTGCCCTGCCACCGCAGCCACATGGACTACCTGCTGCTGTCGTACCTGCTGTACGAGCGCGGCATCGTGCCCCCGCACATCGCCGCCGGCATCAACCTCAACCTGCCGGTGGTCGGCACGCTGCTGCGCAAGGGCGGCGCGTTCTTCATGCGTCGCAGCTTCCGCGGCAACCCGCTGTATTCGGCGGTGTTCACCGAATACGTGGCGCAGCTGGTATCCGGCGGCTACTCGCTGGAGTACTTCATCGAGGGCGGACGCTCGCGTACCGGCCGGCTGCTGCCGCCCAAGGGCGGCATGATCTCGATGACCGTGCGCGCCTTCCTGCGCCAGCCGCGCAAGCCGGTGCTGTTCCAGCCGGTCTACATCGGCTACGAGAAGCTGCTGGAAGGCACCAGCTACCTGGACGAACTCAGCGGCCGCCCGAAGGAGAAGGAATCCATCTGGGCCGTGCTGTGGGGCATCCCCAAGGTGCTGCGGCAGAACTACGGCCAGGTGGTGGTGAACTTCGGCGAGCCGATCCCGTTGAACGACGCGCTGGCCAAACACGCGCCGGAATGGGATGGCGCGCCGGTCGGCGAAGAGGAGAAGCCCGCATGGCTCTCCGATATCGTCGATGCGCTGGCCCAGCAGATCCAGGTCAACATCAACCGCGCCGCCGACGTGAACCCGATCAACCTGCTGGCGCTGGCGCTGCTGTCCACGCCGAAGCACGCGATGGGCGAAGCCGACCTGGTCGCGCAGATCGAGCTGTCGAAGACGCTGCTGGCGGAACTGCCGTACTCCGACCGCGTGACCGTCACCCCGCACTCGCCCGACCGCATCATCTCCCACGCCGAGGAGATCAACATGCTGCAGCGGATCAAGCATCCGCTGGGCGATGTGCTGAGCGTGGACGACGACACCGCGGTCCTGCTGAGCTACTACCGCAACAACGTGTTGCACCTGTTCACGGCGTCGTCGTGGATCGCCTGCTGCTTCCAGAACAACCGCCGCATGAGCCGTGCCGGCGTGCTGCGGCTGGGCCGCACGCTGTATCCGTTCCTGCAGGCCGAGCTGTTCCTGCCGTGGAGCGAGGACGAATTCGCCGAGCGCATGGAACGCACCATCGAGGTGTTCGTCCGCGAAGGCCTGCTGCAGCAGGTCAACGAGGACGACGGCGGCATCCTGGCGCGCAGCGCGGGGCAGACCGACGAAGTGTTCCGCCTGCGTGCGATCGGCCATTCGCTGCAGCAGGCCTTCGAGCGCTACTACATCGCCATCTCGGTGCTGGTGAAGAACGGCCCGGGCACGCTGGGCGCGGCCGAACTGGAGAGCCTGTGCCAGCAGGCCGCGCAGCGCCTCAGCCTGCTGTATGCGCCGGCCGCGCCGGAGTTCTTCGACAAGACGCTGTTCCGTGGCTTCATCCAGAAGCTGCGCGAACTGAAGCTGGTCTGGCCCGACGAGAACAGCAAGCTGCTGTTCGACGAGCGCCTGGACGCCTGGGCGCGCGACGCCAAGGCCATCCTGGGGCGCGAACTGCGCCACACCATCGAGAAAGTCAGTCCGGAAGCCGCGCGCCCGGCGGAACTGCCGCCCGCGCAGGACTGAGCCTCAGCCGGCCACGTTGAAGCTGCGCGTCAGCCACGCCTTGGCGGGCATCGCGCGCGCCGGGTCGCGGACCAGGTGCAGCAGCGGCGAACCGCACTCGGACAGGTGCGGCTCGTCGTCCAGCACCAGCACCATGCGCAGCAGGTCCACGCCGCCGGGCAGGATCGCCGGCGGCAGGTATTCGCGGAAGCCGTAGTGCTCGAACACGCCGTGCAGGAACGGCTCGCAGGCCAGCAGGCAGAACTGGATGCGCGACTCCTGCGCCCAGCGATAGGCTTCTTCCATCAGCCGGTCCACGACCGGTTCGCTGCGCTGGTCGGCCTGCACCGCGAACCGCGTACCCACCGCCACCTGGGCCAACGGCCAGGTCCGCGCGAAGGCGTCGATCTGGAACAGGCTGCCGTACTCCACCTGCACCGCCAGCGGCGAAAAGTCGTGCAGGCGCAGCGTCGCGACCGCCTGCGCGCCCTTCTCCACCGCCAGCGTGGTGCCGCAGACATCCAGGCCGTCGGTGACACGCTTGCTGCGGTCGCCGAACTGGCCCTGTTCGTGGAAGTACACCTCACGGCGCAGGCGCGGCACGTCGCCCAGCGGGTCGCCGGGCGCGATGCGCCGCATGCGCAACCCCATGCCCGCCGTCGCTTGGTCTGCCGAGCCCGCAGCCGCCAGCGCATCGCGCAGGCGCGGTTCCATGCGGGGATTGAAGGATGTGTCCTGCTGCATGCCGCTCCCTCGCCACGGCGCACAGCGCGCATGGCTCGTCGTTGGGGACCGCGGCGCCGGCAGGACGGCATGCGGTCGGGTCGTCGGGGAAACCCCCACACCCGGGACTGAAGCAAGCATCGGGCCAACTCGGCGAAACCAGGGCCAGGGTACAAGCAGGAGCTTCGCGCGCCACAGGTTTCAGGGAGTTGGCTCCCTCGTCGGCGGAATGTGGCCGTGGCTGCGCCGACGGCGGGTGACGCCCCGCGTCAGATTCGGCCGACCGTGGCGCGGCACCGTGATCCCGGGGAACCGGTCAGGCGGGCTCGTCCGGGATCAGCGCGCTTTCCAGCCGGGCGATGCAGTCCTTCAGCCACAGCTTGCGCTTCTTCAGGCGCTTCACCGCCAGTTCGTCGGCCTCGGTGTCGCCGGCCAGGCGCGCGATGGTCGCATCCAGATCGCGGTGCTCCAGCCGCAGCGCGGCGATCTTCTCGGCGATGTCGGCAGGGTCGGCGTCCACCTGGCGAGCGTACACCGCCCGCGGCAAGGCCGTCACCGCACCCCGGTACAATGACGGCCATGAGCACCGTCCTACCCCTGCCCGACCCCGTCCTGCGCCGTCCTGCCGCCGATCCGCGCCGCAGCGCGCACGAGCAGGGCAAGCTGGCCAAGCGCCTGCGCCGGCAAGTGGGCCAGGCGATCGCCGACTTCGGCATGATCGAGGAAGGCGACAAGGTGATGGTGTGCCTGTCCGGCGGCAAGGACAGCTACACGATGCTGGACATCCTGCTGCAGCTGCAGAAAAAGGCGCCGGTGCGCTTCGATCTGGTGGCGGTGAACCTGGACCAGAAGCAGCCGGATTTCCCCGAACACGTGCTGCCGGAATACCTGGCGCGTGTGGGCGTGCCGTTCCACATCATCGAGCAGGACACCTATTCGGTCGTAAGCCGCGTCATTCCGGAAGGCAAGACCATGTGCTCGCTGTGCTCGCGCCTGCGCCGCGGTGCGCTGTACAGCTACGCCGAGGAGAACGGCTTCACCAAGATCGCGCTGGGCCACCACCGCGATGACCTGGTGGCCACGTTCTTCCTGAACATGTTCTTCCACGCCAAGCTCTCCGGCATGCCGCCCAAGCTGCTGTCCGACAACGGCAAGCACGTGGTGATCCGCCCGCTGGCCTATGTGCGCGAGGACGACATCGCGCAGTACGCGGAAGCGAAGGCGTTCCCGATCATTCCCTGCAACCTGTGCGGCAGCCAGGAGAACCTGCAGCGCAAGCAGGTCAAGAAGATGATGGACGCCTGGGAGCGCGAGTCCCCCGGCCGCATCGAGACCATCGCGCGCGCGCTGGGCGACATCCGCCCGTCGCAGTTGAGCGATCCCAAGCTGTTCGACTTCCTCGCGCTGGGCCATCGCGACGGCGCCACGCTGCCGGATGCACACGCCTGGCTGGCGAGCGAGCCGCACGCCGACAGCGAGACCCAGCCTTAACCTTCACTCCTCCCCTCGCCTTCGCCTGCATGGGCGGAGCGGTCTTTCTTCTTTCTGGATAGTCGATGTTCTTTCGCAATCTCACGCTGTTCCGCTTCCCCACCTCCCTCGATTTTTCCCAGCTCGATGAACTCCTCCCCGAGGCCGCACTCAAGCCCGTCGGCCCGCTGGAGCTGTCTTCACGCGGCTTCATCTCGCCGTTCGGCCGTGGCGAAGAGGCGCTGTCCCATCGCATCAACGGCGCGATCTGGCTGAGCGTGGGTGGCGAGGACAAGATCCTGCCCGGCGCCGTGGTCAACGACCTGCTGCAGAAGAAGCTGCAGGAGATCGAGCAGAAGGAAGGCCGCAAGCCCGGCGGCAAGACCCGCAAGCGCCTGAAGGACGACCTGCTGCACGAGCTGCTGCCGCGCGCGTTCGTCAAGCCTTCGCGCACCGATGCACTGATCGACCTGGAGCACGGCTTCATCGCCGTCGATGCGTCCTCGCGCAAGACCGGCGAGAAC
The DNA here is from genome assembly GCF_010093385.1 of Pseudoxanthomonas mexicana. Classification (GTDB taxonomy): domain Bacteria; phylum Pseudomonadota; class Gammaproteobacteria; order Xanthomonadales; family Xanthomonadaceae; genus Pseudoxanthomonas_A; species Pseudoxanthomonas_A mexicana. The sequence continues at coordinate 5,678 of NZ_PDWV01000015.1, forward strand.
GTGGTCTCGGAAGTGCGCCGCGCGCTGGGCAGCTTCCCGGCGCTGCCGCTCAATGCCGAAGTCGCGCCGCGCAGCGTGCTGACCGGCTGGATCGCCGGCGAGCCGCTGCCCGAAGGCCTGTCGCTGGGCGAGGAATGCGAGCTGAAGGACGCGATGGAAGGCGGTGCGGTAGTCAAATGCCAGAACCAGGAACTGCAGAGCGACGAGATCGCCAAGCACCTGGAAGCCGGCAAGCAGGTCACCAAGCTCGCGCTGGTGCTGGACGACCACGTGTCGTTCGTCCTCGGCGAGGATCTGATCGTGCGCAAGCTGAAGTTCCTCGACGGCGCGGTCGACCAGTTGGAGAACACCGAGCACGACGACCTGCGCGCCGAACTCGACGCGCGCTTCGCCCTGATGGCCGGCGAACTGAAGCGGCTGTTCCTGGTGCTGGAGCACGCGCTGAAGCTCAGCAAGGCCGATTGAGCCGCGCCCCGGGGCGCCGCCGCTATGATGCGCGCATGCCGTCCGTGTTCCACCGCCTGATCGCCCGTACGCCCCGCAGCGTCGAACGCGACCCCGTGGCGCTGGAACTGGACGATGGCCGGCGGCTGGAGGTGCAGCGCGTCCGCGACCCGCGCGCCAAGCGGCTGAAACTGAGCGTCGACGAGCGCGGTGCGCGACTCACGCTACCTTGGCGCGCCAGCCTGGTCTCCGGGGATCGTTTCTTGCAGCAGCACCGCGACTGGCTGGCCGAGCAACTGGCGCGCCATGCGCCGGACGATGACATCGTGGCGCTCGTTCCGGGCGTCGCCACGCACCTGCCGCTGCGTGGCGAGAACCTGCCGCTGCACTGGCACGAAGGCCGCTTCGCCCGCATCACGCGGCAGGACGACGGCGTCCATGTCGACCTGCCCGCACGCGCGAGCGCTGCATCGCTGCGGCGGACGCTGCGCGCGTTCTACGAAGCCGAGGCACGTACCGACATCGGCCGCTGGCTACCCGGCTATCTCGCGGGGCTGCCACGCGCGCCACGCCAGATCCGGCTGAAGGTGATGTCGTCCCAATGGGGTTCGCTGGCGCCGGATGGCACGCTCACCCTGGACCTCGCGCTGGTCCTGGGCCGCGCTTCGGCGTTCGAGTACGTGCTGGTCCACGAGCTGTGCCATCTGCTGCAGGCCAACCACTCGCCGGCGTTCTGGCATGAAGTCGAGGCCCGCTTCCCGGCCTGGCGCGATGAGCGCGCCTGGTTCCACGCCGAGGGGCGCCGGCTGAAGGCCCGTCTGCGCGGCCTGCTGGCCGAGGACTGACGGGGCCTCTCCCCGCATCGTCCGGCCCTGTCCGGAATGAGACGCACATCACGATTTCTCATGGCAAGCCTCAGGGCGCGCCAGCAGGGACCGCAGGCGCGGCCTGGGGCCTCCCTCCTCCCGATACGACGCTGCCATGTCCCTATCGCTGCGCGCCAGCGCTCCGCCCGCATCTTCGTTCACCGGCTCGCCCCAGCCGGTGGTCCGCTCGCTGAAGGCGTTCTCCCTGTATGCATCGCCCCACGAGGAAACGGCGGCCATGGTCGCCGCGCGTCGCGCGCTGATGAGCCGCAAGAGCCTGTCCGTGGAGGAAGCGAGTGAGCGGGCGCGCGAGCGCCGGCGGGCGGCCAGCCAGATCCAGCGGTTCGACCGGCCCGCACGCTGGCTGGCATTGGCGCTGCCCGCCGCGGGCGCCCTGGCGTGGTCCGGCAGCACGCAGGGCTCCATCGCCATCCTCGCCACCGGGTACGCCCTGCTGGCCGTGGCGACGGTGGCCCTACTGGCACGGGTCACCCGCACGCCCGGGGCCGCGCGGATGCCGCTGGAGCACTACCATCTGCCCGACGAACAGCTCGCCAGCGCTGAGGACATCGCCCTGCTCCGGCGCCTGGCGCAGCAGGACAGCGAGCTCGACGCCGCCACCACGGCCTGGTGGCGCAGTACCGCCCCCATACGCAAGGGCGACATCCGCCTGGCGCTGGATTTCCACCACGCCCGGCAGGACTGATCAGGCCCGCAGGAACGGGCCTATCAACATCGCGACGCGGGCCGGGTCCTCCATGTGGAGGTGGTGGGTGCCGGCGATGACGTGCAACTGGCCATCGGGCAGCAGACTGGCCCGCCGGCTGCGCAGCGGCTCCGGAAAATACGGCTGCGGCGGATCGGCGTAGACCACGGTCGTCGGGCAGCCGATGCCGGCCACCAGGGCCGCCAGCTGCGCCTCGTCCAGGCGCTGCGGCGTGGGCAAGGTCAGGCGCGGGTCGCTGCTCCACACGAAGCCGCCCTCCACCGGCCGCACGCCCCGTTCGACCAGCAGCCGTGCGGCCGCTTCGCTCAACTGGTTGGCCTGCATGCGCGCCCGCACCGGCGCGGCCAGATCGGCGAATACCCGCAACCGCTTGCCCGGCAGCGCGCGCGCCGCGGCGATGGCTTCGCGCCAGCGGTCCGCCGTGCGTTCGACCGTTTCGGCCAGCCCGCCCAGCGCCTCGATCACGACCAGCCGCTGCACGCGGTGCGGCACGGCGGCCGCCATCAGGCTGGCGATGCCGGCCCCCATCGAATGGCCCAGCAGGCAGAACGTCTCCCAGCCCAGCGCGTCGGCGATGTCGAGCACCGCGTTCACCGCCACGCCGCTGGTGTATTCGGCGCCCGGCGCGAGATGCGCGCTGCGGCCATGGCCCGGCAGGTCTGGGGCGACCAGCTGGATACCCGCAAGATGGTCGGCCAACGGTACGAAGCTGGCCGCATTGTCCAACCAGCCGTGCAGCGCCAGCACGCGCGGACCGTCGTGGCCCGCGCGCAGGCCGGTGATGCGCCCGAGCGGGATATCGACCTCGAATTCGCGCAACGTCATGCCGCTTGGTCTGCGCCCCGGCGCGCCAGCGCAGCCAGCGCGTCGGCATGCGCGGGCGCGTCGTTGAGGCATGAGATGTAGCGCAGCGCCTCACCGCCGGCCGCGTGGAACAGCTCGGCGTTCTGCATCGCGATCTCTTCCAGCGTCTCCAGGCAATCGACCGCGAAGCCGGGGCAGACCACATCGACCCGCCGCACGCCGCGCGCGGCCATGGCCTGCAGCGTGGCATCCGTGGCGGGGTCCAGCCAGCGCTCCTTGCCGAAGCGCGACTGGTAGGTCAGCGTCCCCTCGCCATCGCGCGGGCCCAACGCCTGCACGATGGCCCGCGTGCTGGCTTCGCAACGCTGCGGGTAGGGGTCGCCGTTGCGCGCCAGCCGCTGCGGCAGCCCGTGGTAGGAGAACAACAGGTGCTCGCCCGCCCCGTGTTCCGCACGCCAGGACCGGATGGAGCCGACCACGGCCGCAACCCAGCCGGGATCGACCGGATAGTCCTCGATGAACCGCACGTCCAGGCCCCGGGCCTCGCGCGTCACCACATCGCGCACCGACTCGGTGGTCGTGGTCGAGTACTGCGGATAGAGCGGCAGCACCACCACCTTTTGCACGCCTTCGGCCCGCCATGCCTGCAGGCGCGAGCCGATGGAAGGCTCGCCGTAGCGCATGGCCTCCTGCACACGCCATCCCGGCAGGCGGTCCTGCACCGCCCCGGCCAGCCGCCGCGTGTATACCGCCAGCGGCGAACCTTCCGGCATCCAGATGCTGGCGTACTTGGCGGCGGCCTTCGGACCGCGCAGCGGCAGGATGATGAAGTGCAGCAGCGGGCACCACAGCCATCGCGTCAGCTGCACCACGCGATGGTCGGGCAGGAAGTCGGCCAGATAACGCCTGACCGCGCGCGGCGTCGGCGCTTCGGGCGTTCCCAGGTTGACGATCAGCAGGGCGGTGGAGGATGTGTCGGTCATCAGCGTATTGTGGCAGAGCGGACCGACCCCACGACCTGAAGACCTCCCTCGTCGCGACAGCGGCCGGCGTCAGCACCGATTCATCCGTGCCCGCCTACTTTCAATCGCTTGCAGCGTGTTGCTGCCATATCGCTTCCGGAGCCCGCCATGAACCGCACCTCCCGCCGCCTGCTGACGCCCACCGCGCTCGCGCTGACCGCCGCCCTGTTCGCCGGCCAGGCCATCGCGGGGCCGAAGGAGGACGAGCGCGCCACCAACGCGGTACGCGTGCTCAACGAGATCCAGCGCATCCCCGAGAACGGCATCCCCGACAAGCTGCTGGACGAAGGCAAGGCGATCATCGTCATCCCCGACACCCTGAAGGCCGGGCTGGTGATCGGCGGTCGCCGCGGCCACGGCCTGATGTCGGTGAAGAACCCCGACGGCAGCTGGTCGCAGCCGGTCTTCGTCAAGCTCACCGGTGGCAGCATCGGCTTCCAGGCCGGCGTGCAGTCCTCGGACGTGGTGCTGGTGTTCCGCAACGACCGGTCGCTGGATTCCATCGTCAACGGCAAGGTCACCCTGGGCGCCGATGCCGGCGTGGCCGCGGGGCCGGTGGGCCGCAACGCCAGCGCGGCCACCGACGGCCAGCTGAAGGCCGAGATCTGGTCGTGGTCGCGCGCGCGCGGCCTGTTCGCCGGCGTGGCCCTGGATGGCGCCGTGCTGCAGATCGATGACGAGGCCAACACCGCGGTCTACGGCAGCGCCGCCCCCCCGCGCGCCATCTTCGAGAGCCGCGCCGGCCAGCCCTCCGATGCCGTGGTCGGCTTCCGCGACCAGCTGGAGGAAGTCACCGAGCTGGCCCGCGGCAATCGCGGTACCGGCGGCGCCGTACCGTCCGCCACCACGCACGCACCGGCACCCGCGGTGGCGCCGGTGGAGGTGGAGGCGCCCGCGCAGACGCAGGGCTTCGAGCCGGTGCAGGACGGCGAAGGGCGCACCGAGCCGCTGGACGGCACGCCATAACGGAAGTCATGGCGCGCGGGCGTCATCCTCGCCCCCCGCCTGCGCTATCCTGAGCGCCCCAACTTTTCCTGCGAGCACACCATGGGCGGTTTGAGCATCTGGCATTGGATCATCGTGCTGGTGGTCGTGCTGCTGGTCTTCGGCACCAAGCGCCTGCGCAGCGCCGGCAAGGACCTCGGCGAGGCCGTGAAGGGCTTCAAGGAAGGCATGCGCGACGACAAGCCGGCCGGCCAGCTGGACGACCAGTCCCGCAGCGACGAAACCAGCGCCTCCAAAGAGCGCGACCGCGACGCCCGCTGATCCGGCGGGGCTCCCGCCGCGACCATGTTCGATATCGGCTTCAGTGAACTGCTGGTCATCGCGGTCGTCGCGTTGATCGTGCTCGGCCCCGAACGCCTGCCGAAGGCGGCGCGGTTCGCCGGGCTGTGGGTACGCCGCGCGCGCGCGCAGTGGTACTCGGTCAAGGACGAACTGGAACGCGAGCTCGCCTCCGAAGAACTCAAGCGCAACCTCAAGGACGCCCAGGACGCCCTGCGCGACACCGAGCAGCGCATCCGCGACAGCGCGCGAGAGACCGAACGCCAGTTCGAGGAAGTGCGCCAGGCGGCGCGCGATGATGCCAAGGCCCTGCGCGAGGACGTCGAGTCCGCGATCACGCCGCCCGCGCTCGCCAGGCCGCCGGTCGCCTCGCCCGATCCGGCGCCGGCGATCGAAGAGGAAGGCCACCTGGCGTCGACGACCGACACGCATGACGATGCGGCAGCGGATGACGCGCAGGCGTCCGATGTCGGCACGACCGCGGACCTGTTCCCGCCGAAGGAGCCGCGATGAACCGCGAGGCGCCGGGGCAGGATGCCGAAAGCAGCCTGATGGAGCACCTGCTGGAGCTGCGCACGCGGCTGGTCCGCGGACTGGCGGGCACCGGGCTGATCCTGCTGGCGCTGTTGCCGTTCGTGCGCCAGCTGTACGACCACCTCGCCCGGCCGCTGATCTCCCAGCTGCCCGCCGGCCAGGCCACCCAGATGATCGCCAGCGACCCGACCTCGGGCTTCTTCGCGCCGATCAAGCTGGCGTTCTTCCTCGCCCTCTTCCTGTCGTCGCCCTGGCTGCTGTTCCAGGCCTGGAGCTTCGTCGCGCCCGGCCTGTACAGGCACGAGAAGCGGTTGGCCATGCCGCTGCTGGTCTCGGCGATCGTGCTGTTCTACGCCGGCTGCGCGTTCGCCTACTTCCTGGTGCTGCCCAGCGTCTTCCACGCGCTGACCGTGTTCACGCCGGACATCGTGACGCTGGCGCCGGACCCGGCGAAGTACCTGGATTTCGTGATGGTGATCTTCCTGGCCTTCGGTGTCAGCTTCGAGCTGCCGGTGGCACTGGTGATCATGGTGCTGCTGGGCTGGGTGACCCCGCAGCAGCTGCGCGAAGGCCGCGGCTACGCCATCGTCGGCGTGTTCGTGGTGGCCGCGCTGATCACCCCGCCGGACGTGGTCTCGCAGCTGATGCTCGCCATCCCGATGTGCCTGCTGTACGAGCTGGGCATCGTGGCGGCAGGATGGTTGAAGCCGCGCCCGCGCCCCGACAGCGCCTGAGCGCACTGCCGCAGCGGGAACTATCGCTTGATTCCCTGCCGGTTCCGCAGGCGTACCGTGGCCCGCCCTGTCGCGCGATACAGACGGCTCAGACTTCGATGCGGGTGGCCGCCGCCGATGCGCCCGCCGCCGGGCTTCCACCCAGCATCTGCCGCCACGCCGCGTAAGCCGCGCCGGCGAGTACCGGCATGACGACCGCCATCAGCACGAACTGCCACAGCCCCATCGCAAGGGCGGGCCCCAGCACCAGCGCCAGCAGCGACGCCACCAGCAGCGATCCCATGCCGACGGCGAAGATCGCGATGCCCGCCAGCAGGTAGAACACCAGCATCGCGGTCCAGTTGTGGGCGCACGCGCGCAGGCTGTTGCGCATGGCATGGACCACGTGCGTGTTCGAGAACAGGATCTGCGGCGAGGCGATGAAGGTCATCCACTTCACCGCAACGAAGACCACCGCCACCAGCAGCAGCCACAGCAGCAGGCGTCCGGCCGGCAGACCTTCCACCAGCGAAGGGTCCGGCTGTCCGCCGGCCGCCGCGACGGCCTGCATCTGCTGGTAGACATCCGCCAGGCGCTGCAGCTGTTCGGTGCCCACCATGACGAACAGCAGCGCCCCCATCACCAGGGCCGCCAGCAGCTGCGGCAACAGCGTGGCCAGCAGCGCAGGCGCATGGCCGTCGCGCACGGGTTGCAGCAGGTTGGACGGCGTCGCAGGGCGACCCTCATCGACCTCGCGGACCGCCCACAGCATGCCGGCGAAGAACAACGGCCCCGCCAGCACCAACAGGAACTGCATGGCCAACGTCATGGCAGGCAGCGTCACCGCCCCCAGCAGCACGCCCATGGAGAGCAATCCCCACAGCACGGACAGCGTGGCCAGCGGCACCGGCGCACGCTTCAGCAGGGCGAAGCCCGCCAGCAGCCATTCCGCGCCGGCACGGGCCGGCACCTTGTTGATCGTCGACATCGGGATTCTCTGGGGGGGGTGCAGCGGTGGATCAGCGCGCGTGCTGTCCGCGCGCGTGGCGGACGAACCGCCGCAATAGTTTGCGGGCTTGCGGCGCCGCCGTCACGTTGCGGGCGATGGTGCCGGGGCAGTGCCCCTCGCTACGCAGGTGCTCGGCGCGGGCATGCACGTAGCCGCGCATGTGGTGGGTGGCGAATTCGGGGTGGAACTGCACGCCCCAGGCGCGGTCGCGCCAGCGGAAGGCATGGCAGTCGTCCTGCGCCGAGCGGGCCAGCACCGTGGCGCCCTCCGGCGGCCGGGCCACCGTCTGCACGTGGGTGGCGTGGGCGGTGAACTTCAGCGGCAGCGCCGAGAACAGGGGGTCGTCCTGGGCGTGCGGGTGCAGGTCGATGTGGACGGTGCCCGATTCGCGCCCGGCCGGGTTGTACGCCACCTCGCCCCCCAGCGCATGCGCCAGCAACTGGTGGCCGTAGCAGATGCCCAGCAGCGGCAGGCCTTCATGGGCCGCCTCGCGCAGCCATTCGGCGCTGCGCTCGCTCCAGTCCGCACGGTCGGTGACCATCGCGGCCGAGCCGCTGACGATGACGCCGGCGAACCCCTCGCGTCCCGGCAGCGCATCGCCGCGCTCCACGTTCGCCACCACCGTCTCGCCGGCCTCCAGGCCGGCGGCCACGCGGATCCAGTGGGGGAAGCCGCCATAGCGCCGCATCGAGCGCACCGGCTGGCCGGTTTCGACGATGAGGAACGGGGCTTTCACGCGGGCATCCACGGCGGCAAACATCGGCGGAATAAGGGCTTGCCCGTATACTAGCCCGCTTTTCCGCAGTGCACGATAACGCCATGGCCGGACACACAATTTCACCGGTAACCTTCCAGGGTCTGATCCAGACGCTGAACCAGTACTGGGCCGAACAGGGCTGCGTCCTGATCCAGCCGCTGGACCTGGAAGTGGGTGCCGGCACGTTCCATCCGGCCACCTTCCTGCGCGCGCTGGGTCCGGAGCCGTGGAATGCCGCCTACGTGCAACCCAGCCGACGCCCCACCGACGGCCGCTACGGCGAAAACCCCAACCGCCTGCAGCGGTACTACCAGTACCAGGTGGTGATGAAGCCCAACCCCGACAACATCCAGGAGCTGTACCTGGGGTCGCTGAAGGCACTGGGCATCGACCCGCGCGTGCACGACCTGCGCTTCGTCGAGGACAACTGGGAGTCGCCGACGCTCGGCGCCTGGGGCCTGGGCTGGGAGGTCTGGTTGAACGGCATGGAAGTCACCCAGTTCACCTACTTCCAGCAGGCCGGTGGCTTGGAGTGCAAGCCGGTGCTGGGCGAGATCACCTACGGTCTGGAACGCCTCTGCATGTACCTGCAGAACGTCGACAACGTCTATGACCTGGTCTGGACCGTCGGCCCGCAGGGCGTGGTGAAGTACGGCGACGTCTACCACCAGAACGAGGTGGAACAGAGCAGGTACAACTTCGAGCATGCCGACGTGGAGGAACTGTTCCACCGCTTCGACGCCTGCGAGAAGGAAGCATTGAAGCTGGTCGACGTCGGCCTGCCGCTGCCCGCCTACGAGCAGGTCTGCAAGGCCAGCCACAGCTTCAACCTGCTGGATGCGCGCCGCGCGATCTCCGTGACCGAACGCCAGCGCTACATCCTGCGCGTGCGCAAGCTGGCGCAGGCGGTGGCCGAGGCGTATTACGCGCAGCGCGAGAAGCTGGGCTTCCCGGGATTGAAGAAAGACAACGCATAGAGCCCCTCTCCCCTCGGCGACCGCAGGAAGTCCCTGTGGGAGAGAGGGGTTGGGGAGAGGGGCAATGGAGTCCCGATGGTTTGACCGTCATGACTCCGCTCGCCCCTCATCCGCCCTTCGGGCACCTTCTCCCGAGGGGCGAAGGGAAACGCACCACAAGGCTTGACGACATGAGCGAACAAAAATACCTGCTGGTCGAACTCGGCACCGAAGAGCTGCCGGTCAAAGCGTTGCCCGGCCTGGCGCAGGCCTTCTTCGATGGCGTGATCACCGCATTGGAGAAGCGGGGCATCGGCTTCGAGCGTGGCGATGCCAAACCGCTGTACACGCCGCGCCGCCTGGCGGTGCTGCTGCCGGCCGTGGATGTGGAACAGCCCGAGCAGAAGTCCGAAGTACTGGGCCCGTATCTCAACATCGCGCTGGACGCGAACGGTGCGCCGACCAAGGCACTGGAAGGCTTCGCTGCGAAAGCGGGGATCGACTGGACGGCGCTGGAGCGCACCACCGACGGCAAGGGCGAGCGCTTCGTCCACCGTGCGGTGAAGCCGGGCGCGAAGACCGCCGACCTGCTGGCCGACATCGTGCGCGAGGCGCTGGCCGGCATGCCCATTCCCAAGCCGATGCGCTGGGGCGCGCACGAGTACGCGTTCGCGCGCCCCGTGCACTGGCTGGTGCTGCTGCTGGGCAAGGACGTGGTGCCGGCCCAGGTGCTGGGCGTGACGTCCGACCGCATGAGCCGCGGCCATCGCTTCGAACACGACAAGCCGGTGTGGATCAACGACCCGGGCGATTACGTGATGGCCCTGCAGGGCGCGAAGGTGCTGGTCGATCCCGACGCCCGCCGCGCGCGCATCGTCGCCGAAGTCGAGAAAGCGGCCGCACAGGCCGGTGGCAGCGCGCGCATCACCGACGACAACCTGGAGCAGGTGGTCTGCCTGACCGAGTGGCCGGCGGCGGTGCTGTGCAGTTTCGAATCCGCCTTCCTGGCCGTGCCGCAGGAAGCGCTGATCGAGACGATGGAGATCAACCAGAAGTTCTTCCCGGTGCTGAGCGATGGCGGCAAGCTGACCGAGCATTTCATCGGCATCGCCAACATCGAGTCGCAGAACGTCGATGAAGTCCGGAAGGGCTACGAGCGCGTGATCCGTCCGCGTTTCTCCGACGCCAAGTTCTTCTTCGACGAGGACCTGAAGCAGGGCCTGGTGTCGATGGGCGACGGTCTGAAGACCGTCACCTACCAGGCCAAGCTGGGCAGCGTCGCCGACAAGGTCGCGCGCGTGGCGGCGCTGGCGGAAACCATCGCCACGCAGGTCGGTGCCGATCCCGCCCAGGCACGCCGTGCCGCCGAGCTGGCGAAGAACGACCTGCAGTCGCGCATGGTCAACGAGTTCCCCGAACTGCAAGGCATCGCCGGCCGCCACTACGCCCTCGCCGCGGGCGAGCCGAAGGAGATCGCCCTGGCCATCGACGAGGCCTACCAGCCCCGTTTCGCCGGCGACGACATCGCGCTGTCGCCGCTGGGCAAGGTGCTCGCCATCGCCGAGCGACTGGATACGCTCGCGGGCGGTTTCGCCGCGGGCCTGAAGCCGACGGGCAACAAGGACCCGTTCGCGCTGCGTCGAAATGCGCTGGGACTGGCGCGGACGGTGATTGAGAGTGGCTTCAATCTGGACGTGAAGACATTGCTCGCATCCGCCGTGGGCCAAGCATCGCTCGCGATCGCCGAAACCAGCCCGCAAGATGCCAGCAAGGTAAAGGATCATTTCAAGGGCACCGGAATCTCCGTCGCCGATGCGCCAGGTGCCGAACAAGGATGGGTCGCGTCGCACCTCGGTAAGTTTTTCTCCGAGAAAGGTCAGACCTTGCACTTCCTGGAGTCTGGCTCGATCACCAATGACCTCTACGACTTCATCCTCGACCGCCTGCGCGGCTACTATGCCGACAAGGGCGTGCCTGCCGCGCACTTCAACGCGGTTGCCGAACTGAAGCCGGGCTCCCTGTACGATTTCGACACGCGCCTGGATGCCATCGGCACGTTCGCCACGCTGCAGGAGGCCGAGGCGCTGGCCGCGGCGAACAAGCGCATCGGGAACATCCTGAAGAAGGTCGACATCGCCATTCCGCATGCCGTGGACCGCGCGCTGCTCACCGACCCGGCCGAAAGCGCGCTGGCCGAAGCGGTGGAAGCCGTGCTCGGCGAGACCGACGAAGCCCTGCACCACCACGACTACGTCACCGTGCTGAACCACCTCGCCCGCCTGCGACCGCAGGTGGACGCGTTCTTCGACAGCGTGATGGTCAACGCCGACGATCCGGCCGTGCGCGCCAACCGCCTGGCCCTGCTCAAGCGCCTGGCCGACCGCTTCCGCGCGGTGGCGGCCATCGAGCATCTGTCCACCTGAGTCCAGCGCCGCACGTCCTGCCGTCGTCCCGGCGCAGGCCGGGACCCATTGGCTCTGGAAGGGTCGATTCGGATGCGACGGAGGGAAGTCGCGGGGTCCCGGCTTTCACCGGGATGACGAGCATCGGCACGCAGGGCGACGTGCCATTTCACATTTGGCATGTACCCGCGTTTCGCGTGAACGATGTTGCACAGGACCGCGGCTGACCTTCACCGCGTTTAACCCGCACCCGGTATCCTGCCCGCATGCGTCGACTCCCCCGCCTCGCCACCTTCGTCGTCCTGCTTGCCTCCACGGCGCCTGCCTGGGCGGCGGCCATCGTCGACAAGGTGAACATCGAGGGCCTGGACGACGAACTGATGGTGGAGAACGTCAACACCGCGCTCTCCCTCAACGACTCGCTGGGCAAGCGGCTGGCAGAGTCGCGCCTGGAATACCTGCTCGACGAAGCGGTCGCCGAGACACGCGAGGCGCTGGAGCCGTTCGGGTACTACTCGCCCACCATCACCGTCGACGCGCCGCGCACCGAAGCCGCCGACGATGAACGCCTGACGGTCACCGTGCGGGTGCAGCTGGGCGAACCGGTGCGCGTGCGCCGGCGGGACCTGTCCATCGAAGGCGAGGGCGGCGACGACCGCTACCTGAAGGAGGATCTGGAGGCCTTCGCGCCCAAGGTCGGCGACGTGTTCGACCACACGACCTACGAAGCCAGCAAGCTGACCATCGTGCGCCGCCTGGCCGACCGCGGCTACTTCGACGCCGACTTCACCCACCGCCGCGTGGAAGTCACCCGCGCGGACCACGCCGCCGACATCGCACTGGGCTGGGTCAGCGGCATCCGCTACGACATGGGCCCCACCACCTTCCTCCAGGACAAGTTCGATCAGGGCCTGCTGGACAAGCTGGTGTACTGGGAGGAAGGCAGCTACTTCCACCAGGGCAAGCTGGACCGCCTGCGGGAATCGCTGGTGGGGCTAGACTACTTTTCCAGCATCGACATCCAGGCCAACCCGGACAAGGCCGAGGACGGCCGCGTGCCGATCGATGTCAAGCTGGAGCTGGCCAAGCGCGACATCTACACCGCCGGCGTCAGCTACGGCACCGAGAGCGGCCCCGGTATCCGCCTGGGCCTGGACCGGCGCTACGTCAATTCGCGCGGGCACAAGCTGTCCACGCACCTGGACTACGCGCAGAAGCGCAAGACGCTGCTCACCCAGTACCGCATCCCCGCCTTCAAGTGGCTGGATGGCTGGTACACCGTCGGCCTGCAGGCCAGCGACGAACAGACCGACTACATCGACCTGCGCCATGTCGAGTTCACGGGCAGCCGCAGCGGGCAGGTCAGCGAGGACTGGACGGCAGTCGCCTCGATCCACGCGCTGCGCGAGCGTTGGCGCTATGTCGAGAACGATCCGCTTACCGGTCTGCCCGACACCGCCGTGCAGTACGCCACCTTCACCTATCCCTCGCTGCGCGCGGACTACACCAACTCGCCGGTCGGCTCGAACCGACCCGACCAGCTGGCCGGCTCCATCCTGCTGCGCGGCGGCGTGGAAGGCGCGGGCTCGGATGCCAACTTCCTGCAGTTCCACATGCGCGCGCGCTGGTCGCAGCAGTACAAGACCAACAGCGCGCTGATCGTGCGCGGCGAGTACGGCCACACCTTCACCAGCTCGCTGGTGGCCATGCCCCCGTCGCTGCGCTTCTTCGCCGGTGGCGACCGCAGCATCCGCGGCTATGCGTGGCGCGAAGTCGGACCGCGCCGGGGCGACTACGCGCTGGGCGCGAAGAACGTACTGACGGGCAGCGTCGAGTACGAGTTCTATCCCAAGGGCGGCCCCTACGGCGGTGCGGTGTTCGTGGACACCGGCAGCGCCTTCGACGGCACTCGCCCGCAGCTCAGCACCGGCATCGGCGTCGGCCTGCGCTGGCGTTCGCCGGTCGGGCCGGTGCGGCTGGACATCGCGCATGGACTGGATGATCCGGATTCCAGCTTCCAGCTCTATCTCAACATCGGGACCGACCTGTGAAGCGACGCGTACCCGACAACCTGACGCCCGAGGAGCGCGAAGCGCGCATCGCCGAGCTGCGCGCGCGCCGCCGTGCGCGCATGCGCACGCTGGCGATCCGCAGCGCGATCGGCACCGGCGTGCTGGTGGTGTTGCTGAGCATCGGCCTGTACTGGCTGCTGCAGACCGTCGCCGGCCGCGACGTGCTGCTGGCGCAGATCCAGGCGCGACTGCCCGCGGACGCCTCGCTGACGTACCGGTCGGTCGAGGGCCCCATCGCCGGTCCGCTGACCCTGCGTGGCGTGGATTTCCGCTGGGACACGATCCGCTTCACCGCCGACGAGGTCTACCTGGAACCGGACCTGCGACCGCTGCTCGGCAAGCGCCTGCGCCTGGACGTGCTGAAGCTGCGCGGCGCGATGCTCGACGTGCCAAAGAGCGATGAGCCGTTCGAGCTGCCGCACTGGCCCGACCTGCTGCCGCAGATCGAAATGCCGCTGGCGATCCAGGCCGACCGACTGGAGATCGACCGCTTCCTGGTGCGCCAGAGCGGGCAGCCGGTCATAGACATTTCGCGCGCGACCGGCGCCATCGACATCGGCAATGGGTACGTGCACGCGGAGAAGCTGGCCATCGCCAGCGACCGCGGTGCGTTCGGCGTGCAGGGCGACTACGCACCGCGCGACAACTACGACATGGACCTGACGGCGACCGGCGTGTTTCCGGCCGCGATGGGCCGCACCCCGGCCCGCCTGGGCCTGGTGGCCCGTGGCAATCGCGCACGGATGAACGTCGGCCTGGCCGGCGCCGCACCGGCGCCGCTGCGCGCCACGCTGACGCTGCGCGGCGAGACGAAGCCCACCTGGAACTTCGCCGCGAAAACCGAAGCGCTGGACCTGTCGCTGTTGGGCGTGATGGAGGACAGCACGCCGGTGGCATTCGACCTGGTGGCCAAGGGCGCCGGCGGTGCGGCGGATCTGCAGGGCTCGGTGCAGCAGGGCGATATCGCCGTGGTGATCGAGCCCTCGCATGCGCGCATCGACGGCGAAGTCCTGACCGTGGAGCCGCTGGCCATCCGTGCGTTCGACGGCTACGCCTCGCTGCGCGGGCGCGCGGATTTCACCGTGCCGGAGAATCCCGAGTTCCGCTTCGCGGTGAATGCCCGTGGTCTGCGCTGGGGCACGGAAGCGGACAGCATGATCGGCGCCGAGGGCGACTTCGGCCTGGCCGGCAAGCGGGAAGCCTGGGCCGCCATCGGCAAGGCCACGCTGACGCGCGGCGAGGACAGCGCGCTGCTGGAGTTCGACGGCCGCGGCAACGCCGAGCGCGTGCGACTGCAGACGCTGCGCGCCACCATGCCGACCGGCACGCTGGATGCGACCGGTACCGTCGGCTGGTCGCCGGTGCTGGACTGGGACGTGAAGGCGACGCTGGCCGGTTTCGATCCCGGCTATTTCGCCGCGGGATGGAACGGCAGCCTCTCCGGCAACCTCACCTCCAAGGGGCGCCAGCGTGAGGACGGCCTGTTCCAGGGCACGCTGGACGTGCCGAAGCTCGCCGGGCGCCTGCGCGACCGACCGCTGGACGCGCGCGGCACGTTCGCGCTGGACGGCCACAACGGCCAGGGCGATCTCGCGCTCTCGCTGGGCGGCAGCCGGGTCACCGCCAAGGGCAAGGTCGGCGACACGCTGGACGTGGACGCGGATTTCCGTCCGTTGAATCTGGCCGACCTGGCACCGGGGGCCAGCGGCACGCTGGCGGGCTCGATCGCGCTGGCCGGCGCGCGCACCGCGCCGGACATCGAAGCCGACCTGGGGGGCGAAAACCTGCGCTGGAACGACTGGAGCGCCGGCGCGCTCAGCCTGCGCGGCCGCCTGCCCTGGCGCAGCGGCAATGGCGAACTCGCCCTGCAGGGCCGCGCTGTCGATGTCGGGACGGTACTGGACAGCGTGCAACTCGATGCTCGGGGTGCGGTGGAAGACCTGCGCTTCGACGGCGATGCGCGCAACGCCATGGGCGCGGTCGCGCTGTCGGGCGCTGCGCGGAAGCGCGGTGCCGACTGGCATGGCACGCTCGACGCGCTGCGCATCGCCCCATCGAAGGGGAACCCGTGGACATTGCGGCAGCCGGCGCGCTTCGCGCAGAACGGTGCCAACTGGACGCTGTCGGAAAGCTGCCTGGGCTCGGACATCGGCGGCGCGCTGTGCGCCACGGCCAACTGGCCGCGACAGGGTTTGGAAGTCCGCGGCGAAGCCCTGTCGCTGGCGCTGGTCCAGCCCTGGCTGCCGCCCAGCAACGGCCGCCCGCTGACGCTGCGCGGTGAGTTCACCCTCGATGCGACGCTGCGCCCCGCCGGCAATGCATGGCAGGGCGAGGTGCACCTGGCTTCGCTGGATGGCGGCCTGAAGATGGGCACCACGGCGCGTGGCGAGATCATCCGCTACGACAACTTCACCCTCGATGTCGATTTCACCCCGCAGCGCATCCAGGGCCGCTTGGGCACAGGTTTCAAGGGCGACGGCTACGTCGATGCCACCTTCAACACCGGGTGGGATGCGTTCACGCCGTTGAAGGGCGACCTGTACTTCCACAACTCGCGCCTGTTCTGGATGGAACTGTTCTCTCCCGACCTGGTACGCCCGCGCGGCAAGCTGGCCGGCCACATCGGCGTGGCCGGCACGCGCGGGCATCCACTGCTCAGCGGCGAGGCGACGCTGACCGAATTCACCGGTGAACTGCCGGCGCTGGGCGTGTCGCTGGTGGACGGTGGCGCCGAACTGGTCGCGCTGTCGGACGGCAGCGCGCGCATCGACGGCAGCATGAAGACCGTGTCGTCCACCGGCGGCACCGGCACCGGCGGCATCCTCAACGTGTCGGGCACGCTGGGCTGGAACAACGACACCACGCCGCTGCAGTTCCAGGTGCGCGGCGACAACGTGCTGGTCGCCGACCCCACCGACCTGCGCGCGGTGGCGTCGCCGAACATCCAGGTGGGCTTCGCCGACAACACCATCCAGGTCCGCGGCGAGGTGGGCATTCCCTCGGCCACCATCGACGTGGAGAAGCTGGACGAAGGCGTGTCCGCCTCGGAGGACGTGGTGGTGCTGGACCCGGCCGATCCCGAGCGTGCGCCCAGTTCGCGGCTGGACCTGGACCTGTCGCTGAAGGTCGGCGATGAGGTCAAGCTGAAAGGCTATGGCCTGGAGGGCACGCTGGCCGGCACGCTGCACGTGCGTTCGCAGCCAGGCCGCGAGATGCTGGCCACGGGCCGGCTGGACGTGGATGGCCGTTACGAGGCCTACGGGCAGAAGCTGCGCATCACCCGCGGTGAGCTGACATGGAGCAACAACGCCGTCTCCGATCCGCGCATCAACATCCGCGCCGAGCGTGAGGTGGTCAGCGCCAGCGTCACCGCCGGCATCGACGTGACCGGCCGCGCCAGCCAGCCGCGCGCACGCGTGTGGTCCAACCCGGCCATGTCCGAATCCGAAGCGCTCGCCTACCTGGTGCTGGGCCGCTCGCTCAATACCGCCAGCAGCGACGAAAGCCAGCGCATCAACGCAGCCTCGTCGGCGCTGGGGGCGGGCGCCGGCCTGCTGGCATCGCAGTTGGGCGCGAAGATCGGCCTGGACGATGCCGGCGTGCTGGAGTCGCGCACGCTGGGCGGCTCGGTGTTCGGCGTGGGCAAGTACCTCTCGCCCAAGCTATACGTCAGTTACGGCGTGTCGATGATCGGCTCCGGTTCGGCGGTGACGCTGAAGTACCTGCTGCGCAAGGGCTTCGACGTGGAAATCGAATCCAGCACCATCGAGACGCGCGGCTCGATCAACTGGCGCAAGGAGAAGTAGCGTGCCGCCGTCGCTGACGGCGCGGCGCCTGCATGCGCAGGGCATCAGCGCGCCCGTGGCGGCATCTCCCGCCGGTGCGGTGCGCCATCTGGGCGCCATGCAGGCGCAGGACTACCACGCGGCGCTGTGGGCCGTCGGCCTGCGCACCCAGGGCGCCACGCTGGCGCAGGTGGAGGAGGCGATCGAACGCGGCGAGATCGTGCGCACCTGGCCGATGCGCGGCACGCTCCACCTGCTGGCGCGCGAGGACGTGCGATGGATGGTGGCGCTGCTGGCGCCGCGCGTGCAGGCCGCGAATGCGGCCCGCATCGCCCGCGACCTGGGACTGGATGCGGCCGCACTGACCCGGGGCCGGCACGTGGTCGAGAAGGCGCTCGCCGCAGGCACCCCGGTCACGCGGTCCGCGCTGTATGCCTGCATGGACGCCGCGGGCTTCGCCAGCGCCCACCAGCGCGGCCTGCACCTGCTGAACTGGCTGGCGCACGAAGGTGCGATCTGCCAGGGGCCGCGGCATGGCAAACAGCCGACATTCGTGCTGATGGATGCCTGGGTTCCGCCGAGTGCACCGCTGGGCCGCGACGAAGCCTTGCACCGGCTGGCGCTGCGCTATCTGCAGGGCCATGGACCGGCGACCGCCGCCGATCTTGCGTGGTGGTCGGGACTGACGCAGAAGGATGCGCTGCGGGCACTGGAGCTCGCCGGCCCCGCGCTGGAGAAGGAGACACGCGACGGTACGACGTGGTGGTGGCACGCCGACGCTCCCATCCCCCCACGGTCGCGCGCCATCCACTTGCTGCCCGCGTTCGACGAATACCTGATCGGCTACCGCGACCGCACGCCGGTACTGGACGCCCCGCATACCCGGCGCGTGATCGGCATCAACGGACTGGTCGCTGCCACGGCGATCGTCCAGGGCCGCGTGGTGGCGACGTGGAAGCGCGCCGGCGACGCCGACATCGCGCTCGCTCCGCTCCGCGCATTGGCGGACGCCGAACACGAAGGCATCCAGCGTGCGGCGCAACGCTGGCGACGCTTCCTTGGCGACGCACGCTGACGACCCGACACGGGTCGTCGTTGCCGCACCGCGGCCGAACCCGATATCGTGACTGTCTCCTCCGCTGGATCCGCACCATGCGCCGCCGACTCACGACGACCGCCCTCGCCCTGGGCATCGCCTTCGCCCTGCCCGTCCACGCCGACGAAGGCATGTGGATGCCCTCGCAGCTGCCGCAGCTGGCCAAGCCGCTGCGCGACGCCGGCTTCAAGGGCGACCCGAAGACGCTGGCCGACGTCACCGCCGCGCCCTTGAGCGCCGTCGTGCGCGCCGGTGGCGGCACCGGCGCCTTCGTCTCGCCGGACGGGCTGGTGCTCACCAACCATCACGTGGCGTACGGCGTCATCCAGTACAACAGCAAGGCCGAGCGCAGCCTGATCGACGACGGCTTCATTGCCGGCGATCCTGCCGCCGAGCTGCCTGCCAATCCGGATTTCCGCGTGCTGGTCACGGTGGGCTACGACAAGGTGACCGACGCCGTGCTGAAGGATGCGGCCGGCAAGACCGGACGCGCGTACTTCGACGCCGTCGACCGCGCCAGCAAGGCCATCGTCGCCGACTGCGAGCAGGAAGCCGGCGTCCGCTGCAGCGTGGCGAACATGTACTACGGCACGGACTTCTACCGCATCAAACAGCTGGAACTGCGCGACATCCGCCTGGTCTACGCACCGCCCCGCGCGATCGGCAACTATGGCGACGAGATCGACAATTTCATGTGGCCGCGCCACACCGGCGATTTCACCCTGCTGCGCGCCTACGTGGGCAAGGACGGCAAGCCGGCCGCCTACAGCCCGGACAACGTGCCCTATCGCGCGCCCGCGCACCTGTCGCTGGCGAAGGACGGACCGAAGGCCGGCGACTACGCGATGCTGGCCGGTTACCCGGGCACGACGTACCGGCACCGCACCGCCGCCGAGTTCGACGAGCAGGTCAACTGGACGCTGCCGGCACGCGTGGCGGTATTCGACCAGCTGATCGACGTGATCGAAACGGCCGGCAGGCAGGATGCCGACGCGAAGACGCGCTATGCCGCGCAGCTGCAGTCGCTGAAGAACAACCGCAAGCGCGCCGCGGGCGAACTGGAAGGCCTGCGTCGCAGCGATGCCGTGCGCGTCCGCGCCGAGGACGAACGCGGCATGCTGGCGACCGACGTGGCGGCGAAGGAGCGGGCGGACATCGACGCGCTTGCCGCTTCGATCGCCGGCGGCTCGGCCATGCGCGAGCGCGAACTGCTGCTGTCCCTGTTCGGTTCGCAGTCCCAGCTGATGCGCGCCGCGATCACCCTGGAACGGCTGCGCGTGGAATCGGCCAAACCGGACGCCGAGCGCGAGAGCGGCTACCAGGCTCGCGACCACGCCCTGATCGAAGGCGTCCTGAAGCAGGTGCAGCGCCGCTATGCGCCGGAGGTGGAGAAAGCCCTGCTCACGGCCTTGCTGACGCGCTACCAGCAGCTGCCGGACGCGCAGCGCCTGCCCGGCTTCGATGCCGCCTTCGGCCGCACGCCCGCCGCACTGAAACAGGCACTGGATGCGCTTTACGCGAACACGAAACTGGGCGACGAGGCCGAACGCCTGTCGCGCTTCGCCGCAGCCCGCGAAGGCAGGCCGATGGCGGCCGATCCCCTGATCGACCTGGCGGCGTCGCTGGTACCGGTGCAGCTGGCCCTGGAGCAGGAGCGCAAGACCCGCGCAGGCGAGCAGCTTCGTCTTCGCCCGGCGTACATGCGTGCGCTGTTCGCCTGGCGCCGGCAGCAGGGGCGCGCGCTGTATCCGGATGCCAACGGTACCCTGCGCGTGAGCTTCGGTAGGGTGGACGGGTTCTCGCCCCGCGACGGCGTGCAGTACACGCCGGTGACCACGGTCGCCGGGATCGTCGAAAAGAACACCGGCCAGGTGCCGTTCGACGCGCCGAAACCATTGCTGGATGCGATCGCGAAAGGCGACTTCGCCGGCACCGAAGATCCGGCGCTGAAGACGCAGACGGTCAACTTCCTCACCAACCTGGACACGACCGGCGGCAATTCGGGTTCACCGGTACTCAACGCACGTGGCGAACTGATCGGCCTGAACTTCGACAGCAACTGGGAATCCGTCAGCGCCAGCTGGATGTTCGACCCGCGCTACAAGCGCGCGGTGCACGTGGACATGCGTTACCTGCGCTGGCTGATGGGCAAGGTGTATCCCGCGCCCCACCTGCTGAAGGAAATGGGCGCCCAGTGAGGCCCGACGACGACCCCCGACCGGTCGAACCCGAGCCGCCGCTGCCCAGCGACTGCTGCAACAGCGGCTGCCCGATCTGCGTGCACGACCTGTATGCGGAGCAGCTGCAGCACTACCGGGAGCAGTTGGCGGCATGGAAGCAGCGGCATCCCGAAGAACCCCTGTAGGCGCGACGCAAGTCGCGACCGCACGCTTTCCCGCGTGCAAGGCTTGCTCTCCTGCATGGATGGTGCGTCGTCGCTGAAAATCCACGGTCGCGACTTACGTCGCTCCTACAACAGCCGAGCGGCGCTTACGCCACCCGCGTACGCCGCGCCCGCTCCAGGTGCACCAGCAGCAGCGAGATGGCCGCAGGCGTCATGCCGGGAATGCGCTGGGCCTGGCCGATGGTTTCCGGTTGCACACGTTCCAGCTTCTGCTGCACTTCGGCCGACAGGCCGCGCACACTGGCGAAATCGAAGCCCGCCGGGATCGGCGTGGATTCGTTGCGCTGCTGGCGTTCGATCTCGTCGCGCTGGCGGGCCAGGTAGCCGGCGTACTTCACGCCGATCTCGCCCTGTTCGGCGACCTGCGCATCGTCCACGGCGGGACCAATGGACGGCACCGCCATCAGCTTCGTGTAGTCCAGCTCCGGGCGCTTGATGAGGTCGAGCACGTTGGTCTCGCGGCTGACCTGCACGCCCAGCGTGTCGGCGACCTCGCGCCCCAAGGCATTCGCAGGCGTGGCCCACAGCGCACGCAGGCGGCCGGTCTCGCGCGCGATGGCCTCGCGCTTGGCTTCGAAGCGCTGCCAGCGCGCGTCATCCACCAAGCCGAGCGCGCGGCCGGTTTCGGTGAGACGCAGATCGGCATTGTCCTCGCGCAGCTGCAGCCGGTACTCGGCGCGGCTGGTGAACATGCGGTACGGCTCCTTGGTGCCGTGCGTGATCAGGTCGTCGACCAGCACGCCGAGATAGGCCTCGTCGCGGCGCGGCGACCAGGCCTCCTTCTGCTGCGCGAAGCGCGCGGCGTTGAGGCCGGCGAGCAGGCCCTGCGCCGCCGCCTCTTCGTAGCCGGTGGTGCCGTTGATCTGGCCGGCGAAGAACAGGCCGGCGACCGCCTTGGTTTCCAGCGACGCCTTGAGCCCGCGAGGATCGAAGAAGTCGTACTCGATGGCGTAACCCGGGCGCGTGATGTGCGCGTGCTCCATGCCACGGATGCTGCGCACCAGCGCCAGCTGCACATCGAACGGCAGCGAGGTGGAGATGCCGTTGGGATAGATCTCCGCGACATCGAGGCCTTCGGGCTCGACGAAGATCTGGTGGCTGGCCTTCTCGGCGAAGCGCACCACCTTGTCCTCGATGGACGGGCAGTAGCGCGGGCCGATGCCTTCGATCTGGCCGGAGTACATCGGAGAACGGTGCAGCGCGCCGCGGATGATCTCGTGCGTCTGTTCGCTGGTATGCGTGATCCAGCACGACACCTGGCGTGGATGATCGGCGGCGCTGCCCATGAACGACATCGCCGGCCGCGGATCGTCGCCTGGCTGCTCCTCCATCACCGAATAGTCGAGCGGGCGTCCGTCGATGCGCGGCGGCGTCCCCGTCTTCAGCCGATCGACCACGAACGCGCCTTCGCGCAGGCGCTGCGCCAGGGCGGTGGCCGGCGGATCACCGGCGCGCCCGCCGGCGTACTGCGTTTCGCCGACATGGATCTTGCCCGCGAGGAAGGTGCCGGCCGTCAGTACGACCGCCGGCGCATGGAAGGTCAGTCCCGTCTGGGTGACCGCGCCGCGGACGGCGCCGTTCTCGATGACAAGGTCATCGACGGCGGCCTGGAACAGTGTCAGGTTCGGCTGCGCTTCCCCCGCTCGCCGGATCGCGCTGCGGTACAGCGCGCGGTCGGCCTGGCAGCGGGTCGCGCGCACGGCCGGGCCTTTCGAGGCATTGAGCGTGCGCCACTGGATGCCGGCGCGGTCCGCCGCCCACGCCATCACGCCGCCCAGCGCGTCGATCTCCTTGACCAGGTGCCCCTTGCCGATGCCGCCGATGGCCGGGTTGCAGCTCATCGCGCCCGCGGTTTCCACATTGTGGGTCAGCAGCAGCGTGCGCGCGCCGGCGCGTGCGGACGCCAACGCGGCCTCGGTGCCGGCATGGCCGCCGCCGATGATGATGACGTCGTAGTGGTGGAAGCTCGGGCTCATGAGGCGGTAGGTGGCGGAGGCCGGTGGGCTATCGGATGGGAGGGCGGCGTCCTGCATGAAGGCAGGGGAAGTTGGCACGCTTCCTGCTGTATTCCCGTGCACCCGTCGTGGCAAGCGACCAGGGGCGCCGGGCTGGTAATTGGAACAGGGGCCAGCCATGCGCACGCCGGGGATGCCGAGGGGCCGGTAGTCGGGGGACTGCCGGCCCCTTTTTTCTGCGCGCAGGATACCAGAGCAAGAAAAAAGCCCGGCTTGGCCGGGCTTTTTGTTAGGCGCCGACGTCCGGCAGGGCCGGAACAGGGGGGATCCAGATTTCCCCACCGGACGTCGACATTGAACCTTTATTGCCGCTTACGTCAGAAAGCGACGCAACCGGTCAACTGATGTTCGCAGCCTGCGACGACGGCAGGGGGAAAGCAACGGCTCGGACCGCTCCGAGGCCCCGGATCAGGGTTCGCGCTGACGGATGGTGTTGTCCGAGCGGCCGGATGGACGCGGCGGCGGGGTCGGACGCTCGATCCGGGCAGGGGCCTGCCGCTCCATCCGCTCCATCCGCTGCGGGCGTTCGGTCGCACGGGGCGCCGAGGGCGCCGGCATCACCCGCGGCGGACGGTAGCCACCCCCGCCCACGCGCGGCTGGCTGGGCGACGGCAACGCCTGGCCCGCCCGGTTGGGGACCATCGGCTGTGAGCCGCCCTCACGCCAGCGACCGGTCGGGTCACGCCACGGGGGCGGACGGTTGCCGCCACCCGGCGGCTTGTCGCTGTCGCCGGGACGCGGCGGGCGCGGGTGATGGTGGGGCGGGTAATAGGGATAGTACGGGCCGTAGTACCCGTAATAGGGGTAATAGCCGCGATAGCCGTAGGGGCTGCCGTACCCGTAGCTGCCATAGACGCCGCCCCCGCCGTAATAGCCGCCGCCGTAAGGATCGTAGTACTGCGTGCTGGGCCGGCCGTGGTAGTAACCGCCCGGGGCGGTGTCGCCGACGTAGTCGTACGTCGCACAGCCGCCCAGGGACAGGCTGGCGACGGCAAGGGCGTACAAGGATGAGCGCTTCATGTCGGGACCCCCCGGGGATTCTGCAGGCAGCATCGGCCCGATGCATTGAATCCGTGCTTAACCCGTCCGGACGGTGGCCGTTCGCGTCCTGCCGGTGCGGGCCCGCTTCAGCCGGCGGCGAACCGCGACGATGCGTTAACCTTTCGGCATGTCGATGCCCCTGCCCACCTACGACGACGTCCTTGCCGCCGCCGCCCGTATCGCACCCCATGCGCACGCCACGCCCGTCCTGCGCTCGCGCGCACTGGATGCGCTGGCCGGCTGCGAGCTGCATTTCAAGGCCGAGCCGCTGCAGCGGACGGGCGCCTTCAAGTTCCGCGGCGCGTGCAACGCTGTATGGGCGCTGGACGAAGCGACGGCGGTCCGCGGCGTGGTCACGCATTCGTCCGGCAACCATGGCGCCGCGTTGGCCCTGGCCGCGCGTACGCGGGGCATCCCGTGCCACGTGGTGGTGCCGGAAGGCGCCAACGCCGCCAAACGGGCCAACATCGCGCGTCAGGGCGCCACCCTGCACACCTGCGCGGCCACCATCGCCGCCCGCGAGGCGACGGCGGTGCGGGTGCAGGCGGACACCGGCGCCCGCCTGATACACCCTTACACCGATCCTCATGTCATCGCCGGCCAGGGCACCGCTGCGCTGGAACTGATCAACGCGGAAGGCCCGCTGGACGTCCTGGTCGCACCGGTGGGCGGTGGCGGCCTGCTGTCGGGCACGGCGCTCGCCGTGGCCGCCACGGCGTCCGGCTGCCGCGTGATGGGCGCCGAACCGGCCGGTGCCGCCGATGCCGCCGAATCCCTGGCCGCCGGTGAACTGCGCGTGGACTTCATCCCCGATACCCTCTGCGACGGCCTGCGCGGCACGCTCGGCGCACCCAACTTCGCCCTGCTGCGCGCGCACCGGGTGGAGGTGGTGACCGTGCCCGATGCCGAAACGCTCATCGCGATGCGGCTGCTGTGGGAATGCCTGAAGCTGCTGGTGGAACCCTCCTCCGCCATCGCCCTGGCCGCCATCCTGCGCCAGCGCGAGCGCCTGGCCGGACAGCGGGTCGGCGTGATCCTGTCCGGCGGCAATGTCGACCTGGACGCCCTGCCCTGGAAGGCCGCGGCATGAACGCGCGTCGCAGGAAGCCCCGGCGCGGGGTGTTCGGCTGGACCTGGCGGCTGCTGCTGGTGGTCCTGTTCTGGCTCGCCGGCGTGGCCGCCTACATCACCTGGGTCGGCCAGCGCGACGACGCCCGGCCCGCCGATGCGATCATCGTGCTGGGCGCGGCCGCCTACGACGCCAAGCCGTCGCCGGTGTTCGAAGAGCGCATCCGCCACGGCATCGACCTGTACAAGCGCGGGCTGGCGCCGAAACTGATCTTCACCGGCGGCTACGGCGGCGTCGGCGCACGCTTCTCCGAGTCGCAGGTCGCGCGCCGCTACGCGTTGCGCCAGGGCGTGCCCGACAAGGCGATCCTGATCGAATCGCTGTCGCGCAACACCCACGACAACCTGCGCCAGGCATCGCTGCTGATGCAGCAGCACCAGCTGCACGACGTCATCGTGGTCAGCGACCCGCTGCACATGGCGCGCGCGCTGCGCATCAGCAAGGAACTCGGCATCCGCGCGGTCGGCTCGCCCACGCCGACCAGTCGCTTCCGCACCTTCGCCACGCGCTGGCGTTTCCTGCTGCAGGAAGTGTATTTCTTCCACCGCGACCGCCTGCCGCGCTGAAGGCGTGGCGTATCATCGCCAGCTCGCCCACCACCCGGATCCGCCATGAAGATCGACGGCACGCGCCGGCAGGACCGCGCCACCGAACTCGTCCTCAGCTACTACGCCGCCTTCAACCGCGGCGACTGGGAAGGCATGCTGGCGATGCTGAGCGAGGACGTGGTGCACGACCTCAACCAGGGCGCGCGCGAAGTGGGGCGCGAGGCGTTCGCGGCCTTCCTGGGGCGCATGAACGCCAGCTACCGCGAACAGCTGCGCGACATCGTGGTCCTGGTCACCCAGGATGGCCTGCGCGCCGCCGCCGAATACGTGGTGCATGGCGAGTACCTGCATACCGACGAAGGCCTGCCACCGGCGGATGGCCAGACCTACGCGCTGCCGGGCGGCGCCTTCTTCGATATCCGCGACGACCGCATCGCGCGCGTCACCAACTACTACAACCTGCAGGACTGGATCCGGCAGGTGCGCCGCGACAATCCCTGAGCCGGCGCGACGCGTAGCGGGCCGCAGCGAGCCCGTGCGATGAACCTACGCGGTGAAGCTACTCGCCGCGTCGCCGGATCGGGATCTTCGACAGCGGCACCGCCGCGATGTCCTCCCCCTGCTCACGTATCGGCGCGCCCGCCGGCGGCGCCCAGGCATGGGCGTAGATGACGTCCCAGGTGCTGGGCAGCTTGCCGTCCGCGCGACGCAACGGCTCGTAGGCTGCCGCCGCGGCCGCGAAGCGCGCGCGACCGGTCAGCGTATGCCGGCGATGGTGCAAGGCGTTGGTCGCGCCCATCGCGCGCAGTTCGCGCATCAACGCCGGCAGGTCGTCGTAGGTCAGCGTGAAGCGGTCACGGTCGAGCACCGGATCGCGGAAGCCGGCCAGCATCAGCGCATCTCCGAACTGGGCGATGGTAGGGAACGGGCTGACATGTGGCGCATCGTCGGCCTGCGCGAACGCATCGCGCAGTTCCTGCAGCGTTTCCGGTCCGAACGTCGAGCACACCAGCAGGCCGCCGGGCTTCAGTACGCGGCGAAAGCCGGCGAACGCGGCCGGCAGGTCGTCCACCCACTGCAGGCTCAGGTTGCAGAACAGCACGTCGACGCTGGCTTCCGCCACGGGCAGTGCACGCAGGTCGGCGCAGACGCGCTGGAACGGCTTCCACCAGCCGGCCTGCTTCTTCGCCTCGCGCAGCATGGGCAACGCCAGGTCCAGTGCGACGACCTGCGCCTTCGGCCAGCGCTTGCGCATGGCGGCGGCCGCGTGCGCGGGACCGCAGCCCACGTCCAGCACCACCTTCGGATCGGCTGCATCCTGGCCCTGCCGCAGGGCGAAGTAGTCCAGCGACTCCAGCAGGCGCTTCTCGACTTCGTGCTGCAACGCCGCCGCCGCATCGTAGCCGGCGGCCGAGCGCGAGAACGCACGGCGGATGTGGCGATGGTCGAACGTGCTCATGCCGTGGCTCCGAGCGGCAGCGCCTGCATGAAGCGGTCCACGTCGGCCGCCACGCGGTCGGCGTGACCCAGGAACGGCGCGTGGCCACCGCCGGCGATCTCGACGAAAGTGGCTTGCGGCGTGACGGCGGCAGACGCCTGCATCGCTTTCGTCGGCACCAGCAGGTCGCGGCGCCCGGCCAGCCACAGCGTGGGTACGGACAGTGCCGGCAGCGTTGCACGCAGGTCGGACTGCTCGAGCAGGTGCAGGCCCTGCTGCAGGGCTTCGGGTGCCGGCTCGCCACGCGCGTACAGGTCGTGCTTCAGCGTGCGTAGTTCGCTGCGCGCGTGCTCGGAACCCATCGTGTCCAGCGCGAGGAACCGCTCCAGCGTGCCGGCGTAGTCGTTGCGCAGGTCGTCGCCGAACTGTGCGAACACGCGGCCTTCCACGCCATGCGGCCAGTCGCCGTCGCGCACGAAGCGCGGCGTCGCCGCGATCATGGCCAGCCCACGCACCTGCGACGACGATGCCGCCGCATGCAGCGCGAACAGCCCGCCCAGCGACCATGCCAGCCAGGCGGCCGGCGGCGTGCGGGCGAGGATGGCGGTGACAGTGGCGTCCAGCGTCAGCGGAACCTCGCTGTCACGGCTGAAGCCGTGCCCGGGCAGGTCGACGAGATGCAGCGTGTAGCGGTCGGAGAGCCGCTGCACCAGCGGGGCGAATACGCCGCCATGCAGCGCCCAGCCATGCAGCAGCACCAGGGAGGGGCCGCTGCCGAGGGTTTCGATATGCATGCGGCGTATTGTCGCCGATCCCGCGTGCCCCGGGATCGCAGAAGGGGGTTCGCCTCAGGCCACGGCGCCATGCACGCGCTGCACCGCTTCCCACGAGCGCGCCAGGGTGTCCATCAGACCGTCCACGTCCTGCGGCGAGTGCAGGGCCGACAGGGTCACCCGCAGCCTCGCCTTGCCGTCCGGCACGGTCGGCGGCCGGATTGCCGGCACCAGGTAGCCTGCACTGTCCAGCGCCGCCGCCAACGCGAGTGCGTTGCCATCGCTGCCGCACAGCACCGGCTGGATCGGCGATTCCGAGGCCATCAGCTGCAGTCCGGCGCGCTGCGCGCCGCTGCGGAAGCGGTCCACCAGCGACTGCAGCTTCTCGCGCCGCCACTGGTCGCGGCGCGCGTGCTTCACCGCCACGCGGGTGGCCGCCGCCAGCGCCGGCGGCAGCGCGGTGGTGTAGATGTAGGGGCGCGCGGTCTCGGCCAGATGCTGGATCAGCGTCTCTTCGCCCACGACGACGGCACCGTAGCCCCCCAGCGCCTTGCCCAGGGTGACCAGCTGCAGCGGCACGTCGGCCACACCCATGCGCGCTTCGGCCACGCTGCCACGACCTTCGGGTCCGCGCACGCCGACGCCGTGCGCGTCGTCCACGAAGAACAGCGCCTGCTGCATGCGCGCGACCAGGCTCAGCGCACGCAACGGCGCGGTGTCGCCGTCCATGCTGAAGACGCCGTCGGTCGCCAGCATGGCGGCGCCGTCCGGCTGCAGCTTCAGCTGGCGCAGGGCGCCTTCGGGATCCAGGTGCGGATAGCGGCGCAGCTTGGCGCCTGCCAGCCGCGTGGCGTCAAGCAGGCTGGCATGGTTGAGACGGTCCTGCACGCAGACATCGCCATCCTCCAGCAGCGCCTGCTGCACGGCCAGGTTGGCGAGGAATCCGCTGCCGAACAGCAGCGCACGGGGATAGCCCAGCCAGTCGGCGATGTCCCGCTCCAGCCCGTCGTGCGCCGCATGGTGGCCGCTGACCAGATGCGATGCACCGGCACCGGTGCCCTCGCGTGCAGCGGCGTCCTGCAGTGCGTTGGTGACTTCGAACTGCTGCGCCAGGCCCAGGTAGTCGTTGCTGCTGAACTCCGTGAGCCAGCGGCCCTCGACCTCCACCCGCACGCCATCGCGCCGGTTGACGGTGCGGCGCGTGCGCTGGCGCGCCAGGGCCACGCGCTGCTGGCGCTGGGCGAGGATGCGGTCGTGCAGGTCGGGGCGTGTCATGGGTTCGGGACCGGGTACGGGAGCGCGCATCGGCGGCGGCCGGGACGCGCCGACACCGACGCGCCGGGACGCGATGCCCGCGCCGGCGTGATGGCCTTCGTCCTGTCCCCTGTCGTGCCCCCGACTACGCCGCCTGGCCGCAGCACGGCGCAGGATGGGTGATGTCGGCGTGCACCGTACCGCTGCCGGCGCCTTCCATTCTGTGATGGTCGTGCACGTTTTCCACCTGCACCTGCATGGGTCGCAGGCCCAGGCGCGCGAACAGGGCCTGGTCGCGCTCGGTGTCCGGGTTGCCGGTGGTCAGCAGCTTTTCGCCGTAGAAGATCGAATTGGCTCCGGCCAGGAAGCACAGCGCCTGCAGTTCGTCGCTCATCGCCTCGCGGCCGGCCGACAGGCGCACCATCGAGGCCGGCATCACGATGCGGGCGACGGCGATCGTGCGGACGAACTCGAACGGATCCAGCTCGGTGGTGCCGTGCAGCGGCGTGCCGGCCACCTGCACCAGGCGGTTGATCGGCACCGAATCCGGATGCGCCGGCAGGTTCGCCAGCGCCTGCAGCAGGCCGGCGCGCTGGTCGCGCGATTCGCCCATTCCGACGATGCCGCCGCAGCAGGTCTTCATGCCCGCATCGCGGACATGCGCCAGCGTGTCCAGACGGTCCTGGTACTGGCGGGTGTGGATGATGTCGCCGTAGAAGTCGGGTGCGGTGTCGAGGTTGTGGGTGTAGTAGTCCAGGCCCGCCTCCTTCAACGCCTGCGCCTGCGCGCCGCTCAGCATGCCCAGCGTGGCGCAGGTCTCCAGGCCCAGCGCCTTCACCCCGCGGATCATCTCGGCGACCTTGGGGATGTCGCGGTCCTTGGGCGAACGCCAGGCCGCGCCCATGCAGAAGCGCGACGCCCCGGCGGCCTTGGCCTGCGCGGCCTTCGTCAGCACCTGCTCGGCGTCCATCAGCTTCTGCGCAGCCACGCCGGTGTCGTAGCGCTGCGCCTGCGGGCAGTAGGCGCAATCCTCCGGACAGCCGCCGGTCTTCACCGACAGCAGGGTGGAGACCTGGACTTCCGCCGGATCGAAATGCGCGCGATGCACGGTCGCGGCCCGATGCAGCAGGTCCGGGAACGGCAGGTCGAACAGCGCCAGCAGCTCCTCCCGTTGCCAGTCGTGGCGCAGCAGGGAGGTATCGCTGGAAATGTGAGCGGACATCGCGGCCTCGGCGGATTACAGTCGCGGAAGTCTGGAAACCGGGCCCCGCCCTGTCAACCGCATGGATGCTCCGAAAGTTGACGGCTGGTGGCGCCGGGCCGGCCGGTCGCTGCTCACGCCATGTAGAAACGGGCAAAAAGCAGGATTGATTGCGCCATAAGGCGAGACTCGTCCCATCAAAAGCTGGGATTTTTTTGATGAATGAAAAATGAACGGCGGCCGACAGATGCACCAATCTTCCGTTATCTACAAGGAAATTGGCCGAATGTCGCCAAAAGTGCAGCTCGGATGTCGGCTTTTAGCCGCAGCCTTGCGACCTAACCGAGGCTGGATGCGATCAGTTGTGCTCTGAGACGCTGAATCCAGATTCGGGGCTGCTGGCGCTGAAGTTAGCTCGCTCACCTGATCGGGCCTGTTTCCAACCAACGCTTTAAGACGTGCCAACACGGCGCGGGCGTCCGACTTGCCGCCCAGCTTGACGAAAGAGATTCAGCTGCATGTTTCCCTCGGGCACTGAAGCGTGAGGCTCGCAGGCGTGTTGTGGTGACGCTCTGATCTGCCGCATACCGAGGGGTAAGTGCCCCTGCCGCCCCGTGCTCGCGTTCACTTGTTGGGCGGCCGAGGTCGACCTAAGATCGCTCTAAATGGGGAGGCGACCCTGTGTCGCTATCGAGCACCGGGGGGGCGGAGCTCGACTTCAGGAGCTTTCTAGACATGGTGTCGTCGACTGCGTTCTCGTTCTCTGTCGTGACCAATGCTGCCCACCTGGGCGCTGCGGGTCGCTCGGTCGGTGCGCACTTGGCCGCAAAGCTGGAATGCTTTGGATCAGACGAGCGGACCCTGACCGATGAACTCTGCGACATGTTGTGCCTCTGGCTTAACCACCCAGGACCACACTTCATATCGGGTGGCGCCCCGATCCACCTGGATCTATCGAAGACGACAGCCAAGCAGGAAGCCAAAAATGGGGCGGATCTGCGGCTGGTGGTGAGCTCTGTCCATGGCGCCAAGGATTGCCTTCTCCAAGCCAAGGTGTTCGATACCTCCACCGGCAAGCTTCGCGGGAGCTATGAAAGGCTCAGGAAGCAACTGCTCAAGGCCAGAAATACTTGTGGCAGCCTGGCCTTCCTGCTTGTGTATGTTCCTGCCCAGCATCTGGATGGTGCCTCGCACGGTTATGGCAGTTGGGAGCAGGGGTTCTGCAAGGCCTCTCTGCCAGGGGTCTCTTCAGGCTTTGGTGGCACTGCCATCCCCGTCGACAAGCTGCTGGATGCGAAGGGCAGGTGGATAGACAAAGTAGACAAGGTGCCGCACTCCCACGGCCACTTCGCAAACGGACTTACCGTTGCGCAGCTCCTGCTGGAGCTGATGGTCTGCCTTCGAGGTAGCTGGCGACTACCTGGCAACGGATTGGTCTTAGCGCCCGAGGGGGATCGCGAGCATTTCATGACGCTCAGTGCCTTCGTATCGTCTGATGCATCCTGGGCGACCCTGCAGGATGAAGCACGTGCCGCCATCAATCCGCCGCGGGACGGCTAGCCGCCTGTCCCTTTCCAATCAGATCGGTCACAAATAGGCATGATGATCCAAGCCCTCCTGACGTCGTCCGTTATCGCAGCACTTGTTGGTGCTTTCGTGGCGCTGCGTTCATCTGAGCGCAGGATTGCCATCGAGAACATCACTCAAGAGCGCGCCAAGTGGCGAGATAAGATTCGTTGTAGCGCCGCAGAGGTTGCCGCCGCGCTAACTTCCCAGGACGCCGCAGGCTTGGCAAAGGCCAAGCTTGCCTTGTCGCTATTGCTGAACCCGACGGACCCAGATGATCGCGCCATCATCAACGTTATCTCCGGCGACGACCTAGGAGCTACCCGGGCCGAAGAATTCCACATCCATGTTTCGCTGCTACTCAAGCACGACTGGGAACGCGCCAAAAAGGAATCCACGTCCTTGCTGCCGAGGCAGAAGGTAACCCGCCTTTCCTATCAGGCGTACTTGGCCACCCTGGGACCTAAGCCGGCGCCGGCTGGAAAATCGTCGACTGCCGTCGGGCCCGTACAGGAGCTGGCATGAGCGAACTAAGTTGCCAGGTGAAA
Organism: Pseudoxanthomonas mexicana; assembly: GCF_010093385.1. Taxonomy (GTDB): domain Bacteria; phylum Pseudomonadota; class Gammaproteobacteria; order Xanthomonadales; family Xanthomonadaceae; genus Pseudoxanthomonas_A; species Pseudoxanthomonas_A mexicana. The sequence goes on from NZ_PDWV01000015.1 coordinate 38,066, forward strand.
GCGCCAGCCGAATTCAGCGACGAAGAGCTAAAGGATTTCACTGCGTTCGTGCTGGCCGGCGGCGAGGTCATGGCCCAAGGCCTGCAGGGCCGGGTGGAGAACGCCTATGCGCTGGCCTTCCTGCGCTCCGGACGAGGCTTGATAGGCGTAGCCGGCCTGAAGCGCCCAAGTAACCGGCATCGTGCCGAGGTCTCGCAGGGTTCGGGGGTGCCTATCCCTGAGGCTGAATTCGAGCTTGAGATGGGATGGATTTTTGTACTGCCGAGTGCACGAGGTGGCAAGTCGCTTCCATTGTGCACGCAGCTCTTGCTAGCAGCGGGCGTCCGTAGCGTGTTTGCGACCACCCGAGCAGGCAACCCCGCCATGCACAGGACGTTAGCGAAATTGGGGTTTGCGCGGGTGGGTCAAAGTTGGCCCTCACGCGAGGGTGACGATGAGCTTCTGCTTTTCGTCAGGGGCATCCAAAGAGCGACCGATGTTCCGTAGTACAGCAGACTGACATCGAGCGGAGACGCAATGGGCGACTGGGAATTCTTGTACGAAATGAACGATCGCGGCTACAGCCCGGAAGAAATTGCCGATGCCGCCAGCTGTGGTGTCGCGCCATGGGAATGGAAGTACCTCAGCAAGGAATGGATCGACTCACAGCTGGAAGGAGCACCCGAGGCTGCCTACGATGTCGAGCCTTATGAGCCTTTTCAGAGCAGAGAGGGATTCCCCTATAGCGTTGTGGAGCAAACAGAGATATTCCACGACCTCGTGGATTGCGCGCAGCGCCATCTCGAGAATACCGGTCGTTACCTGCAGGTTTGGGGAGAGCTGGGAGAGATATATGCCGAGATCAGATTCGGCCTACGTCGACACGCAACGCACCGCGCCGGTTCCGATGGGACTATTCAGGGCAAGCTTGTCGAGGTGAAGACGATTTCGCCCGAGAAGTCCAGCGATCGCGTGCTCGTAAAGAGTCAAGGCGACTTCGAGCAGTTGCTGATCATCCACATCGATCGGCAGTTTCAGTTTCAGGGAAAGCTGTTCGACCGAGCTGAGCTGAAAGGGGCTGAGGGAAAGTTCCTCCGTGGACGCCTGGAACCCGGCATCGGCGAGAGCGTGTAAACAAGCGAGCCAGCCCTAATGGTACAAGAGGTTGCCGTTGCCGCGATCACGGTCGCCATAGGGATGATAAGCCTCTGCGCCTGTGCCGCGTCCGCTTGGCCGTCCGCTCCTTATGGCACGACCTGAGATGGGGTAGCAATGTATTGGTCATTGCCACAGATACTTGCCGGCGCCGTGTCCGTCTCCCTCAGCAGGACAAATCGTGGCTTGGCCTGATGGCTGCCTTCACTCTTACTCTTACGGCAACATCGCCGATCCATTTCGCCGAAGTGAAGGCGTAGTACGACGTTGTTTATGACCACCATGCCCGTGAGATTTCGGTGATTCCATCCGCGAAGACGTTGTATTTATTCTCGTAGACTCTTCCGCCTACCGTGACATCTGCGATGCGATAGCTAACACAGTAAGTCTTCATGAATCGCCCCTGCGGACATCGTGGCCCGTCGAGCCCCCAGTTCCTCGCATTGCGCGCTGCCGATGACTCGGTTCGATTCTCAACAGCCAAAATCTATGATTCATGATGCTCAGCAGCCAGGCATCGTGCCTGTGTGAGAAGATGCGTCCTCGGTAAATGCACTTACCTAAGCGATTCTATTGAGCGATAGTAGCAAGCGCCTCCAAGCGAGTCGGATCGAGTTTCGGACCCGTCATTGGCGTAGCATTGATTAGAGCTGACAAGGAGCGGTCTGATGGGACAAGCCAAGCGCAGGGGCAATTTCGAGCATCGCAGACGCGAGGCCATCAAGCGCAACAAGAGGCTCGCCATCGCAAGTCTGGGTGAAGGCGACACTCAGCGACAATCCGAGCTTAGACTTGCGTTAGACCTCTTTCTCAAAGGCCTAGGCCCGGAGCAGTGGGCAGAGAGAAGGGCCGGCGTTATTGAAATGCTTAACGGCGCAGTGGCCGATATGGCGAACAGACCGTTTGTGCCCCTGCGCGTTCAGAAGGATGAGATTGCCTGGTATCTGCTGCTCGCAGAGCTCGCGCTGGATGATCCCTTCAGCCAAGAGATCAGCCAGGCATCGCGCATCCTTCCCATCCTTACGGCCATTGGCATGCGGCTAGGCCACTTGCCCCGCGTTACCGGCATGGACGAGAAGGTCAATGATGCTCTCACTGACTATAGATCTGACCCCGACGGAACCTTGTTCGAGATCCTCGTCGGCTTGTCCTACGCCGCAGCAGGCTGGGACGTAGAGTTCCTGGCATCCACTCCACTGGAAAAGAAGCCGGATCTTCGCGTGACCAAGGGTGGCCGGGTGCTGTTCGTCGAATGCAAGCGATTGCAACGTAGCTCGGAGTACGGCGAGAAGGAGAGACAGAAATTCCTGGAGATGTGGGATGGCGTGGCGGAGCTTCTGATCGAGAACCGTCAGTGGCTCTGGCTAAGAGCTGACTTCAGGACTGAAGTAAGTTCCCTGCCGAAGTCGTTCTTGACAGACCTATTGGCCTCGGCACTGCCAGCTCCCGCTGGGGAGACCACGATCTACGACGGTCCAGAAGCGAAGATCGACGTCCGCCATATTGACCAAAGCAAGGTCGCCGAGCACATGGCAAAGTACTCTGTGAAGCTCAACTCGCCGGCATTGACGACGCTACTGGGGGGCGATTGGGCACCGCTCGACTCTGCCGTGAGCGTTGCGCATATGATCCAACCGGAATTCGTGAAGGACAGCCCTATCCCCTTTCTCGGCGCCTACGCCGATAAGATAGGCTGGGCGTCGGGTATCACGCGCAAGTTCAGCTCGGCTCGATCCATCGCAGGCAAGGCGCGCGACATACGCAAGCGCGTCGCGGACGCAGTCGCCCAGGTGCCGGCGGACGTGGAGTCGGTCGTTCACGTTGCCTACGAAACCATGGATGGCCCTGAGGTCGAGCGACACAGGTTCGAGCGGGTGACCGAGACGTTGAAGCGATTCACTACGGACAAGCGCCTCGTCAGTGTCAGGGTGCACATGATGCAAGCCCACCAAGTCCTGGACGGCATGTGGGATTTCGAGGAGACGGTACTTCCTTGGAACCGTATTCCAGATCATACCCACGATATTCCGGTACAGGTTGTTGTTGAGCCCGACGCAACAATGCGCGATGGAAGCCATTGGGAGCCGGGTTCGTTCTCGCGATAGTCGTTTACTGAGCTCGCCGCCAGTACGAACATGGATCTATTGAGATCTGCAGGTGATTGGCAGCAGTTCTTGTCGTTTGTGATCGGCTCGTCGTACTGAAGGCGAGCTTCAACCGATACAACGGCGCCGGGGTGGCGCCAAGGGGAATGGAATGAGCACTACGTTCAACGTTGTCGATCCTGAGCTTCGCCATGAACAGATTGAGCTTCGTGTCGCCGAAGCCAGAGCCCACGGCAAGCTCCGTAAAGAGTACAAGTTCCGAAATGGGGAGGAGCTGCCGCTCATCTCCCTTCCGATTGGCACGCCTATCTACCGACTTGAGAACTATCGCACCCGCGATAAGCAGTTGAGCCTGGAGGCGCAAACAGCGGTGCCGCCGGGCTTCTTCAACCCTAAAAGACGCGAAGACAGCTCAGTCCAGGCTAAGCAGCACCAGATCCTGCTTGATCAGGCGAAGACGGGAAGTGGCGAGACGATCAAGCCCATCTACGAAGAGCTTGAACGCGTTAGGCTGCAGACCGATGAGATCATCGTGTCCGCTGATGGCGTCGTGGTGAATGGGAACCGTCGCCTTGCAGCCATGCGAGAGCTTCATCGAGCTGACCCGAGTGCGTTCTCGGGATTCGCGCACGTCAACTGCATGGTACTGCCCAAGTCGGCCACGGTCGATGAGATCCGCAGCCTTGAGATTGCGCTGCAAATGCAGCCTGAAACGAAGCTTCCGTATGAGTGGACCGCTTTGGGGCGCGCCGTTAGGGACTTGCGCGACGCCAACGTCCCTGAACAGGAGATCATGAATGAGATGAATCGAAGCAAGTCGGAAATTCAACGCGCGGTCAAGATGGTTGAGGCCGCCGAGGCGTATCTGGACTCGTGGCTCGACAAGCCTCAGAACTTCGATTTACTGAAAGACACCGAGCAAGCGTTCATCCAGATTGCGACGCGAAACTTAGGCAAGCAGGACAATGTAGCCCAGCGAGAGGTCACACGACAGTTCGACTTCTTCCTTGTGGAGCATCGGACGCTTCTTTCTGACAGTGCTTATACGCTGATCAACACAATTGAAACGAACCCGGATGCATTTCTCACCGCCGTGGCGGTGGAGTTCGGAGTTACGCTGGAGGCAGCCGCTCCGGCGAGTGAGCCAAAGCCGGAGATCAACTTTGATGATGACGTCGGCGCCGGCGTTGACTATGGCCCATTGGTCGACCTACTCATTGCTGCGCGTGAGGATGACGAAGGTCGTGAACGCACCGTCCGCACTATTGAAGAGGTTTGTGATGTTGTAGCCGAGCAAGGCAAGAATAGAGACAAGGCCGCACTCAAGTTCGCGGTCAAAGCGGAGAAGAATCTCACACTTGTCGACTTGACCACGGCAGCACCATCTACTTACTACGAGATCAATGCCGCGCTTGAGCGGTGTATTGAGAGAATTGAAAAACTGCAGCATCAGCTGCAGGAGCTAAATGAGTCGAGGGCCTAACAGTGCCCTCGCCAACCCTCACGCTTTCGTATGTCGCGGATGCGAGCCGCGGACTGTTCACGCGCTCCGATGACGTGCCGATGCTTGCTTGGACTCGGTTGACGAGCTCGGCTCGCGACATTGATGACAGCGCGATTGCGCGGCGTAACGTGCTTGAGGTGTCTTGGCCCACTGCTTTGACCCTGATCCGCACGCTGGCACCTTTGCAACGCTCGTTAGGCTTCCTGTTTGAAACAGACGCGTCTTCGGACGCGCGTGTGAAGCAGTTCATGGTGGACTATCGGGCTGTCCGGGATGCTGGGACTCGGTCCCAGATCATTGCGCCTGAAGATATCCAACCTGCCCTGACGGCCATGGGATGGAATGAGGAGGATCACGGATTAAAGCCATACCAGGCGGCCAACCTCTCCGCACTGCTGTCTCTGCGCAACGGCGCAAACTTCTCGGTACCCGGCGCAGGAAAAACCACAGTAACGTTTGCACTTCACCTGCTGAGCCGAGACCAGGCTGATCGTATTCTCGTGGCAGCCCCGAAGAACGCGTTTCCTGCCTGGGAGGAGATCATCGACGAGTGCCTGCTGCCAACAGCGTCAGGTGAGCTTCGTGCACCTTTTCAGACCTTGACCGGTGGTGAGGCGCGCATCCGCGAAAGCCTGCAGGCTGGGGGAAAGCGCTTCCTGATCTCCTATGATCAGTTGGTGAGAGTCGATTCTCTCATTGGCCACTACCTTGCCACCCGAGCCGTTCATCTGGTCCTTGATGAGTCGCACCGCATGAAGGCCGGCTATACCTCGCTGCGCGGCGCAAGCTTGCTCAGGATGGGACACCTGGCGATCCGCAGAGACATCCTGACGGGCACACCCATGCCCCAGTCCAGTAGCGACATGCAGTCTCAACTGGACTTCCTGTGGCCAGGCGCCGGGCTGGGATTCCGCATCAGTCGCGGGGAGGAGCCTCGCAAGGTGATGGACGGCTTGTACGTCCGCACGACCAAGTCGGACCTGCAGCTGCCGGAACGCAAGCGTGTCTTTGTGCCGGTCACGATTTCAGATGCACATTGTGCGTTCTACGCGGTGCTTAGAGACGATCTGAGGGCACAAGCAAGCAAGCTATACCGCGGCACGTCGGCCAAGGCCCTCATTGCTACGCGCCGGTCCGTGGTTCGCCTCTTGCAGGCAGCGGTCAATCCCGCGCTCGTCGCCCAGAGCCTGGATGAGGTCGCCAGTCCCGAGAAATCTGGCCTGCTGCGCGCGGTTCTCCAAGAAGGGGCCACCGAAAGGGTTCGGCAGAGCGCTGCACTGGCGGAGCGCCTCGTTGCCCAAGGGAAGAAGGTGTTGCTCTGGACCATCTTCACCTCCACGGTCCATCAGCTGCGGGATCTCTTGTCTCATCTCAACCCGGCGCTTATCTATGGCCAGATTGATATGGGCGATGAAGACGATGACGAAAGCAGGCAAGGCCAACTCCGCCGCTTCAAGACGGACCCTAACTGCCATGTGATGATCGCGAACCCTGCCGCGGCGGCTGAGGGCATCAGCCTTCACCTGCAGTGTCATGATGCGATCTATGTGGATCGCAGCTACAACGCCACACACTTCCTGCAGTCAATTGATCGAATTCATCGACTTGGCTTGCCCGACGAAGTAGACACGACGATCTACGTCATGCAGAACCGCCTGCCCTCCGGGATAGGCTCAATCGACGTCTCGGTAAGTCGGCGGCTTGGCCAGAAGATTCGCAATATGGAGAAGCTGCTGGACGATCGTGATCTACACGAGTTGGCCTTGGATGAGGAGAACGCCCCACTGTCTATTGCCGATGAACTCGACGCGCGCGACATTGATGACATCGTTGCTGAAATCGAGAACCGTGCACCCCAGCTTTCGGATGAGGAGGCTGTGTGACCCCTGTCCTAGCACTCAAACCCTCCGCGATCAGCGGATTGGTTCGACTGCGAGCCCGGCTTCGGGATGACCCCGCGATGTCGGTGGATAAAGCGTGCAAGTTGCTGGAAGCCACCTACGATGGCGCGGGACTGGACCTGGAAGGTGCAATGCAGCTGCACGAGCTCATCGAGCCCACCCTCATCGACCGACAGGTCTTATATCGCCAGGTCATCGGGCTGACGGCCCGCACAGCTGCACCGACTTGGCTTCCACTGCTGTGCTCGGGGCGAGAGGCAATCCGCGCTGTGGATACGGATGTGGCCACCTGCTTCGAGCGAGCCGGAGCATTCGACCCCATCCCAGACCAATGCGTCATCGACTGGTGGGATGAGCTCGCCAGCCTGGGATATGCGGACGATGACCTTGCAAAGATGTCTTCAGGCCGGGAGGCTGAACGGCTTTCGCTTCGCCATGAGCAGGAGCGCCTAGCGAACGTCCCGGACGCTCCGGAGGTTGTCTGGAAGTCACTTGACTCCAACGTCGCAGGATATGACATCCAGTCCTGGCAACTTCTGGGAGGATCGTGGTCGCCCAGGTATATTGAGGTCAAGGGATCCAAGCGTAGTCCCCCCATCCTGTTTCTGACACGAAATGAATGGAACACGGCGGTTCGGCACGGGGAGGCCTATGCGTTCCATGTATGGGATTTGCACCATCTACGTCTTGCAGAAGTCTCCGTCGAGCACATGGCCACTCACGTACCAACTGATAGCGGTAACGGAAAGTGGGAGCAGGTTCGAGTCCAGCTAGACGAAGTCGCTTTTACATAGGACTTGTTCGCTGGGGGCCTGATGGCCCCGGCCCGGAGGTCGGGCTTGCGCATCCGGACCGGAGATCTATAATTCTCGAAGATCCAGCGAGACACCCCTATGCTGTACCGACGAGCACCTTCGGCCTGGGCCCATATCAACGCCAACGGCGGGCGCGCTGCGCTGCTGAATGGCGACTGCAAGGCGCTGCTAGCTGCCATCCCCGACAACTCGGTGTCACTTGCCATTACGTCCCCGCCCTACTGCATGGGCAAGGAGTATGAGCCTGGCAACACGATCGAAGACTTCATCGCCGCGCACAAGATCGTATTGCCGGAGATTCTTCGCGTCGTCCGTCCTGGCGGCAGCATTTGCTGGCAGGTGGGCTATCACGTTGACAACAACAATGTCATGCCGCTGGACTACCTCATCTTCGATGCAATGAGGCAGCTGCCCGAGCCGCCGATCCTTCGCAATCGTATTGCGTGGACGTTCGGTCATGGCTTTCATTGCGAGCGCCGTTTCAGCGGCAGGCATGAAACAGTGTTGTGGTTCACGAAGGGCGACAACTACACATTCAATCTGGATGCTGTGCGTGTTCCCCAGAAGTATCCGGGCAAGACCGCGAACAAGGGTCCGCTCAAGGGGTTGCCCAGTGGGAATCCGCTTGGCAAGAACCCTGAAGATGTCTGGGACATTCCCAACGTCAAGGCCAACCATGTGGAGAAACTCGACCATCCTTGTCAGTTTCCCGTTGCACTGGCACAACGACTCGTTGCCGCGCTGACAAATCCTGGCGATATCGTACTGGACCCCTATGCCGGCGTGGCCAGTAGCGGCGTGGCCTCCCTGCTGGAGGGGCGTCGCTTTATTGGTTCCGAGTTGGAAGAATACTACGCGTCCCTGGGAACCGAGCGCTTGGAACAAACAGTGCGCGGCGATGTGCGTGTGCGCGCAGATAAGCCGGTGCATGTGCCGAACCCGGACAGCAAAGTGGCTCGACGCCCTGAGCATTTCCGAAACTTTGACAGCCCCCCGCAACATTCGGGCGCTGAATCGGCAGGCACTCTGTAAGCCCTGCTCCGTACGTAGATCCACGACTCGTGGCCTAAGCATTCTTGGATCCCATGCGCGCCCTGGGCATGCTATCTCAGCTGTAGTCACGCGCTATCGAACGCGGCATTTGCAACCGGCCGCCCGTGGTTGGCGTGCGCGATCAGCACAGCTGTCACGATCGCCAGTACGCCCCCGAACCACATCGTCGCAGTAACTCCAAGCTGATCCACCGCTTGACGACCCAGCACCGCGTCCGCGCCGATGGCAGCTTGTGCGATTGACACAAACAGGGCAGCCATACTTTCCAGGCGATTGGGTGCTGCGCTGAAGATCCAGGTCTGCACCACAATTGGAAGCATTCTTAATGTTGTGCCTGGCAAGGCGCGGGCAAACGCGGCGCCGACGCTGCCCGCACCGATGATGCAGATACCCTCCATGGGTGCGTCCTCAGAGTTGACTCAAATAACAAGGTGAAGTCGCCGTCAGCCAGAACCTTCGCGCCGGGGTCCAGCGAGGCGGCGGGCTGACGAGGACGGCGACAACGCTGGCGACTCCTTCGGACTAGCCGTAACGCCCGATTGCCACGCCCGGGCTTACCGGCATGGCGACTTCGCCAGTGGCCGGGCTCATGTCTACGTCGATCGGGTCCTGGGAAGCGGTAGTCAAGGCGATGCCGCGCGGGCCCAGGTCACGCGCAAGACTTCGATGGATGGCCGCGAGTGGATCATCGTGACGGCCTTACTGACCTCTTGTTTTGTACGCAGAACTTGCTAAATTCGCTTCCGTGAACATCTTTTCCCGCTCGCTCCGAATACCTGGCTGATCAGCAACTGATCAGCCCCTGTAGCTCAATGGGTAGAGCAGCGGTCTTATAACCCGTCAGCGCCAGATAAGCGGCTTGTGCCGGTTCGAGTCCGGCCAGGGGCACCACCGCCTGTGCATGAACAGTCGCACGGAAGATCCTTCGCCCGACGTAGGTGCCTGCCTCATCCCAAATTTGGGGGCATTACATGGCAGCAAGCGAGTTCATGCGCTAGAAATCAACCACTTAGTCATGCGCCAGAGCATCGTTTGCTCAATTGGCGCCTTTACGCATGACGTAGGCATATTCTTTCTCACCATGCCCATCCTGGATCCTGATGACTACCTTTCGTTCATCGTCTATGACGAAGTGCGTGGTGGCTGGTGCCTAACCGAAGAAGGCCAATGGCTTCTTGTCCAGGAGATGATCGCTAGGACAAAAGAGCTCGATCGCCTTGATGTAATCGAGGGCCGAAAGCCGCCCACCTATACGCATTTCATCCAGCCGGAGATGATTAAGGGTGCAACAGTGATTTGGCCGAAGAAGTACACGCCAAGCTGAAGCCGTGACCTACCTTTTCCTCGATACCGAATGGGCGGACCCGATTGGCTCCGAGCTAGTGAGCTTGGCGCTCATCACTGAAGATGGAATCCATCGGTTCTATGCTGAGCGCGATCCCTTGCCCGACGTGGCTACCGACTTCGTGCGATCGGTTGTCTATCCCCTACTGGAACGTGGCAAGTGCCGTATGACCGACCAGGCGATGACGACCGGCCTGCGCGCCTTCCTGAGCGCTGTCATAGAGCCGGTCGTGTTGGCTGACTATCCCAATGACCTGGCGCTCCTACAGTACGTGATCGCAGGGTTCGACCTTTCAGACGATCAGGCTGCGGCATGTGGGCCAATCCCGCAGCCCGTGATGACAAGAATGCTGAAGGAGGGCGCGATGGGCATGCTGGTCGAGGACTACTTTGCGGGACATCCGGCGGCCGCCGCCCGACGCCATCATGCGCTGGTTGACGCAGAGGCTTTGCGAATGGCTTGGCTGGTGGTGACTGGAAGGATAGACGTGCCTGAGTGGGCGAGAACCATGCACATGCTGCGTCTTCGACCCAAGCGGCCCTCCGGATGAACGCCGTGCTGTTTCTTGATTTCGACGGCGTGTTGCACCCGCTATGGGCTCCTGCTCCCTTCAATGACTGGCAGCTTGAGGTCACCTTTGGCCCAACGCCTTACGCAGGCCCATTCTTCCTGCATGCGCCTGCTCTGGCTGCAGTTCTCTCGCCCGTTCTGAAACACTTGGAGATCGTGGTCTCTTCCACTTGGGGGAAGAACCGCACGTTGGACGAACTGAGGCGGTTGCTTCCCGCGCCTGTCGCTGCTCGAGTCATAGATGCCGTGCATCACCATCTGCCGCCCACGACGAAGGCCAGGTCGCGCTGGGAGGAGATCTCCTGGTATCTGCAGAACGTCCGTCCTTATCAGAGAGGCCACTGGCTAGCCCTCGATGACGATGACTCAGGTTGGCCGACCGGCATGAGGTCGCACCTTGTGCATTGCGAACGGGATTTTGGAGACGCCGTAACGCGCGAAAGACTGGAGGCCGCTCTGGCGGAGCGGTACAGATCGTGATCAGACTATTCCTGGACAGCGAATGGGCCAACGATGCGCTTCGTGAACTCGTCAGCTTGGCCCTAATAAGTGAGGACGGCGAGCGTGTCTTCTACGCGGAGCGCGACCCTCTACCAAGCATGCCGTCCAGCTTCGTACGCGAGAGTGTTTATCCGCTCCTCAATCGCGGGGAAGCGGCGATGAAGGACAACGTCATGACGGACGCGCTGCGGAGCTTCTTGGAGCCCCTGGGTGATTGCGAGATCTTTGCGGACGCGCCGCTCGACTTCTCGATGCTCAACCGGGTATGGAACGGGCCTGACCGGACACCGCCCGGAGCGCTATTCCGTACGAGGCTTGCACGCGAAGGCAATCTGATGCCAAGCGTTGAGCGCTACTTTGAGCTCAACCCTGACCAGAGGACGCTTCGACACCATGCTCTCGTAGACGCCATGGCACTTCGATCGGCTTGGATCCTAGAGAACTACAGCTTCGACGGCGATGTGGGTGATGCGACATCATCCGACCCCCACTATGACGAGTGGCTTCAGGCAAAGGTAAGGGCCGCGAGAGCTGATCCGCGGCCGGCCATTCCTCACGAAGTCGTCATGGAGCAACTGACGAAGTGGCTTGAGGCCATGAGCGCTAAGGCAGCGGAAAAATAGTCGGTGAAACGTCGCCCTGCGGACGCACGAACACACACGTCCGAGGCAGGGGCACGCACTGCGCCGGCATCTTGACCTGGCCGCTACTTCAGGCAAGGCAACTATCGGCGCAATAGATATCTTGCCCCAAGCCGCCGATTGAGCAATCTCATCCATGGATCGACATGGCGGTGGGCCGTATAGCCATACGGGCTGAACGCAACGCGATAGGCGCCACGCTTTGCGCGCAGCTTCTAGTGCAGTCCGAGGCCCGAAATCGCCGCTTATCAAGACAGGCCGTTCCAATTGGCGTCACTCAGGCTCGAGAACGACCACATGTTGCTCTGCAACCCTCTTGATCTCTTAGGCGGAAGGCTTTGAGCCATTAACCGGAGCCTGGCTGCGCCAGTTGGAGCGTGGCAGATACGATCCAGACTCCGGCCAGGGTTGGTACGCAACGACTCTTCAAGACCGACAGCAGTGCCTGGTTATCCAGCTTCGTCTCTGGACACGGTTCGGATATCTACGTAGTCGGAGTTATTGCTTGCTTGCGCCCTGACGCCCAGATCTTCTTCCCTTGGCTTATCACGTCTTCTTCAACTGGCGTTCTCCTGACCTCTTTGGACAAGGCACCAGCTTCGTTCTCCTCGGCCATGGCTAGCACTTGTTCTGGGAACCATTCCCTCAAGCACTTTTCAGTGATACCGCCAGGGACTGTGAAGATGGGCTTGAGTCGGCCCCCGATGCCCTCTACGTCCCAGATCTTCTTAGCGACTTCCTCTTGAAGTGTTCGCCAGCTCACCAGCAGCTGTGGCTGGTTCATGGCGGCGAACATGAATTCTTGCCTTGTAACATCGGCGGCGCGCCGGGCCACCTTGGGCTTGCGGTTACGTTTTGCAATGAAGTAGCACGCCATCGCGAACACAAATCGATCTTGCGCTCGCATCTCGCTGAAGTGCGGATCTGAAAAGGCTTCTTCGATGACACCCGTGTCCTGGATGATCTCGATGTTGGGGTTTCCCGAGCCAGGTTCGCTGCCACTATGGGCCCAGGGCCAGAAGCGCTCCCGCACACGCCCCCATACCGAATCCACGGCATAGGTCATGACCGCACCGAACCTGGCGTCATGCTCGGTGCAATCGAGCATGTGGAAGATCGGGTGGTTCCCCCAGTAGATGGCGTCTATGTCAGGGCGGCCCTGCTCAATACTGGACACCGTGATCCAGGTGGGACCATGGCCGTTGCGTAGATTGCGCATCGTGCCGTTGGTGGGATGGGTCCCGCCCGCTGCTTTGCGTAGCACCAGGTCCAGCCGGTCCGGCTCCCACACGCCCGCTTTCATGGCAGCTTCGCAGAAGACCGCCTTGCCTACGCATGGGCGCACCCCCTCTCCCCAACGCTTCTTGCCCCTGAGCGCCTGGGGCAACGGGATGGGCGTTACCACATAGCACGGGGCATCTTCCCGATAAATTCTGTACAAGTTTCGGCCCCGCGCGCGGATATCTTTCCCTATCGTGCCTATACCGCACGATGCAGGACAGTCGGTTGTTGCCTGACAAAGATATTGCCGCGCGCGGCCAGGAACTGGAGCGCTGGCTGCTGACGGAGTTCGGACCGGTTCTGAGCGGCCTGCCCCTGAGCAAGCTGCTCGGCCACCCCTCTCCTGGAGCATTCAGGCAGGCGGTGCGCCGCCATGGTGCCCCCGTTGCCTTGTTCCAACAGGGCGGCCGGAAGGGCTGGTGTGCCGCTACCAAAGAGGTCGCCTTCTGGATTGCCCGTACCGAGGCCGCCGCCCAGGCGCTCTCCACCCAAACCCCGCCGGAGAAGACCCCATGACCTGACCCACATAGAGGCTTACACACTCTCCGGGCCAGAAACGCAGAAAGCCAGACTTTCGTCTGGCCTTCCGGAATCGCTAACAAAAGCTTTGGCGGGCTTTGTAGCGATTCTGGACTGCGCGGCCGCCGCCTGTCAACGGGGTGAGCCCTCCTGCCCGGATCTTTCCTTTACCTGTGCCGCCATGCGGCACTAAGGATGATCCGATGACCCTGTTTACCCCTGACTTGGGCGTATCGCGCCCAAGCTTCCCTGTGGTCCTGCCCCGCTGGCCGGCCCCCGATCTTCACGATGCCCTGATCACCTGGTGGTGGCCTCCCGCGGGGGAGGTGCGAGCACGCAACGTGCTCAGCCGTGGCGCCATGCGGGCCATCTACCGCTTCAGCAGCTGGAAACTGGCTCGAAGCGTTCACTTCGAATCTGCCCTTGAGGAGCAAGTCGCGCTGGCGCTGGATGCCTGTCCCACCGTGGGCGCCTACGCCGAGCAGCCAGTGCTCATGGAGTATGCGACGCCTTACGGCGGCTGGGCTCGCCACTATCCGGACTTCGCGGTGCTTCACCGCGGATCGCGAGCCTTTATTGAAGTGAAATTCGCGCGTGACGTGGATGCGTCGGTTCTGAAGCGCACTCAGCACCTGAGCACGCTGTTGGCGCCCCTGGGCATCGTGTATCGGCTGGTGACCGAGGTCGACCTGCCTTCTCCTGCTCGTCTGGCCAATGCCTGGTCCCTGTTGTCTCGTGGACGTACTGCCATCACGGACCTCCAGGCCTTGCTGGTCCATCAACAGGCGCTAGACGGCGTATCGCTGGCTGATCTGGGCTGGGGACGAGTCGCTAGTGCACGGTCACTGGCTCGCCAGATCATGGAGGGTCGCATCAGTGTGGACCTGTCCCGGCCGATCGGCTTGGACACCATGGCCTACACCTCCGAACAAGAGGAGGGCTGGCTGTGGGCATAGGACTCTTCAAGGTCGGCCAGAGGTTCGATCTGGATGGCAAGCGACAACACATCACCCGACTGCTCGATAAGGAGCGCATCGAGTTCGAAGATGCACAGTCGGCCCGTCGGCAGGAGCTGACGCTGACTGAAGCGCTGGAGCTTTACAAAAGCGGCAACTTCGTTTTTCGGCCCATCATTGATATCGAAGCGGACAAGCGGGCGCGCTCGCGGGTCATGAGCAACACCCTGCTCGCCTCTGTGCCACCCCTGCTGCGGGATCTGGCCAAGCTGCGACTGCACTTTGTTACAAAGCTTGCCCACTTCCCGACGACGCGAGCTCGTCTGACGCCGCTGGTGCAAGCCTTGTGGGAAAAGCTCAAGCCAGCAGACCTTGCACTGATGCCTGAGTGTCCGCATGCCAGCAGTGTGGCTCGCTGGATGAAGCAGTACCGCGACGCGGAGAACAACATTGTCGCCCTGCTCGACCAGCATGCACTGAAGGGCCATCGCGATCGCATCCCGCAGAAGGTGCTGGACCTCATGGAGGACTGCGTTCGGGATGGCTATCTCACCCCTCATCGCAGAAACATCACCTCTGTACTAAGCGACATCAATGGTCTGATCGATGACACCAATCTGATGCTAACCCCATCAGAGCAACTGTCTCCGATCAGCTACGAGCAGCTTCGCAAGTACATCAGCAAGCTTCCCGCCTATGAGGTCTATGCGGCCCGCTACGGCGAGCAAGCGGCGGACATGAAGTTTCGCAACACGGGCAAAGGGGCGTCCGCCGCCCTCCCCTTGCAGCGCGCTGAGATGGATCACTGCAGACTCGATCTGTTCGTGGTCGACATGGAGACGGGCCTGCCCTTGGGTCGCCCCTGGCTGACCGTGATCATCGATGCGTGCACCCGCATGATCTTAGGCTTTTCTCTGAGCTTCGATGCGCCCAGCAGCCTGACGGTGATGCGAGCGCTGCGGCATGCGGTGCTACCGAAGACAGAACTGGACGATGTCACCCAGCCGTGGCCTACCTGGGGGATCATGCGTACCTTGGTGGTGGACAACGGTGTTGAGTTCCACGGCGCCAGCCTGGACTACGCTGCCGGACAGTTCGGCATCACGATTCAGACCTGTCCTCGGCGCCAGCCTTGGTTCAAGGGTAGGATCGAGCGGTTCTTCCGCACACTTCAGACCGATCTGATCTCTCTGATCCCGGGGCGAACGTTCTCCTCCATCATCGAACGCGGCGATTACGACAGCTCCAAGCACGCCGCGATCACCTTAGAGACGCTGAATCGGGTGATCAACCTCTGGATTGCGGATATCTATCACCAGAGCACCCACTCCTCCATCAGACAAACACCCGCCCAGAAGTGGGAAAGCCTGATCGATAAGGTAGACCGCCACCTTCCCGACTCGGCCCAGTGGGTGGATGCGGCATTCGGAAAGCCGGAGACGCGCGTTGCTGGCCACGAAGGCATCTTGAAGGATTCGCTTTACTACAACTGCGCCGAGCTCGGCGTCATGCGGCAACAACTGGGCGAAAGGATCACGGTCGACATCATTACCAACGATGAGGACGTGGGCTATCTGTATGTCGTACATCCCGAGACTGGCGACTACATCAAGGTGCCGGCGATTGATGAGGACTACGCGAGCGGCCTGACCCGCTGGCAACACACCAAGTGCAAGGAGTACGCCAGGTACCTGTCGGAGAAGGGCGAGGATCGCGTCAGCCTGCGCGACGCGAAGCTGAAGATCGTCGAGATGATTGAAGAGGACATGGTGGTGAATCGCCGCAAGAGCCGCGCCGCGCAAAGCCGAGCCCGCAGCATGCGGAAGCAGAACTCTTCCAAGCCCGCTACCACTTCCGCACGGCTAACCTCGTCAGCTAAGCGAAAAGGCGGGGCCTCAGTGCGGCCTGCGGAACAGGACGCCATGCACTCGCCTCGCAACCCTTCAGTCGCTCGTGATGACGATCTTCTCGACCTCACCGTCACCGTTGCCGTGCCCTACACACAGGAGGCCGCCGCATGAACCACGTTCTTAATGTTCCGCCACAGCCCACCACTGACCTCACGCTCCACCTGAGCAAGATGGCTATGTTGAGGGTCGAGACACCGATATTCGTCGAATCACACGACATCTTGGGTCGAGTGCTGAAAGAGGTTGGCACTACATGTACACCCGCCTTCAAGCATTTTGTCGGTCATTCAAAAGCTGGCAAGTCCTACATATTCCGGCAATTCGAGATGAAGTTCCCAGCCGAACGAACTCCAACCGGAATACGCAAGGAGGTGATCTACGTCCAGGTGCCTTCGCAGGGCACCATCACCGGCGTCGTTGAAGCGTTGCTTGAAGCACTCGGAGACCCCAAGTACGCCGAGGGGCCAGTCAACAAGAAGACGGCACGACTCAAGAAGCTGCTCGTCAAGGTCGGCTGCAAGATGGTGATTCTTGACGAGTTCCAGGAACTCGTGGACAAGAACCAGAACAGGTCGCTCAGTCTCACCACTAACTGGCTCAAAGAGCTGGCTGAGATGGGCACCTTGAGCGTCGTATGTGTCGGCTTGCCAAGCTCCAGTCGGATTGTTCGGCATTGGGAACAACTGCGCACTCGCTTCAGCCGCACCATCGAAATCCCCGTACACGACTGGACCGATGCGCGATCCAGGAAGGTCTTCCGCTCGGTGCTTCGCGGCGTCTACAGCTCCATGGCACCTTTCAGTGTCCCAGATCTGACTTCAGAAGAGCTCTCGCTTCGCTTTTTCATTGCATGCGGCGGTCGCCTCGGTTTGCTGTGGCGCATCCTCGACCAAGCAGTGAAAGATGCAATCTGGGAGAACCGGACCGAGATCTCGCTGGCGCACCTCGACGCGGCTTTCCAAGAGGCCATCTGGTATGCGGGCGAAATCCCCATGGAAGGCGGACCGTTCTATGGCTCCCTTTCTCCTGACCAGCAGCAGCGGCTATGCGGCGTCGCCATGTACTTGGCGCAAAGGCCACCCAAAGATCAGGAGGACGAAGAGCTGCATCTGGGATCCATGCAGAGGGATAAGGAAGAGGCCCCAGCCAAACCCTTGAGTAAGAAGCAGCTTAAGGCCGAGTTGAATCGGGCTCTGACATGAGCTTGCTCTCGGAGATTCAGGCAACCGATCCGGTTCGCCCCCTAGTGGTAACGCCGCTTCCCGATCCCCGGGAGGCGGCTATCGGCTACGCCCTAAGGTTGTGCGATGCAAATTCATACGACTCACCCACTATGTTTCTGGGCGGCATAGGCCTGGACCTCACACGTCAGGCGCTGGGAGGAACGGCGCCAGTCCTCTCCGCTTTGACAGTCAAGGATGACTCCACGTATGAGCGGATCGCTATCCGCAAGGCAGAGAATCACTCCTACTACCTGAAGGGGCAGCGTCTATCGGGGCGACATGTGAGCTTCCACCATCACAAGATCTGCCCGATTTGTGTACACGCCGATGGCATCCATGACGCAAGCTGGCACCTCTCGCTGCTTACCCATTGCCCTGTTCATCGAGCGCCTCTGGTCAACGAGTGCCTACGGTGTGGCGCAGGCTATCGCATGAACCGGCCCGGCACGGATCGTTGCAAGTGCGGAGCACCGGTTTCCGAACACCCATCCGCGCCGCCGTGCAGCATTGAGGTAGCCACCCTCTTCGCCGCCATGAGAGCGAAGCTGTTCAATGACACAGGTATCGCCATAGCGCCACGCGAGCTTTCCGCGTTTGAGGATGCGAGTCTCAATGAGTTCCTGAATCTCATCAATGCTATGCACAAGTTCGTAGTGCAGCACTGCCGAAGCCTGGGCACGGACAAGCTGCTGACTCGTGAGCAGAGGGCCATGCATGTCGTCGCCACCGCGCTGCTCCTGCTAGAGCAAGGGGTTGACGTACTTCATGGAGCATTGAGGGGCAGACCTGTTGCGCCAGATGAGTACGTGCCTGCAGCAGCCTTCCGTTGGTTCAAGGTGCATCATGCGGGACTGATCAAGGCGGCTGGACTTTCGTTCTTGGCGGGCAGGATTGATGCATTTCTCGCCGATCGACGGAAGTTCAGACCCAAAAGTGAGACCCAACGTGGGCCGAGATCCCCAGAGGCGGCGCTGCGGCGGGAGGAAGCACTGCGAGACTCAGAGGCCTTCAACAGAAAGTGGGTGCTAGCCGACAAAGCAGGCTCTCTGACAGATTGTGACGACGACTATGTCAGATGGGCAGCGCGCCTGAAGCTCTTCACTTGGGCGAAGGGCATTGGCAATCGCATGGTCGTGGCACGAGAGGAGATCTTGCGGCTGCGGCTCTCTGCCTCCATCGGATTGCAGCCCGAGGAGGCTTCCGCTCTCGCGGACATCCCCGTCCAACTGTTCAATCGCCTGGCGCGATCTAGGATACATGTCGCGCAGTTCATCCCTTCGACGGGGGGGCCGCACTCAAAGGAGGATGTACTACGCCTTAAAGGTTCTATCGATGACGCACGTCACGTCGTCATTGAGGGGCTTGGGCAGACCGTCCAGCAGTTCCTCAATCGAACCCCGAAGTCGATGCTGAACTCCACAAAACCTTTAGTGGAGACAATGGCCAAGCATAGACGCAGCACTCAGTAGGAGCTACGAGCTAGCTCTTTCGACTCAAGCGCCTCCCGAGCCGTAGACAGCGAGTTTTAACTCGAGATATTGCCTTTCGACAGTACTGAAGTCCGCGCTATCTAGCCACCGTCTGAAGTCGGTTCCCGGATCTGAGCTTGCTTCCCTCTCGACCTCCTTGACCAACCTAGGATCTCCGAACACGACAGAGAATCTGTTGGTTGAATCCTTGAACAGGAACAATTCAGCTGAAGCTTCGAGAACTACTGCCGCGTATGAGAACTCCGACAGATATGCCGTCAGAGCCAACTCGTTGGACTCCAGTGTCTCGACTGATATGAAATCCAGGCCATTGACGGCGAAAGCTTTAACGAGTTCGCCCCGTGTACAGCAAGATCGGACTAGGTCGTCGGAAGGGAAGTCGGGGAATATCGCGCTGCTCCAGCGCCTTGCTGAGATGACATCAACAGAAGGCTGCCCCTTCGCATTCAGTAGCGCTGGATGCCCGCCTACCTTAATCATCATTTCCTCAGGTCAACACGCCCTATAAAGGCACACGCCCCACCTACCGTTCAAGCGACCACACTCCCATGGAGACCGCGATAACAACGATGGTTGCGACAACTACCCACAGAAGCAGTGTCGGTAAAGAACCAAATACGACGCCAACAAAGTCGCGATGCAAAGCTCCGACGAGCTCACTAGCGTCGTTGTTATACTTCTCTCGGAAGTAGCGCCACCTGTAGACAGAGTACAGCGTCGTCATCGCCCATGCGGCGGTTAGTCCGGCTGTTGCCGGACGCGAGCCATCTTGACTAAGGATTGCCGCTACCACAACTAACGGGCCCATCGCCATCAAATACATTAGGGCGAACCGACCCCAACTCAAGCTAAATGCGCTGTCCGACATATCGTCATCTCACCATTGAAGTAGGTGGTCGGCGCAGCGCGCCGACCACCGAGAAGAATAGCGTCTATTTATTGCATGGGCAGGGATCAGCGGCGTAGCGATCATTCAATGCCTTTCCTCCTTTGATAGCGTCCGCCGCATCTGACTCGTTGCCGATGCGCGACAGTATTCTCCGAACCCCTCGGAGCTTGCCACCCATCGTCATGCCGAATGACAGGACTTCTCCAGCCTCGGCGCCATCTGCGCCAAGGAGCGCACCGCCGACTACGGCGTATGCAGAGTCTCTGGGCTGATGGTCGATAGCGGTCATAATTCCAGTGACACCATCGTAGGTTGTCATTCCACCGTTTGCGATAACCAAGCCTCCTGCGCCGACGACGAGAGGATTCAGAGCCGCTGCGCCCATAACTGAGGCGTCGGCACCCACTCCCATCTCTGCGATCCCGCCAGCTACGTCGATGACACCCACGGCCAAGCCAAGATAGTCGATGCACAAGCCCGTTGGGTCAGTATTCCACAGAGGGTTTCCTAGCGCGTACGCATAAGAATTCAATCCGCCACCGATGCCCACCGGATCACTCTGCAGGTACCGCCCGAGGCGGGCATCATAGTAGCGCTGGTTGTTGTACCAAAGATCGCTTTCTTGATCGTAGTACTGCCCGGGCAAACCGATATTCAAGCCACCAATCGCATCCAAGGTAACCCGTCTGTCGAACGGATAGTTGGCGGCTCGCCAAACCACGGCTCTTGCCGTGTTGGTGACTACTTCGGGCCTGCCCAAAGCATCGTTGTGAACATAGTAAACGCTGGCGGCACGAACCAGGCCGATAAGCTGGCCATCAAACCAAAGGTAGTTTGACCAAGCGCCGCTGTTGTCCGACCTTTCGGCCAACAAGTTTCCTTGGGCACCGTAGACAAATCGCGACCCTTGACCATTCGCCGCAACTTTCCTGACGCGCCTACTCAATGCGTCGTTGGTATAGGTACTAACCCCGCCTACGAGGCTAACATTCGCGTAGTTTGGCTGCGTGAAGCTTACCGCTTGACCACGGCTAATGCTCGCCAATCCATTGAAAGCATCATATGCATAAGCTGCACTTGAACCAGACCATGAATGAGATGCGACATTGCCCCTTGCATCGCTCGAGTACCCGTGACTACCCATACCGGAAACCCGATTGCTCTGGGCATCGTGTTGCAGGTATTCATCAAAGTTCCATATATGGCGAGTCTTGTTGCCATTGACATCCCAAACGAACTGCTGATTTCCTGAAGGGGATGAGAACGACGCAAGGCGGCTTTGAACGTCATACGTATATGTCTGACTTAAGGAAGAGTCAGTTGCGCTAGCGATTCCTGAAACGCGCGCATTAGCGTCGTAACTATACGTGAGACCTTGGACTACCTGGGCCCCATAGGCAACCTGAACACCTGTAAGGCGGCCATCCTGATCGGTGCCGAGAGTTCGAGTCAATCCATTACCAAGCGACATCTCCGCGATGCCGCCAAATGGCTCATACAGACTTCCAGCGACGATATTCGTAATCGTGCCACCCACGTTGACTGTCATCGTCGTGAGTTTGTCAGAGGCATATCCGTAGCCCACCGCAATGCCACTCGGATATGAAATAGCATTCAACCGGCCGAACTGATCATATTGGTAGCCCGTCCAGAACTCGCTACCTCCGGCAGAAGTGATATCGCGCTGCACGGCCATACGCCCGTCACTGAGGTATCCGAATATCGACGATGTCACCTCCACGCCGTTGGAAAACGACGCCACCCCACAGAGAAGTCCTTTCCCTGAGTTACACCAATCATAGCTAAGCGTCCTACTCTCGGCGCCCCCAGACGCCTGAACAAGCCGCCCGATTGAATCGTAGGAGTACGAGAGCGAACTCCCATCTGCGCGCGCCATTACACTCACGCGGCCGACGGCATCTCTCTGGTATGACGTGGCCCCCGTCTCTGCTGTGTATCGAGCCCACAGGCCACCAAAACCGTCATACACATAGGTCTGAACCCGGCCCAGTGGATCCGTCAGCTTGGTCAGCTTGTCGTTCTCGTTGTACTCGAACTGAATCACGCCTCCATCTGCATAGAGCGCGCTCTTCAGCCGATTTAGCTCGTCATACGTGAAGCTCACGGCGTTGGAACCAGCAGAATTCCTGATGGTTTGTATGTTGCCATTCGGGTCATACGTGTATCGTATGTTCATGCCATAGCTTCCGCGGATGCCTCTTGGCCTGCTGAGCTCGTCGTAGTCCAACGAAGCTATCTTCTTCTGCACGTAACCCGGAATCCACTGCTCCTCCCAGAATGGCTCCATGCACTCCTCTTCCGGAGCGCCTACCGGCCCCATGCACGTGAAGACGAATGTCTGAACTGTTTCGACGGATACGTCTTGGCTGAACTTCAGGTTGCCCGCTGAATCGTAGGTGTAGGACTGTTCTTCGTCCGTCGCAAAGTTGACCAGTGTTCCGCCCGACGCCCTTCTTGTCCTGAAAAGCCGCAGCGAAGACGTATAGTCGTAGTTGGTGGTAACTCCAGATGGCGACGTCACAGAAGCCAATGTCCCGTTCGGTCCGTACACATAAAGCGTATCCGCAGGATTGCTTCCATCCGGATATCTACGGAACCGTGTAACGCGGCCCTGAGCGTCATAGATGTAGTCGGTATGCGCGCCATTGACGCCCGTATGGCGCCCGGGGAGGCCAAGACCATTGTGGTTACTGTAGGTCTCGATGTGTCCGAGCGAGTTTGCACGCGACGTCAGATTTCCCAAGCTATCATACGTGACCACGATGTTGTCACCGAGTCCCGCCATCGGCCCATCAACTTGTGCGGAGGCGAGCATGCCGCCTGCGAGCGCGCCACCGGATCCACCCCCGTAGTAGCTGTACGTGAAGTTGGTGGTCCTCACCTGGTTGGCAACGCCATTCGCGGAGATGTTCTTCTCCGATACGGAAGATAACGTTCCAAGCGGGTGGTAGTAGTACGTAGTTTCCAGCTGTCCGACGACCGTCTTCTTGAAAACTTTGTCTTGAAGGTTGCCGCCATACCACTCGTAAGTAGTGGTACGCTGCCTCGGAGTTCCGTAGGCCTCGATCATCACTAGCAACTGACCTTTATCGCTGTATTGATAGGCTGTCTTGTTGCCATTGTGATCCTCCTGCATGGCCGGATGTCCATTCACGTCGTACTCGGTAAGCGCATATGTAGCGACCGGGCAGTTCGGACTTGCGTGCCCCACCGTGCTGATGTGGCGACCGTTTTCAAACGCGAAGGTGGTTTGCTTCCCTAGCGGGTTAGTTTGCACCACGGACATTGCACCATTGGCGCCCGTTGTGTACTGAAAGGTGAACTTATCAAGCCCGTTGTGTTCGCTGCTCGTCGCACGGCGAGATGCGTCGTAGGTAAACTTTGAGTACCGTACGCCGTTGAAACTCTTACCAGTTAGCGCGGTGTTATCCGCTATTTCATAGTGGTAGGTAATTGTTGACGCTGGTACTCCCGGCTTTGCTGTAGCGACCAACCTGTTGTATCCGGCGCCAAATGTGTTCTCGTTGTAAGAGTAGCCATAGTAGTTGCCAGCGGGATCCCTAACAGCCGTCAGACGGTTTCCGGTCCAGCTAAATTCGACGTACCGCCCGGAAGTATGGGTGACTCGATAGGGGTAAGTCCCGTTGGTGTACGTGAATGTCCAGCCAACGTTAAACCTGTTGTACCTGGATTGGATGTAGCCAGCGGACGAGTAGACCTCCGTTTCACCATCTTCAGTGAAGAGAATAAAGCTTCCGTTCGGCTGCTGTTCAATTCGAGCGATCGGTCCCGGTCGATCCTCGTAGAAGATTCCGTTAGCGTCACGATCAAACTTTAGCGTCCTTCCATCAGGGCGCCATGCATAGATCGTGGTTTCAGCGCCGATGCCACAAGCACCGCCTCCTGGGCGTGGGTGACATGAGTCCAGCGCGATTGTCCCAAATGTTAGCTTGTAATCGAAGTTGCTTATCCAGTGCTTGCCGAATAGGCCAACCCCCGTCCAGTAGTGGTTGTATGTTCTAGCCAGACTTAGGCTCATGTCGCCACTGGTGGAGAAGTCCAGCTCCGGTTCGATCTTGTTCCCCGTCGAAATCACGATCGGATTTCCACCGCATGGAGCTAGCGCCGCGGCGACAGTCTCACCTATCGATCTAAGTAGATCTGGAAGATCATCTATTGGTGACATCGACTCCGATTCAACTAGGTCAGCTCGACTTCCTCCACCCGAGCTACCTAGCCCGCCCGCACCAGGGACACCAACGAAGCTGCACTCCTCCCTTACACCAACGACATTTCCCTGGTCATCTCGTACGGTTACGTAAGTCTTGACGTAGCCGACAGGGCATGCCGAAGCAACGAAGCTAGTACCAAGGATCATTAGCCCCGCCAATGCTGCGGCCCAGCGTCGTCTCATAGGACGTTCGCCAACCAGAATTCTGCGCCGCACGAATCCACCGACAGTCAGATCTGACGCCACTTCCATATAGATTTACCCCTGGTCGCCTAAGCGAGCGCGTCACCCCTGACGCGCTTCGACTTCAGGCTAAACCCATTCGCTCAGTACACGCATTTATCAAGGCACGCTGAGGTTTGGGGCGCACTGGCTACGCTTGAATGGCGATCGAGTTGAAGTTCCAGTGATTCTACGCATGCTTAGGATGAGCCGAACTGATCGCAGCCCGCCCCTTGGCATCGCATTGCTTACTTCGGCGGCGCATGCTGACACGAGATGCTGGGGCGCACTTGGGGAGGTTAGCTAACTTCGCACTTAGGTATCGAATACAAAGGAACAATGGGCGGCCGTCGGCTTGCGGGAGGGAACGCTTTCCTTCCCGTACCGCCGGCGGGAATCCGAGAGCACTATCCCGCTCGAATCTCCACTGGCGGTTCGATCCGCTGGCGTATCTCTTGATACAGTGGAATTTCGGAGTTGATTGCTACCTCCAACGACACGCATATGCAGAAGCGGACGGGCTCTGAGAAGCCTCCGGCATCCTCAGCGCAGTTAACTTTGCAAGTGAATTTTGCCCCATCAACGTAGGCGAGAGCACGCTCGCCCTCGAAGATCTGATGCTGCACTGTGCCTCGACGTGCAGCGTTATGCTCTGCTGAGTTCTCTCTTTCAACGCCAACTTCCGTACCGACGCCAGTCATCCATAGCCGGGCGCAGCGATAGCTTTGATGTGCGTGATTTGTTGGCGAGATCCAAGCAAGTGTCGCAGTCATTCGTCGCCACTCTGTTGTCCCAGCCAAACTGGGCGGTAATGGTGCTGAGAACTCGAATGCATTGTCGGCGCTCAATGCCCCCACACCGATAATCGTTGCTCGCTGAGCTGTGGAAGCGAGTGACCGCTCAGGGTTCAAAGCGCCGTAACCCAGCCACCTCGCCAGGAAGTCTTTCTCCTTCCTACGCCTTGCAGCTGTGTCCTGGATCTCCGCTATATCGGCTCGGAGCGCCAAGAGTGCGTTTTGAAGGTCACCCCATGAAGTGCCATGCACTAGCAGCGCCTTGATTAACACCGCGTCGTATTGAGGCCCCGGGGCAGATGGGATGGTTCGCCTCAAATCCTCAAGGCCCTCGTAAATCTGTACTGCGAGCCGGCTCGTTAATGCCGCAGCGTTGCTGGTTCCACGAGTGTATCCCGTGGGATCTGCGGCATCTGAGAGAGGCGGTACGGCAACTCGCTGACCTGGTGACCGGCGAACGGAAACAGGCACTGCACGAGTGATGTTCGCATCTCCACCAAACCCCTCAGCGTGCAGACATCTACCTCCAGGAGCTAGTAGATCTGGCTTGATTGATCGCTTGTAGCCATGGCCTATTCTAGAAAGTGGACTTATACCCGGCGTGCTGAACAGATCGATGCGATCGAGCACAGGAGTGATGTTTGCGGCATCGGCGTGCAGTGCTCCTATGGTCAGTGCATTCATCGCCTCTGCGGGCGATATAAGCCTGCGACGATCCGCTTGCTGGAGCAGAGTAGCCAATGCGAGATCACGCCTCTGCGTTTCGAGCATGCCGGACAAGCTTCCCCGAGGCACTGGCAACTCTAGCTCGCTAGCATCGTTCCCCGCACTCACTATGAAGAGCACGTTATAGCGATGCGAAAGCCAGTCGATCAGCCGAGCCCACGGAGAAATGTCTCGTGAGAAGACTCTGTTCGAGTCGCCGAGAGAAAGATTGATGATCTTTATGCTTGGCGCGATGGGGCCGCTACCGGACTCTCCTTGGCATATCCTCTTTACTGCTCGGTGAATCAGGTCGATAAGCAGCACATCATTAGGTACGGATTCTGCACGTCGCTCGTGGTAGTTGTCTTCGGGATCTGGCCTAAGGACGGGACGAACATAGATCTTTCTCGACAGAGGGACTTCATTCGCGTCTAGCTCTCCGTGAAAGATAAGCGACGCCATTGCCGTTCCATGCACGCGATCCTTGGCCTCGTAGGCGGATTCCCACCCGTCTGGGTCATCTATGATGAGCGCGCTCCTCAACAGAGCGTGATTTGCCATCGGCAGGCCGTCGAGTAGAGCAAGAACAGGGGGGGAACTTTCCTCTACGCTGGTCTCTGCTAGGGCTTGTTCACTCTCCTCTATTTCTCCTCCCTCCACACATTGTGGCCGTGGCCGGAAGTACATGATTCGGTCAGACAGGACCAGATCATTCACTTCTCCGCTCAGGATCTTCTCGATTGCATGCCGAGGGAGCTCCACCAGAACTCCTTGGTAGGCGATCTCATGGATGTGAGCCTCGCTTATGACTGTGCCATTGAGGGCGCCTATCTGGCGCCTTATCTGCGCGACGGTTGCTGCATTCTTGTCAAAAGAGTTGAAGTACCACGCCTCAATCTCGAAACGAACAAGTTCCTTTCCGCTATCTAACTCATCTTGCCAGTATGCAAGAACATCCGTATTTAGCCGGTCCTGCACATCCCAATAGCGGATGGCTTTCAGGTGCTTGAAGACGTACTTGAAGGATGCATATCCATGGTCGAATGGGGCCTGCGGGTCGCGCTCGTAACGCTGCCAAAGCGCAATGAGCTGGTCCAGCGCTTCCTTGTTCGATCCAACGAGGAAGATGCGCCCTGTTAGATTCGACATTGGAGCATCTGGAACGAAGAAGTCTTCGTCAGGCGCGACTTGTTCCTCCATCAGCTCAAATAGCCACTCCAGGCCTTGAATTCGCCCAACAGCGTTGGCAAATTGTTCGGTAGAGCCCATGACCTCCATCACGAGCACCAGCTCTGGATTGTCTACAGGCGAGTCGCCTTGAATTCTCAGGCGCCTACCATCCATCGCGCCCTGCAGAACAGAAAACTGTGGCGCGATGCGCTCGCGCTGTCGCTCAATTGGCGGGGTATGTATAGAGGGAGGGCGGCCGCTTAGATCATTGCGCGCCAGAGCCGCACGCTCGGGAAAGAACAGTAGCGGAAAGTCACCTTGCGACATCCATGTCTCCCAGTGATTAGGCTTGCGCGACTACGCTAAACCTCGATTGCCACTGCTTCAGGCGCTCTTGGAGAATCGCCTTCAAATTGGCATTGGGCAAAGAAAGTACATACCTTCGTTGAACGTCCTCGCAGAACTGTTCGAGATCAGAGAAGTTGCCGACGTTAAGCTTTGCTGCAAGCGACTTGGGTGTTATTCCGAGTGGCGCCTCCAACTTTTCCTGAAGGCGACGGAACCAGTCTTCTTTCTGCTCAAGCGTGGGTGCGGGCATCTCTAGACGCAACTGAAATCTGCGCCAAACGGCGCGATCTAGCAGCTCCGCATGATTAGTAGCTGTAATGACGACAACATGGCTCGGAAGCGCATCGATCTGGAGAAGCAGCGAACTTACGACGCGCTTAATCTCGCCAGTCTCATGGGTATCACCACGTTCTTTTCCGAGAGTATCGAATTCATCGAAGAAAAGGACACATTGATGAGTTCGAACGAAATCGAATAGCCGCTTCAGGCGACTACTTGTTTCACCAAGGAAGCTACCAATCACCGCCTCGTAGCGCACCACAAAGAGTGGCGCCATAAGCTCGTGCGCTACAGCTTCTGCAAGCGAAGTTTTGCCGTTTCCAGGAGCTCCGGAAAGCAGCATGCGGTGACGCGGCTCCAGCCCGTAAGACCGCAGCAGATCGCGCCTCTGCTGCTCTTCAATCAACTCTCGACAGGCAGCCCGGACTCCCTCGCTGAGCAGCATCGAGTCGAGCGAGCGCGCCGGGTCAATTTCATACAGCAATCCACCGTGGCCGCCGTCATGCGCCCGAATGACTTCTGCCGTCCGCCCACGCGGTGTTGCCGACTTCAGGTTCTGAACCAGTCGGTCCGCCAATTGGTGATGCTGTTTGGCCCGCTCTTCGGCCGCCATCGCTTCAACGGTGGTCCGAAAGAGCTGTTGGTCGCCCTCACTACCAGCCTTCACCAAGTTAACGATTAGGTCTGCTCGGGACATGTACCCACCTGACGTTGCTCATGTTCGTCCATGCCGTGTACGGCTGTCCACGCACGGCCATTGAAGTCCGGCTCCGTCTCGTCGCCTGTGACAATATTGATATTATCATAAATATGATATGTTTTATGTATGTCTAGCTTGGAACGACTCAGCCTTTGCCTTGCTGAGGATGAAATCGAGGCGTTGGAGAGCCTGCGCCGGAGGCTGGGGCTACAGGGCGCGCTCCTCAATAGGAGTGAGGTTATCCGTGCCGCCATTCGCCACCTGGCTGGGCGGGACGAAGCCGAGCTTCTACTCGCAGTAGAGGAAGTGCCCCGATTTAAGCCTGGGAGGCGCGCTAAGCGAGACGATTAGGCGGGCGGCGCAAGGGGGATTCCGAAAAATCTCGCCTTTTGCTGGACCGCTTCCCGAAAAATCTCGCCTTTCGGCCCACTTTCGATCTCGCACGAAGTGCAACGATCCTGCCTAAGTGGCTGATTACTAAAGGGGACAGATCTCACCTTTTGGCCCCCTCTACACGCCACGCTGCCTCATCTGCCGCGAACGCGGTTGCAACGGGCGCGATCTATGCGCCTCGTGCGCCGATCGACTTCCCTGGAACAGGATCGCCTGCCTGCAATGCGGGCTTCCGATGTCCGCACCCGGGGTCTGCGGTGACTGTCTGCGCGATCCACCCTTGCTGGCGGAGACACGGGCGGTGTTCGTATACGGCTTTCCGCTGGACCGGCTGGTGCCGCGCTTCAAGTTCCATCGGGACCTGGCGGCCGGACGCCTGATGGCCGACCTGATGGCCGGCGCCCTGGCGTCTGCGCCGCGTCCGGATGCCCTGGTGCCGGTGCCGCTGCACGCCCGGCGCATACGACAGCGTGGCTACGACCAGGCGCTGGAACTGGCGCGCCCGCTGGCCGCCGCGCTGGCCCTGCCGTTGCGTGCAGACCTGCTGCAGCGCATCCGCGCCACGGCAGCGCAGTCCGAACTCGATGCCGGCCAGCGCCAGCGCAACCTGGCCCGCGCGTTCGCCGTGGCGGACCAAGCCGCCCTGCCGGCGCGTGTGGCGCTTGTCGACGACGTGATGACCACCGGCGCCACGCTGGCGGCGGCGGCCCATGCGCTGAGGGCTGCGGGCGTCGAGCGGGTGGACGCCTGGGTGTGCGCGCGGGTGCCGTGAAGCCGCCGTCGCCGTGTGACGGACAGCCGCCCGTTGTGCCCTGGTCAGAAGGGCCAGACCGCCAGACCGGACAGGTCCAGGGCCAGACCGGCGAACACCGCCGCGCCCACCCAGTTGTTGTGCAGGAAGGCGCGGAAGCAGGCCTCGCGCCCGCGGTGGCGCGCCAGCATGAATTCCCAGGCGATCAGCAGCGCGGCCACGCCCAGCGCCAGCAGGTGGTAGTAAAGCCCCAGCCCCGCCTGCCGGCCCACCAGATACAGGGCCACCAGCATCAACGCGTACAGCACGCCCTGGATCACCAGGTCGAGGTCGCCGAACAGGATGGCCGTGGACTTGGATCCGGCACGGATGTCGTCCTCGCGATCCACCATCGCGTACCAGGTGTCGTACGCCGTGGCCCACAGGATATTCGCGCCATACAGCACCCAGGCCACCGGCGGCACCTCGCCCTGCACGGCGGCGAACGCCATCGGGATACCCCAGCCGAAGGCCAGGCCCAGATAGACCTGCGGCAGATAGGTGTAGCGCTTCAGATACGGATAGGTGGCCGCCAAGAACAGGCCGGCGAAGCTCAGCCACACGGTCAACCGGTTCAACGTGAGCACCAGCCCGAACGCCACCAGCATCAGTACGGCGAACACGGCCAGGGCTTCGCGTCCGGAGACCGCCCCGGTCGCGAGCGGACGCCCGCGCGTGCGCTCCACCTGCGGATCCAGCCAGCGGTCGGCGTAATCGTTGATCACGCATCCCGCGGAACGGGTCAGCCACACGCCGGCCGTGAACACGAACAGGGTCCACGCCGGCGGCACACCGTCGGCCGCCAGCCACAGGGCCCACCAGGTGGGCCACAACAGCAGCAGCACGCCGATAGGGCGATCGCCGCGCACCAGCTTCCAGTACTGGCCCAGCCGCTCGCGCCAGCGCGGCATGGCTTCGGTTTCAAAACGCTCGTATCCCATGCGCGAAAGGGTAACAGGCACGCCGCCCGGACCGGATTTTCCGCATCGCCCGCACCGGAGTGGGCCAATCCCTCGCTTTGCGGCTAGAATGCCCGTCCCGTGCGCCTGTAGCTCAGCCGGATAGAGTAGTGGCTTCCGAAGCCATTGGTCGGGGGTTCGAATCCCTCCAGGCGCGCCATTTCCCGACGCGGAACACATGAGAGGCCGGCCCTGCTGGCCCCACCTCGAAGGGATTCCCGGGAGGTCCCGCTGACCGGCCGTCGGCATCGACAGCCGGTCGAGCGCCTTGGCAACCCGCGCGCTTGTTCTTCATTGCGCATCCCACGCCGTCACTCAGGCGCACTCCGCCTCCACCGTACGCCCCGGAACCGCGTCTTCCGCAAGCGTCATCGCGGCGTGCCCGTCGCGCTTCTGGAGAAACGCCGTGAGTGTCCTTGCACGGGGCGCACGCAGGCGATCAGGGAGTTTCAGCTGGAATAGGCGGCGCACGCTTTTGAAGAGCGGAGGTCTCGCCAGCGTCTCGCATGCGGAACACATGTGACTTGACGACACGACGTCCGCTTCCTGGTCGGAAGCGGACTGGAATATCCAATGAAACTCCTGCGCGAGCATGTTCCGCCGCGTCAATGTGAAAGCACTTCCCTCCCCGACCCTGCTGCATTAACGTCGTTGGCGAGGGGCGATGGACGCGATGCTCGGACCCGGGGGGGAGCTGGCATGTTCGACGTGCTTGATCGATGCCGTGCGGATTGCACACGAAAGTTGCGCCGGGCGGGACGCCTCCAGATCTTGCTGATGTTGCTGGGATTGGCCGCCCTGTGCACATCGCCACCTGCAGCGGCGCAGGCATGTGGCTTCGCGCCGATCTACACGAACACCGGATCCGGTGTCACGGATGTGCCCAGCAACGCGGAGCAGCTCCAGTCATGGAGCCCGACAGGCACCCTCCTCAGTACGGTGCCGCTGGCCAACAACTACGGCGACATCGCCCTCGACCCGACCGGCAGCGTGCTTTATGCCATCGGATTCTCATTCAACGAACCCTATGCGCGCCGCCTTTACCGCATCGATCCGGTCACGGGCGCAGAGCTTTCCTTCGTCTCCCTAACGGGGGACATCGTGACCGACAATGTCGTGGTGTTGAACAGCCTCGGCTTCCGTGGAGATGGCACGCTGTTGGTGGGCGGGGCTTTCATCAGCGCGATCTATGTCATCGATCCGGTCACGGGTTCAACGAACCGTTTTGGCGCTTCGTTCCCGGCGAACGTTACAGCGGCGGGTGACTTCGTGACGCTGCCGGACGGCGACCTGCTGGCATCGGGCCGCGACAATACGGGAGGTGCGTACTACCTGTATCGCATGAGAGCGGATGGCTCGGTGTTTCCAATTGGCGAGGTGCCGAGTACGTTCGGCGCCGCCATGTCCAGGGGCACTGTCTACCTGATCGGCGAAGCAGGCCAGATCCATCGCGTGGACGCGCTTCCCTCCTTGGCGACGACGGCCCCGTTGCCGATCACGACGATCGTGGACAGCGGGCAGTCGTTCTATGGCGCGACGTCCGCCCAGGATGCCGGCAGCAGGTGCGACCCTGCCGCGCTCACCCTGCGCAAGACCTGGGTCAATGCCGCCGTCAATGACGCTGTGGCCATCCAAGCGACGGTGGACGCAACAGTGGTCGATACCCTGAGCTCCACAGCCGATACCACCGACGAAACGGACACCGATGCAACTCCGATCACGGTGTATGGCGGCGACGTCATCACGTTCTCCGAAACGTTTGCCGTCGGCGATCCTGGTCAGTACGGCGGCAGCCTGACCTGTACCGGCAACCAGACCGCGGTGAGCGGCATGGCGCTGATGGTCGCGAATGACGATACGGACATCGTCTGTACTTACGTCAATGCCCGGCCGGCGGTGAGCTACAGCAAGTCGGCCAGCACGAGCGGTCCGGTGGCGGTGGGCGACACGATCACCTACACGCTGACGACGGTGGTGGCGAACTCGCAGACCACCTCGGTGGCGACGCTGACCGATACGCTGGGCATGGGCCTGACCTTCGGTGCGGTGACCAATGCCGGTGCGTACACTTGCAACAGCACCAACCCGCTGGTGTGCACGCTGCCGGTGGGCACCGTGCCGGGCACCTACACGGTGACCTACACCGCCACGGTCAATGACCAGGCCGTGGGCACGGTGGACAACGCCGTGGTCGGCACCAACGCGACCTGCACGACGAACTGCGGCACCAGCACGCCGGTGACGGCGCCTGCGGTGAGCTACAGCAAGTCGGCCAGCACGAGCGGTCCGGTGGCGGTGGGCGACACGATCACCTACACGCTGACGACGGTGGTGGCGAACTCGCAGACCACCTCGGTGGCGACGCTGACCGATACGCTGGGCATGGGCCTGACCTTCGGTGCGGTGACCAATGCCGGTGCGTACACCTGCAACAGCACCAACCCGCTGGTGTGCACGCTGCCGGTGGGCACCGTGCCGGGCACCTACACGGTGACCTACACGGCCACGGTC
>NZ_PDWV01000016.1 GCF_010093385.1 Pseudoxanthomonas mexicana
AACCCGGCCCTCCCGACAAACAGGCAGAACGAAACGAACGTCGAGTCGTTAAGGTGTGATATGCTCTCTAAAACGACCAAATGGTCGTTTTATGCTTGGCCGGGCGCCGAACCTGAACGGCTCGATCCCCCAGTCATGGCCGTTGGCGGACTGGCATGCATGCGCGGACACCTTCTGGAGCAGCACATCCAGCACGAAAGCACCATCCTTTACAGCATAAAACATACGACCATTCGTTTTTTTGATCCAAATCAATGCCTGGGCTGTTCTGAGTTGCGAAGCTGATTTTTCTTGGACAACAAGGGTCTGGAAATGCCCCCACAAACTCAGGCCCCCAACCCGCTGGACATACAGGCACGCGCCGCTTTGGCGGACGCGGCCGCCTCGATGTCGCCCCAGTCGGCGTTGCTCGCCTGGGCCGATTGGGCCTCTCATCTGGCCATCTCGCCCGGCAAGCAATCCGAGTTGGCTGCGCTGGCCCTGGAACAGGCCGCGGCCCTGGCCGGATATCTGCGCGAATGCCTGATGACCGGGCCGGGCGAGGCCCGCGACTGCATCGCCCCCCCTGCCCAGGATCGCCGCTTCGCCGAACTGGAATGGCGCCGCTGGCCATTCAACCTCTGGCACCAAGGATTCCTGCTGAACCAGCGCTGGTGGGAGGCAGCCACCCACGGCGTGGCGGGGGTGGAACGCCACCATGAGAACGTCGTCGCCTTCGCCGCGCGCCAGTGGCTGGATCTGTTCTCCCCCGGGAACCAGTTAGCGACCAATCCCGTGGCGCTGAAACGCACGGCCGAGGAGGCGGGCGCGAACTTGGCGCGGGGCCAGGCCATCCTCGCGGAGAACCTGCAACGGGCGCTCGCCGGGATGCCGCCAGCAGGCACGGAGAACTTCGTGGTCGGCCGCGACGTGGCCGCCACGCCCGGCAAGGTGGTGCTGCGCAATCGCTTGATCGAGCTGATCCAGTACGCGCCGACGACGGCGCAGGTGCGTGCCGAACCGGTGCTGATCGTCCCGGCCTGGATCATGAAGTACTACATCCTGGACCTGTCACCGCACAACTCGCTGGTGAAGTACCTGGTCGACCAGGGCCACACGGTGTTCTGCATCTCGTGGAAGAACCCCGGCGCCGGGGATCGCGACCTCGGCATGGACGATTACCTGGACCTGGGCTTCCGTGCTGCGCTCGGCGCGGTCAACGCGATCGTGCCCAAACGCAAGGTGCACGCAACCGGCTATTGCCTGGGCGGCACGTTGTTGGCGGTGGCCGCGGCGGCCATGGCCCGCGATGGCGATGACCGCTTGGCCTCGATGACCTTGTTTTGCGCGCAAACCGATTTCAGCGAACCGGGTGAACTGGGCCTGTTCGTCGACGAGAGCCAGGTCGCGCTGCTGGAGGCGCAGATGCAGCAGAAGGGATACCTGAGCGCCGAACAGATGGCGGGCGCCTTCCAGATGCTGCGCTCCTACGACCTGCTGTGGTCGCGCATGGTCAGCGAGTACCTGCTCGGCGAACGCAGGCCCATGAACGACCTGATGGCCTGGAACGCCGATGCCACGCGCATGCCAGCGCGGATGCATTCGCAGTACCTGCATCGACTGTTTCTCAACGACGATCTGAGCGAAGGCCGCTATCCAGTAGACGGTCGACCAGTGTCGCTAGGCGACATCACCCTGCCCGTTTTCAGCGTCGGCACCCTCAGTGACCACGTCGCGCCCTGGCGCTCGGTCTACAAACTGCACTACCTCTCTCCGGCACGGATTACTTTCGTCCTCACGAGCGGCGGCCACAACGCCGGCATCGTCAGTGAGCCAGGGCACCCCAACCGCAGCTTCCGCATCGCCACGCGACCAGCGGGCGGCAACTACATCCCCCCCGACCAATGGCTCGAAACCACGCCTTCGAAGGACGGCTCGTGGTGGCCTGCCTGGGTCGCGTGGCTGCGCAAACATTCCGGAGCGTCCGTCCCGCCTCCGCCCATCGGCGCGCCGCGCAAGGGCTACCAACCCGCCGGCGATGCGCCGGGTTGCTATGTGCTGGAGAACTGACATGGGCATACTCAAAGACAAGAAGGGTCTAGTCATCGGCATCGCCAACCAACGCAGCATCGCCTGGGCCTGCGCCAGGGCGTTCTACAAAGCCGGCGCGACGCTCGGAGGCACTTGGCTCTCAGACAAGTCCCGCCCACATGTCGAACCACTGCTCGATGCTTTGGGTGCGGACATTCGCCGGCCGCTCGATGTATTGGACGATAGCCAGATGCAGGGGCTGTTCGAGGAAGTCCAACGCCGCTGGGGTCGCCTGGACTTCCTGCTCCATTCCATCGCTTTCGCACCCAAGGCTGATCTGCTCGGCCGTCTCGTCGACAGCTCACGTGATGGTTTCGGCGTGGCCATGGATGTCTCCTGCCATTCCTTCATCCGCCTGGCACGCCAAGCCGAGCCGCTCATGACCGAGGGCGGCAGCCTGATCACCATGAGCTATTTGGGAAGCAGCGAAGTCGTGCGGAACTACGGAATCATGGGACCGGTCAAGGCCGCACTGGAATCGGCTACGCGCTATCTCGCCGCCGAACTCGGCCCTGCCGGCATACGCGTCAACGCCATTTCGCCTGGACCGATCCCGACCCGCGCCGCTTCCGGACTGAGCGACTTCGACGCCTTGGTGGCGGACAGTGCGGCACGCGCGCCGATGCGCGGGCCGCTGACCATCGACGACGTCGGTCCGCTGTGCGCGTTCCTCGCCAGCGACGGCGCCCGCGCCATGACCGGCTCCACGCTGTTCGTGGACGGCGGCTATCACATCCTCAACTAGCAGACGGATCTTCAGCCAGTGGCCGCGCAAGCCCCAATCACGCCTTCTCCCGACACGCATGCGGAATCCCATCGTCTCGGCATCGCAGCAGGACTGCTGGCCGTTGCGCTGTCCGGTTGCGCGTCGATGGCCCCCCCTCATGCCACGCCACCGCCTCCCGTACCCGACCACTGGCTCGGCTATGTCGCCGCGGATGCATCGGGTGCCAATGCCGCGGAACTCTCATGGCAGGCGTACTTTCGCGACCCGGGGCTCCAGCGGCTGATCGAAACCGCGCTGGTCAACAACCGCGACCTGCGCGTCGCCGCACTGCGAGCCGAGGAAGCGCGGGCCGCCTTCCGCATCCAGCGGGCCGACCAGTTCCCGGGCTTCGGCATCGACGCGCAGAGCGCGCGGGCGCGGGTGCCGGGCGACCTCAGCGCCACCGGCCAGTCCGTCGTC
Organism: Pseudoxanthomonas mexicana; assembly: GCF_010093385.1. Taxonomy (GTDB): domain Bacteria; phylum Pseudomonadota; class Gammaproteobacteria; order Xanthomonadales; family Xanthomonadaceae; genus Pseudoxanthomonas_A; species Pseudoxanthomonas_A mexicana. The sequence goes on from NZ_PDWV01000016.1 coordinate 3,257, forward strand.
GCAGGCGAATACCGCGCCGAAGTCGGCCTGAGCAGTTGGGAGCTCGACCTGTGGGGTCGCGTCCGCAACCTGAAGGAATCGGCCCTGCAAAGCTGGCTGGCCACCGACGCCGGGCGCCGCGCGGCCGAGCTCGCATTGATCGGACAGGTCGGCGACGGCTATCTCGGCCTGCGCGAGTTGGACGAGCGTGTCGCCCTGGCGCGTCGGACGGTGCAGACCCGCGAGGAGTCCTACCGCATCTTCAGCCGTCGCCACGAGGTCGGCGCGACCTCCAAGCTGGAACTGACCCAGGTCCAGACCCTGTTGACCCAGGCACAGGCGCTGCTTGCGCAGCTGGAACTCGCGCGAGCCCATCAGCTGCATGCCCTGGGGCAATTGCTGGGAACCCATCCAGGAGCGTTGCCAGAGGCGACACCCTTCGACGAAACCCTGATGCTCGCCGAACTGACGCCGGGACTGCCTTCGGCGGTACTGGCGTCACGGCCGGACGTCGCCGCCGCCGAGCATCTGCTTCGCGGCGCCAATGCGAACATCGGCGCGGCGCGTGCCGCGTTCTTTCCACGCATTGCACTCACCGGCAGCTGGGGCAGCGCGAGCGCGGAACTCGATGGCTTGTTCGAGTCTGGCAGCCGGACCTGGACTTTCATACCAACGTTGTCGCTGCCGATCTTCGATGGCGGCCGGTTGCGCGCCAGCCTGGCGCTAACCGAGGCGCGCCGCCACATCGCCGTCGCCGAGTACGAAAAGACCGTCCAGACGGCGTTCCGCGAGATCGCGGACGCTCTGGCCGCACGCCGCTGGCTGGCCGAACAGCTCCAGATCGCCCAGACCACGCTGGAGGCTCAGTCCGAGCGCACTCGCCTGGCGCAACTGCGCTACGACGCCGGCTCGGCCACCTATCTGGAAGTGCTGGACGCCCAGCGCGACCTGCTCGCAGCCGAGCAGCAGCTGGTGCAGGCACGGCGCGCGGTGCTCTCGAGCCAGGTCGCGCTGTACACGACGCTGGGCGGCGGTTCGGCCGCTCCCTCCTCCAACCAATGACGACTTCCGACGCCATGGCCCTCACCCCTCCCCTGAAAAAGAAACTGCTCACGGCGGCTGTCCTGGCCGGTGTCCTCCTGCTGGCCTGGTGGCTCTGGCGCACCCTGTCCGACGATGGCCCGGGCGAGGGCTTCGTCAGCGGCAACGGCCGCATCGAGGCGACCGAGATCGACGTGGCCACCAAGCTGCCTGGGCGGATCGAGGAAGTCCTGGTAAGCGAAGGCGAGTTCGTCAAAGCCGGCCAACCGCTTGCGCGGATGCAGATCGACACGCTGCAGGCACAGCGCGAGGAGGCAGAAGCCGGCCGCCAGCAGGCGCTGCATGCCGCCGCCGCTGCGGAGGCACAGGTCGCACTGCGGCGCAGCGACGTCGCTGCCGCACAGGCACTGATCGTCCAGCGCGATGCCGAGCTGGACGCCGCGCAACGACGGCTGGCGCGATCGGAAACACTGGCCAAGGAAGGTGCCGCCTCCGGTCAGGAGCTCGACGACGATCGCGCCCGGGTGCGCGGCGCCGAAGCCGCGCTGGCGGCCACCCGTGCCCAGGCGACCGCCGCCGAAGCCGCCGTGAAGGCCGCCGAGGCGCAGGTCGTCGGCGCGCGCTCCAGCGTGGAAGCCGCGGCCGCAACCGTGGCCCGGATCGAGGCCGACTTGGCCGATAGCGTGCTCAAGGCTCCGCGCCGCGGCCGGGTGCAGGTGCGCGTGGCCCAACCCGGCGAGGTGCTCGGTGCCGGCGGTCGCGTGCTCAATTTGCTCGACCTGTCCGACGTCTACATGACCTTCTTCGTGCCCGAGACCGCGGCCGGCCGGATCGCACTCGGCACCGAGGTACGGATCGTGCTCGACACCGCCCCAGACTACGCGATCCCGGCTCGGGTGTCGTTCGTCGCCAGCCAGGCCCAGTTCACGCCCAAAACCGTCGAGACGGCCAGCGAGCGCCAGAAGCTGATGTTCCGAGTACGTGCGCAGATTCCGCCCGAGCTGTTGCAGCAGTACATCGAGCAGGTCAAGACCGGCGTCCCCGGCGTGGCCTGGGTGAAGCTGGATCCGGACGCCGCATGGCCCGCCTCCCTGGCTACCGTCGTAGCGCAGGACTGAGACGCCGCCATGCCGCGTGAGCCCGCTTCCGCCGTCGCACGCTTGCAGGGCGTGCGCCTCCGCTACCACAAAGTCGAGGCACTTGCCGGTATCGATTTGGACGTGCCATCAGGACGTATGGTTGGCTTGATCGGCCCCGACGGTGTCGGCAAATCCAGCCTGTTGTCGCTCATCTCCGGCGCGCGCCGCATCCAGGAAGGCCGCGTCGAGGTGCTGGGTGGCGACATGGCCGAGCGGCGCCATCGCGCGGTCGTCTGCCCACGCATCGCCTACATGCCGCAGGGCCTGGGCAAGAACCTCTATCCCACGCTCTCAGTGGAGGAGAACCTGCAGTTCTTCGCGCGGCTGTTCGGCCACGATGCGGCCGAACGCCGCCGTCGCATCAACGAGCTCACCCGCGCCACCGGCCTGCACCCGTTTCTCGCCCGACCGGCCGGCAAGCTGTCCGGCGGCATGAAGCAGAAGCTCGGCCTGTGCTGCGCGCTGATCCACGATCCCGACCTGCTGATCCTCGACGAGCCCACCACCGGCGTGGACCCGCTGGCGCGTGCCCAGTTCTGGGACCTGATCTCGCATATCCGCAGGCAGCGCCCCGGCATGAGCGTGATCGTGGCCACGGCCTATATGGATGAAGCCCAGCGGTTCGACTGGCTGGTGGCGATGGACGCGGGCATGGTGCTCGCCACCGGCACGCCGCGGAACCTGCGGGAGCGCACCGGCGCCGAATCGCTGGAAGCGGCCTTCATCCGCCTGCTGCCGGAGGAGAAGACCCGCGGCCACGTCGCGGTGGCTATTCCTCCACTACGGACGGACGAGGACGACATAGCCATCGAGGCGCAGGACCTAACCATGCGCTTCGGCGACTTCGTCGCAGTCGATCACGTGTCCTTCCGCATTCGGCGCGGCGAGATCTTTGGCTTCCTCGGCTCCAACGGCTGCGGCAAGACCACGACCATGAAGATGCTGACCGGCCTGCTGCCGGCAAGCGAGGGCAAGGCCTGGCTGTTTGGCCGCGAAGTCGACCCGAAGGATATCGGTACGCGCCGCCGCGTTGGCTACATGTCGCAGGCGTTCTCGCTGTACGGCGAACTCACGGTGCGCCAGAACCTGGTTCTGCACGCGCAGCTGTTCAACGTTCCCAAGACGGACATACCGCAGCGGGTGGACCAGATGGTGGAGCGCTTCGGCCTGGCCGGCGTGCTCGACAGCCTGCCCGAGAGCCTGCCGCTGGGCGTGCGCCAGCGGCTCTCGCTGGCGGTGGCGATGGTGCACCGGCCCGAGCTGCTGATCCTGGACGAGCCGACTTCGGGCGTGGATCCGGTGGCGCGCGACGCGTTCTGGCGTCTGCTGGTGGAGCTGTCGCGGCGCGACAAGGTCACCATCTTCATCTCCACCCACTTCATGAACGAGGCCGAGCGCTGCGATCGCATGTCGATGATGCACGCCGGCAAGGTACTCGACAGCGACGCGCCGGCTAGGCTGGTGGAGAAACGCGGCGCCAGGACGCTGGAGGACGCCTTCATCGGCTACCTGATCGAAGCCGGTGGCGACGCGCCTGCCGGGGATGAAGAAGACGGGGACACGACCGTGCCCACACCGGCGGAAGCCAGCGGGCACGCCGCCGTCCACGACAAACGCCGCCCGTTCAGCCTGCAGCGCATGGTCGCCTACCTGTGGCGCGAGGCGCTGGAACTGCGACGCGACCCGGTCCGGGCGACCCTGGCCCTGGGCGGCTCGATCCTGCTGATGTTCGTGATCGGCTTCGGCATCAGCATGGACGTCGAGGACCTGCGCTTCGCGGTGCTCGCCCGCGACCAGACCACGCTCAGCCGCGACTACGCGCTGCAGCTGTCGGGCTCGCGCTACTTCATCGAACGCCCGGCGATCGTCGACTACGAGGACCTGGACCGGCGCATGCGCAGCGGCGAGCTGTCGCTGGCGATCGAGATCCCTCACGGCTTCATGCGCGACGCGCTGGCCGGGCGCCAGGTGGAGATCGGCGCCTGGGTCGATGGCGCCATGCCGATGCGCGCGGAGACCGCACAGGGCTACGTACAGGGCATGCACCAGCACTGGCTGGCCGCGCAGGCCGCCGATCGCGTCGGCACGCTGCCGGCCGGCGCCAACGTGCAGACCCGGTTCCGCTACAACCCCGACGTCAGGAGCCTGCCGGCGATGGTGCCCGCGGTCGTCCCGCTGCTGCTGTTGCTGCTGCCGGCGATGCTGACCGCGCTGGCCGTGGTGCGCGAGAAGGAAACCGGCTCGATCAACAACTTCTACGTCACCCCGGTCACCCGTACCGAGTTCCTGCTCGGCAAGCAGCTGCCGTACGTGGGCCTGGCGATGATCAACTTCCTGTTGATGAGCTTGCTGGGGGTCACGGTGTTCGGCGTGCCGGTCACCGGCAGCTTCCTCACGCTCGCGCTGGCGGCGCTGGTCTTCAGCTTCGCTTCCACCGGCATGGGCCTGCTGGCGTCCTCGGTGACCCGGAGCCAGATCGCGGCGATGTTCATCGCGATGGTCGGCACGATCCTGCCGGCCACCCAGTTCTCCGGCCTGATCGATCCGGTGTCCTCGCTCGAGGGCGCCGGCAGGCTGATCGGCCAGGTCTATCCGGCCCCCCACATGGTCACCATCAGCCGCGGCGTGTTCAGCAAGGCGCTGGGGTTCGCCGACCTGACCGGCGCGTTCTGGGCGATGCTGCTGTCGGTGCCGGTCATCCTGGGCATCTCCATCGCGCTGCTGCGCAAGCAGGAGCGCTGAGATGAAGGCCCGCCACCTCGCCAACATCTACCGGCTCGGCGTCAAGGAGCTGTGGAGCCTGTGGCGCGACCCGATGATGCTGGTACTGATCGTCTACGTGTTCACCGGCGCGGTCTACATGGCCGCCACGGCGATGCCCGAGACCCTGCACAAGACCCCGATCGCGATCGTCGACGAGGACGACTCGCCGCTGTCCCGGCACATCGTCAGCGCGTTCTACCCGCCGCAGTTCATCGTGCCGGAGATGATCCCGATGTCCGGGATGGATCCGGGCATGGACGAGGGCCGCCACACCTTCGCCCTGTACATCCCGCAGGGGTTCCAGCGCGACGTGCTGGCCGGACGGTCCCCCGAACTGCAGCTCAACGTCGACGCCACCCGCATGAGCCAGGCCTTCGCCGGCAGCGGCGCGGTGCAGCAGATCGTGCTCGGCGAGGTCAACGAATTCGTCCAGCGCCAGCGCGGCGGTTCGGCGCCGCCGGTGGACCTGGCGCTGCGGGCGCGCTTCAACCCGGCGCTGGACAAGAGCTGGTTCGGCGGCCTGATGCAGATCATCAACTACATCACCATGCTGTCGATCGTGCTCACCGGCGCGGCGCTGATCCGCGAGCGCGAGCACGGCACCATCGAGCACCTGCTGGTGATGCCGGTCACCCCCACCGAGATCATGCTGTCCAAGGTCTGGTCGATGGGACTGGTGGTGCTGGTGGCATCGGCACTGTCGGTGAACGTCGTGGTGCGCGGACTGATCGGAGTGCCGATCGAGGGCTCGCTACCGCTGTTCTTCGCCGGCGCGGCGCTATGCCTGTTCGCGACCACCTCGATGGGCATCTTCCTGGCGACCCTGGCGCGCAACATGCCGCAGTTCGGCATGCTGATGATGCTCACGCTGCTGCCGCTGCAGCTGCTCTCCGGCGGCAGCACGCCGCGCGAGAGCATGCCCGAACTGGTGCAGAACCTCATGCTGGTCGCACCCACCACCCATTTCGTCGAAGTCGGCCAGGCGATCCTGTATCGCGGCGCCGGCATCGACGTCGTCTGGAAACCGTTTCTGTGGCTGGCGATCATCGGCGCTGTGCTGTTCGCCCTGTCGCTAGCCCGCTTTCGCAAAACCATCAGCCGGATGGCGTGATGGACCACATGCATGGATGCGCCAAATTCCACATCGAGGTGATCGACATGAGCAAGATGAATCTGCCGTTGGATCTGTACAAGGCGAACCTAGAATTGCAAGCCAGACTCGGCAAGCTGTTCCAAGAGGGCGGCAAGCAATGGCTCGACTACGGCTACCGGTTGGTCAATGACGGCATTGCAGAAACCGATGCCGAGATCGAACAGGTTCTGCGGTCCGAGGACTGGCAGAAGCTGGCGACCCTGCCGGCCGAATCGTTCTGGCGCCAACTACAACAGCGCTTTGGCGACAGCCAAGCCGCCACTCAGATGGCCGTTACTGCGCAGACCGGCTTCGTCCGCGGCCTGCAGGAAGCCGTGCAAGCATGGCAGAAGCAGACTGCGGAAGCGTTGGGAACTGTTGCGTCGACCACCGTGTTCGGCGACCCCGCATGGAGCAATCTGATCAAACCGTGGGAGCAACTGCTGCCGACCGGTTCCACCGGCCAGACAGCATCAGGAAAGCCTGCCACGAAAGGCAGCAGGTGAACGATCATGGGACACCCGCGCACTGCTTTGGTTACTGGTGGGATGGGGGGACTGGGCGAGGCCATCGCCCGGACCCTGCATGACGCCGGCCACACCGTCCTTGTCACGCACTCGCGCAGCGATGAAGCCGCCTCGACCTGGCTGAAAAAGGAAGCCGATGCTGGCTACACCTTCGTGTCCTACGACGTGGACGTGTCCGATTGGATCTCGTGTCGGCGTATGGGTCAGCGCATCGTCGCCGACGGCCACGGCGTCGACATCCTGGTCAACAACGCCGGCATCACCCGCGATGCCACCTTCCGCAAGCTCAGCAAAGAGAACTGGGACGCGGTACTGCGGGTGAATCTGGACTCAATGTTCAACGTCACCAAGCTGGTCATCGACGGCATGCTCGAGCGCGGCTGGGGCCGGATCGTCAACATTTCCTCGATCAACGGCGACAAGGGCCAATTCGGCCAGACCAACTACTCCGCCGCCAAAGCCGGCATCCATGGCTTCACCAAGGCGTTGGCACAGGAGGTCGCCCGCAAAGGCGTGACCGTCAACACCGTCTCGCCGGGCTACCTCGCAACCCAGATGGTAATGGCTGTTCCCGAGGACGTCCGCAACCAGATCGTCGCCGGCATCCCGGTCGGCCGGCTCGGCCGGCCCGAGGAAATCGCCGCGCTGGTCGGCTTCATCGCCAGCGAGCCGGCCGGGTTCCTGACCGGCAGCAACCTCTCGATGAACGGCGGCCAGCATATGCGTTGACAGCCTGGGCGCCGCACCGAACCGGCGCGGCCCATCCTCTCCTCCCCCTCACATTCGAGTCTCCCATGCGCGACATTGCCATTCTCGCTGCCACCCGCACCGCTATAGGCGGCTTCCAGGGCGGCCTGTCCACCCTGCCCGCCCACACGCTGAGCGCTCATTTGATCCGCACGATCCTGGAAGACATCGGCGTGCAACCGTATCAGATCGACGAGGTGATTCTCGGCCAGATCCTCACCGCCGGCAGCGGCCAGAACCCAGCCAGGCAAGCCGCCGTGCAGGCGGGCCTGCCCTTTGAGGTCCCGGCGATGACGATCAACAAACTGTGCGGCTCCGGCCTCAAGGCCGTGCATCTGGCCGCGCAGGCGATCGCGCTGGGCGACGCCGACCTGGTACTGGCCGGGGGGCAGGAAAGTATGAGTCTGGCCCCCTACGTGCTGCCCAAGGCGCGCACCGGGCTGCGCCTGGGTCACGCGCAGTTGGAGGACAGCCTGATCCGCGACGGCTTGACCGATGCCTTCCACGACTACCACATGGGCATCACCGCCGAGAATCTCGCCGAGCGCTACGGCATCACACGCGAGGCGCAGGACGCGTTTGCGGCGGGCTCACAGCAGAAGGCGCTCGACGCCATCGCCGCGGGCCGCTTCAAGGCCGAGATCACCCCGATCGAGATTCCGCAACGCAAGGGAGATGCGGTGGTGGTCGATACCGACGAGCAGCCGCGCGCCGGGACGACTGTCGCGTCGCTGGCCAAGCTCAAGCCCGCGTTCAAGCCGGACGGCACGGTCACGGCCGGCAATGCCTCGACGATCAACGACGGTGCGGCCGTGCTGCTGCTGGCCAGCGCTGAGAAGGCCAAGGTTCTCGGCCTGCCGGTACTGGCGTGGATCAAGGCTTGGGCGAGCGCTGGCGTCGATCCGGCGGTCATGGGTATCGGCCCGGTGCCGGCCACCAGACGCACGCTTAAGGAAGCTGGCTGGATGCTGGGCGAGTTGGATCTGATTGAGGCCAACGAGGCGTTTGCTGCGCAGTCGCTCGCAGTGGCCAAGAACCTCGAATGGGACATGGACAAGGTCAACGTCAATGGCGGCGCCATCGCGTTGGGCCATCCGATCGGCGCATCCGGCGCACGTGTGTTGGTGACGCTGATCCACGAAATGATCCGGCGCGACCGACACAAGGGCCTGGCCACGCTGTGCATCGGTGGCGGGCAAGGCGTCGGCATCGCGATCGAACGCTGAAGGAGGTGGTCATGGACAAGACATCCGCCGCATCCGGCCAGGACTGGAGCCGCTGGCTGATGGATCCGGCCGGACTGGGCGCCGCCGCCGTCGAATACGCCGTCGATTCCTGGCAGCGTACGCTGCTCTATGCCGATGTGCGCCGCGAGCGCGGCAACCAGTACCGGGAGCACCTGCGTGAGCGCGCGCCCAATGTGCTGGGCTTCGAGGCCGAACCGGTGCTGTCCGGGCTGGACCTGCCGCGACCAGTGAACTACGGGCGCGCGCGCATCCTGCCGCCTGAAGGCATGCCGACCGATCCGACCAAACGGCCGTTCGTCGTCGTCGATCCCCGTGCCGGCCACGGTCCGGGCATCGGCGGCTTCAAACCCGACAGCGAGATCGGAGCTGCGCTGCAGGCGGGCCATCCGTGCTACTTCGTCGGCTTCCTGCCCAACCCGGTGCCGGGGCAGACGGTCGAGGACGTGATGCGTGCCGAGGCCGCGTTCGTGCGCGAGGTCGGCAAACTGCACCCAGACAGTACCGGCAAGCCTGCGGTGATCGGCAACTGCCAGGCCGGGTGGCAGATCCTGATGACCGCCGCTGTGTGGCCCGAACTATTCGGCCCGATCATCGTCGCCGGCGCGCCACTGTCGTACTGGGCCGGCGACAACCCGATGCGTTACGGCGGCGGATTGACCGGCGGCAGCTGGCTGACCGCGCTGGCCAACGATCTCGGCGCCGGCCGCTTCGACGGCGCATGGCTGGTGCAGAACTTCGAGAACCTGGATCCGGCCAACACCCTCTGGTCCAAGCAGTACAACGTTTACGCCCACGTCGATACCGAGGCAGCGCGCTATCTCGGATTCGAGAAATACTGGGGCGGCCATGTACTCCTCGACGGCGGCGAGATGCAGTACATCGTCGACAACCTGTTCATCGGAAACAAACTCGCGACAGCCGAACTGGTGACGTCCGACGGCGTACGCATCGATCTTCGCAACATCCGATCGCCGATCGTGGTGTTCTGCTCCTACGGCGACAACATCACCCCACCCGGACAGGCGTTGGGCTGGATCACCGACCTGTACCGCGACGATCGCGACCTGATCTCACACGACCAGACCATCGTATATGCCACCCACGACAGCATTGGCCACCTGGGCATCTTCGTTTCCAGCAACGTCGGACGAAAGGAACACCGCAAGCTTGCCAGCAACATCGATCTGATCGATATGCTGCCCGCCGGCGTCTTTCAGGCTGTGGTCGGGGATGCACCACCCGGCATGGAAGGTGAATTGGCTGACGATCCGTTCCTGCTGTCGATTCGTGGGCGCAGCGTCGAGGACGTGCGTGCGATCGTGCAACCGGACACCGCCTCCGAGCGACGCTTTGCCGCGGCCGCACGGGTGTCCGAGATCAATCTGGCGCTGTACCGGAACTTCCTGCAGCCCTGGGTTCGTTCGCTGTCGACGCCATGGTCGGCACGCTGGTTGCAATCGCTGCACCCGATGCGTACCGGCTATGAAGCCTGGTCGGACGAACATCCGCTGGCGCCAATGGTCGCCGGACTGGCCAAGCGCCTGCGCCAGGAACGCAGCCAGGTCTCGCCGGACAATCCATTCCTGCAGACGGAAGCAGCGATGTCACAGGCAGTCGAGCAATTTCTCGATCGCTACCGCGACCATCGCGATCAGATCTACAGAACCGCATTCGAAACGATCTACGGATCGCCCTGGATGCAGGCTTTGGCAGGCCAGAGCGTGGACGAGACGACCCCGCCACGACCGCATCCCGGCGATTCGCCCGAGCATCGCGCCTTTATCGAGCGCACCATCGTGCAACTGCACGCCTTGTTCGACCAAGGCGGGCTGAACGAGGCAGGCTTGCGTGCGCTCACCTTCGTGCTGCTGGCGCGTGGCGAGGCCGACGAGCGCCTATTCCGCTACGCCGCGAACCTGGTGCAGGCGCATGGCGGGACAAACCTCGCGCACGATGACGTGCGCGAGCGCGTCCGCACCCAGGCTTTGCTGATGCGCATGGATGTGGAGGCAACCATCTCCGCCCTACCGGCGCTGCTTGCGGACGCGACAGCCGAACAGATCAGGGCGACCGCCATGGCGGTCCGCGACATCGTCGAAAGCGGCGGCGCACTGCCTGCCAACGAGCGCCAGCGCCTGGACCGAATGCTCGCAATCTTCGAGACCGCGTGCAGCGCCGCGACAGTGCGTGCGCAAGGCCTCGCCAAGCGCAAGAAGGCTCCGGCGCCACCCCAGACAAAGACCGCGCGACGCCGCGCGAAGCAAGGCGTTCCTACGCGTCGGCCACGGCGTTGACCCGCCACATATCACCCGTCGACTGGACCCGCACCATGACACGACCCGACAACGGCCTACAGACGCTCAGCAACCGTACGTTCGACGAAATCCAGCTTGGCGAAAGCGCCAGCATCGAGCGCATTCTGACCTCCGAAGACATCCAGCTGTTCGCACTGCTCTCGGGCGGCGTTGATCCCGATCGCATCGACCAACGGGATGCGGCATCAGACCACTCACAAACAGTCATCGCCCACGGGATGTGGGCCGGCGCGCTCATAGCGTCCGTCATCAGCTCACGACTTCCGGGACCGGGCACGGTCTATCGCGCCCAGACGCTGCGCTTCCTGACATCGGCCCAGGTCGGCGACCAGCTGACGATACTTGTCACGGTATCCGCCAAGGATTCGGCGAGGCGGGGCCTGACGCTGGCCTGCACTTGCAGCAACCAGGACGGGCAACCTGTCGTCGAGGGTGAGGCGGACGTCATCGCACCGAGCGAGCGTATCATCCGCAAGCGCATCACTCTGCCGGAGGTCAGGATCAGCGTCGCCGGTGATGACGGGCTCGAGCGCCTGCTCGCGCACGTGCGACCGCTGGCGGCCGTCCGCGTGGCCATCGTGCATTCCTGCGACGCGGCCAGCCTGTCGGCCGCTCTCGATGCGCGCGCTGCCGGCTTGATCGATCCGGTACTGGTCGCCCCGCGCGCGAAGCTCAAGGCGATCGCCGCGCAGGAAGGCCTCGATCTGTCGGATATCGCCATAGAGGATGTCCCGCACAGCCACGCCGCCGCCGCACGTGCCGTAGAGCTGGCGCGCGATGGCGCGGTCGAGGCCTTGATGAAGGGTAGCCTGCACACCGACGAACTGATGGCCGCGGTCGTGGCCTCGACATCGGGGCTACGCACCAAGCGCCGCGTCAGTCACTGCTTCGTGCTGCAGACGCCGCGATACCCGCGGCCGTTCATCGTCACCGATGCCGCTATCAACCTTGCGCCGACGCTGGAACAGAAGGCGGATATTGTCCGCAACGCAATCGACCTCGCCCATGTCATCGGCGTGGCTAAGCCAAAGGTGGCGATCCTCGCCGCGGTGGAAACCGTCAGCCCATCGATGCCCGCCACACTCGACGCTGCCGCGCTGTGCAAGATGGCGGACCGCGGTCAGATCGAAGGCGGCGTACTTGACGGTCCACTCGCGTTCGACAACGCGGTGTCCATTGCTGCCGCGCGGATCAAGGGCATCGAATCTCAGGTCGCGGGCCAGGCGGACATCCTCGTCGTGCCGGATCTAGAGAGCGGCAATATGCTCGCCAAGCAGTTGATGTACATGGGCGATGCCGCCAGCGCCGGCATCGTGCTCGGCGCAAAGGTGCCCGTCATCCTGACCAGCCGCGCCGACTCGCGCGAATCGCGCATCGCCTCCTGTGCCATCGCACTGATGTTGGCGCATCGCTACCGGTCCGTACCGCCATGAGTTTGGATCCCCGTCCCGCTTCATGTGCGGCGCCGGATCGCTTTTAACCCTCACACCTTCCCTCAGGAATAGCGCCATGAACAATGCCCAGCCCACAGCGTCCCCTGGCCGAGTCGAGCCCTTCGTTCCAGGCCGCTTTCAATGGCTGCGTGTGGTCGTCACCGGCGCCGGTTCCGGTATCGGCCTGGCCACCACGGTGCGCATCGCCCAAGAGGGCGGCAGCGTTCTCGCCACCGACGTAGATCCCGCAAGACTCAAAGCGCTGGTCCGGGCCCACCCGGAACTGGATATCACGCCCATCATCGGCGACGTGCGGGACGACCTGCACATCGCCGCGATCGCGGCCGCCTGCGGCGATGTACTCGATGGCTTGGTGAACAACGCCGGCATCAACGACGGGTTCACGCCGCTAGACGAAGTGACCGACGCGCTGTGGGATCAGATCCTTGCGATCAACTTGACGGCGCCGTTCAAGCTCACCCGTGCACTGCTGCCCGCATTGCAGCGCTCGCCCCAGGGAGCGATCGTCAACGTCTCCTCCGAGGCTGGACTGCGCGGCTCGTGCAGCGGCACGGCCTATACCGTCTCCAAGCACGCCCTGCTGGGGCTGACGCGCAGCATCGCCGTCCTCTACGACACGCCACGCTGCAACGCCATCGCACCCGGCGGTGTGGCCACCAATATAGACGGCAAAGTGCGCTCCGAGCGTGGCGCGCAACGGCTGATGCGCGTCAACGAGGCCATTGCCCCGCCGCTGGCGCAACCCGAGCAGTTAGCAGCGGCCATCGCCTTCCTGCTAAGCCGCGACAGCAGCAACATCAATGGCGTGACGCTGCCCTGCGATGGGGGCTGGAACGCGCTATGAGCCGGGGTCTCGTCCTGGCACTGGATCGCGGCTCGTCGAGCATGTTGTTGGTGCATCGCTATCTACCCGCAGCGCCATGAGACGGCACGGTTACATTACTTCCCGTCAAGGAGACTCCCCATGAAGTATTCGTTCGCCGGCCATTCTGTCCTTGTGACGGGCGCAGCATCCGGCATCGGCGAGGCTACCGCCCGCCTGTTGGCCGCCAATGGCCTGTCGGTGGTCGTTTCGGATCTGGACGCCGATGCGGTGCAGCGCGTCGTGGACACGATTGTCTCCGACGGCGGGCGGGCGGTGGCCAACGTCGCCGACGTCGCCAGCGCCGATCAGGTTGCAGCGGCGGTCGACCGCGCGGTGAGCCAGTTTGGTGCGCTGCACTTCGCGGTCAACAACGCGGGCATCGGCGGCAACTCCGGGCCGGCCGGCGAACTGTCACTGGACGCATGGCAGCACGTCATCGACGTCAATCTCAGCGGTGTGGCCTACGGTTTGCGCTATCAGATCCCCGCCATACTGGATGCCGGCGGCGGCGCCATCGTCAACATGTCGTCCATCCACGGCTTGGTCGGCGACGCCACCAGCGCGGCGTACGTGGCCTCCAAGCATGGGGTCACCGGGCTAACGCGTTCAGCGGCGCTGTCCTGTTCGGACAAGGGTATCCGCATCAACTCGATCCATCCGGGGTACGTAGAAACGCCGATCCTCGGCAGCCTCGACGCCCAGGCGCGTGAAGCCTCCATCGGCCTGCATCCAATCGGCCGGCTGGGCCGTCCCGGGGAAATCGCTCACGCCATCGCCTTCCTGCTCTCGGAGGGCGCGAGCTTCATCACCGGCGCGACCCTGGTCGCCGACGGCGGCTACACCGCACGCTGAGCCCTACCCTTCCGAGCCTTCCCCATGTCCAGCTCTTCTTCCGACGACCTCATCCTGGTCCTGAACTGCGGCTCGTCGAGTATCAAGTTCGCGGTGTTCGACGCCAATGTCGATCCGTTGCCGCGCACGCCGCTCTGGAACGGAAAAGTGCAGGGCATCGGCGGCGGACAACCGGATTTCGGCGAAACCGGCGTCACGCCATTCCCCATCGAACTCGATGCCGAAGATCCTTACCGTACCGCCCTGCAAGTGATTCGCAAACAGGTGGCAGCGCGCATGGGGCGACACCGCATCGTCGCCGTCGCCCATCGCGTGGTGCATGGCGGCAGCAAGTACTTCGCCTCGGCGGTGATCGACGACGACGTGCTGCGCGATCTCAGGAGCTATGTCCCGCTGGCGCCTCTGCACCAGCCATTCGCCCTCGAAGCCATCGGAATTCTGCTTCGCGAACGCCCGGACATCCTCCAGGTCGCCTGCTTCGACACGGCCTTCCACCACACCCTTCCCAAGGTCGAGCAAATCCTGCCGCTGCCTTATGCCGCCTGGCAGCACGGCCTGCGTCGCTACGGCTTCCATGGCCTGTCCTATGCCTACATGGCCACGGCATTGGCCGAGCGCCATGGCGACCTCGCGCGCGGCCGCGCCGTCGTGGCCCACCTCGGCAGCGGCGCCAGCCTCTGCGCCATGCGCGGTCTCCAGAGCGTTGCGACGACCATGGGATTCTCCGCGCTCGACGGGCTGATGATGGGCACCCGTACCGGCGCCCTCGACCCCGGCGCGGTGCTCTACCTGATGGAGGTCGAGAAACTCTCGCTAGATCAGGTCGCACAGCTGCTCTATCGCCAATCAGGCTTGCTGGGAGTGTCCGGTGTGTCTTCCGAGCCGCGCGTGCTGGTCCAGCACGAGCAGGATGAAGGCGAAGCGGGCGAGCGTGCCCGCATCGCGCTCGCACTCTATGTTCGCCGTATCGTCCGCGAGATCGGCGCATTGGTCGCGGTGCTCGGCGGCCTGGACCTGCTGGTCTTCACCGCCGGTGTGGGCGAGCACAGCGCGCCCATTCGGGCACGGATCTGCGCCGACCTTGCCTACCTCGGCTTACGTTTGGATACCAATGCCAACGCCGCCGACGCCGCTGTCATTTCGGGCGAAGACAGCGATGTAATGGTCGGGGTCGAACCTACCAATGAGGAATGGGTTGCCGCAGTCGAAGCGCGCGCAGCTATCTCCCATAGGGCTAGCCCATAACCATGCCTTTTTCTGGTAAGAGAGGACGACTATGCTGACGGGACTGGATGCATCGATTTGGATGATGCTGCTGGTGACTCTGCTGCTCCCGATCACTGCGATAGTGCTACTCAAAGTTGTTTTTCGAAAGCGTGGCGGGATCGGCACAGGCTGGGGTGGAATTCTGGTCGTTATGTTTGCCGGATTGATGGCAGTGGTGGTGATACTCGACAAGGTCGGCCCATGAAAGCGCCGCGCCGGAGCCCGGCATGTCAGTTGTGGTGATGGTGGATAAGAGCGAGGCGCCGTCCTCCTCGGCGGCGATACGACGATGAGTACCTACCGCACGACTCACTGGCATTCGTTCGGGCCACGCTTCAAGCGACTCCTGGC
The DNA here is from genome assembly GCF_010093385.1 of Pseudoxanthomonas mexicana. Classification (GTDB taxonomy): domain Bacteria; phylum Pseudomonadota; class Gammaproteobacteria; order Xanthomonadales; family Xanthomonadaceae; genus Pseudoxanthomonas_A; species Pseudoxanthomonas_A mexicana. Next base: position 18,935 of record NZ_PDWV01000016.1, read on the forward strand.
CATGGCAGCCGGCGCGGCGCTGTGGCTGCTCATTGCCGGGTTCACGCTGTGGGGCCTGCTGGCGATACGGTTCCAGACCGAGGGCATCGTCCGATGGGCGGTGCTTGCGGCGTGGTGTTCGGCCAGCATCGCGATGCTGGCATGGCTGGCTAAGCCGAAATGGCGCGATCGCGCGCGCTGGCCCGCCATCGTGTTCGCGATCAGCGGCCTGGCGTTGCTCGGCGGCTGGTTGGCTTTGCGACCTAGCCACGACCGCATCTGGGCCGACGATGTCGCACGCCTGCTGCGTGCCGAGGTGGAAGGCAGCCGGGTGACGCTGCACAACGTCCGCAACTTCGAGTGGCGATCCGAGGACGATTACACGGCTCGCTGGGAAACCCGCGAGTACGATCTCGACCGGGTGGCATCCGCGGACCTGTTCCTGTCGTACTGGATGGGACCGCAGATCGCCCATACGCTGATCTCCTTCGGCTTCGACGACGGTCGCCAGGTCGTTTTTTCGCTGGAGATCCGCAAGGAGCGCGACGAAAGCTTCTCGGCCATCGGTGGCTTCTTCCGCAAATTCGAGCAGATACTGGTCGCCGCTGACGAGCGCGACATCATCCGCACCCGCAGCAATGTACGAGGCGAAGATGTGCATCTGTACCGGCTGAAGATGAGCCGCGACGATCTGCGCCGCTTGTTCCTGGGCTATCTGGCGGACGCGGAAGCACTGCGCCGGGAACCCCGGTTCTACAACACCCTCACCAGCAACTGCACGACGATCGTCTACGACCTCGCACGCAAGATTGCGCCCCGACTGCCGCTCGACTACCGCCTGGTGTTATCGGGATATTTCGCCGAGTACGTGTACGATTTAGGCGGCCTCGCCGATGGTCACGAATCCGCCGAGCTGCAGTTCTCTGGCCACATCAACGACCGCGCCCTCGCTTCGGACTTGTGCGGGGAGGATTATTCAGTGGCGATCCGGCGCGGGGTGCCCGGGATACCCAAACCGAACGAGGAGTGAGATCGCTTCGCCAACCAGACTGCGTGCACTTGAACTGGATCATGCATCCCGACAGGCAGGTCGTCTGTCGTCTGGCGCAGCCGGAGCACGTTCCGGTCCTAACTAGTCCCGGCATCCAGCCCTCTCCTCCGCTGCGGACGATGCAAAGGAGCGCCCGGCGCGCTCCGCGATGTCCTCATGCAGGATGCGGCGCATCTCGAGGATCGCCGGGGCGGTCTCCTGCACACTATGCGCGGAGCGGACGACCTTCTCAGACACCGCGCCTTCCAGGTGTGCGCTCCAGTAGGGCACCAGACCATCGTCGGACTGGGCCAGCGGCACCTTGGGATCGGGTTGGCCGATGATGGAGTGGTAGCTCACGCAGGGCGAGATCGGCAGGTTGGCGGCAGCCTGCACGAACGGGTCGGACCGGTCGAGGTTGTCGATGCTGTTGGGCAACTTCGGCCGCGCGTCGCGCCCCTGCTCCCGGCCGCCATGCGCCAGATCGTCCAACACGTCACCGAAGTTCTCAAACAGTGTCAGTGGGAGGCGTACCATCCGTCCGATCCACCGCGCCATGCGGCCACCGGCCACCTCGGTGCCCCGGTGCGGGGCTGCGATGAAGATCACTCGCTCCACCCCGGGAACGGGCTCGAACCTCAGCATCGGACCGATTCGCTTGCGCACCCTTTGCTCGCGGCTTTCGTCCATATGGCGGTCGGCCACCAACTGATCCCACAGATCTTCGCCGGAGGACGACACCATCAACCGAGAGATCACTCCACCCATGCTGTGGCCGATCAGCACCAGATCGTGCGAAGCCGCTTTGACGCCGTCGGGATCGAAGTGTCGCAGCGCGCCTTCCAGCGTCCTGCGCATGGCGTCCTGGTTGTATGCGATCGGGAGGTTCGTCGGGTAGTAGAACTGCCAGACCTGGAAGTGTTGGCGGATCTCCTCGTCGCCCATCAGTTCGTTGGCCACATTAACCCAAGCTTCCGGGCTGCTCGCCAAGCCGTGGACCATCACAATGACTCGACGGTCCGGATCGTAGGGCTGCATCAGATACAGATGTGGGCGGTCGATGCCGCGTTCACGGCCCAACAAGCTGCGCAGCGACTGCCGATTGAAGCCGGAGCGCGCCAGCCATAACCCATAGCCCGCAGTGAAATTGGCCGACAGCGGGACCTCCTGGCCGTGCAGTTCCACCCGCGACTCCCGATAGGGATCGTGGGTGGTGAGCCGGGCCTCGCGCGCGGACAGCACTTGGGCCAGATCGTCACCCGGAAATTGAAGGAGCGCGGTGACCGCGGCCGCCGGCATCTCGCTCCAGGCAGGTGATCGTTCCAGCGAATGCTCGTCTTCTGCTGCGGCGGTACTTGTGACCGGCATTGTAGTGACTGGGTCGCTCGCCATCACCGCCACCAGTTCGCCACCGAAGCCGTCGCGACGGAAGGTGCTGCGCAGGCCGGCGAACGACAGTGACGACGCCGGCAGCAGTTCCTGCGGCATCGCCAGATATCCCGACCTGCTTTCACCGTCTGGCAAGGCAATCCGCACGCGCCACTTGCTGTCGGCTAGTACGCCATCGCCAGAAAACGCCTGTCCATCACGGTATCGGACGAACAACAGCGATGCCGCTTCCTGCACTGCAACGTTGTAGTAGTCGCGTACCTGGGTCTGGCGATCCTCGAACGCGCGCGTGTCCGCAGCGCGTTCGCTGAAGAACAGGTACGCGTAGGCATGCCGCGCGACTTCCAGCCATGCGTCCAAGCGCGGGTCGCCGTCGCCCGACGCTTCGGGTCGGGCGGCGACCGACAATGCCTGCGCACGATGTAACCACAACTCCGACAGCGCGGACAGCCGCCGCTCGTTGGAAAGACCGGCGACGTCCGCCAAGGCGTCGATGCACTGCTGGCCCCCTAGGTCGGCGCAAGTACCTTCGCTATCCAGGCCGGTGCTGCGTATCGTTTCTGTCGTCGCCGCGCTGAACTGGCCGCTAGTCAGGATGTCGCCACGCTTTAGGGCGATGTACTCGCCGGGCGTCATCGCCTCGACCGTAACCGCCGGTCGGAACTCGCGCAGGATCGCGCAACCGTTAAGCAGCAGCAAGGCTGCCAACACCAACATCAGCCGCACGTACCGACGTCTCATTGGCCTACCCTCACGAACGGCCACGCATTCATTGGCATTCCAAACACCGTTCCAAGATTTCCCGTTTACGTACGACAGCAACACTGAGGTCCATGAACCTAAGGGGCTCCGGGCGGGCGGATCGGATTCCAAGCTTCACGGCAGCCTCCATTGAAAACGAACGAGCGTTCATATTTACCCACTATAGTGCATAATCAACTCGTTGGTTGTTCCTCATGGCTGCACTTGCTTTGCATTGGCTGCTGAATTGATTCAATAGTTGCTACGACGACTCATACTGACTCCCAAGCCGTGTTCCCCACGGCAGAGACGCCAATCGTCGCTGACGTATTGCATACTCTGGTCGCAGCGGATGACGACCTCCGAAGTAGCTCGACGGCGCCAGATGGCCATCGGCAGTGCATCCATCGCCAGTTCGCATGCCAAGCGGGAATTATCGACCACCCAATGGCCCTGCGCGAACAGAGGTCGATCAGCACGGCCAATTTCAACCAACCTTCAGCGGTGTGCCGGATGCGCGAAGGCGTCTTTCCGTGGCCATATAACCTTTTGCGGATTTTTTCTGCGGAGCGAGCGAGGCTTCCATACCCCATTCCTTGCGGTCAATCTCGGACCGTGGAAGAGCAGGTCCAACTCCAGGCGGATGCTGTTGTCTTCGCACCGAAAACCGTGGCGCTCAGTGCGCTCTCTGCGGAGTGCAGTGCGAAGCGGGCAAGGTCCGTAGTGGACAGATCAACACCACACTGCGCTGCCGATGCGCGCCTCTCAGCTCACAGTAGAGCTTCGATTTCCGAGCGCAGACGAGCAGGCGGGGTCATCGGGGCAAAGCGCCGGACCGCATTCCCCTGGCGATCCACCAAGAACTTCGTGAAATTCCACTTGATGGCCCGGCTACCGAGGAGACCTGGCGTCGCGCTTTTCAGCCAGTCAAACAGCGGGCTGGCTTTGGCTCCGTTGACGTCAATCTTGGCGAACATAGGAAAACTAACGTCATACTGGAGCTTACAAAAGGTTGCGATCTCCTCTTCATCACCAGGTTCCTGCTCACCAAACTGATTGGAGGGAAAGCCCAGCACAACAAAGCCACGTGCGCCAAGGTTGCGGTAGAGCGACTCAAGACCGTCATACTGCGGCGTGAAGCCACAATTGCTGGCGGTATTGACGATCAGGAGAACCTTGCCACGATAGTCTGAAATCGGCACGTCACGTCCGGAAATATCAAGTGCATGGAAGTCATAGATCGTTGTCATTACCGTGTTCCCCTCACTTCCGGTTCAATCCAGTGAACGTGCCATAGTGGCGACAAGCGACTGCGTCAGTGACCGCAGTTGCAGCATGTCGGCATGATCGGAATCGATCCGCGCCGCGAGCGTGCGCGGAATTTCGTTGGCTTGATGTTTGAGTTCCTGGCCATGCTCGGTCAGGGTCAGAAACACGCGGCGCTCGTCATGGGGGCTGCGTGTGCGAGACACGAGATCGGCGCGCTCCATGCGCTTTAGAAGTGGGCTCAAGGTGCCAACATCGAGATGCAGGCAGGCCTGAAGCTCGCCGACTGTCGCCGTCTCCCGCTCCCAGAGCACGAGCATGACGAGATACTGGGAATAGGTGAGCCCGAGGGGCGCAAGCAGCGGCCGGTAATGTCGTTGGATCAGATTGGTCGCCGCGTAAAGCGGAAAGCATATCTGCTGGTCGAGGTGCAGCATATCGTCGGCCTGATCGGCCGTCGCCCCTGGAACTCGTTGGCGGCTATCGCGGCTCAACATGCTTCCACGATCAAAGCGACGTCGATATTCCCCCGCACAGCGTTGGAATAGGGGCAGGTGCGATGTGCTTCGGCGACGATCGCTTCGGCGGACGTCTGATCAACACCGGCGATGATCACCTTGAGTGCGACACCCAGCCCAAAGCCGCCACCTTCCCGAGCGGACATCCCGACCGTAGCAACAACGCGGACGTCATCATCCTTGATCTTCTTTTCTTTGTTGCGGGTGACGTGAATGACCGCATTGCCAAAACAGGCGGCGTAGCCTGCGGCGAACAGTTGCTCCGGATTCGTCGCGTCGCCTTTGCCGCCAATGCCTTTGGGTAAGGAGAGCTTGAGATTAAGCAGGCCATCGTCACTGGTGGCAACGCCATTGCGCCCGCCAATCGCGGTCACTGTTGTCGAGTACAAAGCAGACATTCAGAATCCTCCTGCGTTTAAGTTGCTAGCAATTCTATTGCTAGCAATATGTCTCGTCAAGAGTCTGAGAGCGGGCCCTTTTGCCGGGGCGATTCAACTTGACCACTCCTGTGAAAGGCAGGTTCAGCGGATCGGGAGTCTTTACGATCCATAGGATCTGGCAGAAAAACCCAACGGCTGCCGGCCAAAGTGCGCCACGGCGTCGATTTGGTGCCAGAACGGTTCGCGCCCAAAGCACCTTGTCAGATCTTGCAAAAGCACTAGCTGCCCATACCGCGTGCTTGTGACCTCCCCCTGTAATTCGGAACAGCCAGCGTGGAGGATTCGGCGACACTCAGGTCTCAGAGGAGGCCCGTCGCCGTGAAGAAGTCGAAGTTCACCTAAGAGCAGATCGCGCTTGCACTGAAGCAGGCCGAGAGCGGAACGACCGTGGAGGAGATCTGTTGCAAGATGGGCATCAGCCAGACCGCGTTCTACGCCTGGCACAAGAAGTTTCGGGGGGCTTGGCGTGGCCGAGCTTCGCCGACTGGCTGCATGGAGAAGGAGAACCGCAAGCTCAAGCAATTGGTGACCGACCCGAGCCTGGACAAGGCGATGTTGCAGTATGTATAGCTATAGCGCCGGTGCGATTCGCTCAGGCCCATGAGCCTGTCGATGCCGCAGAGTAGATGGTTTCCTGCAACGTCCTCTTCCAGTAGAACAGTGGCGCTTGGCCGACTTCCTGACGCCCCCCTCATCGCGTGGACTCAGCTCTATCTATGGGACGTCAGTGGAGCAGCTTCAGACGATTGATACAACCGAGTTTTTCAACGGAATAGGTTGCGCGGTCATGTAGCTCACGCGGGCGCAGATGCCCTTGGCGTTCTGCTCCTCGACCGTGCGACCCGAACACTCGGGCTGGAGCACAGGAAACCGGTGGGTACGGCTTTCGGCGCCGGCATCCAGATACACGCCGCACAGGCGCTTGGCCTGTTCGGGTGTCTGGACAACGAACGATGCCGGCCCGTGTCGTCCTCCCCAGGAACTCTCGAGTACTTCGGCCAGCAGCAGGTACTGGCCGGAAATGCGCCCCTCGACTTCGCCCGGCCGATCATCACGACGCTCCGCTTCGACGTCCTTCCTCACCTGCTCCACGGTCGGGTAGTACCGCAGGATCGTTTCGTCCGGCCTTGCAGCCTCCACCTGACTGGCCACCAGAAGCGCCACCAAAACGCCCGGTGCGTACCTGCGTACATCGCGGCGGAGAAACGTTCGTCATTGGGGTCACCGCCTCACATAGCCCACTGCACCGTCGGCATACAGCACGATCTGGTCCCAGACATGCCCGCCATGCTCGACCACGCCGCTGCGCCGGTAGCGCTCGCCGGGTTTCAACGTTTCCAGCACATGGGCGTCGCTATCAGGGAATTCCCTGACCTGCACCACCGCCGGCGCCTGCCACTGTCCGCCCTGCGGCCTGACCCGGTAGTCCAGCAAGGCCATGCGCGCCATCAGCGGGTCGTGCACGTAAGCCTTGCGCTTGTCCAAGCCCCACGGGGCCACTTCGATCCAGCCCGTCGTTCCCACAATGCCACTCACCGGCACCAGGAAATCCTTCGCCAGATCGTCGATGGGGGGTGCCTGCGGCGATGGCACGGCGCGGAAGATCATCGGTGTGTCGTTGAGGTGCGCCCATTTGGGCAGGTTGCGACTGCGAAGAAGCGTGGGTGCCTGTGCAGTAAGCGCGATGCCGGCCGGCACCAGGGATGCCGCGCGCGGCTCGCTCGCCACCTCGGCCGCAAGGGTGGCGAGGTTGCGGGGATTGCCGGCGACGACCTTGACGCTCTTGCCGCTGCGATACACCAGCGTCGGGAATGCGAACGTCTTCGACCGGTCGTAAGGCCGCAGCTGGTAGGTGATGCTATCCATCACGCCTTGGTTGTAGGCCACGCCGCGTTGGGCCTTGGCGTCGACAGCGCGTGAAACCCGGCCGGCGAACGCATTGCCGACGCTCGCACTATCACGTCCCGCCACCACGGACGCGGCCGTTGTGCCCGCCACGGGAATCCAGCGTAGCTGCACATTGCCTGCCAACGCGCGGGTTTCGTCGAACAGGCGCTTGCTCCAGGCGCAATCGGTGCTGTAGACCACATAGACCGCCTTGGACGCTGGCTTGCCGTCGGCCGCCCAGATCGCATTCTCCACCGCATCCATCAACCCGGCGGCATCGTCGGGTTTGGTCACCACGACCTGCCTGCCGCGGTCCACCGCCAGGCCGGGCAGAGGCAACATCATCAGCAGCGTCATTGCCCACAGGCAGCGTACACGCCGAGTCGTCCGCCTGGTCTTCATCATGCATCGTGCAGGCAGCAAGGATTCATTACTCCGATGAAGTACACGTAGTGCCATGGCGCGTTTCCCCCTGTGGTTGAGATGGCGGCAGCGAACCCGAATCCGCTGCCCGATCGCCGAGCACGTCCTACTTGCGGCGGATGTCCTGGAGCGCTTCGTTGATCTTGAACAGAACGATCATGATTTCGCAGTAGATGCGCGCCAGTAGCGCGGAAAGCACGGCCAGGATCGGGGCGGCCACGATCATGCCGAAGCCCGCAAACCCGGAGTAGCGCATCAGGCCGAAACCCTTGACCATCAGCACCAGACCAGACACCACGGCACCGGCCAACAGGATCCAGTAGATGAAGGTGATGATCTTGGGTGTCACCATCGTGTCGAAGTAGAGCCAGTCTCGCATTTCATTTCTCCTCTTTGAAGTCCATGGTTTGTTCGTGCAGCTCGCACCGATGACAGCGGAACGCGGCTTCAGTCGCTCACGCGTTGGTAGGTCACGCCCATCGGTCCGGACAGCGTCTTGTCGTCGACACGGGTGAGTACCAAGGTTGCGCCGTCTACATCGGGATGGCGCACGCGTATGCGGTCGCCATCCAACTCGTAGCGCATCTGTCGCTCTACCCCGCCCAGATCCGATGACTGCACCACTACCCCGCCACGCTCGAAGCGCAGTTGGGTCAGGCCCATCGAGTCTTCGTAGGTACCCGCCAATCCGCCGCCACACGCAGATAGCAGCAGCGTGACGCCAATCAACAATCCCTTGGCTCGCCATGTCATCTCAGCGCTCCCCTTGACCATCGAAGTTGACTTCGCCAAACGTCGCCGGGCGGTTGTAGTGATCGCTGCCGATCGTGTATCCCAGCAGGCGGGCCTTGATGACCAGACCCTCGCTACGGCGACTGGCTCCGGTGATCAGGAACCGACTGTCCAGGACCACGCTGCGCAGGCCGCTGTTGCGCGTCAGTACGTCCTGTGCCCGCGCGGCATCCAGTGGCCAAAAGTTGAGCTCCTCCGGATTGTCGACCTGGAGACTGATCCGCTGTCTCTGGATCTCCGGCGATGGCTGCGCGTCGAAACTGAAAGCGCTGCCCGGCATGAACGCATCCAGGTAATACCCGCCCCGACCGGCGTCGTACTCGCCGAACTGCGCGTTGACGTTGAGTCGCAGGCGGCCAACCTCGGCGGTCCCGTCATAGACGCCTTGCAGGCGCTCCTGCTCCTCCTTCAGCAGGCTCGGACGCTTGAACTCGTCCGCATACTTCACGCGATACTGCGCTGAAGCCCACTCGTCGATCGGTGGTGTACGGCCCTCCAGCCGGTAGGCGAGCATGAGAATCTGTAGATCATCCGGATGATCCAACTGGCGATCGCCAAACCGATCCTCCGATGGCGTAGCGTCGATGACGCTACCAGCAGGTGATGCGGCCTGAGTGGTGCCCGCGGGAGAAGCTGTATCGGCGGCTTCTTGCTGCGGCATTGTTTGGCCCACATCACGCGCTGGCTGCTCGCCCTCGCAGGCGGCAAGCGTGAACGCACACAGGAGTGCCAGACATACGCTGCCGTAGCGGCGCGACTTAGAGGCGTACATCGCTGGCATCGCCGGCCTCCTTCACTTCCGCCTCGCGCCTTGCCTGACCGATGCGCTGCAGCTCCGCCTGCATGCCCTCGATGTAGGTGTAGGTCGTGCTCTGCTGGATCATCGCGGTGTGCAACTCCATCACCAGCCCCGGGTTGTTGCCGCTCAGGACGACCCTTGCACTGATGTTCAGCCCGCATCCGTCGGTCCAGCTGGCCCCTGTGTTTTCTCCCCCGGCGTAGACGCCATTGCGGCAGCGCCCGAACAAGGGGTTGGCTTCGGACAATGGATTGCCCGCGCGGTCGTAGACCCACTGCAGGTCGCGCGTGCCGGCTGAGTAGCCACGTGGCGAATCACTGCTCTCGCGGACCTGCGGCTGTCCGTACTTGGCGGTCAGGGCTTCCAGCGTGGCGTCCACCGAGGGCATCTGGCCGTCACGGAATTTCTGGGTGCGCCAGACAACCATCGCGGTCTCCTTACCTGGCACACCCGGCGTGGCGACCCGCACGATTTCGTCGGTGTGCTCCCACTTGAACTTGCCGCGGCACTCCTGCCACTCGCTGGCGAAATTGCAGGGCCGGTAGCTGCCCTTCTCGACCGTGAAGAATTGCGTGCCCAACGCGACGCCGTTCGTGTCAAGGCGATCGAGCCACCGATTCTCTTCCGTGACGACGGCTTCCTCACCTAGGCTGCAGCGTGTCGTCGCCATGGCTTCCGGCCGTGTCATGCCCAGACGCAACCCGATGATGTCCGGGCCGCTGAGCTCCTTGCGGACCTTGGCGGGACACCGCAGCGGCGCAGGGCCGTCCGGACCTGCCATGGCGGCCTCTTCCAACTCGTCCAAGGGGACGCCGCCCTCCTCCTCGCCCTCTGCCAGCTCGTTGCCACCGCAGGCAGACAGCACCAAGGCTGACAGCACGAGCAGGGTTCGATGAGTCTTCATTCGCATCGTTACTTTCTCCAGGTTGATTGGGCGTGGCCGACCTCATCGGCGCGCATCGGACCGCTCAGTCCAGCAACATGATCTGCACGCGACGGTTGACATCTGCCGCGGTGCGTCCGGACGCTTCAGTCCTTCTGAAGCGACCTGTCGGTATCCGGGGGTTGCGCTGATCGGCATGAGAGTGGAACCGCGCCTTGACCTGGGTGGCCACGAGCCCGGTGATGCTCCTCTTCAGGCCCATCAGACCCAGCACGCCCTTGTGGGCCGCCACCCTGATCGTCGGTAAGGGCACCGCCGTACCCAGTCCGGCCCACCCGCGAGGTCCCCAATCCACCTGTCCGCTGTTCCTCATCCGCTTGCCCGTCCCCGTGGTCCGGCGGCTGTCACGGCGCCGCACCGGTATGGAGAGAGCGTCACGGCACGGGCGGTCCCGCGTCCTCACGGAGGTTTCAAGAAACCTTCAAGCCCGCCGGGACGGGCTTTTCGCCTGCCCAATCGGGCCTATAACCGGCGTTATCATCGATCGCATGCCACCTACCCCGCCTCCCGACGCCCGCCTCTCCCGCTGGCGCTTCGGCACCGTAGAGTTCGACGAAGCCCGCCACGAGCTGCGTGTAGCCGGCCTGGCTGTCGACATCGAGCACAAGCCACTGCAGGTGCTCTCTGTGCTGCTGCGCCACGTGGGCGAGGTGGTGACCAAGGAGGAGCTTTTCGACCAGGTCTGGACCGGTCGGATCACCGTGGACCACGTGCTGGCTACGGCCGTGGGCAAGTTGCGCAAGGCACTGGATGCCGCTGGCGAGGATCGGATCGCCACAGTCCCGCGCGTCGGTTACCGGTTGGAAGGTCCTGTCGAGCGCGTGGCCCAAGGCCAACGGATGGAGGCCGCGCTGACCTTCACCCCCGGGCAACCGGTACCTAGCCGGGAACACTTCCTGCTGGAGAGGCCCCTGGGTCGCACGCTGGGCAGCGAAGTCTGGCTGGCGTGCCAGCCACGCACGCGGGACAGCCGCGTCTTCAAGTTCAGCGTGGGCGGCGAGCGACTTGCGGCCATCAAACGCGAAGCCACGCTGATGCGCGGGCTGCGGGACACTTTGGGTGAGCGGGACGATTTCGTCCGCGTGCTTGATTGGAATTTCGAGAACGAGCCGTTCTTTCTAGAGTGCGAGTACGGCGGGCAAGCCTTGCCCGAATGGGCCGAGGAGCACGGAGCACTGCAGGGCTGGAACCGCGAGCGCAAGCTGGCGTTCTTCCTGCGCATAGCGGCGGCGGTCGACGCCGCCCACGGCGTGGGCGTGCTGCACAAGGACATCAAGCCGGCGAACGTACTGGTTCGCTCGCGGGGTGACGACGCCTTTCAACCCTGCCTGACCGACTTCGGCAATAGCCGCCTGCTCCAACCCGAGCGCTTGGCAGAACTCGGCATCACCGGCATGGGCATGACGGTGACGACGGCCCACAGCGGTGACAGTTCCGGTACACCCCTTTACCTGGCGCCGGAACTCATCGCCGGACAACCGGCCACCGTGCGTAGCGACGTGTATGCACTCGGCGTGCTGCTGTACCAGTGGCTGGTCGGCGACCTACGGCGCCCGATGGCCCCAGGGTGGGAACGCGATATCGAGGATCCGCTCCTTGTGGAGGACATCCGCCGCGCCACCGATGGCGACCCTGCGCAGCGCATGGGCAGCGTGGCGGAATTGATCGAGCGGCTGTCGTCGTTGGAGCAACGCCAAGCGCAGGCAGAGCACAGTGCTGCAGCGGCGGCCGCCGCGCAGCAGGTGCAGCGCGCGCTGGAGCATACGCGAGCCCGTAGGCCCTGGGTGATCGCCACGATCGCCATGTTGAGCGTGGGCCTGCTGGCCAGCTCGGCACTCTGGTGGCGAAGCGAACAGCAACGCCGCACCGCCGAGATGCAGGCCGCGCGCGCCGAAGCGGTGACACGCTTTCTGAGCGACGATCTGATCGGCGCCCTGAGCCCGGGCGGCTCCGGCTTTGAGCGCGACCCGACGGTACGGGAGATGCTGGAACAAGCGGGCAAGCCCTTGGCACAGCGATTCGATCAGGATCCTGCGGTGCGCGGCGGCATTCATGCCGCGCTGGGCGATGCCTGGCGGACGCTGGGAGATCGCGAGCGTGCCGCCAGCCATCTGCGTCAGGCCGTACAGGACTATGGCCGCGCCTTTGGGGTGGACGACGCGCAGACGCTGATCACGCGTTACGGATTGGTGCGCACCCTGGCCTATGCCGGGACGCCCGAATCATTCGCAGAGGCTGCGCGTCAGCTGGAGGAAGCGGACAGGCTAGCGGGTAAGCGACGGCTGGACGGAGAGAACGAGGTAGCCCTCTATGCGGCCATTGCGCGTGGACAGCTTCACTTTCAGCAACTGCAGATAGAGCCCTCGCTGGCAGCGCATCGGCGGGCCGATGTTCTACAGCGGGCGCTGCGCCCGGACGATGCCTCGATGGCGGCGTTGATCCGCTCCAATATCGCCGACGGCTTGCTCAGATCCGACAAAGCCAACGAGGCCATTCCGTTGCTCCAGAGCCTGCTGGCCGATCCCCTGCTTCGCCCCGAGCGCATTGGCGAGTCCACGGTTGCGGGCTATCGCGTGATGCTGGCACGCGCACTGCGCAATCTGGGGCGTTACGCCGAGGCCCTGCCCATCGCCGAGGCGGCTGCGACAACGACCGAGCGCATCCTCGGCCCCGACGACTACACCACCTTGGTCCAGATGTCGCTGGTGGCGAGCATCCATGACTATGCCGGCGATTGCGCCAAGGCGCTGCCGATCGCGCGCACGGTTCGCCAGCGCATGGCCAAGCGGTATGGCGAGGAGCGCCAGGCCACGCTGATCGAAACGGGCAATCTAGGATTCAAGGAGTACGACTGCGGTGATCGCGACGCAGGCTTGAACTACCTGCACCTGGCCGAAAGCGGGCTTCGCAAGCACTTCGGCCAGGACAACGTCGCTGCCCACAGCTTCCGATATGCCTTGGCAGGCAACCTGGCCGAACAGGGGCGATATGGCGAGGCTCTGGAGATGGTCGAAGGGTTGAGCGTGCCGGCACTGACGGCCGGGGACTCCACGCCAGGTTGGGAGCATCGCCTGCAAGCACTGCGTGGCCAGATCCTCATGCAGTCCGGACGCGAGGTAGAGGGTCGCCCCCTTCTAACTTCCGCGGTCACTTCATTGTCACAGCTAGAAGTCGCCGATGAGGAACAGCTCAAGACATGGCAGGCGTTGCTTGGATCCCCATAGATACCTAGGACCGTCCTACTCAAGAAGCGCACGGCCGCTAGCAGCTATTAGCAGGCATGGAAGTCTACACAGGGAACTCAGGGCGGTTTCAGACCTAGGTGGTGTGCAGGTAGCCAGCTTGGCTAGCTCCTCAGCGCTCGTCCCTGTGCCTTACACTCCTCTGGCCGTGCACCATGCCGCGATCCCGGAGGCTAAGCACTCGCTTCGCTCCTTTGATATCTCGCGATTCTGTGGCGTGATGCAACGGTAGACAGCATGAGTTTTCCTACTATGGAGCAAAACTTTGAGCGAACGTGGCAAACGGACCGCCGCAAGGCCCTTCTACCTTCCCCTAAGATCCTCGTCCCAGAAGCTGGTGACAACTGCGTACGCGCCCACGTGGCCCCGCGACACTGGAAGGTATGACAGCAGCGAACGGCTCCCCGATATCGAAGCACTGTTTGATCGGACACTCAATCAGATCCGACACATCCATGAGGTTAGGCAACGCAACCCCAAGCCCTTCGACAGGTTATGGGAGCAGGTTGTCAAAAGGCTGAAAGAGTTCGGTAATGCCACTGCCTATGCGCACTGGAAGCAACGCGACATTATTCGAAACGCGGAAGAATTTGCCGAACTTGACGCGAAGCTAGGAGAGGCGTGGGCGAGCTTACTGGAAGCAGGAAGCGCCGACGACGCGGTACGCGAAGCTGCTGATGAGGCATTCCGCAAAGTACACAAGGATCGTGCAGAGCTGACCGCTGTGGTCAAAGGCGCCATTGATGACGCACTGGAGATCGCGATCGCCTACTGGATCGAAGCCAGGAACGCGCACAACAATGGAGATCCGCTTCGCGCACTGAACTGCCTTGTCGAGTGCCACTTCTTCCTGGGCATTACGTACTCGCCCAAGACGGACTACGAGGCCAAGAGCGAGGCCGGCGAGAAGTCTGGAAAAAAGGAAAGAGACGCGATCGCGGCTGCGGCACTGGAGGTCATGGGCAGGATCAAGATCGACAGAACGTTGCGTAGCCCTGACTTCCTACTCGGAAAAGTAGTTCAACTGATTGAGGCAGATCCAGTCCACGCCAAGGCGCTGGAGGATTTCAGTCAGTTGACCGCCAAGGGAAGGCGTGTCCAGAACTCACCTGCTGACCGGTTCTCCAATACGTTGAATGGTTGGATCACCGACAAGGAACAGCCCTACCCCCGAATTACCGCCCTGTACCGGTATCTGTGCAGCCAGATCGAGGCAGCAGCCCATAACAAAAAAGGAACTCCACGTAAAGTCAACGGCTAGGCGCTCGATTCAGGGCTGGGCCGGCCTTGACCAGACTTCTCCGCACCGCGGCGCACTTCGCACCGCGCCAACCGGAGAAATCCATGTCTTGCCAAGTTTCGTCCACCCCCTCGCCCTCCCGCCCCATCCCTCGCCGTAGCCGCCTGGCTCAGGCTACGGCCAACCCCCACCCCGCCCCAGCGGGGACGGCTTCGTCCCTCAGTCGAGAGATGCTGGAACGGCTAGAGACCATCTATCGCGCCGTCCAGCAGGCCCCGATCCTGGATCAGGCCATTCGTTTGCCCGAGGTGCTCACCATCGCCGGGGTCAGCAAGAGCACCTGGTACGCCCGCCTCAACCCGCGCTCGCCCTCGTATGACCCCCGAGCACCTAGGCCGTTCAAGCTCGGCACTTCCGACCGCTCGCCCTCCGTGTGGTGGCGCTCGGCCGTGGCGGCCTACGTCCAGGCATGCGCCGACGCATGTGCTACCTACGAAGGAGGTAATGCATGAGCGTCAACGACACCTCCACGAACCCGGCCGGCGGCCATCTCGCGGCCAAGGCCCTTCAGGCCAAGGAAGCCCTGCTCACCCTTCAGCCCAAGGCTCAGCACCAGAAGGCCGAGCTCTTCACCTTGCTCTACCCGACCATCGTCGAATTGTTGAACAAGCACGTCAGTCAGAAAGCGATCCTGGACATGCTTCAGACGCAGGGATTGAAGCTGCACCCCAGCCGCTTCAAGGGTCTGATGGCGGCTCACGCAATGGCTGCGAGATCTTCGCAGGACCATCGCTCGGACGAGGAGGGAACAGCATGAGCATGATGTTCACCCCGCCCCCTTATCCCGTCAACGCCATGTACTCGCCCGTGCGCGACGCCATCTGGGAAGTACAGGCTCAGGTGCAGGCCCCGGATGCGATTGTGGCCGGTTCTTTCCTGACGGCCATGGCTGTGGGCTGCCAAGGAAATGCGGATGTACTGCTCCCGACAGGGCTCGTGCGCCCGGCCAGCTTGTGGCTAGCCATGTTCGGGCAGTCTGGCGAGCGCAAAACCACGGTCGATGGCTTGGTCTGCGCCCCCATCCATGAGCATGACAAGAAGTACGCTGCTGCCAACGCTGAAGCACTGGCGCAGTACGGGGCAAAACTTCGCATCTGGCAGGCGGTCGATACCGCCTTGCGAGGCAAGCTAGCCAAGGCCGTGCAGGACGAAGCGGACCTGGAGCAGTACAACGACGAGCTGATAGCACATGCCCGTCGCGAGCCCAGCAAGCCTGTTCCTCGTCGCATCATTCATCAGAACATCACCGAGCGCCCACTTGTCGAGGCGTTGCATGGTGATGGCAAGTGCGTTGCCATCCTGAGCGACGAAGGCGAACTGGTACTTAAGGGTGGAGCGTTGACAAAGCCATGCATCCTTAACAAGGGATGGGATGGTACCGGCACATTGCCTTTAGCGCGCGCCGATGGCCAGTTCGTTGCCACGAACCCCCGCGTCACCGTTAGCTTCATGGTCCAGGAAGAAGTCTTCGAGCAGTTCATGGACAAGCGAGGCCGCATCACCCGTGGCTCTGGCCACCTCGCTCGCTACCTGGTTGCATGGCCAGCCTCGACGGTCGGATTCCGCCGTATGACACTTGGAGATCATGTATGGGTGCACCTGCCAGCATTCCATCGGCGGGTCAGCGAGCTGCTGGAACAGGCGGATCAGCGCGCGGCCGACGGCCAATCGCGCACGCTGTTGGAATTCAGTGCCGAAGCAAAGGAGCTCTGGGTCAACGTGCAGAATGGCATCGAGACTCAGCTCCGACCAGGCGGCCAGTTTGCCAGCATCAAGGACTTCGCAGGCAAGTCTTTGGAAATCGCGGGCCGCCTCGCTGCGATCCTCCACCATTTCAATGGCCTGGAAGGGCTGATCAGTCAGGAGACTCTCCAGCGCGCGCTGGATGTCGTCGAGTGGCACCTGCTCGAGTTCCAGCGCTTGTTTGGCGAACGGGATGAGGTCCCCCAAATTCAGCGAGACCTGCGAAAGATCGGCATGTACCTGCATCGTCGCTACTGGTCCCAACGCCTGAGCAAAGCGGCATGGAACGAAGTGCGCAAGCACAACCCGATCAGAGACCAGGACCGCTTCGAAGCCACCATGTGGGAGCTGCACCGGGAGGGGTCTATCCAGATCACCTATGAGGGAAAAGGAAAGCGATTTATCCTTCTCAATCCCGCCGTGTTCAGCCAAATATCTCACCTTTAACGCATAGTCAAAGCCGCCCCCTCGGGGGGCGGCTTTTTGTTCTGCACGCCATGCACTCGCTACGAATGAAGCGGCGTGCAACTCATGCAGAGTATCCAGGCCAACCGCAACCAGTGGCCTGCCCCCATCTTCCCGCCGCGCTAGCCAAGCGCCGCCCGCGCCCCGGTGTAAGCCACTCTCTGCTGAGGTGACATCTGCCTGATCCGGCCCGGCCCCAAGTGACGCTCTGGCGCACGTAGTACGCCTTGCTCCCGCAGGCTCCTGTGATCAACCCGCGCCGCGTAGCCATGCCTTGCCAAGTGAAAATTCTGGATGTCTGCCGCGAGCTTGCGCATCGCAATGAGGTCATCACGCACCTGCATCCGGGTGCGGCCACCACCCATCTTCCTGCACCCTCCCTGCTCCGGCCAGAACGGATTGAAACGGGCGAACGTCTGCTCAGGCGAACGCTCAATCCCGTCCGGCATGCGATCGGAGTACATCAAGTGCATGTGGACGTTCTGTTCGCCTTGCAGGGATGATCGCGGCGAGTGGACTGCGTACTGATAAGGCCGCGCTCCGACAAGCTGGTGGACCAGGTCCGATACCAGTGGAAGCAATGGCGGTCCTGTCAACTCGTTCGGGAGCGCGATGACAAGCTCACGGTACGTCGCGCCGTTGGCGCGCTCATGCTCGTCGGCCGCCCGCCAGAACTTTTCCGGATCTGCGCCCGCCCATGGAGGCAGGTTGCCATACCCGGACAGAACCAAATCCGCTCTGGCACCATGATGGCCCCGACGCGCCACGTACCTTGAGTGCCCGAGAGCATCTCCCTTTCCGCCACTCTTGATTTGAAAGCTGAAACTTGCCATCTGTGCACTACCCTTTCCGGTCCAGACAAAAGAATGCCGACGAGGCTTCTCTCATCGGCGTGTTTGGACAGGATCGTTAAGCGGCAATCTATGCTGATGCGAAGAAACGGTAAGTGCGCGTGGGGCTTTGCCCCCCCCTACTGATACCCACTAGCAGCTTCTGCTCCCTTCAGCTGATCTACCAACACTCAACATGCCTGTCTCATACAGGTAGGACTGATGACGTAAAGATTTACACGACCGGTCTGGGATCATTCCGTGGCGAGGCTGCAGTAACGACAAGGGCGCGTGGGCGTAGCATGTACTCGGAGCCGGCGTGGGACGATGCCGATATGCTCTGAAAAAAGAAATTGGATCGCACATGAAGGAAGGGGAGCCAGCGGCTCCCCTTCCTTACCTAACGACTCAACGGCAGCGGGCAATGCCGTATTGTTCCCAACGACAGTTTGCTTCTCGCCAGGCCTGCATGGCTTGTGACACGTGCCCGAGCACGTTGCCATCATCGTCCACACACACGATGCCGCAGGTCATACCTCCATGCAGGACATGAAGATTGCGGATCACCGTGGTGTGGGCCTGCAGGTAGGCCTCGTCTACCACCTCCCCGCTAGCCAGCGCGCATTCGGCGTGATCAGGATAGAAGCTGCAGTTCGCCGGGTAGACCGGATATCCATTGGCGCTTACCTGTGTTGGAACGCCCACGAGGCGGCCTGGATTGCCTGTGCGCGCTGCAGCCTGAACCTCCAGCAGATGGGCTTGGTACTCAGGCCCGTCTGGCGGGAGATCGGTAGACGCCATGACTAAGCGTTCGTCGGCCGCCTCCGAAGGAGCATCTGACCACTCAGCGACTCCATCCGGCCCCTCCTCCGGGGCGACCGATACGTCATTGGCTGATACCGGCTCGCCGATGATGGTCGTTTGGCTTGCAGGTGCACTCTCCTGCTTGCGTTCGGCCGGCATCCCCAGACTGGCTCCAAGCTGGTCACATCCTGTGAGCAAAGCCAGCAGTACTGCGGTGACGCATATCACACACAGAAAGCTACGAACGCCCTTCCTCGTCATCCCAGATCTCCGCCCGGCAAGCCGGGAACCACTTTCTCCTGCACTACCGTGATCTGACGGGCCTTGATCTGACCGGACAGCAGGGGGCTGAGCACCATGTACACCAGAATGACCAATGCCGACAGCCACGCCTCGATGGCGATCGTCCAGAAGAAGAGGAAGACGTGCAGGCCCCAGAACAGGATCGGCGACAGCACTCCAATAGCCTTGCGCAGCTTGATCCGGTTGACCACCACATTGTTCTGAAAGTACGGCAGTGGGAAGCGACCGTTCTTGAGGCTCAGGTAGGCCCGCAAGCTCACGGGGATGATGAAGAAGATCAGTGCAAGTGTGTAGATGAAAACGCCCATTTGAATGTTGCTCCTTTGTTGAATGGGTAGTGGTAGGGAATGCGTCAGAAGCCCATGGCGTAGCCAAGGATCGGGTTGAGCATCTTGTTCTGGTACTCGATCAGGGTTTGCCCACTTGCCTGGTCGGTATCGATGCGGTAGGTGAAGTCGACCGACCGCTCGCGGTCGTGGTAGACGTAGGTGATACGGGCATCGCACTGATAGCTGTCGATGGCCTCGTCGTAGTCCAACGTGCGGATGTTGGAGATCTCGTAGGTATCCAAGATCCCCATGAACTCCTCTGCGGTTCCCCGTTGAGTCTGTGGGGCGTACTTCTCCACCTCGGCCTCAATGGCCTCGTCCAGCACGGACAACGTGTCCGTGTCGCCGCAGTCGGGTGTGCCGCCTGCACATCCGGCCAAGAGAGCAGATGCCAGCAACGCGCTGGCTAACGTCATTTTCCTCATGTTGTTCCCCGTTTTGGCTGACTCAGTAGTCAGCTCTAGTGACCGTGTGGTGCTGGCCCAACCGCCCCCTTATGCTAATCGTAGTATGTCGAATAGTAGTATTCAAACCGAGACCATCCCTCGATGGCTCGGGCGGCTCACGAAATTCGGTTGGTTACTGTCTTTGCCGGCAATGTTCGGCGGCTGAGAAAAGAACGTGGACTGTCTCAGGAGGACTTAGCTGAGGCGGCTGGAGTCCATCGGACTTACATCGGCATGATCGAGCGCGGCGAGAAGAACGTGACGATCTACAACATCGAGCGCATCGCTGCGGCGCTCAAAGTGCGCCCCGGGTCACTCTTGGACTAACGGCGCAGAGCCGCCCCTCACTTTGCGATCCGGCAGCGAACAGCCCCGGCAACCATGCCGGGGCTGCATTGTTGCTCGCTACCTGGGCCGCCTCCCTACACCCATTCCCGGGGAGCCATTGAAGCCACTCCATTGGCGGTGACCACGAAGTGATCCAGCAACCGGATCTCCACGAGCCGAAGCGCACTCTTGAGCTGCGTGGTGACGGCCCGATCCGCCGCTGATGGTTCCACGTTTCCACTAGGATGGTTGTGGGCCATCAGCACCGATACCGCATTCAGAGCCAGCGCGCGCTGGACTATGACGCGCGGACGCACTTCGGCACCGTCCACCGACCCAGAGAACAAGCGCTCCACCGCGATGAGCCGATGCTGGCTGTCGAGGAAGGCCACCTCCAGGTGCTCTCGCGTTTCTCCGCCGAGCCGCAGCCGGAAGAACGCTTCGCACGTGGTTACGTCACCTAGTGCCTGCCCAGGGGTGCCGGCTCTCCGTTCCAGAATACGCAGCGCCCGAGCGATGGCCCGGTCGTCCCGGATCTGGAGAGTCTCCTCTGACAAGAGCCTCCGGCTATCGGCCACCGCAACTCCTCGTGAGCGTACCGCCCTCACGCGACCAGCCCCATCACTTCCTCCCACGCGCGCTGCTTGATCCGAGCACCCTCTCCGAACCATGCCGCATCCCGTCGATGGTCATCGCTCCGCGCCCGCCGATGATGGTCGACGTACTCGGTGATGCCGTTGAGCAACCCCCAGGCCGTCCCCCGACTGGAAGCCAGCTGGGAACCTCGGCCTCCCCCTCCATACAGCGCGCGCACGCCGGCGACAGCATGCTCGTTGACCACAGGAGCCGCGTTGGGAACGGCATAGGTCAGGACACGGCGCAGCAGGGCTTCTGCCGTATCCGGGTCCACGGGCCGAGCGCAGAGCACCTTCATCCGCTCCACGAACCCATCCCATGCTGCAACGGTGATCCCGAGTTGGCGCTTGACCTGAGTCGCGTCGAACTGACTCCGATGGGGCACCTTGATGGCCCCCTCCCCTTGGCCCACCGCAACCGCTAGGGTGTTGTTGCAGACCACCCGGACCGAGGTGAACTGGGCAGTGGTGGCCAATGTCCCATCGCAAGCCGTGGCCAGCAGCAAGTAGCCATCTACCCGATCCCGGCCCCGGAGCAAAGTGCTCTGCCCGGTCCTGGCCAGTGCCCAGAACTTCCGTCCTTCCCTCAGGACCCCGGCCGTCTCCAACTCGAACCCGTTGTCAGCTGTAAGGTCCCGGTAAAACTCCAGGATCTCGCCCGGCTGGACGACCTGGAAGCGCCTGGAGACCACGGCCAGCGGGGCCTTGGTGTCGGAGCGATACAGGACCTTGTTCTCGGGAAAGGCATTGATGGCCCCGATGTTGTGGCTGCCGGTGACGTATCGGACCTCGGCCTCTTCGATCTGCCAGTCCATGCCGGCTTGCTGCTTCCAGACCTCGATCGGCTGCTGCCGGGCGAGCTTGTTGCCCAGCCCATGCCAGGGCTTCTGGCCCACGTAGGCCATGGTTTCAACCAGGTGCATTGTCATTTCCTTGTAAGTGGGCGGCATAAACGCACAAGGCCCGGACGAGCCGGGCCTTGTGAGGGATGCCAGTAAAAGGGGACGGATTAGGGATCAAGGAAATCACCGCAGTTGCCGCACGTGGTGGCGGCAGTGCATTTGACGATGCCGGCCATCACGGCCGTGGCGACCACCATGATGCAGTAGATCAACTCGACCTTGTTTTTCATCATTGCGAACGTCTCGGATGAGCACTTCGTTGCGGAGTGCCGGACGCGAAGCCAGTTAGCTCCAACTTCAAACAGGTAGTATGTGTTTGAAAAATATTTGCTTGACCATGCTAACTCTGCGTATACCCGTTTGACCCGGGCGCTCCCTACTTCCAGATCGTTCGCAGAAAGCCGAGTGAATGTGCCGGCAAGAACGCCAGCAAATCACCCGAATGGCTGATCCTGATTGCTGACCATTCATCTTGCTGCATCAGGCGCCTCTGTACGCGAACAATCCCGCTGCTAGCGCACCATATGCCGATGCGCAACGCGCGCTATCGCGCAGATCCTCGTGCGTGGCGACTCATGGCCTGGGTGGAGATCGCCCGACTAGATTCTGGCTTGGCTTCGCCCGCGCTTCGTGTCTTCGAGAAGCATGGACATGGGCGCGAGCTGACCGTCTCATCCCCCCGATTCACTTGATACTTCCCAGCCTGCCCACCGGCTTCGGGGGCGGGCCTATGGCTATTGCAGTCAGACCCAGGAAGACCAGTTCGGCCCAACGGGACGACGCGAAGCCGACTAGGGAGCTCCGTCCTTCACAAACCTTCCTTTCTCTAGAGAAGAGTCATCTGTCAGCTCAAGTATCTCTTCAGTCAGAAGGTCCCACATGCGGTCCAACGACATAGGCAAGGCCCTTGTCGGAATCCTGAAGTGATGAGAAAAAACCAGGAGCAGGTGTTCCTTCCAAGCGAAGGATGAGTTGGCATGCAGGCCCATAAGACTCAGTAGTTCATCCGGCCCCTTTGCCTTGATGAAGCCTGCGATAGGGGCATCGACCCTTTCGGTTCCGATGCCACGCCTTGCTTCCGCGATGCACTTGTCTACAGCCTTTCTGCTCGCCGGGTGCTTCCGCGAGATCACTCCGCAGTGGAACGCTGAAAGAACAAATACATCGGTATAGGAGTACTCAACCTCTAGCTTTCCATTAACATCCTTGAAGCGCATGAGGATGACGCCACCTTCGCTTCCCTCACCCGCGGGAGAGCCTCCAAATCCAAGCTGCTCTCCTAGATACCAACCAGGCCTTAGGATCTTCTTGTGAATCTCCCAGGAGGCTGTGGAAGCCGAAGCCGAGACTGATTTGACCTGGATCTTCCGCAGACTGTCTTGATCATCGAAGATGACGTCGAAGCCATCTCGATCTACGTCGTCAAAGTAGGAGTTGAGGTAGTAACCTCTCCTGGCAGCCGCCAGCTTTAAGTCGTAGGAGAGCTTGCTCATCAGAATTGCTTCGCGTGCATGCGAGTGATTTGGCTCGTCCAAGAACGCCTCAAGCTCTGTCTTCTTATTTCCCATGTCCAATCCCACAAGGTTGCCTGCTTCCAGCATGCCCTAGCTCGACCTCAATCGCTGGGTACGAGACGCCACCAAAACACCTGACCGGGTGTCGATTCGGGGGGGAGCCTCTCTTCCAGCCCCAAGGAGACCAACACTAGCTTGATCGTCCAACTCAACCAGGGCGAGCTGGGTGTAAAGTAAAAAGGGGGGGGAGATTTCCGGCTAAGGGATAGCAGGAGCCTAAGATGGGGGGTCGCAAGGGAAATGGGGGCGGTATCGGCGCATTGTTGCTGGGCGCCTTGGTGGTCATTCTGTTGATCCCCAAAGAGGTCTGGATTGCGCTGTTCTGGGTTGCCGTAGTGTCGCTTTTGGGTTGGGTTGGCTGGCGCCTGTTCCGCCACTGGCAGTCAGTCAAGCACGCCTCGGTATTGCCTCCTCCACCCGAGGACCCGGGTAAGACCCTAGCGGAAATCCTGAGTGAGTCATCGGCAGCTAGTCCCGCGGCGACACGGCACGTGGTTGGACCTGTCCCCGTCCCGCAGACTTCTGCTCCGCCTCCCCCCTCGAAGCTGGCAATTACGCCGCAAGCTGCCGAGCCCAGCCGGCCCGTCCCAGCGCACGAGCCCGTCCCCATCCGGACGACTTCACGGTCTGGCGATTGGGCCGACAATCGGGACACACTTGCCGCAGCTAACCGTGCACGCACAGACGAACTCCGCGCCAAGATTGCCGCGAGTGAAGCAAATCACAAGTCCCGGACGACTCAGCCTCCTGTAGCAGAATTCGTACAGTCGCCCATCGTTGCCGATCCAACGCTGGATGCTGCACCTAGCGTGAGCTTGCAGCAAACATCCTGGGAGATTGAACGAGATCATGTTGCCAGCGAAAATCGCCAACGCGCCGAGAAGCTGCGAGCGAAGTTTCCAGATGTCCGCACCGTGTCGGAGGAATCAATAAGACTTTCGCCCGTGCCCAAGCCGGACGAAGGCGCCCGAAAGGCATTGGAGCCAGCCGGCTTTGTTCCGGCGGTGACGCAGGCACCCTCCCCTCCTCCCCTGCCCTCAAGACCCGTTGAGCCGCCACCGACCAGAAGCCACGTCGCGGACCCTGTCGCTCCAGCCGCAGTTCCTTCCAGCCGTCCTGTTCCTGTGCAAGATCCCGTCCCGGTTCGCACGACCTCACCGTTGCGTGCACTGGTCGACCTGGCCAGCCCCATCCGGCAGCCGGTGCCGCCACGCTGGGTACCTTTTGGCGAGACGGTTTCCATCCGTGGACAAGAAGTTGCCGGTGGCGGCTTCTACCTTGGCACACCGCGTAGCTACCAAGATGGCCGCTTGGCCGCGATTGATCCGACCCTACCCTTTTCGGGATTGGCAGATTGGCGTGGTGAAGGACTGGGTTACTGGCCAAGGTATGCCGCGCTCAATGATCGCGAGCGTGGGACCTTCCTGGCATTTCTGAACTCAGAGCGCCGAGCAGCTACCGTCGGGATCGGCTACGTGTTCCTGTACTTCTACGGTCTTGAGTACCGTCTGCTGCGCGGACTGGCCGCCGGCGAGGATGGACGAGCCGAAGGCCTGCAAATCCTGGAAGAAGTGGCGCGCCTGCAACTGCACTATGGCAGCCAAAGTTCATTCGGTCCTTACAGCCAGAAACTCTTGGCAGTGGGACGCTTCAAGTTAGGAGTGCCTGATGAGGTCACGGACCCGACCAACGACTGGGGTTTGGCCCAACACATCCAAGCAGCCCAAATGGTCGCGCGCCACCAGGCACTGAGTGCGGATCTGGCCTTCGCTTGGGCTCAGGCACTGACCGATGAGGCACGGTCCACTACTTGGGACGTCGTTCGGCCGGAAATCAAAACCCGCTTTGGTCAACTGTATGCGCAACGCTTTGGCGAGGGGCTGGTGGTCAAGCCCGGGCGCTCCAGACTCACCTTGAGCTATCGTTGGGCAGGTCCAGAGCTAGGCATGGAGACCATCCAGACGGACCTGCCGGATATCACCCGTAGCCAGGCTCCGATCCGTCCTCTCGTTGCGCTCGTTCAACAGGCCATGGGTGAGCTGGAGGCGCTGCGCCGGGTGCGACGTAGCAAGAGCGGCACGCCGATGGCGGAACTGGCGGCCATGCCCGATGCGCTGCGTGGTAGCCTGGTTCCCGCAACCTTCCGCGCCTTGGCATCAGAACTGGAAGGCCTGTTGGCGGACCAGCCCGTTGTCTGCCTTGCAACCTCGCGATTGATTGCTGGTTGCGGCATGGGCGCACCCGAACGACTGGGCAAGCGGGAAGCAACGTCCCTGATCCAGGCATTGGAGGCCTTGGGCTTTGCTATCGAGCCGGATGTGCGCTTTCACGGGCATCCGCCTGCGCTCGATGGACAGGTGGTGGTGTTCCGCCTACCGGAACATGCTGCGCGTACTCCCAGTGCAGCCTATGCCGCCGCATTGTTGATGCTTCAGGCCGCCCTCGCGGTGGCTGGACAAGGCAGCGAGATCATCCAGTCCGAACTTGATGTGGCGGTAGCGGCCATCGAGCGTCAGTTCGCGCTGCCGGAGAGCGAGCGGCGGCGCATCGAAGCCCACCTGCGGTGGCTGCAGCTCAACCCCATCACGTTGGCACGCCTTGAGAATCGAGTGCGTCTGCTGCCGGCATCCGAGCGCGAAGCTTTCGCGGGCGTGCTGCTGGAGATCGCGGCTGCTGATGGTCATGTCACCCCGGCCGAGGTGCGTGTGATCGAGCGCTTCTACCGGGCACTGGAGTTGGATCCTGCGCGGGTGCCAGCCGACCTTCACCATGCCAGTGTCGGCGGTCGTCCCAAGGCCAGCACAGGCGCTACCCTCAATGCCGATGTGATTGCCCAGAAGCTGGCAGAAACAGGACGAGTGCAATCAGTGCTGGCGCAGATCTTCAATGAGGCAGAAACACCGATGGCCGCGAGTGCACCCTCGCCCATACCGCCGGCGGCTCAAGCAGCAAGTCCTACACCTACCCCGTCCCAGCCGCAGGAGCTGTCGATCCCGGGCCTGGACGCAGAGCACATGACGCTTCTGCAGCACTTGTTGGGCGCGCCCGAAGACCAATGGTCCAGAAGTGACTTCGAAGCTGCGTGTGAGAGCCTGGATCTGTTGCCCGATGGCGCTGCGGAGATGCTCAACGAAGCGGCTTTCACGGTCGCTGGCGAGCCACTGTTGGACGGAGACGATCCGATGTACGTGAACGACTATGCGCGCGAGCAAATCGTGCAAATCCTGACCGATGAGAAGCCAAGCCCATGACAACTGCTGTCCGAATCCCACCCCGTGATCGCGATGCCGTGCTCCAGGCGCTACGCGCCGGCGTAGTGCCGCGCCGCGGCCTGCAATATATCCAGGTTGGTCGCGCTCGCGAGGTCGAGGCGTTGATCAAGGATATCGACCGCATCAATGCTGCGGGCAGTGCGATTCGCTTTGTGATCGGTGACTTTGGCGCGGGCAAGACCTTCTTCCTGAGCCTGATACGCGCGGTGGCCCTTGAGAAGGGATTGATCACGATGACCGCGGACCTGAACCCCGATCGCCGCTTGTACGGCAGTGGCGGCCAAGCCCGGTCCCTGTACAGCGAACTCACCCGCAACATTGCCACGCGGACCAAGCCTGAAGGCGGCGCCATGGCCAGCGTCGTGGAGCGTTTCATTACCACCGCGCTGCAGCAGTCCAAAAGTACCGGCGAGTCGGTGGAATCGGTGATCCAGCAGTGTCTGCAGTCGCTGACCGAGTTGGTGGGTGGCTACGACTTTGCCCAGGTCATTGAGTGCTATTGGCGCGGACATGACCAAGGCAACGAGCAGCTCAAGGCCGATGCGGTCCGATGGCTGCGCGGGGAGTTCACCACCAAAACCGATGCACGCCAGGCCTTGGGTGTTCGCACCATCATTGAGGATGACCAGGTCTATGACGGGATCAAGCTGCTGGCCCGGTTTATCCGACTGGCCGGCTACGGCGGCCTGCTCGTCTGCCTGGATGAGCTGGTAAACCTTTACAAGCTGCCCCACGCAACCGCGCGCAACACCAACTACGAGCAGATCCTACGCATCCTCAATGACACGCTGCAGGGCAGTAGTGAGGGCTTGGGCTTCGTCTTCGGCGGGACGCCAGAGACCTTGTTGGATGCGCGCCGCGGTCTATACAGCTATCAGGCCCTGCAGTCCCGGCTATCTGAGAATGCTTTTGCCGCCCAGCAGGGACTACAGGATTTCGGTGGCCCAGTGATCCGGTTGGCCAACCTGACGCCGGAGGATCTCTACGTGCTGCTGACCAAGCTGCGGCATCTGCACGCCAGCGGAGATGCGGCCCAGTACGCCCTGCCCGATGACGCCTTGCCGGCGTTCCTGGCCCACTGTAATCAGCGAATCGGCGCGGCGTACTTTCAGACCCCGCGCAATACGGTCCGCGCGTTCCTGGACCTGTTGAGCGTGCTGGAACAACACGCTGATCTGGACTGGAACCATCTGATCGAGGAGTTGGATATCGGTCTGGAGGTCAATACCGATCGCGATACCGAGGACGAAGGCGCAAGCCCTGGCCAGGCTCGGGCTACCGATCCTGACGATGAGCTCTCATCGTTCCGGCTCTGAGCCTGCGATGGATCCGTTTGAGCTCCTACATCCCGGCATCCAGCGCTGGGTGTGGCAACAAGGTTGGCCGGCATTGCGGCAGATCCAGGCACAGGCTATTCCCTTGGTATTGGGCCGGCAAAACGATGTCGTCATCTCGGCACCGACGGCTGGCGGTAAGACCGAAGCGGCCTTCCTGCCGATCATGACGGACCTGGCCCAGTTCGAGAGTCCTGGACTGCGCTGCCTTTGCGTCTCCCCGCTGCGCGCCCTGATCAATGACCAGACCCGTCGCCTGACCTCGATGGCCGAAGCAGTCGATCTGCGTGTGCAACCTTGGCATGGAGACGTATCCGCTGGGCGTGCCAGTTTCTGGAAGCGCCCGGCCAATATCCTGATCACCACGCCGGAGAGCCTGGAAGCGCTGCTGATGCGCCGTGGTGCGCAGTTCGGCGGCCTGCTCGGAGAACTGCGCTACCTGGTGGTAGACGAGCTGCATGCGTTCTTTGGCAGCGAGCGCGGCGCACAACTGCGCTCATTGCTCCAGCGCGTCGAGCGCCTGGTACCGCATCCCCTGCCCCGAATTGCGTTGTCGGCAACCCTGGGCGAGCCAGCGCGCGCAGGCGCCTTCCTGCGCCCACGCGGTGGCTTTCCCAACCAAATGCTGACTTCGACATCCGATGGCGGCGAGGTGCGGCTGCAGGTACGTGCGATCCAGCAGCACAGGGACCAGCAGGACGACCAGATCCAGACGATGGAAACCGCAGGTCATGCAGTAGAGCAACTCCTGGCGCAGATCGCCCGACAGCCAGTTGACGAGCATGTGCCCCTTCCGGCGCCCCCCGAAACGTTTGAAGAGCTGGAAGACAGCGAGCAGGCCCCGGCCGACCGCTACACGACCGCCCTGAACGAAATCTCGAACCACCTGTTCGAGCGTCTGCGAGGCGAGAGTCACCTGGTCTTCGCCAATGCACGGGCCCAGGTGGAGATCGTGGCGGACCAATTGCGCGAACGCGCAGAGGCCAAAGCGCTGCCCAACGAGTTTTTCCCACACCACGGCGCGCTTTCGCGCGAGCTGCGCCTGAGCGTGGAAGAGCGACTGCGCGACGGCAAGCTCCCTACGACGGCGGTATGTACCTCCACCCTGGAAATGGGCGTGGACCTGGGCGATGTCGTATCGATAGCCCAGATAGGTCCTGCCCCGTCGGTGGCCGCACTCAAACAGCGCATTGGCCGCTCCGGACGCCGGCCGGGCCAGCCACAGATCCTGCGGCAGTACGTTGTCCTGCCGGCACTGTCCTCGCGCAGCCATGCGGTGGACTGGCTGCGCCTGCCGTTGTTGCAGGCCATCGCCGCCATCGAGCTGATGCTGGCTGGTCGATTCGAGCCGCCGACGCAGGGCGACTTGCACCTGTCGACGTTGGTCCAACAGATCCTGTCCTTCATTTCCCAGAGCGGTGGCTGCTCGGCCGCCGAGTTGTACCGTGAGCTCTGCCAGCGGGGGGCTTTCTCCAACATCGATCAGCCCACGTTCGCCGACGTGCTGCGCTCCCTGGGTAGTGCCCAGCTCATCGAGCAGATCGACGATGGAAGCCTGTTGCCGGGCGCGGTCGGTGAGCGGCTGATGGAGCACTTCAGCTTCTATGCCACCTTCTTCACCCCTGAGGAGTACCAACTGCTATGCAGTGGCAAACGGCTGGGCACCCTGCCGGTGATCGAACCACTGGTGCCTGGACACCTGATGCTTTTTGCCGGTCGGCGCTGGCGCATTCTGGAGGTCGATACACAAGCTCGCGTAGTGCTGCTCGCACCCGCCAAGGGCGGCAAGCCACCCACTTTTGGTGGAGGCGGCTTGGCTGTGCACGGCATCGTGCACCAGCGCATGCGTGAGCTTTTGGAGCAGTCCTCAATACCGGTCTACCTAGATGCGGTGGCCCAGCAGGGGCTGTTGGATGCTCGGGAGGCCTACAGCCTGTTCGGCTTTGATCAGAGTCCTCTCATCGCCTCCGGCGATGCAATGCACCTGGCCCATTGGGCCGGCGACCGCGTTGGCGTGACGATTGCACTGTGGCTCCAATGGCTGGAGATTGAGGCCATCAGTGCCGGGCCGTTTGTCGAAATAAACGGCGTGTCCGAAGTAGACATACCGCGCGTGCTCGAGGCCGCCCTACAGCGAGTTCCGGCCGATACGATGATTCTGGCAGCAGAAAAAGAAGGCTTGGAGCGCAACAAGTTCGATCATTTCCTGCAGCCCGAGCTACTGGTCAAGGGCTATGCGGCTGCCGAGCTCGACCTGGAAGGCGCACTGGAGGTGATCACGCAGTGGCATGGCGCAATAGTGCCTGGATCGCCCCACGCGACGTGATCCCTCAACGCACTCGCCAGATCCGCGCATTGAGCATGGCGACCGCTAGCCATGCTCAATGCTTGTAGGCCAGAATTCTTTCGATCCCATGGACGTGGAAAACTAAGGATGGCAACTGAAGTTCGACCTTATCTGAAGCTGAGAGTGGCGGAGCTGGAGTCGATCTTTGAGGCTTCGGCTTCAGATCCGGCTATCTGCCGGGACCTGATCGCTGAGCTTCGTCATCGCAAGACAGACAGGGCTGTCGCCCTGCTCGCGCGCGTGTCGATGGCAACCCATGAGACGGTCGCTGCACCTGCACCGCCGAGCGATACTTCCGAGCAGAAGACCCGTCCCCTTCCAGCTCCCCAGCAGCCCAGCGAGCGACCAGCGGCTCCCGAGACCACATCAGCTGTTCCGCCAATTCAGCGCGCGCCAGCACGTCCCGCACCGCCGGTAACGAATTCACCCGGTGCCATCCTGTCGGCTTGGACGGCGCTGGAAGCACTGTCCCCGCAAACCTATAGGGAACCGGCTGATCTAGCCAACGGAGACAAATACAACGTTGCGCCACTTGATGCCGGCACCCTGCCCTGGGAGCGTGGCGAGCGATCGCGACCGAACTTCCAACTCTATTATCAGATTGTCCTTGGCAGCATTCACGTCGATCGCGCCACTGATGAGCTGGTCAAGACCTTCGGCCAGGACGAGGAGTCGACCAGCAAGGCCCGGGAGCGCGCAGCCCTGGCCGCGGTACTTATCGACCGTCAGGGCATGCTGGTACAGGATAATGCGGTGGCGGTATCGAGCTTCGGCTGGGCTCTGCCCATTGCGCTGTCCGGCGATCTAGACAGCCTCGGCAGTTGGCCGGATGCCGAGCGGAACCTGGTGGAGGGACTGACCAAGCAACTGGGCGGCGCCAGGGATTCAGAGTCTTCCACCCCGCTCGACCTGGTCACCATCAACAAGGCATCCCAGTGGCTGGTCCAGACACTGGGACTGCCACCGGATCTCTATGAGTCGCCACAGTTCGCTGTGCGCGTGTACCACTATTACAAGTCGAAGAACCCTCCCGAAGTCGCGCTGCTCAATTCGTTCTATCTAACCGACCTCACGCGTGCATCGACACTGCTG
Organism: Pseudoxanthomonas mexicana; assembly: GCF_010093385.1. Lineage (GTDB taxonomy): Bacteria > Pseudomonadota > Gammaproteobacteria > Xanthomonadales > Xanthomonadaceae > Pseudoxanthomonas_A > Pseudoxanthomonas_A mexicana. Next base: position 50,087 of record NZ_PDWV01000016.1, read on the forward strand.
ACCCAAGGCCGGCCGGGGCAGGCGCTGGCGCGTTTCATTGGTCAGCAGACCGTCACGCCCAGTCCGAACCTTCTGGAGCGCCATGATCTGATCGAGGCTTTGATCGCACCCGAGAAGATGCCGCTTGCGCGTTGGCCCGCGCCGGGAGGGCACCCCCTTGTGACGTTGCAACAAGCGGCCGTCAATGCCGCGCGCAGTGAGTTGGCCGGCAAAGGATCCGGCATCGTGGCCGTCAACGGCCCTCCCGGAACCGGCAAGACCACCCTCCTGCGCGACATCGTCGCCGCGTGCGTCATGGATCGAGCGGACGCACTGTGCAAGTTCGACGATCCGTTGACCGCATTCAGGAATACCGGACAGAAGATGTCGGCGGGCGATCGGGCGTTTCTCCACCTTTACAGCTTGGACGACTCTCTCAAGGGCCATGAGGTCGTCGTTGCCTCCAGCAACAACAAGGCAGTGGAGAACGTCAGCAAGGAGCTACCGGCCCTTAAGGCCGTCGGCAGAGACATCAGCTACTTCAGGACGGTGTCCGACGCACTGCTGGTCCGCGGGAGCGAGGATGGTCAGACAGTAGAGGGTGAACCCAGCTGGGGGCTGATTGCAGCCGTGCTCGGCAACGCACTTAACAGAGCTGCATTCCAGCGCGCGCTGTGGTGGGACGATGATCGAAGCCTGCGCCTCTATCTAAAGGCAGCAAAAGGCGATGCCGTCGTTCGCGAAGAGAAGGATCAGGCTGGCAACGTTATAAAGCGCAGGGTGCCGCTCGTGGTCAGCGCCGAAGTTCCTTCATCGCCTGAGCAAGCCAAAGCCAACTGGCAGGTGGCGCGCAAGCACTACAACACCCTGCGCAAGGACATCACGCAACAGTTGGGCGTGCTGGAGATTGTCCGCCTGGCCTGTTTGGCGCTGGAGCCGGCCCGCTCGGCCAAGAATGCGGCCCTGAGCCGGCAGATGGCCGCCGCCGAAGCGCATGCCAATTGCGAACGCATTATCCATCGCACGGCCGATAACTGTGAGCGGGCAATCCAGGCCCACGCGATCGCGCATCGCCAGGAACAGCAGGTGCTTTTCGACCGTCCGTCATGGTGGCACCGCCTTTTCAACACTCGCCGCATGCAGCAATGGAATCAGGCACATGTTCCGCTGGTGGCCGCCGTAGCTTTTGCACGTGACCGCAGGGCAAAAGCCACCCAGGCCCATGAGCGGGCGACCGAGGCACTGCGCGAGGCGAACGGGGCCCTGCAGTCCAGCAAGCAGACGCTGGAGGCCTACTCCCAAAAGCTCGCAGCGCTGGAATCCACCATCGAGGCCCAACGACAGAGACTGGGCGATAGTCTGGTCGATGAAAATTTCTTCAAGCGAAGCCACGAGAACTGGAATCTGGCCTCTCCCTGGCTCCCGAAGGCACTGCACGAACAACGGGAGAACCTGTTTGCGGCCGCTCTGGCGCTGCAGAAGGCGTTCATCGATGTCACGGCACAGAAGGTGTCCCACAACATCGGCGTTCTGATGGGCGCAATGCACACCGGGGCTTTCCAGGACAAAGAGAAGAAGGCGCTGCTTCCCGACCTGTGGGCAACCCTTTTCCTTGTGTGCCCGGTCGTGTCGACCACCTTCGCCTCGGTTGCACGGATGCTGGGGGACATGGCGCCGGAGTCGATTGGCTGGATCATGATCGATGAGGCAGGGCAAGCCACGCCACAGTCGGCGGTGGGTCTGCTAATGCGCGCCAAGCGGGCCATTGTCGTGGGTGATCCTCTCCAGATCCCTCCAGTGGTATCCCTCCCGCATCGGCTCACCCTGGAAGTGGCAAAGTACTTCGGCATCGATGCGGGGGACTGGCTGGCACCGGAGGCTTCGGTACAGACGCTGTCCGATCAGGCGTCCCGCTTCAGGGCGGTGTTTGGCGGCGATGTAGCGGTCAGGGAGGTGGGGCTGCCGCTGCTGGTGCATCGGCGCTGCCAGAATCCCATGTTCGACATCTCAAATCAGATCGCCTACGACAGGCAGATGGTTCATGCAGCAGGACCTGCACCGGGTGGGCGTGTGCGTGCGGTGATTGGCCCGTCCAGCTGGTATGACGTGGACGGTGCTGCAGGCAGCAAATGGTGTCCCGAGGAAGGCGAGTGTGTCGTGGATCTGCTGCGGCAACTGGCTTCGGCGGGCGTGCATCAGCCGGACATCTATGTCATTACTCCCTTCAGGGTCGTGGCTTTTGAGATGCGCAAGCGCATTGCAGCCGAACCGGATCTGCTCAGTTCCCTCGGCGTAGATTCGAGGCAGTGGCTGCAGGATCGTGTGGGAACCATCCACACGTTCCAAGGCAAGGAGGCGGAGGCAGTAATCGCGATATTGGGCGCTCCCATGGCGGCGCAGCAGGGGGCACGGCGCTGGGCTGCAAGCTCGCCCAACATCTTCAATGTGATGGTGTCTCGCGCCAAGGATGCGTTGTATGTCGTGGGTTCGCATGCAGCGTGGTCAAGCGTCGGGTACGGGGTCGCTGTAGCCTCACACTTGCCGCATGTGGGAGCTCAATCGCTAAGAAGATGACTTTCAACCTGCTTTAACTGAAAGTCGTGCGATCTCATTGTTGATGCACTCCAGGATACTTCAGCTTTCCGCCACGGAAACCTCGTTTATCCAAGGATTCCCCGCCGCTGAGTCGATGATCCCCGCATCAGCTAGGTGATGATCGTCTACTCAGCAAAAGTGGGGACCTCCCTCAACCACTTAGCCACGCAACCTGCATCACCCGATTCTCCTGCGGATCGCGGTGAACAGTGCATTCACCGCCTCTATGTCCTGGAGCAACTCAGCAGGTTGCGTTACTGCACGCTGTTGGCCAGCAGCGTGGGAGTGCGCCCGTACGTTGCGGCAGCACTTGTCGTGCAGTCGCTGGACCTCGGCAAACTCACTGGCTTCGACCTCCTTCACTCCGTCAAGTCGTCCAACTGAGATGTTGTCGCGGAACCTCACGACCGTGCCATTCAGGATGGTCTCCTCGATTCCAACCTCAATTGTCACTCGCAGATCGTCGTACGCATTACGGGTAGCCAGTCGCTCCGCGTCTCCTGGCGGGTTATTGAACACCGCGGCAATCTGCTGTTGGTCGAGGCGATGCTGCGCAATGCGCTCCCTATGCTTACGCAGGTCGTATGGCAGACCGGCATCTATGTATCCGGGACCTTCAGCGCGGTAGGCAATGGACCGAACACTAGGCTCAGCACCCGCATCTTGCGCAAGCGTAGTCAATTCGCCGAAGAACACAGCGTCGTGCGTGAAAACAATCACCTGTCGAACTACGGACTCCGCCACGATACGACGTGCAACAGCAGTTCGATGATTATGGTCTAGGCTGGACACGGGGTCGTCGAAGACGACTCCTGAAGTCGAGCCTGACTGGTGGAGCTCGGCAAAGAAGTAGGCCAACGCACACATCCGCTGCTCAGCCTCGCTGAGGACAAGGTGGGGGTCTAACTGGCTGCCGGACAGGACGATACCCAGCCTAGTGGAACCCGCATCGCCCGTGGAGCTGATTTCAGCGCGGATGTGGTAGAGGTCCAGGCGTTCAAGCTCCTGGTTCATTCTGGCAGCAAGGGCGTCGCTGACGTGCCTCCGAGCGAGCTGCCCAGCGAAGGTGGTGATTGGCCTGGTGTTTCCGACGTCCGCTAGGCAGCTTTCAAGCTTGGCCTTGTGGACCAGGTTCCGCACAACAAGGGCGATACTCTCTATGTGCTCCGAGAGTACGCTTCTCGTCTGGAGCTCCCTCAGACGACGGCGCTTCGCCGCCAAGGCTTCTGCATCAAGATTGGCTCGCATGGCCGCAGCTTCGGCGCGCAGGTCATTCGCAATCTGACGAATTGCAGGAGCGGGGCTGACAACTCGGAAAGCGGGCCTATTATCCCACTGCCCACCTGATACGGCACGTTGGAGCCACCTCAGCCGAGAGGCCAGATCTTCTTGGAATGTGCGGATACCAGCCGGCAGAGTATCCACTCGACGACCGAGGCTTGTAGCCATTGTGTCAGAGAGAGTGAAGGACGCGCTTGCCTGCGCGACCTCGCCGACGATCTGCTGCCATCTCGTGCGCGCCTGCTGCGCGGTTGCAGAGGCGGAATCTCGCACAAATCGGTCGAACCTTTGCAGTCGCTCCTTCGCGACCGGCGACAGCTCCTGCTGGCATAGAAGGCACTGAGCCCCATCTCCTGTCACTGGGAATGCGTTCGCCACATACGCAGCGCGCGTTGAAAACTCGCGCGCCGCACTGAATAACAATGCCCAGGGCCCTTGCCCTGTCCCAGGGAGTAACTGCTCAGGGTCTTCCGACTGCAAGAGAGCCGCGGCAGCCCGCTCCGCAATCTCAGCCTCTCGCAGCATCAGGTAGGCGGAATGCTTGGCGTCAAGCAACTCGTCGGACACAACGTTAGCCGCTTCAACCGCACTGACCAACTCATCGACCCTTGTTGCCGCGTTCTCTAGAACGGTAGCCTTGGATGTAGGGTCCGCCTCGGCGATCTCTTGCGGAAGGCGAGCTAGCTCTTGCATCTCATCAGGAGACAGGTTGGCGAGCCTGCGCACTTGGTCCAAGTCGGTGCGCGTACTTACTGGATGCAGGGCACGCCCCGCTTCGGTGTCAACGGGAATGACATTGAACGGCGCTGTATTTACGGCGAGCGTATTGATCTCAGCTTGAAGTCTGGGCCGCAGCGCCTGATTGAGTCCGCTAGCTAGCTGCTGCAGTTGGGTCAAGGCCACCGGCTGGAAAGTCGCAACCTCTCTCGTCTGGAGATAGTGCCGCGCGCAGTCGCCGTCAAAAACTGCGATGGCTCGCAGTGCTGCGGGGGCGACGTGCCCGCGCCGACCACTCCAGTTCGCCTCATGGGGCTCATCGTCTACTAGGAAGGTGAGCGATGCGCTGGGTGTAAGTTGTTGGAACTGCGGATCATAGGCGTTGGGGTAGACCGCCCCAGGGCTCCTCGCACGACAAGCCTGCTTGAGTACACGTGCATACCCCGATTTGCCGGTGCCGTTGCCTCCATACGCGATGGTCAAGCCCTGTGCTGCGAACTCGAGCACCTGGTCGCCCGGGATTCTCCCGACGTTGTTCAGTGTGTGAAGGGAAGTGAGCGTTACCAGTGCGCCATCGGTCGCTTCTGCCGGGAAGTGATCCTCTGCAAATGGCGCTGGCTCGATGGCCGGCTCTAGTCCGCTCGCGACGCCGTGTTGCTGCTTGGCGAGATCCAGGAGCTCGTCCAAGTCTTGGTCGCTCCACGAGCCGTGGACGCATAGACGACGCAGCGCGTCCTGACGCCATATCGGCAACCTTCCAGACCAAGCCAACACTTCCTCGTAAATGGCCATGCCCTGCTCCCCATTCCACTCCCGTGTCTCCAGCATACGGATCAGCAGGCCCGCAGACGATCTACCTCCTGAGCCACGGCAAGTTCGCCCTGGCGGGTCCACCGCTTGTGCCGGTTTCACACGGGCTGTCAGTCGGGCTCAACCCTTGGCTCAGACCCGGAAGCCGTTGATTTTAACTATTATTTTCAGCCACTTAGTTGCAGCGAACCCTAACTCACAATGCAAGGGGCGGAGATTCGGCGGAAACGCGGACGAACCTCATTCCCCGCTACACCAAAGCTGAGCTAGAGGGGCGGGGGGGGGGCGGGGACCACGAGGCCTAGGGCCTAGACTTCCCTTAGCTTGCTTGACACTCCTTTGCAGGCGCAATGGAATGCAGCAAAGTCGGCGGCTTCAACAACCTTTGAGACGTCCTTAGCAGCGTCTAGTCCACTCTTGGAAGAATGATCATGCATCCAGATCAGCAGCCGTACGCTAAGTTCACAGGCAAGGCTCGTCTAGATAGATCAATCAACTCACTTCTTGGCATCATTGAGGGAATTGCCATTGATGGGCGCATCAACGAGCTTGAGGTCAGCTACCTCAACATATGGCTTGAAGAGCACGAAGAGCTGAGAGATCTACATCCGTTCAACGAATTTGGGCCGCTAGTATCGGCAGCCTTAAGCGACGGGGTACTCGATCCTGAAGAACGAGAAGACATTGTGTGGCTTTGCGAGAGGCTGCGGTCGCAAGAGTTCTACGATCAAACAACGTCCGATCTCCAGCGACTTCACGCAATACTTGGCGGCATAGTCGCGGACACTAAGATTACCGAAGAAGAGCTCAGGGGACTGTCTGAGTGGATGGAGCAGCATCCTCATTTGAGATCCTGCTGGCCATTCGATGAGATAGGTAGCTTGATAACCGGCGTGCTTGCGGACAAGAGGATAGATCCCCATGAGCACGACCTACTCAGCTCCTTCTTCGCTGAGTTCACCGCGCTTCTAGACTCTAAAACAATAGTGAAGGCACCCGTTACTGAGCCAGAGTCAGGCCAAGTCGTTGGACTATGCGCAGTCGATCCCGAGATTTTGTTTGAGAATCGCGGATTCTGCTTTACCGGAGCATCTAATCGATTCACGCGCTCACAGCTTGAACATATCGTCTCTCGCCTTGGAGGGACAAGCCATGCGAGTCCCTCAAAGAAAGTCCACTACGTGGTTATCGGAGCCGAGGGGAACCAATGCTGGGCTTACTCGTGCTATGGGCGCAAAGTGGAGAAAGCGATCAAGCTGCGCAAGGAGGGCGTACGAGTCGTAATTGTGCACGAACTGGATTTCCATGACGCTGTTGCAAACTACTGAGAGGTCGAACCAACGGGCGATGATTACGAAGTTCGAGTAACTACTGCGCGACAGTTCCCTCGCAGCGAAGTAACTCTAGGCTGTAGCGTTCGTAGTCGCCGATGATGCTTTCGCACGCCCGACACAAAAGATAGGGCATAGGCGCGGCGATCCTCAGAAAGATCAGGCAAATGTACTGCCGCCGATGTCACGTCTGCACACCTTAAACTACGTAGCCGGATTGCGCTCACCCCATTGGACCGCCAATGCTGACCAGCTTCACTCGCCGACACAAGCTCGACTACGAACCATGCAAACTGCGGTACAAATTCGTACCCGCCGCATTCCGCTACGACCTACTCAAGACCGTTCTGGAACGGATCCACGACAGCGAGGACGGGCACCTACGCGAATACGGCGTCTATCGCCACCTGTCGGTGATGGTCAACAAGGACTACGAGCGGTTGGTCGGCGAGGACACCATCAACGAGTTTTACAGCAGCGACCTGCTTGTGGACCTAGTGCTGACCGCGCAGTGGCATGAAGTGCTGAGCATGGTCGAGGCGCTCATCGCCATTCGGCGGCTGAAGCGAAGGGAGGCGAACGACCTGTTCGACTACCACCACATCGGCTACGAAGCCACGGATCACGGTGCCGGAACCGTGCAGGTCGAGGTCAAGTACGACGCATTGGTGGAAGAAGTCGATCGGGCGGAGGAGGCCGCGTCCCAACACCCGGCGATCGCCGCGCTGCTGCGCGATGCGCGGCAGGCCCTGGTCGCGCCGAAGGAAGTGTCCGCCGAAAACTCGATCACGAACTCGATGAAGGCCATCGAGGGCTACCTGAAGGCCTGGCTTGCCGAGAAAGGCGTCAAAGCCTCGACCTTAGGCGAAGCCGTGAAGGAGATCCGGAGCAGAAAGCTCGTCGATACGACGATCGCCAACGCCTTAGAACAGTTTTACATCTACCGGAACAAGCAGCCGAACATCGGCCATGGTAGCGTTGCCCCCTCCGATGCTGGCCACAGCGAAGCGCTGCTGGTGCTGGACATGGCATCGAGCTTCATCAACTACTTCCATCGGCTGGATGGCAACAGCCCTCCTTGATTGACCGCCGCGGCCCTACTTGGGCAATCGGAGCGCTGGCTGGCCGCAGCAAAGATGCGCAATGCGTCAGCTATCGCGGCCTCCGACAGAGATGTCCCGACCTCTTACCCCGTGCCCTCGCGGGTGAAGGTAGCTACTGGCAATAGATGTGGGGCGAATCACCAGCGCTTCAGCGGAGATTTGGGATAACTCGCTCCCTCACCAGGTCCATTTTCAAGCACCGCTTTCATGGCGGTAACGCCGTCGGTAACTTAGAAGATCCACTCCACTGAATTTTATGAGATTCAATATCTTATTTGAGTTGTTTGGGAGCACCCATAGCGCGTTGCACACAGCACATCACTGAGCATCGCACGAAGCCTTACGCCACCTTCTTGCGAATTGACGCAACCTTCTTCTCAGAATTCCGCAAGCTATCCAGATAGTCGGCCCAACCCTGCATCATCTTTCTGCGTTCCGGCAGATGCGCAGTGCGGTTATACGCGCGCCCCAGAGGATCGCGCACGGCATGCGCCAGTTGGTGCTCGATGTAATCCGGACGAAACCCCAGGACTTCATCCAACACGGTGCGCGCCATCGCGCGAAAGCCGTGACCTACAATGGTTTCGCCATCAAACCCCAGATTGCGAAGGGCAGCATTGACCGTGTTCTCGCTCATGGGGCGGTCGGAGCTACGTACGCCCGGAAACACGTAAGCGCTACGCTTCGTCAATGGCCAGAGCTCCTCCAGCACGGCAGCAGCTTGTGTGGACAAGGGCACGATATGCGCCGTCTTAGTCTTGCTGGTTATGTAGCGCCACTCGCGGGCATCCAAGTCGATATCTGCCCACTTGGCCTGTCGCAGTTCGCCAGGCCGCACGAAAAGCATAGGAGCGAGCCTGAGGGCTGCGCAGGTCACAGGTGAGCCCTGGTAGGCCCACAGCGCGCGCAAAAGCTCGCCGATTCGATCAGGCTCGGTAAGGCTGGCAAAGTGCTTTGTCTGTGGCTGCTCAAGTGCACCCGCAAGATCGTCAGCGGGATTTCGTTGGGCCCTGCCAGTAGCGATCGCATAGCGAAAAACTCGTCCTGCATGAGACCGCGCACGGTGGGCGGTCTCCACGATGCCCCTCTGTTCGAGCTTCCGCAGGGCTGCCAGGAGAATGGGGGCGCTGACGTCAGCAATGGGCATATCGCAAATTGACGCCAGATCCTTCTCGATCAGGCGCCGCTCTCGCTTCACAGATCCTGGACTGAGACCTTCCTTCGCGCGCTTGGCCAACAACTCCAGCCCGATAGATCCGAATGTACTGTTCGCCCGCTCAGCCTGCACGGCCCGTTCGGCTCGAGCCACATGAGCCGGATTGGCGCCCCCCTTAAGCAAGGCGCGCAGCTTGTCGCGTTCAGCGCGCGCCTGCATGAGCGACAGCGCAGGGTACTCGCCCATCGTCACGATGCTTGGCTTACCCGCGTAGCGGTAGCGGTAGCGCCAAACCTTTGCGCCCGTGGGGCGAACCTCAATACATAGGCCATTGGAATCGGCCACCCTGTGGGAGGCTTCCTTGGACTTCAGCGCGCGCAGCTTGGTATCCGTAAGCATGTGAGTCAGCCATTGGTGAGTCAGAGCAATAGCCTGTCGCTCTATGACTCACAGCCTGACTCACTTCCATTCTGGATGCAACCGGACACTGGTGGACGAGGACGGATGCCTTTCGCCAGTATTCTCTCTGATTTCCAGCGACTACCGGACGAACCCGGATGTTCTCGGACTGCTTTTTGGTGGGCCCACCAGGACTCGAACCTGGAACCAAAGGATTATGAGTCCTCTGCTCTAACCATTGAGCTATAGGCCCGTTGCGCCGGAATTGTACCGGATGAGGCCAGGTCGATTGCGGGGCGGTTGGGCACCGTGCAGCTGCAGGGCGCGCGCAAAGGACAATGGCACCGAAGTCTCTTCTGGGGCGCGCTCCTGAGTGCGTCCCGTCGCTGCATGCGGTTCTCCGACCGTGGCGAGCCGCGCGATGTAGAGCGCGTGATCCGATGACCCTGACAAGGCGCCGCCGCACGCAGGACGCGTCGATGCACAAAAAAAACGCGGCCCCGAAGGGCCGCGCCTGGATGGTGCGGAACCGCGCGTTGCGTCAGTCGATGTCGAGGAAGCTGCGCAGCTGTTCCGAACGCGACGGGTGGCGCAGCTTGCGCAGGGCCTTGGCTTCTATCTGGCGGATGCGCTCGCGGGTGACGTCGAACTGCTTGCCGACCTCTTCCAGCGTGTGGTCGGTATTCATGTCGATGCCGAAGCGCATGCGCAGCACCTTGGCTTCCCGCGGAGTCAGGCCGGCCAGGACGTCGCGGACGGTTTCTTGCAGGTTGATGTTGGTGGTGTTCTCGATCGGGGACTCCACGTTGGTGTCCTCGATGAAGTCGCCCAGGTGGGAATCCTCGTCGTCGCCGATCGGGGTTTCCATGGAGATCGGTTCCTTCGCGATCTTCATCACCTTGCGGATCTTGTCCTCGGGCATGTCCATTTCCTTGGCCAGCTCTTCCGGTGTGGCCTCGCGGCCGTACTGCTGGAGCATCTGGCGGGAAATGCGGTTGAGCTTGTTGATCGTCTCGATCATGTGCACCGGGATGCGGATGGTGCGCGCCTGGTCGGCGATCGAGCGGGTGATCGCCTGGCGGATCCACCAGGTGGCGTAAGTCGAGAACTTGTAGCCGCGACGGTATTCGAACTTGTCCACGGCCTTCATCAGGCCGATGTTGCCTTCCTGGATAAGGTCCAGGAACTGCAGGCCGCGGTTGGTGTACTTCTTGGCGATGGAAATCACCAGTCGCAGGTTGGCCTCGACCATTTCCTTCTTGGCCTTGCGCGCCTTGGCTTCGCCGTAGGCCATCGCACGGCTGATGTCCTTGATGTCGGCCAGGGTCAGGTGCATCGCCTGCTCGACGGCGATGGTGGCTTCCTGCTCGGCGACGATCTGGTCCTTGACGTCGCGCAGGCCCGAGGACCACTTCTGCTTGCGCTTCAGCACCTCGTCCACCCAGCCCAGGTTGGTCTGGTTGCCTTCCCACGCGCGCAGGAATTCCTTGCGCGGCATCTTGGCGACGTTGGCGCACAGGTGCAGCACGCGGCGCTCGTGGTCCTTGATCTGCGCCATCACCTCGCGCAGCTTGCGCACCAGGGTGTCGGTCAGCGGCAGCGGCAGCTTCAGGGTGACGAAGGTCTCGGCCAGCTCGGCACGCCGCTTGGTGACGGCCTTGTTGTCCGGACCGTTCTTGGCGTGGGACTTCTTGAACTTGGCGTAGCCGTCGGCCAGCACCTGCATGCGGCGCGCGACCTCTTCCGGATCCGGCCCCGTCGGCGCCGCTTCCTCGGCGGCATCGTCGCCGCTTTCCTCGTCGTCATCGGCGTCTTCGGCCGCATCGGCGACTTCTTCGGCGGCCGGCACTTCTTCGACCGGCTCCTCGACGTCGTTGAAACCGACCACCACCTCGGCCAGGCGCTTCTTGCCCGCCTTGTGCAGTTCGTACTCTTCCAGCAGCAGCTCGATGGACCACGGGAAGTTGCCCAGCGAAGCCTGCACCTGGGACAGGCCTTCCTCGATGCGCTTGGCGATGGCGATCTCGCCCTCGCGGGTCAGCAGTTCGACCGTACCCATCTCGCGCATGTACATGCGCACCGGGTCGGTGGTGCGGCCACCTTCGGTGTCCAGCGAGGTCAGGGCGGCGGCGGCTTCTTCGGCCGCGGTCTCGTCGACTTCGCGGTTGCCGGTGTTGCCGTCGGCGAGCAGCAGGGTTTCGGCATCGGGCGCGACTTCATGGACATCGATGCCCATGCCGTTGATCATGCCGATGATGTCCTCGATCTGCTCCGGGTCGACCAGGTCGTCCGGGAGGTGATCGTTGACTTCGGCGTAAGTCAGATAGCCCTGCTCCAGGCCCTTGCTGATCAAGAGCTTGATGTCGGACTGCTGGGCAGGACGTTCGTTGGCCATGGAGGTTGCGCCACCGGGGAGTAAGGAAGGGAGAACCCCGTATTATACCAGCGCGGACCGGGTTGGGTTCCTGAATCCCGGCCGCCGACAAGGGAAGAACGTCACGGCCGCAGCAGGAAGGTCACCGGCCCGTCGTTGACGAGGCTGATCACCATATGGGCCCCGAAGCGGCCGGTTTCCACCCGCCCTGCATGCTTTTGCTGGCAGATGTCGACCAGTCGGTTGAATCCCTGTTCAGCTTCCGCGGGCGGGGCGGCGGTGGTGAAGCTGGGTCGCATGCCGGAGCGCGTATCCGCGGCCAGGGTGAACTGGCTGACCAGCAGCAGCCCGCCCCCGGTATCGGCAAGGGAGCGGTTCATCCTGCCGGCTTCGTCGGCGAACACCCGGTACCCCAGCAGGCGCTCGGCCATGCGGGCGATCTGGGCCTCCCCGTCGCCCGGTTCCACGCCCACCAGCGCCAGCAGGCCCGCTTCGATGGTCCCGACGACCTCGCCCTCCACGGTGACGGTGGCCGAGGTGACGCGCTGGATCAGGGACAGCATGGCGAGGCTCCGCGGGACGGAGCGACAGCATAGCCGCAGCCCCTGTCCGCCCCGGCGCGCCGGGGGTTACCGGCCGGTTGGCTACACTGGCCGCATGAAACCGGCCACCCTCGCCTCCCTGGCTTACCACGCCGCCGCCCTGGTCGGCCGTCTTCCCTGGTCCTGGCTGCGCGCGCTCGGCGATGCGATGGCCTGGGCTTGGCGCCGGTCCGACGCGCGCGAGAGCCGGGTGGCACGACGCAACCTGGAGATCGCCTTTCCGGACCTGCTGCCCGGCCAGCGCGAGGACCTCCATCAGGCCATCCTGCGCACCACGGCCCGCCAGGCGCTGGAGACGCTGCGCTTCTGGACCCGGCCGCCCGCCGAGAACCTGCGCCTGCTGCGTGAGCGGCATGGCGAAGCGCTGTACGACGCGGCCCTGGCCAGCGGCAAGGGCGTGATCGTGGCCGCGCCGCATTTCGGCAACTGGGAACTGCTCAACCAGTGGCTGGCCTCGCGCGGGCCCATCGCGATCGTCTACCGCCCGCCGGAGTCTCCGGTGGGCGACGCCTTCCTGCTGCGGGTGCGTGGCGCGGACAACATCCGCCAGGTGCGGGCCGAGGGCCCTGCCGTGCGCCAGCTGTGGAAGGTCCTGAAGGATGGCGGCGCGGTGGGCATCCTGCCCGACCAGCAGCCCAAGGCCGGCGATGGCGAGTTCGCTCCCTTCTTCGGTACGCAGGCACTGACGATGACGCTGGTCTCGCGCCTGGCCGAACGCACCGGCGCGACGGTGCTGTTCGCCTGGTGCGAGCGGATCGGCCCCGGTCCCGACTTCGCGCTGCATGTGGAACCGGCCCCGCCCGGCATCGCCGATCCGGATCCGGTCGCCGCGGTGACCGTACTCAACCAGGCCGTCGAGCGCATCGCGCGCCGCGACCCCGCGCAGTACCAGTGGACCTACAAACGCTATACCCTGCGGCCGGAGGGCAGCGGCGAGGACAATCCCTACCGCTGAAGGGGATGGACAAGGGGGAATCGATGCGCGTGCGCAGATGGCTGACAGGATGGTTGGCGGGGTGGGTCGTGGTTCCGGCGATGGCAGCGCAGGGACCATCCGCGCTGAACGAGGTTTCGCAGGCATGGGACCGCTATGCGGAACTGAGCAGCCAGGAGAAACCCGAGAGTGTCGATCTGCTGGCGGCGTCCAGCCTGGTCCACTTCGGCTTCCTGCGCGACATGGCGCTCTATGCCTCGCCGGAACAACTGCGCCGGCTGCCCAGCGGCGACCGCATCGTGGTCTACCTGCTGCGCGCCACCCAGCCGCCCGCGGCGCTGAAGGCGATGGACGACCGTGCGGTGGCGCGACTGTGCCTGGTCGAGGGTTGGTCCGGGGTGGAATCCGCCACCGACGACCAGCCGCTCATGACGCTGTCCAATGTCACCGTGATCGACGACCTGGCGGTGGGGGAAGTGGCACCGCCGACGGAGAGCCAGTTCCAGTTCGGCCCGGTCCTGGTGCGCGAGGGCGGACAGTGGCGGTACCGCTACGAATCGATGATGCCGGACGTCTCGGCCTTCATGGACCAGGCCTTCCGGCAGTCCGGGCTGGGCGAGGTGCGCAGCATGGAACTTGCGCTGGCCGCGATGCTGGAGCGCGAGGGCCCCAGTCTGGCCCTGCTGGACCGCACGCCGCTGGACGATGCGGGCATGCGCACCCGCCTCAATGAAGCCTGGCCGGATTACACCGCGCCGCTGCGCTGGCGCCTGCGCGCAGTGCGCAGCAAGGCAGAGGCCGGCGATGCGTTCGCCCAGTTCGCCTTCGGCGCACTGCAGTACGGGGGCGGCATGCCGCAGTTGGTGCCCAAGAACGCCGCCGAGGGCCTGGCCTGGCTGGAGAAGGCCAGCGAGGGCGGCCATGGGCAGGCCGCCTGGCTCGCCTCGGTGGCCATCACGGAGGAGGGCAGGTTCTCCGACGACGCCATGCAGCGCGCCCTGCCCCACCTTACCCGCGCCGCCGCGCACGGCACCGAACCGCAGGCCCTGCTGGCCATGGCGCAGTACCACCATGACGGTCTGGCCGGCATGGCGCGCGATTGCCGGCAGGCCGAAGCGTGGGCCGCGCGCGCGGAAGAAGCGGGTGCGAAGCAGGCGCGCAACGAGCGCGTGTGGATCCTCGCCACCTGTCCGGTACCGGACCAGCGCGATACCGTCCGCGCCCTGGAGCTGTCGCAGTTCATGATCCAGCGCAGGGATGAGCTGGACTGGCACGAACTGGACACGGTGGCTGCCGCGCTGGCCGCCAATGGCGACTTCGCCAGGGCGACGCAGTTCCAGACCCTGGCCCTCGAGAAGATGGCCGCGGACGAGGACCTCTCCAAGGACAGGCGGGCCGCCGCGCGAAAGCGGATGAGCGCGCGCCTGGGCAAGTATCGCAACGACCGCGATTACGTGCTGGACTACCGCGCCATCGACGAGATGAGAGCAGGCAGGCTGTGATGCAGATCGACACCGACACCCCCATCCCGTTGGCGCCCACCGACGCCTGGCAGGCGCTGCCTGCGCGCGGCGCGTGGCTGGCCGCGCTGGGCGGCGCAGCGTTGCTGTTTCCGTTCGCCTTTCCCGCCTTCTTCATTGCCCGCGCCACCGACATGGTGTCGCCGTGGTTGGCCGTGCCGGTGGCCGCGGGTGTGGGCGCGCTGCTCGGCGCCTGGGTCGCGGTGAAGCGGCACCGGCGCACGCGCTGGCGCCTGGACGACCGGGGCTTCGCGGTTCGCCGCGGGAACTGGTGGCAGAGCGAAACCCACGTGCCGATTTCGCGCGTGCAGCACCTGGACGTGAAGCGCGGCCCGCTGGAACGCAGCGCGCGCTTGTCCACGCTGGTGGTGCACACCGCCGGCACGCGCATGGCCGCCGTGTCGCTGTCGGGACTGGACGCGGACGACGCCGAGCGCCTGCGCGAACGCCTGGCCACGCAGGTCGACCACGACGACGCGCTGTGATGGACGGACCTGCCGTGGACACCGACGCCCCGGAACGCCACCTGCACCCGTGGTCGTGGCTGTTCGTACTGTTGCAGCAGCTCAAGCAGTTCATTTTCCCGCTGATCGCGCTGCTGGTGTTCGGTGCCCGCAAGAGCGACGACGGCGATCCCTGGCTGGCGTTCGCACCCGTGATCGGCATCGCCGTGCTGGTGGTGCTGGCCATCCTGCAGTACTTCACCTACCGCTACGTGATCGGCCGCGATGGCCTGACGGTGCGCGAGGGCCTGCTGCACCGTTCGCGGCGCGAGATTCCCTTCTCCCGCATCCACAACGTGGTGGTGCACCAGTCGCTGCTGCACCGCGTGTTCGGCGTGGCAGAGGTGCGTCTGGAATCCGCAGGCGGCCAGAAGCCGGAAGCGCAGATGCGTGTGCTGGGCCTGCGCGATGCGCTGGCGCTGGAAGACCTGGTGCGCCACCAGGCGCGCGGCCCCGCGGCCATCCAGGCCGCCGCGTCCGATGAGCCGTCGCGTGCGCGCGACGCCACGCTGCTGGCGCTGTCGACGGCCGAGGTGATCCGCCTGGGCCTGATCTCCAACCGCGGCATGATCGTGGTGGCCGCGGGCTTCGGTGCGGCCTGGCAGATCCTGCCGGAGCGGATGATCGAACAGTTCTTCCGCCAGGGCGCCAAGCAGGCCTTCGGGTATGCCGAACAGCTGCACCTGGGCTGGCTGGCCGGCGCCGCGGGCGTCGCCGCGCTGGTGGTACTGGCGCTGGCCCTGGTGCGCGCACTGTCCGTGGTGCTGGCGCTGCTGCAGTTCCATGGGTTCCGTCTGAGCGAGGACGCACGCAGGTTGATGGTCGAGCGCGGCCTGCTGGCGCGCTTGCGCACCAGCGTGGCGCGCCGGCGCATCCAGGCATGGACGCTGCACGAAGGCGTACTGCACCGGTGGTTCGGCCGGCGCTCGCTGCGCATCGACACCGCGGTGGCCGAGAAGGCCGGCCAGCAGGACCAGCGCGCACTGAAGGATCTGGCGCCGATCGCCACGCCCGAGGCGTGCGACGCGCTGGTCCACCACCTGCTGCCGCAGACGGCATGGCCCCGCGCGGACTGGCGTCCGGTCGCCGCGTCCGCCCGCTGGCGCCTGCTGCTGCCGACCCTGACATGGCTGCTGCCCGCGACCGCGCTGGCCACATGGCACCTGGGGCCCTGGGCCTGGTGCGCCCTGGCCTGGCTACCGGCGTCAGCCTATGCGGTGCACCGGCAGGCCTCACGGATGGGCTGGTCGCTGGACGGACATCTGGTCGCGGTCCGCAGCGGCTGGTGGTCGCGCTACTGGCGGTTCGCCCAGATCGACAAGCTGCAGGCGCTGCGGCTGTCGCGCTCGCCGCTCGACCACGCCTGCGGCACCGCCTCGCTGTGGCTGGACACCGCCGGCGCCAGCGGCGTTGCCGCTCCGCTCGCCCTGCGCTTCGTCCCCGAGGCGGAGGCGCGCGATGCGTTCGAGCGGCTGTCGCTGGCCCTGGCACAGCGCCGGCTGCGGTGGTGACGGTCGCCAGTGGCCTCCGTTCAGGGCCGCAGGCGGGATCGGCTCAGGCAGGGCCCCAGTAGCCGATCCGCTTGCGGATCTTAAGCTTGCGCCACAGGTTCATCGGTTTCGGCTTCCGGGTGCGGGCGCCTGCGGCGATGAAAGCGTCGATGGCGTCCAGCACGCGCTCGCTGGAACGGCCATCACGATAGGGATGGATGCTGTCGGCGTAGGCGACGATGGCCTGCATCAGTTCGGGCGGCCGCGACAGTGCGCGGCGGATCGCCGGTTCGAACTGCGCAGGATCGTCGATATCGATCAACTGCGGGCCGGGACGGCGGTTCTTGAACGTCACCACCGGCTTGTGGGTCAGCAGGAACTCGTTGAGTGCCGACGAGGTGTCCGAGCACATCATGTCCACCTGCGGGAACAGCTCGAGGATGTTGTCGTCGTCGGCGAAGCGCAGGTGTTCGTTCTCCAGCGCGCGGAACTTCGCCACCGTGTCCGGGCTCATCTTGGGGTGGAAGGTCACGATCCACTTCCACTCGCCGGTGCGCGAGAGCCGCTTCACTTCCTCGTACAGCGTTTCCGCCGCGCTCCACGACGGCGAAAAGGTGGAGTGGTAGAGGATCACCGGCGGCTGGCGCACCGGCGGCACGTCGCCGGCGATCTCCTGCATGAAGGGATCAATCTTCGGCCAGCCGGTCTCCACCACGCTGAAGTGGCCCACCTTGTCGGCGATGGCCTTGAACTGCGCGGTGTCGCGCGGCCCCGTGGTGCAGTACAGGTCGAAGAATCCCCGGATGTAGATATGGCGCGGCTTGCCGGCATCGAAGCCGTGGAAGGTTTCCACCTTCACGCCGGGGAAGAAGTGCGGCACCGCATTGCTGCCGGTGATCACGGCGATGGCGTTCCAGCGGCGGACCTCCTCGGTCGTCGTCAGCAGCTTCTCGTCGGGATGCAGATCCTCGGCGCCGGGACCGTCGACGAACCAGGCAGCCTCGCCGCCGCGCGCACGGATGGCCTCCTGCACGGGCCGCAGGATCGCCAGCGCATAGCGCTCGGAGCCGTAGAGGAGGTAGTGCTTGGCCATCAGTGTTCCAGTCCGTGTTTGGCGAGCTTGGCGTGCGCGGCGCCGATCGAGGCCGGGTTGTGCCGCATCTCGTAATAGCGCATGCGCTTGTAGGCGGCGTAGCTGGCCGCCGTCTGCGCAATGATGAAACCGCGCCAGCCATCCAGGAAGGCCAGCCGCAGTACGTAGTCCTTGAGGAAACTGGACAGGTACACCAGCGGCGTGAGCCACATCCGCACCGGACGCCGCTTGTCGCACCAGTCCAGTGCCTTCAGTTCGCTGTAGCGCAGGACCTTCAGCTGTTTGTGCACCAGGCTGGGATTGTCCGCGTGGTTGAAGGGCGCGCTGAATTCGGCCGCCGCCCCGTCGAAGCGCAGCGACTCATGCACGCGCGCATCGGTCCATCGGGCCCGGTCGCGATGGTAGAGCCGCACCATCCTCTCCCCCACCATCGGCCGGTACCAGCGCATCGGCGCGCCCATCAGCCAGGTGCGCCGGCGCAGCCACGCCGCGGGCCGGCTGGAGGCCATCAGCGCGGGCAGCCCGCGCTCGAGGTCCGCCGCGAGTTCGGGCGACAGGAACTCGTCCGCATCCAGCACCAGGATCCAGTCGTGGACGGCCTGGGTGCTGGCGAAGTTGCGCTGGGGCCCGAAGCCCAGCCAGTCCTGGTGCACCACGCGCGCGCCGTGGGCCTGGGCGATGGCGACGGTGTCGTCGGTGCTGCCGCTGTCCACCACCAGCTTGTCCGCGGCGAACGGGACGCTGTCCAGGCACCGGGCGATGTTCAACCCCTCGTTGTGGGTAATGACGACGAGGGAGAGAGGCAAGAAAGACATGCCATGAGCTTAGCGGTTCTTAGGCTATCCAGCATCGCCCCGCACGCGGTCGCGCCACACCACCTGGACGCGAAAGGTCAGGCTACGGTCACGCCCAGCCGCCTCGACACACGATGGAATTGAGGGCCGTCCGGCCAGCGCCGGATCCCTTCGCAGCGAAGGCAACACGCCGCGGGACAGAAAAAAGCGAACCCGTTCTCTCCTTGGGGCCTGTTTCATCCGGATCCGGGCACGCGAATCTGACTGGGGGCTGTCTTGTCGGCTGGCGGCGGCTGGCGCCACCACGCCGTGCCCGGAGAATTGGCGCCTCCCCCAAACGACCGGAATCGGGTCACGGGCCATGCTCGTGGACCGCCTCCGTCCGCAAAACCCGGTCCACCACGGATGATCGTCCCTTCATCGATCCGGCACTCCGAGACGCGAGGCGCGGGATCCGCCCGCGATGCGTTCTCCCTCCCATCTGGCCCGACCCAGGGCCCGATGAGGGTCGCACTGATCTCGATGACACCGGTCTTTCCGGCGAAGGCCGGGCACAGCGTGCGCATCCTGCAGCTGTGCAAGGCGATCAGGGCGCTGGGTCACGAGCTGACGTTCATCCATGTCTCCTCCAAGCTGGACACCCAGAAGCCCGATACGGCGTCGCATGTCGACTTTTTCGGAGAACAGCACTACCTGCATCTGCACAATGGCCCACGCCAGGCGCGTGCCGCCTTCTGGCTGCGCGGCAAGGTGCGACGCCGCTGGCGGAAGCTCCTATGCGGCCTCGGGTACGAGCACAGCCACTACTCCCGGCTCGACGAAAACTGGCGCAACGCCTGGACCCACCAGCTCCGAGCCCTGGATCGCCGGTTCGATGCCGTCGTTGTCGAGTACGCTTTCAACTCCCGCGCGCTTGACGCGTTTCCAGCCTCGACGCGCAAACTGCTGGATACCCACGACGCGTTTGCCGACCGGCATCGCCCTTTCGTGGCGCGCGGCTTCCGCAAAGGGTATTGGGTTTCCCTCAAACCCCAGGACGAGAACCGGGGCCTGCGTCGGGCCGACGCGGCGATCGCCATCCAGGCGCAGGAAGCCGAGCATTTCCGTCAGCAGCTGACACGGGACGGAGCCGTCGAACGCAATCCGGAGATCGCCGTGGTCAGCCATTTCATCGGCCTTGACCAACCCGTGCCCGACCACAGCGTCGACCATGCCGCGCTCTATGTCGGCACCAACATGCTGT
Source organism: Pseudoxanthomonas mexicana (assembly GCF_010093385.1). Taxonomy (GTDB): domain Bacteria; phylum Pseudomonadota; class Gammaproteobacteria; order Xanthomonadales; family Xanthomonadaceae; genus Pseudoxanthomonas_A; species Pseudoxanthomonas_A mexicana. The sequence continues at coordinate 70,011 of NZ_PDWV01000016.1, forward strand.
CGAACCAGATTTCGCTGGGGCAGTTCCTGGAACACGTGCTGCCGCGCGTGGTAAGTGCTATCCCGGATTTCAAGCTCAGACTGGCCGGCTCGATCTGCCACTGGGCACCCGATCTGCCCAACGTGGAAAAGCTGGGCTTCGTCGACGACCTGCGCCTCGCCTTCGCCCGCGCCCCGTTGTCGGTCAATCCGACGATCGCGGGCACGGGCATCAACATCAAACTCCTGGACGCGATGGGTGCCGGCGTGCCCACGATCTCCACGCTCACCGGAGCGCGTGGCTTGGGGGCGGAATTCCGCAACGGCCTGCGGGTGGTGCCCGATCACGACCACGACGCTTTTGCGGACCACGTGATCCGCCTGTCGAAGGATGCGGACTTGCGGCGGTCGCTTGGCCTGGCGGCCTTTGCTGACGCGCAGCGCTGGAACGAACGGCAGCTGGCCGCATTGGACCACTGCCTGCGTGGAGATGCACTGGCGAACGTCGCTCCAGGCCCACATGCGCC